>SCSE01000069.1 GCA_004298015.1 Rhodanobacter sp.
TCCGCCACGACCGTCGCCAATGCGGTAGGTGCCTGCACCGTGCCAGGCCATGCGGATGAAAAACGGTCCATAGTGACCGTAATCGGCCGGCCACCAGTCCTGCGAGTCGGTCATCAGCGCGTGGAGGTCTTTCTTCACCGCGGCCAGGTCGAGCTTCTTGAATTCCGCGGCGTAGTCGAAGTCCTTGCCCATGGGATCGGATACAGGTGAGTTCTGATGGAGGATCTTCAGGCTGAGCTGGTTCGGCCACCAGTCGCTATTTGAAGGGCCGCTGGCGGCGCCGTGATTGAACGGGCATTTCGATTCGATTGACATGCGTCAGCTACCTCTGGTCGGTTGGGTCCAGCGACTCGGTGCGCCTGGGCGTCCGAATTGCGCCATGTGAAGTCGCGATGCTGCGATCTGCCTGGATGACGTTACGGTATCCGTGTCATTGATAAAAGGCATTTATTTTGATGGGTACGATAGTTTTTGACTATCGATGAGGCGCGCCGCGCGTCGCCACGGCGGCGGCTTGTGGCTCAGGCTCCTGCTGCGGCCGCGGGTCGCTGCCGCATCGTCTCGGCCCACTGCATCACGTGGTTCAGGGACGCGTCTGGCCGGAACTTCACCATGCGCGCAAAGTCCAGGCCGGTGAACGCCACGATGTCGGCAATGGTCAAGCGTTCGCCCGCGATGAAGGGGCTCTCGCCGAGCCGGCGATTGAACAGCGGCAGGGCGCGCTGGGCCCCGGCCAAATAGGTGGCGGCAAATTCGGGTACCTGCTTCTCCAGCGCCGCCAGCGCCGGATGACTATGTCGAACCGCCAGCATCAGCGGCGTCGCCAGCAGCATTTCGGCGCGGCGCATCCACATTTCCACGATGGCGATTTCCTTCGCGTCCCGGCCGAACAGGTTGGGCTCGGGATAGCGGCTCTCCAGATAGCGGCAGATCGCAATAGATTCGGTAATCGCCGTGCCATCGTCGAGTTCGAGTACGGGCACGTTCGACAAACCCGCCCGGGCGCGGTACTCGGGCGTGCGGTGCTCGCCCTTGAAGATGTCGATCGGCACGATCTCGATATCCTCGATGCCTTTTTCCACCATGCACCAGCGCACGCGGCGCGGATTGGGTGCGCGATGGCTGTCGTAAAGTTTCATGGTTGATCTCCGCGGGTGCCGACGTCGGGAACGGACTGCAGTTTGTCTTGCGTATGGGTCTGGAAATCGTGCGCGTCGTGTCGCTCGTGCAACTGGCTGGACAGCTCGCCGAACGAACGATTGACCATGCGCCCGCGCTGTACGGTCGGGCGTTCGGCAATGGCGGTGGCCCAGCGCTGGACATGCGCATAGTCCTGGACCTGCAGGAATTCGCCGGCGTCGTACAGCACGCCGCGCACTAGCGCGCCGTACCATGGCCACACGGCGATGTCGGCAATCGAGTACGCCTCGCCGGCAAGGTATTCATGCTCGGCGAGTTGTCGGTCGAGCACGTCGAGCTGGCGCTTGACCTCCATCGCGAAGCGGTCGATGGCGTATTCGATCTTTGTCGGTGCGTACGCATAGAAATGGCCGAAGCCGCCACCGAGGAACGGACCGCTGCCCATCTGCCAGAACAGCCAGTTCAGGCATTCGGTACGTGCGGCATGTGCGGTGGGCAGCAACGCACCGAACTTTTCGGCCAGATAGAGCAGGATGGCGCCGGATTCGAACACGCGCACCGGCGGCTCCCCACTGCGATCGAGCAGCGCCGGGATCTTCGAGTTCGGGTTGATCTCGACAAAGCCACTGCCGAACTGGTCACCCTCGTCGATGCGGATCAGCCATGCATCGTATTCCGCGCCGGCGTGCCCGAGGGCGAGCAGCTCCTCAAGCATCACCGTCACCTTGACGCCGTTGGGCGTGGCCAGCGAATACAGCTGCAGCGGATGGTGCCCGACCGGCAGGGTTTTCTCGTGGGTCGCCCCGGCCGTCGGCCGGTTGATGCTGGCGAAGCGCCCGCCATTGTCCTTGTTCCAGTGCCAGATTTTCGCCGGTTGGTAGGGGGTGCTGTCGGTCATGGGGTTCTCGCAGGGGGAAGGCGGCGACGCGTGAGACGTCGTCGCACACTGACGGATCCGGGCACGTCACCTTGATGACGCGGCCCGAGGTTGTCTCGATGGTATGGCAAGCTGGCCCCGGTTCACAGCGTGCCGAACCTACCTGGGCAGCAGGCCGCGCAGGCGATACAGCGCATTGTGGGCCTCGCGCGGCGTCATCGCGTCCGGGTCCAGCGTGCGCAACAGCGTTTCGCTGGGGCACGGCGCGGGAGGGGCAAACAGGGCGAGTTGCGGGGTATCGGCCCGGGCTGCCTTTCCGGTGCGATGGGGTGTCCCGCTGTCGGGCAGTTCACTGCGCTCGAGGGCTTGAAGGATGCGACGGGCTTCATCGAGTGCGGGGCGGGGCAGGCCGGCCAGAGCCGCCACCTGCAGGCCGAAGCTGCGGTTGGCGGGGCCGTCCTTGACAGCGTGCATGAAGACCAGCTGTTCGCCGCGCTTCTGATCGTGAAACTCCACCGCGTCCAGGTGCACGTTGGCGATGCCCGGATGCTGTGCCGCCAGCGCGGTGAGTTCGAAGTAGTGCGTGGCAAACAGGGTGAAGGCGCGGTTGCGTGTGGCCAGGTGCACGGCGCAGGCCTGTGCCAGCGACAGGCCGTCGTAGGTGCTGGTGCCGCGGCCGACTTCGTCCATCAGCACCAGGCTGTGCTCGGTGGCGTTGTGCAGGATATTGGCGGTCTCGCTCATTTCCACCATGAAGGTCGACTGGCCGCGCGAGAGGTCGTCGCCGGCGCCGATGCGGGTGAAGATGCGATCGATCGGGCCGATCACGGCGCGCATCGCCGGTACGTAGCTGCCGATGTGCGCCAGCAGCACGATCAGCGCGTTCTGCCGCATGTAGGTTGACTTGCCGCCCATGTTGGGCCCGGTGATCACCAGCATGCGGCGGCTGTCGTCCAGGCGCAGGTCGTTCGGTTCGAACGGCTCCTCGCGCACCTTCTCGACCACCGGATGCCGGCCGCGCTCGATGTCAATGCAGGTGTCTTCGGTGAGTTCCGGCGCGCTCCAGTCCAGCGCCTGCGCGCGTTCGGCCAGGGTTGCCAGCACGTCGAGTTCGGCGATCGCGGCGGCGGCGGCTTTCAGTGGCTCCAGTTGTTCGGTCAGGCGGTCGAGCAAGGCCTCGTACAGCACGCGTTCGCGCATCAGCGAGCGCTCCTTGGCCGACAGCACCTTGTCCTCGAAGGTTTTCAGCTCCTCGGTGATGTAGCGCTCGGCGTTCTTGGTGGTCTGGCGTCGGGTGTAGTGGGTGGGTGCCTTGTCGGACTGCGCCTTGCTGATCTCGATGTAGTAGCCGTGGACGCGGTTGTAGCCGACCTTGAGCGTGCTGATGCCGCTGGCCGCTTTCTCACGCTCTTCCAGCTCCACCAGGTATTGGTCGGCGTGGGTGGAAAGCCGGCGCAATTCGTCGAGCTCGGCGTCGTAGCTGTCGGCGATCACGCCGCCATCGCGTTGCAGTACCGGCGGCTGTTCGACCACCGCACGTGCGAGCAGGGACGCGGTGTCCGCATGGTCGCCGATGCGCTCGACCAGCGCATGCAGCAAGGGGCTGTCCAGCGCCGCGATCTGCTCGCGCAGCGTGGGTGCGGCGGCCAGGCCGTCGCGCAAGGTGGACAGATCGCGCGGTCGCGCCGAACGCAAGGCGACGCGGGCGAGGATGCGTTCGAGGTCACCGATGCTCCGCAACGTCTCGCGCAGACTCTCGTGACCACGACTGTCGATCAGCGTGCCGATTGCCTGGTGGCGAAGCCGCAGCGGTTCGCGCGCGCGCAGCGGGCGGTTCAGCCAGCGCCGCAACAGACGCGCGCCCATCGGGGTCACGGTTTCGTCGAGTACGCCGAGCAAGGTGTGTTCGCTGCGCCCGCCTGGATGCGTGTCCAGTTCCAGATTGTGCCGTGTGGCGGCGTCCAGCGCGATGGTCTCGCTGGCGCTCTCCACGGCCATGCCGGTGAGGTGGGGCAGGGCGCTTTTCTGGGTTTCCTCGATATAGCCGAGCAGGCAGCCGGCTGCGGCCACCGCCAGCGGCATGTCGTGAATGCCGAAGCCGCCGAGGTCGCGCGTGCCGAAGAAACGCTTCAATTCGCGGTTGGCGGCATCACCGTCGAAATGCCACGGCGGGCGCTTGCGCAGGCCGGTCAGTGTTTCGACCAGTTTCGGCCAGGCGACACCCTCGTCGATCAGGGTCTCGGCCGGCTGCAGACGCGCCAGTTCGGCCGCCAGCGCTTCGGCATGCGGTACCTCACTGAGCAGGAAACGGCCGCTGGACAGGTCGACCCAGGCCAGGCCGTAACCCTTGCCGGCTCCAGCGGAAATCGCCAGCAGCAGGTTGTCGCGGCGGTCTTCCAGCAACGCGGCATCGGTTACCGTGCCGGGGGTGATGATGCGCACCACCTTGCGCTCGACGATGCCCTTGGCCAGTGCCGGGTCGCCGATCTGCTCACAAATCGCCACCGACTCGCCAAGGCGGACCAGACGGGCGAGGTAATTCTCTGCCGCGTGGTACGGCACACCGGCCATCGGAATCGGCGCGCCGGCCGACTGCCCGCGCTGGGTCAGGGTGATATCGAGCAGCCGCGCCGCCTTGCGTGCGTCGTCGTAGAACAGCTCGTAAAAGTCGCCCATGCGAAAAAACAGCAATACCTCCGGGTGCTCGGCCTTGGCGGCGAGGTACTGGCGCATGAACGGCGTGTGCTTGGGGAGTTCGTCTTGGCTCATGCAATGCAAGTCTTGGCGTGGTCGCGCGGAACGGGTAGAACGGTAGCCCCGTGCGTTGCATCGGGTCCACTCAAGTCCGGGAGTCTCGCATGGAGTCGTCGTCCGTTCCTACTGATGGTCAGTTGCTGGCGCTGGCCGGTGAGGTGGCAATCGAGGTACAACGCCACAAGTTGATGCTGGTGACGGCCGAGTCGTGCACCGGCGGCTGGATCGCCAAGACGCTGACCGACCTGGCGGGCAGCTCGGCCTGGTTTGACGCCGGCGTGGTGACCTACAGCTATCAGGCCAAGGAGGCCTTGCTCGGGGTCAATCCGCAGACCCTGGAGCGTACCGGCGCAGTCAGCGAGGAAACCGCGCTGGAAATGGTGTCCGGGGCACTGGCGCGCTTCGGGGCCGGGCTGGCGGTGGCGGTCACCGGCATCGCCGGGCCTTCGGGCGGCACTGCAGACAAGCCGGTCGGCACGGTATGGATCGGCTGGAAGCGCCGTGGCGGCTACGGCCATGCCCAATGGTTCCAGTTTGCGGGCGACCGCGAGGCCGTCCGGCGCCAGACGGTGGCGGCGGCGCTCGCCGGCTTGCGGAAAATGCTGACAGACTGACGCGGGTCAGGCCTCCAGACCGGCCGGTACGGTATGGGATACTGCCATTCCTGCAGCGGGTCGTGATGATCGCAGCCCGTGAGACGTGACCCGGGCATCATCGGCATCCTGACTGCACTCCATAACTGACCAACCGGAATCAAGACGATGGATGACAACAAGCGCAAGGCACTCACTTCCGCCCTCGGCCAGATTGAAAAGCAGTTTGGCAAGGGCGCGATCATGCGCATGGGCGACCGCGTCAACGAAGCCATCGAGACGGTATCGACCGGTTCGCTGGGGCTCGACATCGCGCTCGGTGTCGGCGGTTTGCCGCGCGGCCGCGTGGTCGAGATCTACGGTCCGGAATCCTCCGGCAAGACCACCATGACCCTGCAGGCGATCGCCAGCTGCCAGCGCACCGGCGGTACCGCCGCGTTCATCGATGCCGAGCATGCACTCGACCCGACCTACGCCGAAAAGCTCGGCGTCAAGGTCGATGACCTGCTGGTGTCGCAGCCGGACACCGGCGAACAGGCGCTGGAGATCGCCGACATGCTGGTGCGCTCGGGCGCGGTCGACATGGTGGTGGTCGACTCGGTCGCCGCCTTGACCCCGAAGGCCGAAATCGAAGGCGAGATGGGCGACTCCCATGTCGGCCTGCACGCCCGTCTGATGAGTCAGGCCTTGCGCAAGCTTACCGCCAACATCAAGAAATCCGGCACCCTGGTGATCTTCATCAACCAGATCCGCATGAAGATCGGCGTGATGTTCGGCAGCCCCGAAACCACTACCGGTGGCAATGCGCTGAAGTTCTACGCCTCGGTGCGCCTGGATATCCGCCGCATCGGCGCGGTGAAGAAGGGCGACGAGATCATCGGCTCCGAAACCCGGGTCAAGGTGGTCAAGAACAAGGTTGCGCCGCCGTTCCGCAAGTGCGAGTTCGAGATTCTCTACGGCGAGGGCACCTCACGCGAGGGCGAGATCATCGAGCTGGGCGTGGCGGAAAACCTGATCGACAAATCCGGTGCCTGGTACAGCTACAAGGGCGACCGGATCGGCCAGGGCAAGGAAAACGTGCGCCAGTTCCTGCGCGACAACCCGGCCATCACCGACGAACTCGACAAGGAGTTGCGCCTGCGCCTGCTGGTGCCGGTGGGCAAGCCTGCGGTGGCTGCCACGGAAGAGGCTGCCGAGGAAGCGTGATCGATGGGGATTGACGGTCTCCCGCAAAAAGCATGGCCCGGCTTGCCCGGGCCATGTCGGTTTGTGTCGCGTTGAAACGCCGTGCTTCCGGTTCCGGCGATCCGGCCCGGCCGAAGCGCAGTGCTTACGACAAGGCGCTGGGCCTGCTGGCCCGGCGGGAGCATTCACGCAAGGAACTGAAAACCAAGCTGCAGCAGGGCGGCTACGATGGCGAGGAATCGGTAGCTGCCGTGGATCGTCTGGGTGAACAGCATTATCAGGATGACGAGCGCTTTGCCGAAGCGTTGTTGCGCAGCCGGATCGGCCAGGGCTACGGGCCGTTGCGCTTGCGCGTCGAGTTGAAGAGCCATGGGCTGTCCGATCTGCAGATCCGCAAATTGCTGGACGCTGCCGAGGTGGACTGGGAGGTTTCCGCTGCCGCCCAGTTGCGTCGACGCTACGGTCGAGGCGGCGCCGCAGAGGTCGCCGAGCGTGCCCGTCGGGCGCAGTTCCTCTTGCGTCGGGGCTTTCCCGCCGCCACAGTACGCAGTGTTACCCGCGCCGATGTGGACGAGGTTGCTGACGACGATGCCTGATATCCGTCATCCCGAATGACGGTGGGAATGATTGCGTCGGCCTGACCATGGCGCGGCCTTTCTTTCAGCTGGCCTTTGCGATCTGCATGAAGACTTCCGAAATCCGTTCCGCCTTCCTCGATTTTTTCCACGCCAAGGGGCACACCGTCGTGCCCTCCAGCTCGCTGGTGCCGTCGAGCGATCCGACCCTGCTGTTCACCAACTCGGGCATGGTGCCGTTCAAGAACGTGTTTCTCGGCAGCGAGAAGCCGGGCTATGTGCGCGCGGTCGATGTGCAGCGCTGCCTGCGTGCCGGCGGCAAGCACAACGATCTCGACGCCGTGGGCTATACCGCGCGGCATCATACGTTTTTCGAAATGCTCGGCAACTGGTCGTTCGGCGACTACTTCAAGCGCGAAGCGATCGTCTGGGCCTGGGAGCTGCTGACCGAGGTATTCAAGCTGCCGGCGGAAAAGCTCACGGTGACGATCTATCACACCGATGACGAGGCCTTTGGAATCTGGCGCGACGAGATCGGGGTGCCGGCCGAGCGGATCATCCGCATCGGCGACAACAAGGGTGCGCCGTTTGCCTCCGACAACTTCTGGCAGATGGCCGACACCGGGCCGTGCGGCCCGAGTTCCGAGATTTTCTACGATCACGGCCCGCAGATTGCCGGCGGGCCGCCGGGCTCGCCGGATGAGGATGGCGATCGCTACATCGAGATCTGGAACCTGGTGTTCATGCAGTTCGACCGGGCGCCGGATGGCACGCTGAGTCCGCTGCCGGCACCGTGCGTGGACACCGGCATGGGCCTGGAGCGCCTCGCGGCGATCCTGCAGCATGTGCACTCCAACTACGAGATCGACCTGTTCGTCCGTCTGATCGCGGCAGCCGGGAAGCTTACCGGCACCGCCGACTTGTCGAACAAGTCGCTGCGGGTGATCGCCGATCACATCCGTGCCTGCGCGTTCCTGATTGTCGACGGCGTACTGCCATCCAATGAGGGCCGTGGCTACGTGCTGCGACGGATCATCCGGCGGGCGTTGCGGCACGGCTGGATGCTCGGGGTGCGTGGCGATTTCTTCTGGAAGATGGTGGCGCCACTGGTCGAGGAAATGGGACAGCCGTATCCGGAGTTCGCCTCGAGGCAGGCCTTTGTCGAAGAGGCCTTGCGGGCCGAGGAACAGCGTTTCGGCGAGACGCTGGAACATGGTATGCGCCTGTTCGACGAGGTCGCGGCAAAGGCCAGCAAGACGATTGCCGGTGCGGATGCGTTCCGTCTCTACGATACCTACGGTTTTCCGGTTGACCTGACCGCCGATATCGCCCGCGAGCGCGGTCTCGAGGTCGACATGGACGGCTTCGAGCGGGCGATGAACGAACAGCGCGAGCGCGCCCGCGCCGCGGGGCGTTTCGAGGCCCGCGGACAGATGCCGGCCGAGCTCGCCAGCCAGTTGAAAGCCACCCGGTTTCTGGGCTACGAGGCGCGGCGCAGCATCGACAGCAAGGTGCTGGGAATCCTTCGTGGTGGCAACAAGGTCGCGCAGCTTGCTGATGGCGAGGAGGGCTTGTTGATCCTCGATCAGACACCGTTTTATGCCGAATCCGGTGGCCAGGTCGGCGATACCGGTGAGTTGCTGAGTGCCGCGGGGTGTTTCGAGGTCGAGGACACGCTGAAGATGGGCGGTGTGTTCTTCGGCCATGCTGGCCGCTGGCGTGGTGCGCAGCCGCTGCGCAGCGGGGATGTGGTCGAGGCCCGCGTGGACGATGCCCGGCGTCAGGCGATCGTGCTCAATCATTCGGCCACCCATTTGCTGCACGCGGCCTTGCGCGAGGTGTTGGGCGAGCATGTGGCGCAGAAAGGATCGCTGGTGGCGCCGCAACGCCTGCGTTTCGATTTCTCGCACTTCAAGCCGTTGAGCCGTGACGAACTGGTTCGGGTCGAGACCCTGGTGAATGCCGAGGTGCGCCGCAACGTGATGGCCGAAGTGCACCAGATGGGGTACGACGAGGCGATCGAATTCGGTGCGATGGCCTTGTTCGGCGAGAAATACGGTGACCAGGTGCGGGTGCTGAAGATGGGCGATTTCTCCACCGAACTGTGCGGTGGTACCCACGTCGAGCGCACCGGCGACATCGGCTTGTTCAAGATCGTCAGCGAGGCCGGCGTGGCTTCCGGAGTGCGTCGCATCGAGGCCGTCACCGGCGAGGCGGCACTGGCGCTGGTAGCCGACGAGGAGCGTCGCCTGGGCGAGCTGTCACAGCTCCTATCCAGCGGCGGCGATGAGGTGGTGGAAAAATTGCGTCAGCTGTTCGAGCAGAAGAAAAAGCTCGAGCGCGAACTGGATTCTTTGCGCAGCAAGGCGGCGGGTGCTGCGATCGTGGATCTGGCCGCTTCCGCGAAGGATGTCGACGGTATCAAGGTCGTTGCGGCACGGCTGGAAGGGCTCGATGCCAAGTCACTGCGCGATGGGGTGGACCAACTCAAGCAAAAACTGGGCGACTGCGTGATCCTGCTGGCGGGCGCGTCGGATGGTCGCGTGTCATTGATCGCCGGTGTGCACGGCAAGGCGCTGCAGCGGGTCAAGGCCGGCAATGTGGTGGCGCACGTCGCTGCGCAGATCGACGGCAAGGGCGGTGGCCGCCCCGACATGGCTCAGGGCGGCGGAGCGGATCTGCCGCAGCTGCCCAAAATCCTGGCGACGCTGGCTGACTGGGTTTCGAGCCAGTAAGTACGCCAAAGTATGGATCTGAACGGTTCATTCATGGCGATCCACGCGGATTGCACATCGCAATCGCGCTCGGCTAGTATCGGCACAATGTCGGCGCCACCGGTAACGGTGCCGCCGCCAGTCAGGACGCTCAGGAGGTGTTTTGGCTGTGAGCCGGGAAGGCGGTAGGGCCTTCGATGGATCAATCGTCGAACTGCGAAATGATGGAGGCTCCGGGGTGAGGCGCCATCGATTCACAGGCCTGTGACCAACAGCTTTTATGGAGTAGCAACTATGTTGATTCTGACCCGCAGGGTCGGTGAGACCCTGATGATCGGTGACGAGGTGACCGTCACTGTTCTTGGCGTCAAGGGCAATCAGGTGCGTATCGGCATCAATGCGCCCAAGACCGTGTCCGTGCATCGCGAAGAAATCTATCAGCGGATCAAGGGCGAGCACGAGCACGAACAAGACCAGGTTCCCGGCGAGACCGGTGAACCCTGATCAGGCAATGAACGCTTTACCTCGCGCACGTCGGCCAGTATCCTTGCCGGCTCCGCAGCACGGAAAAAACCCGGAGAGATGCCCGAGTGGCTGAAGGGGCTCCCCTGCTAAGGGAGTATAGGGTTTATAGCCTTATCGAGGGTTCGAATCCCTCTCTCTCCGCCAGATACGCAAAGCGCCCCTTATGGGGCGTTTTGCGTATCTGGCGGAGAGACGGTGGTGGACGAACTAACGGTTCGACAAATTCGTCTGGAACGAATTTGGACAGCCGCAGGCTGGCCCCGCAGCGCGCAGCGCGAAGGGGTGAGGCCCAGGATGGGCCGAGCAATCCCCATGACTCCACGCCGCCTCGTGCTTGATCCAAAGCGGCGTTTTGCGTATCTGGCGGAGAGACGGTGGTGGACGACCCCTCTGGTTACTCGGCACATCCTGTGCCTCGCCCTCCGGGCCATCGGCTGCGCCGATGTTCGCTCCGGCATCCCGCCTCCACAGTCGACAAATTCGTCTGGAACGAATTTGGACAGCCGCAGGCTGGCCCCGCAGCGCGCAGCGCGAAGGGGTGAGGCCCAGGATGGGCCGAGCAATCCCCATGACTCCACGCCGCCTCGCGCTGATCCAAAGCGGCGTTTTGCGTATCTGGCGGAGAGACGGTGGTGGACGAACCAACGGTTACTCGGCACATCCTGTGCCTCGCACTCCGGGCCATCGGCTGCGCCGATGTTCGCTCCGGCATCCTGCCTCCACCGTCGACAAATTCGTCTGGAACGAATTTGGACAGCCGCAGGCTGGCCCCGCAGCGCGCAGCGCGAAGGGGTGAGGCCCAGGATGGCCCGAGCAATCCCCCTGACTCCACGCCGCCTCGTGCTTGATCGAAGGGCGTTTTGCGTCTCTGGCGGTGCGGATTAGCCCGCGTTCCCACTGGCGGTCGACGCGAGGCATCCCGGCTTCCCGCGCCGCTTCTCGCGTTTGTGTCGATGGTTCGCGAATGAGCGTTCGGGGTCAGTCAGATGTCGCCTCCAGCACACCGCAGATGGTCTCGAAATCCTCGTCGGTAACCCATGGACTGTTACTGACGGTAAGGCTGCGTGCCGCGAAGTCACCAGCGTTTGGGACCGCCTCGGTCGGCACGATCTCGGCGAGATAGTCGTAGTCGGGAAGGGCGTGGATAAACAAGCGGCTGACCCCAAGACCGGCTTGCCATAGCTGTACCAGCGCGCGGTCGCGCTGCGCTTCAGCGGGCAACAGCAACATCAGGAAGGGCCAGGTACCGCTGCCGCCGGGTGGGTCGTCGAGTATCTGTATGCCATCGATTTGCTGCAGTCGCCGCAACCGTCGCCGCGCCTGGATGGACAGCTGTTCGACGAACGCCGGCAGCCGGGCTGCGGCGTGGGCGCCGACGGCCTGACGCCAGTGACCGACCCGGTGCAACGGTATGGTCAGGGGAAAGTCGTCCCCTACAGCGCTTACCGGGTCGTGGCGACGCAGCGCGCGGCGCAGTGGATTGCCGTAGGCCAGGCGCAGGCCGGCAGGACGATACAGCGCGGCGTAGCCCAGCAACTCGATGCTGCGGCGGGCTTCCCAGTCGATCCGGTCGCGGGTCAGGGACGCACTCATGTGCACCAGTTGCTCGCGCAGCAGCGGGTCGCGGGTCAACAGCAGCCCACCTTCATAGATCGACAAGCCCTTGCCGGCGGCGAGGCTGAAAAAGCCGACGTCGCCGAGCAGTCCCACGCTGCCGCCATCGCGGCGGGCGCCAAGTGCCTGGGCGGCATCCTCGATCACATAGGCGCCGACCTCGCGTGCCACATTCACGGCAGCGGCAACATCGGCGACGCGACCGCCCAGGTGCGTGGGGATGATCGCCAGCGTGCGTTCGTCGCTGACGCTGCGCAGTGCGGAGGTATCCATGTCGTAGTGGCCGTGGCGAAGATCGCACAGCTGCAGTTGCAGCCCGGCCTGTCGTACTGCAATCGCCACCAACGGACAGGTGTAGGCCGGCACCACCACCCGATGTCGATGGGGTTGTCGTCGGTGCAGCGTTTTCAGGGCAATCAGCAGGCTGGCGGTGCCGGAGCATTCCAGTTGCAGGGGTGGCGTGCCGAGTTGGGCGGTTATGTCCGCGGCCAAGGTCGCGCCACCGGGGCGCAGGTCGGACCAGCGCAATGGCAGACCGGCGGTTGGCGGCAATTCGAGGCGGCGACGGGGCAGCATGCGCACAGCCTGTGGCGGACTCAGCTCGCCGCCGCGCCCGGCTGGGCGTCGACGTCGTGCTGGTGACTCTCGGCCAGGCCGAGGCAGACGATGCCGGCGACGATGGCGCTGGCGCCGAGTACGCGGGGAAGTGTCAGTGGCTCGTCAAACAGCCAGATCGACAACAGCATCACTGAGACCACCTCCAGGTGCGAGGCGGCAAAAGCCGGGCCGATCGGGGCGTGCTTGAGCAGGCTCATCCAGGTGAAAAAGGCACCGATGTAGCCGATCAGCGCACCGTATACCCAGGGCTGACCGAATACCCGCGCCAGCCATGCCATGCTTGCGGCCACCGGCAGCGCCTGGCTGCCGGCGTACTTGAAACTGACCTGCGAAAGCGTGTCGAAGGCCATCAGCAGCAAAAAACCGAACAGGTAAAAGCGCTTCATCCGGCGACCCCGACGATGGTTACACCGAGGGTCACCAGCAGGATGCCGATCACCCGCAACCGGGTCAGTTTTTCCCCGAACAGGAAGCGCCCGGCGATCATGATCGCGACGATGTTGATCGAACCCAGCAATACACCTTCGGACAGCGGAACCAGGGACAGGAACGCGATCCAGACCAGAAACTCGCCGACATAGCAGGTGATGCCAAGCCAGAGCCATGGCCGTGTCGCCATGTGTTTCCAGCGTGCCAGGCCGTCACCGGCATCGGGGTTGCCGGCCGCCGCCTTGAACGCCAACTGGCCGGCCGTATCGAGTACCACGTTGAACAGCCACAGCACGGCGACCAGGGATGAGATGGGGTCTGCGGCCGGCATGCTCAGGCCGCAACGACGTGCTGGAGGGTGTCGGCGGCGGCAATATTGTCGAAAAAGGCCGCCGAGCGCTCGATCAAGGTGCGCCGCTCCTTGTCGATGGTAATCATGTGGTAGCTGTCTTTGAGCAGCAGCAGCTCGGCCGGGGCGCTGACCTGGCGCATCACCAGTTCGGCATTTTTCAGGCTGGCGATGTCATCTTCGCTGGCATGTGCCACCAGGCAGGGTGCGGTGACCTGCGACAACTGACGCCGCACATCGGCGGCCAGGCCATGCATTTCGGCCAGCGAGTACCAGGGGTTGCCGGGCAGGCCGGCCGCGGCGCTGTCGCCACTGAGCATGGCGGTGCTGATCTGCGCACGCAACCGTTCGTCACGGATACCGTAAGGCGGCTGCTCCATGAAATGCCGGTTGCGCCCGATACCGAGCTTCTTCAACAGCGGCAGCATGAATGACAGCCGTGCGAGCCGGGGAATGCTCCAGCCATCGTAGCGGAAGGTGGCGCCGTACACGCCGACACCATCGATCTGGTCGGGTCGCTCGGCAGCCAGTTTGAGCGCCAGCAGGGCGCCCATCGACAGGCCGCCGACAAACAGGTGGTCGACCTTGTTGCGCATCGCGTCGGCGGCTTCCTCCACACTGGTATACCAGTCGCGCCAGCCGGTGGCGAGCAGGTCTTCGACATTGCCGCAATGGCCGGCCAACTGCATGCCATGGACGGTGAAGCCGGCACGGTTCAGCCCCTTGCCGAGCAGCCGCATTTCCATCGGCGTGCCGGTGAGGCCGTGGATCAGCAGTACGCCACTGCGGCCACCTTCGAAAAAGAAATCAGTCTGCTGAATCACGCGTCGGCCCTGTGCATGGGAATCGCCACCATCCGGGCGGCAGCGATCCTTGTATGCACGCTAGCGTCGCAGCTTGCGGTTTCCTCAGTCTTTCGGGGTATAGCGGGCGGCGAAGCGTACAGTTACGCGTTGGCCGATACGCAAGTTCTGCGGCTTGTCGAAGGCGAGCACGCATTCCACTGTGCGCGCGTTGGCGCGTATCTGCGGATCGTTCTCCAGCGTTGCCGGTCCGTAGACCTGAGCGATGCGCAGCACGTGGGCACCCCAATGCTGGGTTTCCGGGTTGCTGTTGGCGTAGACCTCCGCATGCATGCCCGGCTTGATCACACTGACGAAGCTTTCGTTGAGTTCGGCGCGCACGATACGCGGTTTATCCGGCAACAGGGTGAACAGTGCTCCCGAGGAGGGCGACACGCTGGCGCCGGGTTGCGCGGACATCTTCACCACATCGGCGTCGAACGGTGCGAAAAGACTGCGTTGCTTCAGTTCGTAACGTGCCTCGTCCAGCTTCTGCCGGCTCATGTCCAGCGCGGCCTTGGCGGCGGCCTGTTCGGCGACCAGTTGTGCCGCCGCCTCGCGGGCATCGTCGGCGCTCTGGCCGTCACCGGCGCCGGCCGCCACAGCGGCAGCGAGTCGCGTGGCCCGCTGTTTCGCGGCAGCCTGCTTGATGCCGAGCAGCGCCAGTTGCGCCTTGGCCTGTTCTACGCGGGCCTGTGCTGCATCGATGGCAAGCTTGGCCGGTTCGCTGTTCAATGCGGCCAGCAGTTGCCCTTTGCGGACGTGGTCGCCTTCGTGCACGGCAACCTTGGCCAGGATGCCCTCACGCGGCATCGACAACGACAGCAACCCGCCTTCAATGTCGACCCGCCCGCGCGCGACCGCGGCATAGGCGGGCGTGGCACTGGCCAGTACGCTGACGCTCGATGTGTCGGGGGCTTTCGAGCAGGCGGCCAATAGCCACGAGGCGCCCAGTACCACGCAGCCAACACGGATCAGCTTCGCAGCAGGTGAGCGGTGCGGCAGCCGCAGGATGGGCGATTTCATCACGGGCGAATTCATGGTGGGACTACCTTGCTGTCGATGACCGGCGTCTGGTTGCGCCGGTCGCTGAGAATGCGGCCGTCCTCCATCGACAACACACGGTCGGCATGGACAACCAGTCGCGGGTCGTGGCTGACACACAGCACGGTGGTGCCGTGAGTGCGCGCGATCCGGTGCAGGATATCGATGATCATCTGGCCGTTGGCGGCGTCCAGCGCGCTGGTGGGTTCGTCGGCGAACAGCAGTTCCGGCTCCTTGGCCAGCGCACGGGCGATCGCTACCCGCTGCTTTTCGCCCCCCGACAGTTCAGATGGCCGCAGCTTCATGCGCGGTGACAGGCCGACTTCATCCAGCGAGCGGCGCGCGCGTTCGCGAGCGTCATCGCGCGACAGGCCCATATGGTTCAGCGGCAGCTCGACCTGCTCGAAGGCGCTCAAGGCGGGAAACAGGTTGAAGCCCTGGAAGACAAATCCGGTATGTTCCAGGCGGAAGCGTTCCAGCGCCCGCATGTCGAGTTGACCCAGCTCGCTGCCCAGTGCCCGTACGCGTCCGCTGTCGACTTTCTGCAGTCCACTGAGAATCGCCAGCAGCGTGCTTTTGCCACAACCGGAGGGGCCGGAGATCAGGGTGAGTTCGCTGGCTTCGATACGCAACGACAGATTGTCCAAAACCTGGGTGCGCAGGTGGCCGGAGACAAACGCCTTGCTGACGGCATCGGCCTGCAGCGCAGGTATCGAGGAGGTGGCTGGGGAGGCGGCGGCTTGCATGGCGTCTACCTCAGCAGCGTGGCGGGATCGGCGCGGCGCAGGCTGCGCATCGCCGCCAGACCGGAGATCGCCGCCAGCCCCATCACCAGGGTGATGCAGGCCAGCGCGGCCGGCAGGTTGAGGACCACCGGTACATCCTGGCTGCGTGCCAGCAGCAGCAGCAGGATACCGAGCACGCTGGCTCCCAACAGGCCCAGCGCACCGACCCAGAAGGCCTGTTCCAGCACCACCCGGCGCAACGCTGCGACGCCCACGCCGAGGGCATTGAGGGTGGCGTATTCGCGCACCGATCCGTTGACGGCAGCGATCAGGGTCTGGCTGGTGATCGCGGCACCGACCAGAAACACGATGCCGGCAAGGAACAGCACGCCGGCGCCGGCACCGGTATCGAACATCCAGTAGCGCACCGAGCGGCTGGCAAAGTCGCTGGCGCTCCAGGTGGTGTAAGGGCCAAATGCGCTATCACCACGCAGTCTTGCGGCAACCGCGTCGGCCTGTGCTGGGTTGTAGAGCTTGGCCACCAGATAGGTGGGGCCGATATCCGTCGGATCGCTGTCCAGATGCCGTGCCGTATCGAGTGAGCACAGCACGTTGATGCCGCCGAGTGCGCGCAGGCCGGTACTGATACCGACCACGGTGACCTGGTGGCCGTTGATGGTGGCGATCTGGCCGATGCCGACGCCCAGTTGGCCAAGCACCGAACGATCGACGATAACGGCATCTGGCGCCGCCAGTCGGGCGCGCAGTGCGGCAGGCAGAACTTTGGAGAACATCAACCCGTTCGGACTCGGATCGATGCCCGAGACGAAGACCGACACGCCGCCTGTTTCGTGCGGCCCGCGCCAGTCCCCATCGACCCAGATATACGGTTCGACCCGTTTCACCGCCGGATCCATCAGGATGCGGGATTCCACGCCAGCGCTGATAGAGCGCCCCTGGCCCACGCTTTGTGTGCCGGGATAACCGACCCATACGTCGGCCGACGAGCCGGTGATATAGACGCTGGTGCTGCCGAAGATACCCAGCACCAGGGCGATTTGCAGCAACTGCAACAAGCCGGCGAAGCCGACGGCGAGCATTGCCGGCAGAAAGCGTCGCCACTCGTAGATGAGTGTCTTGCGGGCGAGCGCCACCATCAGTGCATCGCCTTGCCGCTATCGGCTGTCGACGCGACCGGTGAGCTTGCGCGGGCCGGTGCTTTCGGCGCATCCCCCTTGGGCAACGGAGCGCCGCCGAGCGCCTTGAACAAGGCGACATAGGCCAGGCTGTGGGCCGCTCGTGCATCGGCCAGCGCGATGGCGGCCTGATCGGCGGCGACCTGGCCGTCGATGCCGGCCAGAGGGCTGCCAAGGTGCAGCCCGACCCGGGTCTGTAGCGCTTTTTCGGCGTGCTGCAGGGCCTTCCATGCGGCCAGGCTGTGATCTTCGCGCTGTGCCTGCTGCCCCAGGCTGCCAAGCGCGGTTTCCACCTCGGCGACGCCCTTGAGTACTGCTTGCCGGTAGGCCAGCAGGCTGGCCTGCAACTCGTATCCCCTGGCGTGTTTGGCCGCAAGCCGCATGCCCCAGTCGAACAGCGGGATGTTGAGCAGGGGGCCTATCGAGGCGATCCCGTTCGGCGATTGCGAAAACTTCCGGTTGTTGATGACCTGGGCAGACCACACCAGCGACGCACCCAGCCCGACACTGGGGTAAAGGTTGGCATTGGCCAGGTCCAGTTCACCCGCGGCATTCAGTACCTGTGCCTCGGCCTGGGCGATTTCCGGGCGTGTGCGCAGCAGTTCGGCGGGGGCGTCATCGAGTTGCCACGCCCCCAGCTCGGGTTGTCTGCCCGGCTCCAGCCATGCAGGGTCGGGGTGGTTCTGCGCCAGCAGCACGGCGAGTCGCTGCGCGCTGGCATTGATCGCCTGCCGCGGTGCGGCCAGCGCCGCTTCGGCTTCCGCGTAGGCCGCCTGTGCCTGGTCGACGGTCATCGGAGGTACCAGCTGCAGGCGTTGCCGTACCTGCAGCAATTGCCATTGGCGGTGCCGGGCCCGGCTGATTTTCAGCAGCAGTTGCTCCTGCTTTTGCGCGGCACGCAGGTCGATCCATTCACGGACGACTTCGGCAACCAACGACACCCGCGCTGCCTGCAGGTCCGCGGCACGGGCATTGAGGTCCCCCTGGGACACACGGCGGACGCCCTCGGAGCGCCCGAACATCCCCAGCTCCCAGCTTGCGTCGAAGCCGGCGACGAAATAGGAGGCGGTGGCATCCGGGTCGACGGCGTCGTTGGTTCGCGCACTCAGTGCCGGCAGAAAACGGGCATGGGCATGTCGGTCCATGGTGCGGGACGCGCGCAGGCGCTGAACGGCCTGGGCGACATCCAGATTTCTGGCCAGCGCGCGGTCGACCAGCGTATTGAGCTCGGGATCACCGAAGGCATGCCACCAGCCATGAAGGTCGGTGGGCTTGGCCGGATTCGACGCAATCGCGTGCTGCCACTGCGCCGGCAGTGGGGGTGTCAGCTTGGGCAGCGGCGCGGCGCAGCCGGCCAGCGCGCCCATCGCGAGGCCGATCAGGCAGTTGCCAAGCCATTGGCGGGTAGACGATCCGCTCAAGCGAGTCAAGGGCACGATATACGTTCTTTCATGGCAATTATCTGGCGCCGGAGCGCTACGTTCTGGTTCCTGAAGGCATGGAGAGGTTGTGCATCTGGCGGAACCATGACTCTTTCAGCGCGGACAGGGGAGGTGGGTAGCGCCATAGCATATCTGCACAAGCGTACCGACACATGACTGAAGAGAGTGCAAAGCCAGGGTCTCGGGCTCATGTGTTCACGGCCGGGAAGCGCACTTCGACGGACAGACCGTGTTCTTCGCCCAATTGATAGATCACTTCGGCATGGTGTCGCTCGGCAATGCGCTGGACGATCGCCAGTCCAAGCCCACTACCCTCTTCACTAGTTCCCGGCGCACGGAAGAAACGTTCACTCAGTCGCGGCAGCAACGCCGGCGGCACACCGGGTCCGTTGTCCTCGACGATAAGGCTGGCACCGTGATCGTCGCGCAGCTGCAGGCAGACCGTGACGGTGCTGCCGCGGCCGGCGTAGCGCACACTGTTGTCGATCAGGTTGTCCAGCAGGTCCTGCACGCTGGAAGCATCGCCCAGAATGCATAGCGCTTGCTTAGGACCCTGGTAACCGAGGTCCACGCCGGCGGCGAGCGCCTCGTGCACGCGCAGCGAAACCGCCTCGGGGATGAGCTTTGCCAGATCCAGCTGGCAGCGATCGACGGTATCCAGTGGTGAGGCCTGGGCGCGGGTCAGTGCGAGCAGCTGGGAGGACGTGCGTGCCGCGCGCTGGGTCAGCCGGCGGATGTGTGACAGCGCATTTTCGACCGTTTCCGGTCGTGGATCGGCAAGCGCGCGGTCGACATGCAGGCTCAGTCCGGCCAATGGCGTACGCAACTGGTGCGCGGCGTCGGCGATAAAGCGGTCATGCAAGGCCAGCATGCTGCGCAGACGACCGAACAGCGCATCGATGGTGCGGGTCAGTGGCAGGATTTCCTGCGGTACATCGGCGCCACCGATCGGGGTCAGCTCGTGCGAGCGTCCGGCCAGCCGGCGGGTCAGCGGGTCAAGCACACGCAGGCCATGACTGACCCCGAACCAGACCAGCGACAAGACACAGATCAGCAACAGCGATTGCATCACCGTCGCCAGCAACAGGATCTCGCGTGCCTGCAGATGGCGATCGCGCAAGGTTTCCGCCACGGTGATGGTGAGTGAGTCTTCAGGATGCTGGGCGGAGGCAATCTGGACCGTGGCGGCGCGCAGCGCGTGGCGATCCAGTCGCGTGTTGTAGAGGACGGGTTCCGCGCCCAATGCCGGGGGGCGGGACGCGAGGGGAAGCTGGGGGTTGCCGGCGAGCAGGCCGTGTTGTGCGCTGCGCACCGAAAAATAGCTTCGCCCGGCCGGGTCGTACTGCAACAGGAAGCGGGCCTGGGGTGACAGGCCGTTGCCGAGATCCCTGTCGCTGAGCATCTTGGCCAGGGTCAGGGCATCGTCACTGAGATCGTGGTCGTGCACCTCGTTGGCATAGTTGAGGGCGACGCCGTAAGTCAGCAGGGCATCGAGCAACAGCAATGAGGCCATCGGGATCAGCAGAAAGATCAGCAGCCGGCGTCGCAAGCTGGGTCGCAGTCGATTCATGCCGACTCGCCGCTGGATTCACCGTCTTCCTCCAGCAGATAGCCCAGGCCGCGAATGGTGCGGACGCCGGTTCCGCTGCCTTGCAGTTTGCGCCGCAGCCGGTGGATCGCGATGTCCAGGCCGTTGTCCGTCAATTCCTGATCCCAGTCGCACAGCGCCTCGATCAGCTGGGTGCGGCTGGTGACCCGATCGGCACGCAGCGCCAGTGCTTCCAGAAGGCCGAATTCGCGGGCGGTCAGCTCCAGCGGGTCGTTTTCGATCCAGGCGCGGTGTCCGGGCAGATCCAGCCGCAGCCGTCCCAGCTGCAACTCCGGAACGCCCCGATTGCTGGCGCGGCGCAACAAGGCACGCACCCTGGCCTCGAATTCTGACAGCACGAAGGGTTTCACCAGGTAGTCGTCGGCACCCAGGTCCAGCACGCGGATGCGCTCGGGCAACCCGTCGCGGGCAGTCACCACCAGCACCGGCAGGCCGGCACCGCGACTGCGCAGGCGGCGCAGTACCTCGCTCCCATCGAGCGCTGGCAGGCCCAGGTCGAGCACCAGCAAATCGTAGTTGTGATCGCGTAGCGCGGTATCGGCCAGACTGCCGCTGGCGACGTGGTCGACGGCATGGCCGCCGTGACGCAGCGAGGCGCAGATGGCTTCGGCGATTGAAGAGTCGTCCTCGGCTAGAAGAATGCGCATCCCTGTCTCCGGGTGGTTGGACGGTGTGTGCGGCCATTGCTGGCGATTGCCGCAGGATATCCCGGTGCGGGCATGATGGTGGTGCGGGGGAAATGCGGGAGTGGCATGGGATCCTTTCGGCAGTTTCCGATCCGCAGACAATGTGTCGGGCCGGCAGTTGCACGTGAATGGTGTCACGGGCGGGGGCATGCTGTCCGCGATCCCGCAATGCCTGCGCCTGCGTCGTGACCTCTGGCCGATGCGTTCGACAGGGCACTGACGCACGCTGTATGGTGGTGACGAGGGGGTGATCATGCGATGTGTGACAGGGGGTGGCGAGCCATGGCTCGCCGTGGCGGCGTTGTGGTTGACACTGGGATGGCCTGGCCATGTGGCGGCGCAGCAAGCGCTTGCCGCGGGCATCGCACAAAACAGCGAGGTGGCTCCAGCAGCCGCCTCGACGACCCGGGTTCCGTTTGCGCCGGCGCATCGCACCATCATTGCTACACCCAGCGCCGCCAACGCGTGGGGCGGTCAGCGCACCGGCAGCGAGGCGACGCTTTCCGATCGCGTGGTGAGCTACACCATCGACGCCACGCTGGATGCCGCCACGCATGCGGTCAGCGGCACGGAGCACATGACCTGGCGCAACCGCAGCTCACGTCCGGTCCGGCATGTCTATTTCCATCTCTACCTCAACGCGTTCGCCAACAATGGCAGCACATTCTTCACCGAGCGCCGGGTGCTGACTGCGCATGGGCGTTCACGCGGCACAGCGGCGTTGAAGAAAGGCCAGTGGGGCGGCATCGCGTTGCGCCGGGTGCAACAGGGTGGTGTCGCACTGAAATGGCACTTCGTGCATCCTGATGGCGGCCCCCGCACGGATCACACGGTGGTTAGCGTCGACCTCGATCGACCGGTGGCGGCTGGCGCGACGCTCGCGCTGGACATCGACTTTCTCAGCCAGCTGCCCCGGGTGGTGGAACGCACCGGCTGGTGGGGCGATTTCAACCTGGTGGCACAGTGGTTTCCGAAGATCGGGGTGCTGGAGCTTCCCGGCGAGCGGGGTGCCAACCAGGTGCGTTGGAACGTGCACGCATTCCACTTCAACAGCGAGTTCTATGCGGATTTCGGCCTGTATGACGTGCGCCTGACGGTACCCAGCGACTATACGGTCGGTGCCGTCGGACAGCTGCAGGGCACCCCGCTGCAGCACGATGGCACGACCACCTACCACTTCGTGCAGGGTGACGTTCACGATTTTGCCTGGGTGGCCGCCCAGGGCTACAAGACCCTGGTCGGAAGCTGGCACGGTGCGGGTAGCCCGCAGGTGACGGTGCGGGTGATCTATCCGCCGGAGTATGCCGCCAGCGCAGCACCGACGTTGAAGTCGACCACCGATGCGTTGAGCTATTTTTCGCAGACCCTGGGCGCGTACCCGTACCGCACCGTGACGGCGGTGATTCCGCCCTACAACGCTTCCGAAGCCGGGGGCATGGAGTACCCGACCTTTTTCACGTCGCAGGGTTACAAGAAAATCGTGCCCGGCACGATCGACCAGTACCTGAGCGATTTCGTCAACATCCACGAGTTCGGTCACGGGTATTTCTACGGCATCGTCGCCTCCAACGAATTCGAGGAGCCGATGCTGGACGAGGGACTCAACGAGTTCTGGGATGACCGCATGATGCAGCAGCGGCACGAGAATCTGATCCTGGCATCGCCATGGATGAAGCGGTTTGGTCTCACCCCGTCGATCAGCGGCTTCCTGATGGAGCGCATCGGCGCCCACCTCGAACGGCCGGCCGATCCTTTGGCCCAGAACAGCTGGGACCGGCTGTCCAGCAGCAGCTATGGCACGGTATACACGCGTACCGCCACGGCCATGCACGACCTGGCGAAGCGCATGGGCAGCGGCGTGATGGCGCGGGCGATGCGTCTGTACTACCAGCGCTGGCGCTTTCGACACCCTTCGGTGGCCGATCTGCGGGTGGCGCTGATCGATGGCTCCGGGGACGCAAAAGATGTCAATCAGGTGTTCGATCAATACGTCTACGGTACGCGATCCATCGACGATCGCGTGGCTGACATCGATACACGTGAGGTGCTGCCGCAGCTGGGCGTGGTTTCACGCGACGGCAAGTCGGTCGAAGTCGACAGGGCTGAGCTGGACCAGCGTATCGCGCACCAGCGCCGCGCATGGCGCCAGGGCCATCCGGATGCCGCCCCAGGCAGCGCAGGGCCGTTTCCCTGGCACAGCACGGTGACGGTGCGGCGCGATGGCGCCCCCGTCCCCGAACTGCTGCGGGTGAGGTTTGCTGATGGAAGCCGTGAGGACGTGCCCTGGAACGATGAGCGCCGCTGGGCACGTTTCGACTTCATCAAGCCGAGCAAGGTGGTATCGGCCGAGCTTGATCCCCGGCAAAGCGTCTATCTCGACGCAAACAAGCTCAACGACAGTCTCACGACGCGTTCCAACGGCGCCGCCTCACGTCGCTGGACGGCGGATGTGGCGGCAGCCCTGCAAACCTTTTATGCCTTGTTGGTGACGCTGTGATGGCCTACGAAACGGTTCGCGCTGCGGGCATCCGCGCGCTGTTTTCGGCGATGTTCGATGCCGTGCAGTGGCGGCTGTTGCTGTTCTGGCTGATGTTGCTGGGGCTCCCGACGGCGGTGGTTGCGATACCGCTGTGGTACACCCTTGGTGGCATGCTGGACCACTCGGTGCATGCGACAGCGTGGGCACAGCAATTCGATCCGCTGATGTTCGGTGACATGGTCCGTGGCATGGCGCCGCACGCGGCTTGGCTCGGCGGCACCGCCGTGCTTGCACTGCTGCTGACCCTGATGCTGCTGCCGTTCCTCGACGGCATGATCGTCGGCAGCGGCCGCGCCCGCCATGCGCTCGGCTTCTCGATGCTGCTGCAAAATGGCCTGGTCGAATACGGACGCATGTCCCGGATCATGCTGTGGTCACTGCTGCCATACCTGGCGGCCGTGCTGCTCGCCGCATCGGCGCTGCATCTGGCGCGCCAACATGCCTCGCTAGCCGTACTGGAGTCACAGGCGAGCATGGGCTTGCGGCTGGCCCGCTGGACTGCCGTGGTGTTGTTTGTGCTGGCGCAGGCGGTCGTGGAGTCGAGTCGTGCCGCATTCATTGCGGACACTGGACTGCGTTCGGCCACGCGGGCGTTGGGGCGAGGTTTCCGGCAAGTGTGGCAACGACCGTTTCGCACCTTGTTGTTCTATCTCCTGGTGACCGGTCTGGGTTTGCTGATGGCTGGCAGCCTGGGTTTTGTGCGCATGCATGTCCGTGCAGCGGGCAGCGATTTATGGCTGGCTCTGGTGCTCAGTCAGTTGATCGTGCTAACCCTTGGCTGGATGCGTGTGGCGCGATTGTTTGCGCTGGCCAAGGTGGCTCGATTGCTGTCGCGTGGTCGACGCGCAGGCTCATTGCCGCCATCGCTTTGATTCGACCCGGTGCTTTCAGGCGTAGGCGCGGCGGACTTCGCGGTGCGGTGGATAATAGGCGAACACATGGCTGTGGCTGCCATAGAAATCCATGTCCTCGATGTGTTCGCCGCCCAACCGCTCGGCGACGCGGTCGGAAGCCTCGTTGCCGATGCGCACCAGGCTGATCACGCGTTGCGCGTGCAGCTGGGTCCACGCGAACCCGAGCACGGCATTGCCGGCTTCCGTGGCGTAGCCATGATGACGATGCTCCGGTTTGAGCATCCACCCCAGTTCGAGGTCGGGCCAGCCATCGGGGTACATCAGGCCGGCACGACCGATGAATTCGCCGCTTTCCTTCAGCTCCAGTGCCCACATGCCGCAGCCACGCAATTGCCAGTGGCCCAACAGCATCGCCAGTGAGCGCCAAGCATTGGTGCGATCCAGCGGCTGGCCATCACCGATCCAGCGGGTGCTGCCAGGATCGGCCAGCATCGCGGCGTAGTCGTTGAAATGCTGCTCGGTCAGTGCGGTAAGGCGCAGACGCGCCGTTTCAAGAGTGGGTATATCAGGCATCACGTTCAGCGGTGGGGGGTATCGAGCAGCCTGGCCAGCGCGAGGGTGCTGCTGGCGAGGCTTTCGGACCAGGACAATCCGGTGATTGTCTCACCTGTCGCCGAATCGGCAAAATCCTCGGCTACCCCCGGCGGCAGCAGGTGTCGGTAGTCCACCGTGATCTCGGTGCCGGCGGACAGATCGTCCAGCGCGAACACGAACCCCAGATGCCACAATCCGTTGGGCTTGAAACTGTGGTTGATGTAGCACTCGTCGGGCCAGTCTGGTGAGAGCGTATAGCGATCCTCGAACCAGCGCGCACACGCATGCATCTGACCGCTGAGTTCGGCGGATGCGGCAATTTCGGCATGGCCGAAAGTCCGGTCGATGGCGTCCGGAGCCGTGATGATGCGGCCCGCGGCCACAGGATCGTCGAGAAACAGGCCGTTGCCGGCACCGGGGATGGCGGAGGCGGCGATGTGGTAACGCGGCAGGATCATGACGACCAGAACAAGGCGGGAGCGGCGCGCGAGTGTAGCTCAAGCGGCACGGCCTGCCATCGACCGCACCGCCGCCTTGCGCTGGCGACTACTCCTTCGTGGCCGGCGGGTGCCGACGCGGTGCGGGCTTGCTGGAGGTCGCTGGCGCATCGGCGAGCAGGATGGCACTGCGGTTGCGTTCGAGCGTGGCCTTGCCGATGCCTTTGATACGCGACAGCTGGTCGGCGCGCTTGAACGGCCCGTGCGCCTCGCGCCAGGCGACGATGGCCCTGGCGCGGTTCTGGCCGATGCCATCGAGTGATTTGGCGATGGTGGCCGCATTCGCCTGATTGATATTGACCGGGGTGGCGGCGAACAGGCCGCCGGGCAAGGCCAGCAGGGTCACAAGGGCAAGTCGGTGCAACATGGGCATTCTCCCTGGATTTTGGCAGTCGGCATCCGCTTTGGACGCTCTGGGCTACCTTGCCCGCGCACCAACCGTGGCGCAGTCGGCGCAATGACCAGCTTGCGGTACGTGAGTGGCCTGCTCTGATGTGAGCCGTGACTGAGTGCCTGTGGGTATTCGCCGGCGGCCGTCGAACCGGCTGTTACACTCGGCGTTTTACTGATTCGGGAGCCTGATCGATGGATACTGCGCGCCTTTCCCGCTTTGTCGGCGGTGTCTGGGACGAGGAAATCGTGCCCCGGCTGGTCGAGTACATCCGTATTCCCAACAAGTCACCGATGTTCGATGCCAACTGGGCCGAGCACGGCCACATGGATGCTGCGGTGAAGCTGATGGAGGACTGGGCTCGCACCAAGCTCCAGCAGTTGCCGGGTGCCAGCCTGGAAGTGGTGAGGCTGGAAGGACGCACGCCGCTGATCTACATCGAGGTGCCGGGCGAGGGCGACGATACGGTGATGCTGTACGGCCACCTGGACAAGCAGCCGGAGATGACCGGCTGGTCCGAGGGCCTGGGACCGTGGACGCCGGTGATCAAGGGCGACAAGCTGTATGGCCGGGGTGGCGCCGATGACGGTTACGCGATCTTCGGGTCGTTGACCGCGCTGCTGGCACTGCATGAGCAAGGCATTGCGCACGCGCGTTGCGTGATCATGATCGAGGCGTGCGAGGAGTCGGGCAGCTACGACCTTCCCCATTACGTCGACCATCTGGCCGCACGCATCGGCAACCCGTCGCTGGTGGTGTGCCTGGACTCCGGTTGCGGTAACTACGACCAGCTGTGGCTGACCACCTCGCTGCGTGGCATGACCGGCGGCAACCTCACCGTGCAGGTGCTGGAGGAAGGGGTGCATTCGGGGGACGCGTCGGGCGTGGTGCCGTCGAGTTTCCGCATCCTGCGCCAGTTGCTGTCACGGCTGGAGGACCCGGCGACCGGGCGGATCCTGCCGCCGGAGTTGCAGGTGGAGATCCCGGCGCAGCGGATCGAGCAGGCCAGGCATTCGGCCGAGGTGCTGGGCACGGAGATTTACGACAAGTTTCCCTGGGTCGAAGGCATGCAGCCGGTTTCCGACGACCTCACTGAACTGGTGCTCAATCGTACCTGGCGGCCGCAACTGGCCGTGACCGGCATCGGCGGGCTGCCGCCGCTGGACAGTGCCGGCAACGTGTTGCGGCCGCAGACCGCGGTGAAGCTGAGCCTGCGTGTGCCGCCGACGCTGAACGGCGCCAAGGCGGGCGAGTTCGTCAAGCGGTTGCTGGAGCAAGACCCACCGTACGGCGCCAAGGTCAGCTTCGAGCTGGAAAAGGACGGTAGCGGCTGGAACGCGCCCGAGCTGTCTCCCTGGCTGCAGCAAGCCGTGGGCGATGCTTCCGAACACTACTTCGGGGCCCCGGCCACGTATATGGGCGAGGGTGGCAGCATCCCCTTCATGGGTATGCTGGGCGAGAAATTCCCGCAGGCACAATTCCTGATTACCGGTGTGCTGGGGCCGCATTCCAACGCGCACGGTCCGAATGAGTTCCTGCACATCCCCACCGGCAAGAAGGTCACCATGGTGGTGGCCGAGGTAGTGGCCCGGCATCACCAGAACCGTTCCGCGGACTGAGTTGGCCAGCGCAGCATGATGAGTACGCTCAACCACGACGTTGCCACCCGGTGGGCCGGTGTTCGCCAGCGCGTTGACGAGGCGTGCCGCGAGGCGGGACGTGCCCCGGCGTCGGTGGATATCCTGCCGGTCAGCAAGACCTTCGGGCCGGAGATGATCCGTGCCGCGCTGGCGCTGGGGTTGCGTCGCTTCGGCGAGAACAAGGTACAGGAAATCGGCGAAAAATCGCTGGCGCTGGCCGACTGTGACATCGACTGGGTGATGATCGGTCACCTGCAGACCAACAAGGCCAGGGAGGTGGCGCGACAGGTTGCCGAGCTGCAGTCGCTGGACCGGCTGGAGCTGGCCGATGTACTTCACCGACGATTGCAGCACGAGGGGCGGGCGATCGACGTCCTGGTTCAGGTCAAGACCTCGAGCGAGCCGAGCAAACACGGCTTGCCGCCGGAGCAACTGCTGTCATTTCTCGATGCGCTGCGTGGTCGCGACACGCTGCGGGTGCGCGGTTTGATGACCTTGGCGACACAATCGGACGACCCTGCACAGGTGCGCGGCTGTTTCCGCCGGTTGCGCGAGCTGCGCGATCAGGCCGGGGCAGAGGGCCACGATCTGCCGCGACTTTCGATGGGCATGAGCGGCGATTTCCCGCTGGCCATTGCCGAGGGCGCCACCGAGGTGCGCATTGGCTCAGCCATCTTCGGGGCACGCCCCGCCGTTCGTTGATGTTCCCGGGCGGCTGGGCATTTCCATTCTCGAAGTCGTGATAAATACTCATTTTTCAACGTCTTGCATCGATCCTGTACGGCTCCTGAGGATTTTTGGCACGATGAAGTTCAGTTAACGGCAATCGAACAAACTCGCCGCGGCATCTTGTTAAATTCACGGGATGGTTACCTCCACCTATTGAGCAGGCGGCCAATCCGATGATGTTGCCAAGGGTTTTCCCGCATGCCGATCAAGCGACTGTGTGTCTCCGCCGGGCTCGTCTCGTTGCTGTTGGTTTCCGTCCCGGGGCATGCTGAAACCAGCACGCTTGCCAACTTTCCGGTCATTGCCAACGGCCCATCCCGCTTGATGAGTCAGCTGCCGGTGTTCAATCCGGCACCGTTGCAGAGGCATGCCGGTGTGGCGGTGAACGCCAGCAGCTGGCTGGCGGCCCGACAGGGCTCCCTGGGGTCGGTGGACATCGCCGGCCGTGCGGTCGAGACTGCTCCGACCATTTCGACCGCCCGCAAGGCGGCGGACAACGCGACCGATCTGCGCAAGGCGTTGATCGCGCTGGCGATGAAGCTGCGGCATATCCGTTATGTGCGCGGTGGACATGATCCAGCTACCGGCTTCGATTGCAGCGGATTCGTCCGCTACGTGTTCGCGCATGCCGTGGGCATGCAGTTGCCGACGAATTCCATCGGGCAGTTCCGGGCCAGCCTCAAGGTCAAGCGTGCCGACATGAAGCCGGGCGACCTGGTGTTTTTTCACACCGAAGGGCGGCGGCGTATTTCGCATGTCGGTATCTACATCGCGGACGGGCGCTTCATCCATTCGCCGACTACCGGCAAGTCGGTGGAGATCTCCAGTCTGCACAATGCCTACTGGGCTCGTCACTTTGCCGGGGCCAAACGCCCGGATGCGATGGCGCTGGTGGCCAGTAACGGTTGATCCGACGGTTGGTTTCCTCGTGTCCGGCGCCCGGTTGTCATACCCGTGCCGCCGTGAAAGCACGCCGACAGGCGCCACCTGTCCGGTTTCCGGAACGATCGTGTCGACGCGAGGTCATCACGGGGG
Source organism: Rhodanobacter sp. (assembly GCA_004298015.1). Taxonomy (GTDB): domain Bacteria; phylum Pseudomonadota; class Gammaproteobacteria; order Xanthomonadales; family Rhodanobacteraceae; genus Rhodanobacter. The sequence goes on from SCSE01000069.1 coordinate 29,197, forward strand.
CATCGTTGGAGCATCTTTCGACGGGCATGATTGCGAGCGGCGGGATGGCGCGAGCGCCAGGCAGCCGCTACGCTGAATTTTTCGGGAACAAACCCTGATGCCTTTCAATTTACCGCCGGTAACGCGCAACCTGCTGATCGCGAATGTCGTGGTGTTTCTCCTGCAACAGGTCGCCGGTGAGGTACTGCTGCAGCATTTCGCGTTGTGGCCCTGGGGACCGGATCAGATTTTCCAGACCAGCCAGGGACTGGCTTCGATCGGTTTCCGGCCGTGGCAGCTGGTCACGTATGCCTTCATGCATGGCAGCATCACCCACATTCTGTTCAACATGTTTGCGCTGTACATGTTCGGCGGGACCATCGAGCGCACCTTCGGCGCGCGCAATTTCACCATCTATTATTTTGTCTGCGCGATCGTGGCGGCGATCGCGCAGCTGGTCGTGGTGCAGTGGTTCACGCACGGCTTCTATCCGACCATCGGTGCCTCGGGTGCCATCTTCGGCCTGTTGCTGGCATTCGGCATGCTGTACCCGCATGAGAAGGTCATGCTGATCTTCCTCCCGGTGCCGATGCCGGCATGGCTGTTCGTCACCGGCTACGCGGCGGTAGAGCTGGTGCTCGGCGTGACGGATACCGAGGCGGGTGTCGCCCATTTCGCCCATCTGGGCGGCATGGTCGGTGGCATCGTGTTGATCCAGTACTGGCGCGGCAAGCTGCCGATCAAGCCGAGGCAGCGGTTGATGCGTTGAAGCACATGGGTAGGAGCGCACCCTGTGCGCGATCGCTTTTCTTGCAAGAGCATCGGCGCGCAGGGTGCGCTCTCGCGCGTCGCGGTGCCGACTCAACGCAGCGCAAGGAAATCCGCGCTGACCACGAAGCGGACCGAATCCAGCCGCAAGCGTGATTGCGGCAGGGCGGCCAGCAGGTCCGAGCGTTCGCGGGTCACCGCGTCGATTTCGTTGTCGCTGATCGACGGGTTGACGGCGCGCAGCGCGAGCAATCGCGACAGTTCGGCGTCCAGGGTGTCGGTGGCGAGCGCAAGCGCCTCTTCGATGCTTGCCTGTCCGCGCGCGCCAGCCAGGGCTTCGGCACGCTGCAGCATCGGCGGCACCAGCTTGCCCAGAAACTTGCGGTAGCGCGCCACTTCGATGGTTCGCGTGGCCGCGCGGCGCAGCGAGGATTCGGCCGGCTGAAAGTCGGGGCGTTCGGTCAGCTTGGTGTCGACCGTCACCACGATCGGCATGATCGGCAAAAAACGTTCGGCGTCGAGCCGACGTTCCGCCACGCACTCAAGCAGGTAGACGGCTTGCAGCAGCGCGGTGCGTGCCGGCAGCTCGTCGTCGACCATGAAGGCCGCGTTGCCCTGTTCGCCTGACAGCAGCAGATCCAGGGCGCCGGCGACCAGCGGATGATCGAGCCGCAACAGCGGCAGCTCCTCGCGCGCCAGTGCCACATCGCGCGCAAAGGTCACTGACTGCGGGCCTTCGGCGAAGCCCGGCAGGGCGTCGGTGGAGAGGTATTGCGGGTCGAGCAGCAGCACCTGGCCGCCGAGCTCCTCGACGTGGATGCCGAAGGCCTCCAGCAATCGCTGCACGAACAGGTCGCGGCCGGGATCGTGATCGTTGCGACTGAAGGCCTGCTGCAATTCGTCGGCGTGCAGGTCGCGGCTGGCGGCCAGCTCCAGCAGATGATCGCGACCGGCGTGGATCAATTCGGCCATCTGTTCGTGGCTGGCCTGGGTCTCGGCCAGCAATACGTCGAACTCCTGGTCGCGATTGTCGTCACCGCGCGCATGTTCATCGGCCAGTCGTGCCAGTGGCTCGCCGAAGCGGCGCAGCAGTTCGCGGCCATCGGCCGGACTGCTGCGGAAGGCGTCCACGCCCTCGTCGTACCAGCGTGCCAGCATGTGCTGCGCGCTGTCGGCCACGGCAAGTATGTGGATGCTGATGTCGTGCCGCTGGCCGATCCGGTCGAGCCGCCCGATGCGTTGCTCCAGCAGGTCCGGATCAAGCGGCAGATCCCACAGGATCAGGCGGTGCGCGAACTGGAAATTGCGACCTTCCGAGCCGATCTCCGAGCACAGCAGCAAGCGGGCCCCGTCGGCCTGGGCGAAATACGCCGCGTTGCGGTCGCGTTGCACGATACCCAGGCCTTCGTGGAATCGTGCCACACCCACGCCGCTGCGGGTGCGCAACACCTCTTCCAGTGCCAGCACCTTCGCCTGGCTGCGGCAGATCAGCAGAAACTTGTCGTGCGGATATTTTTCGAGCAGGGAGATCAGTGCATCGATCCGCGGATCGTTGCTGTAGTCGATCTCGATCAGGGCGGCGGGTTGCTGGATGTCGGCATGAAACTCGGCCAGCAGCGGCTGGCGGGTGCTTTCCTCCAGCGTGTCCGCGTCCAGCAGGTGCCATTCGGGTAGTCGCTTCGGAAAGCCGCCGATGCCGGCGCGGCGGTTGCGAAACATCGCGCGGCCAGTGCCATGGCGGTCGATCAGTGCCGCCAGCAGCTCACGGGCGTGGGCGGGCCTGGTCGAGTCGGCCAGGTAGCCGAGCAAGGTTTCGTCGCCCTGGAATGCGTCGCTCAGCAGCTCACGTTCGTTTTCGTCCAGAGCTGTGCCATCGAGCAGCCGGTCAGCCACCCTGGACAGCTGCTGATAGCGGTCGGATTCGGCGAGATAACCGTCCAGGTCGTGATAGCGTTGCGGATCGAGCAGACGCAGCCGGGCAAAGTGGCCACTGCGACCAAGCTGCTCCGGGGTCGCGGTGAGCAGGATCACGCCCGGTGCGCTGGCAGCGAGTTTTTCCACCATGGCGTAACGCGGGCTGGTCGCCTGTGGTGACCATGCCAGATGATGTGCCTCGTCGACCACCAGCAGGTCCCATGGCGCATCCAGCAACTGCTGCGCATGTTTCGGCGAGTTTTCCAGAAAGCTGAAATCGGCGATCACCAACTGCTCGTCCTCGAACGGATTGCCCGCTCCCCCGGTGCCTTGTTCGTCGGGTTGGGTCAGAGCATCGCAGCGCTCCTCGTCGTAGATCGCGAAACTGAGGTTGAAGCGCCGCAGCATCTCGACAAACCATTGGTAGACCAGCGTGTCCGGCAACAGCAACAGCACCCGCGAGCTGCGGCCGGTGGCGAGCTGACGAGCCATGATCATGCCCGCCTCGATGGTCTTGCCCAGGCCGACCTCATCGGCCAGCAACACGCGCGGCGGGCGCCGGGCTGAGGCGATGCCGGCGACCCGCAATTGATGCGGAATCAGTCCGATGCGGGCAGCAGCGAGCCCCCATGAGGGCGAACGGCGCGCCTCGGCGCGGCGTTGCAGGCCTTCCAGGCGCAGGCTGAACTGTGCCGCCGGGTCGGTCCGTCCGCCGAGCAGACGGTCGTCGGCCTGGCTCACGCTCTGCTCGTCGTCGAGCTGGCCTTCCTCCAGTTCACGTCCTTCGCCACGGTAGATCAGCAGTTCGTCGCGAATCTCCACCCGCTCGACCAGAAACGCGATGCCCTTGCCGGCTACACGCTGGCCGGCGCGGAACTCCGCACGGATCAGCGGAGCGGAGTCGATCGCATAGGGGCGCAACACGCCAGCCTTGGCGAACAGCACCTGCACACCACGCCCTTCGATGCGCAATACCGTGCCGAGGCCAAGCTCGGGTTCGGCGGAGGAGATCCAGCGTTGACCAGGTACGAACATCATTCAGCCGTATTGCTTTAAGGGGCCGATGATTATCCGCTGCATCACCGCTGCTGGGAACCTTTGGATGATCTCGGCCTATTGCTCCCAACAATTGCTGGCGGTGCCGGTGGATGTTTTCTGGTTGTCGCTGGTAAGCACGAACGAGGTGCACTCGGTGTCGTTTGCCTGGGGCGAGCCAGCCGCCGGGGTTGCGGTCAAGGTATAGGAGGAGATCGCGGCACCGGGACTGGCTGCAGCGGGAAAAGCGAGTGTCACGCTGTAATATTTTCGCGGCGAGAGATTGGGCGTGGTGGTGCTCAGGCTGGCGCAGCCACTCGATGGCGTCGTGACCTTGCTGTAATCGAAGGTGGTCGCGTAGCACCGTTCGAGCATGCCCTGCTCCTGACTGAGCGCGGCTATCGCGTCGGCGCGGCGGCTTTTCATCACGTACTTCAGATAGCTGGGGATCGCGATCGCACCGAGGATCGCGACGATCGCCACCACGATCATCAGCTCGATCAAGGTAAAGCCGGCGGTCATTCGTCGGGGATGTTCGGTCTTCATGAGGCAACGCCTGTCAGGGTTGTGTTTTATGGACATCAGGGGCCTGGATCATGATCACCTTGCGCCCGTCGCTGGACAGAAAAAACGTCACCTTCTGCCCGGGTTGCAGCGCTTCAGTTGTGCCGGAAGATGGGGTTTGACGGGTGATGACATAGGTGTGCCCGTTGATAACCACCTGGCGATCCGTGCCGCTTGGAGTGACCTGGGTCACGGTGCCGGTCACACTCGGTGCGACGGCGCTGGCCGTGACCCCCGTGCTGAGGCCTAGGGTTGCCACAAGAACCAGATAGCAATGGACCTTCATGCTCGCTCTCCTCATTGTACTTGCCACCAGCCCACGGGGGCGGACTGGTTGCCCCGTGTAGGCACTACCTTCAAGCCGTTGGCGGTACTGATGATCTGCACATTGGTACCACTGCTGCTTTTTACCGTCGTGGGTGCCGCGCTGTAGCCGTTGCTGATGAATACGCCGGTCGGGTTTTTGCCACTCACGGTGCCGCCGCCGATATTGATGCCACCGGACAGGCCGATGGCTGGCTCGGCAAAGGGGCCACCGGTGTCATATTTCACGTTCATCAGGTAGGACGCACCACCGACAGCGCACGCCGAGCTTGAGAGGGCATTGGTGGTGAATACCACGCCGCCGTTCTGAACCTGCGGGTTGGTGATCGAGCGTGCCGATTCTTGCGAACTGTCCAGAGGGTTCAGGTCGAAATACCACCCCTCCTGGGTGGGAACTGCCGGTGTGGTGAATGCTGTGAAGGTGAGGTTGACCGGGTTGTTGGTGGATTGCACCACCGGGACGCTACCGCTGGTATCGAGCGAAATAGCCTGACTTTGCAAATTTGCGCGGCTATAGGGCGGGATGGGCACGGGAGACGCGTAGCTGGCCAGGTCGACACCGTTGTCCCACACGCCGTAGAAGCTCTGGGTCTGTTGGTCGGTCAGGTCGCTGACGGTGAGTAACTGGCCGGTACTGAAAAATGCCATCAAGCCAAGCGCTGACGGGAAGTGCGGGTTAGGTGTGAGTGCCGGGGCGGTGGTGATCGGCTGCGGATTGCCGCTGCCGTCCCGCGCCTGGAACAGCAGTTTGGCCGTCCACAGCATAGGGTTTTTGTTGCTCATGTCGATGGCCCAGAGATTGCCCTGAAGGTCACCGGCATAGGCCATGTCTTCGGGAACCCCCACCACGCCGCTGGAGTTGGCCGCGGAAATGCTGGACAGTCCATTCGGGGTCGAGGCATTGCATGCGAGCGGGGCCACGGTGCACAGGTCGATTTTGCGCAACAACGCACCGGTGGACGCATCGACGGCGTAGAAGATCGGGTCGCCGCTCACACTGTTGTAGCCATTGCCGAATAGCACGGCAAACCCTTTTGCCGAGGTGCCGCTGACAGCATCCGTTACATTCACCGCGTTGGAGCGGACGATCGTCGGTGTGCTGAAACTGAGCCCCATGTCGGCGTCGGTGAACTCCCATTTCACCGCGCTCGCCACGCTGGCGTCGCTGACAAAGAGACTGGGGTCGGTGATGTCCAGCGCGTAGATGCTTTTGCCGCCCGCGTTCTCGCCACCCACCAGGAGCGTATGCCAGTGGCCGTCAGCCAGCAGCACGTCTCGTACCTGGGGCGAGCCATCGACAAAGAAATGATGCTGCTGGTTGTAAAGCGGGTCGGTGAGCTTCGGCAGGTTGGCGAATACCCCGTTGGGGATGAAAGCCATTGTCTCGTCGCCCGTTTTGGCATTCACACCGTGCAGCATGCCGTCGTTGGCACCAAAGTAGATCATCGGCGTACGCGTACGCGACTGATACGCAGTGACGAACGCATCGTACGACGCGTCAGGATAAGACGCGGACGGCACGCCCACGTAGTTCGGAGAGCTGTCGACCACGTCGCCAAGCAAGTGCGTACGGTTGCGATATATGCCGCCGGGGTTGCTCCCACTCTGTTCCAGCGTATTGCTGCCGCGTAGGTAATCCACCCGGTTGGGGCCGGTGTCGGTCGACCCGCTGGGTGATGCTGCCAACTCCGCTTGCAAGGTGGGTGACAAGCTGTTCCAGCTGAAGGCGACGCCGCCCGGCGTGCTCGCATAGGGATCCCAGGTGGCAATGTGGCGAGTAGTCCAGCCATTGCTGTCGAGCTGCGCCTGGGCACTCCAGGTCGCCTTGGTGGCGATGGCACCGGTCGTCGGATCGATCGCATATTCCGACAGGTCGCCACTCCAGTCGGCGGAGCTGAAGGTGGCCTGGTAGACCTGCGAGCCAGTGTTCAATGTCGTCGAGTTGGCGGCCGCCGCGCTGGTGGAGATGTTCTTGGCCAGCACCTGGGAAAGAACCTGTGCCAGCGCGTTAACCAGTGCCTGGGGGCTGGTGGCAGGCAGGAAGTCGCTGCCGGTGGCGCCGGCAAGAGCCATGGCGTGCAGTGTCTTGGCCGCGATCGGATTCTTTGTGGGGTCGACACCGGCACCCAGGCCAATCACATATGTCTCCACCCCCGCGGCCTGAAGCGCGCTGATCTTGGCGATGGTATCGGTCAATGCCTGATCGTTGGTGCTCTGGACCGTGCCATTGGTATTGAAGGTGGCGTAGACGCCGTATCCGGTCGCAGCGTCGCTACCCAGTGGTGGCCACGAGCGTCCACTCAGGTCCTGGGTGGGTAGTCCATCGGTGATCAGCACCACGTATTGATGAGTGACGCACGTGCTGCTACTGCTGGAAGGCTTGTCTTTCTGCAATTCAACGGCGGCGCCGGCGAGCAACCCGGATAGCGCGGACTGGCCACCCAGGGACTTGATCTCCGTGGTGCTGGCGTTGCTGGTCTCCGGCGCGAGATACGGCGTGAATTTGGCGATCGCATTGCTGATGCTGCTGGCGGTCGGCGCCTTACTCGGAGGTACGATCGCCGAGGTCATCCCAACCACGGTAGCGCCTGTGCTGCTGCTTGCAGTCGCACCGTAGCCGAAGCCCCGTTCGGCGTACATCACCTGGGGTGCAAACGGTATATAGCCGGCATTGGTGGGGTAGGTGCCCCACTGTCCAATGTACGGGATCGTGCGATGGTAGACAGAGAGGATGTTCGCCAGGCTGCTGTTGTACTGGGAGAGCGTGTAGGCCGTATATGGGTTCGCTGGCGAAGGGCCGTTGTATGAAATGAAAACTCCGGGAACCCAGTTTCCTCCGGTATACAGCACGTCGTTGATGCTGGGGTCGTCGCTGGAAGCCTGCACCAGCATGTAGGGGTAATCGCCGATATCGACCGAATACAAACCGCTGTGGTTGATGGCCTGGCAGTTGCTGTCCACCGTCGACGAACCGCTCGAGTAGTCGTAGCAGGGGTTGTTGACATACGATGTGCCATTGCTCGGCACCGTATCGCTGAAGGTGAAACCGCCGCTCTGCGACATGTAGTACACCCACGTCTTGTAGAGCTGGGTGCCCGATGTGCTGTAGTCCATCAGGGCGAAATCGGCTGACTTCATGTATTGCTGAAGGATTGCCGCGATACCAGCTTTCGCAACGTTCAGACGGCTCGGCCCGTTGTCGTACAGGGTGCTGCCGGATTGGACCGTGTAGGGTGCCACGCCCACGGCCCCGGGCGTCATGGGTGGGGTGAATCCGGTGGGGATGGTGTAGTTGGTTGGCGAACTGGATGTACCGAGCGAGGACAGCGAGCTTCCCAGAGATCCTGATCCCGTCATGATGGCGCCGGACAGGCTGCCGTCCATCGACTCGGAATTGCCCACCGCGAGCAGGATCTGTGGATGATTGGCTACTACCGTGGTCAGGGGTACCTGCGAAATCGGCTGGGTCACCGGTCCGGCATGGGCCGGATCGGGGTGCAGGTTCAGGATGCCGATCAGCAGCACGGTCAAGGCGATACCGGATACCGATGACAGTGGTCGGGTAGCGGATGAAGTCGGCTTGCGCATAGGGGGAGACCTGCGTGTCATGGTCAAAGTTTGTAAAGGGTCTGCAGCATGACGGTGCCTTGCCCACCCCGGCCGATGACCCGGGCGGTGATGCGATATGCCTTCTGGGTGCTGCCGCCGGGACTGACTACGGCAGGCAGTTCTTCAATCATGAATCGACGATCGGTGGTGGCGTCACCCGGGCCGACGACAGGTTGTGGCGGCACAGTGTTCCAGACCGCGGGGATCTTCCATGGAACCCAGGCGCTGGGGCTGTAATTCGAGGCGCGAAAATAATAGAGGCCGTTTGCATCGGCGCGAAACTCGGCTTCGGTATAGGCCCCTGAGAGGAGTTGGCTGGTGGCTGTTTGCAGCAGCGCTTCGGCGACCTGCAGCGACATGTCCGTATTCGCGCTGTTGCCCGCCATGCGGGTCTGGGTGCTGATCTGTTCCACCAGCACCACGGAAGCGACCGACAGTATCAACAGCATGATCAGCACGGTGGGCAGTACCATGCCGCGGTCACGGGGCTTTTGGCGGCGACTGATGCAGGGCTTCATAGTGTGCTGTTCCGCAGGTTTACGGTCATGTAGTACGTGTGCCGCAGCCGCGAATCGACGGGAACTTTCAGTGCGGTGTTGAAAATCGTGAACGAGGTCAGATTGGTCGACGCGGTGGTGGATGCCGAATTTCCCTCGAGCAGGAATCCCAGTTTGATCGTGGTCACCGCGCTCCAGTTGGTCACCGCACTGGCGTCAACATATTGTGTGGTCTGGCCATTCACGCCGATGCCGTACAGCACCTGCATGTTGACAACGCCGGGCAGGATTTCGCTGATCGCCCACGTGGCATTCGCGGCGCTGCCTCCGGAAGGAATCGTCATCACACCCCGGAACAGTGCGCTTTGACCTGAATTTTTCGGCTTGGCCACGAAAAACGCGGTTTGCTGAATCGGTATCACCTGTGAACCGGACGGATACGCCGGCGTGCCATTGGGCCCCATGGTGTACGCAAGATTGTTGCTCGCAGCCGGGTTGATTTCGAAAATCGAGCTTTTGCCGCAATCCGACAGGGCTATCATCTGCCGCGTATTGGTGATTCCGCTGGAGTCGTTCACCTTGATCAGCCCGGCCCCGAAACTTATCATTCCCACCGGCGAATCGCCGGGCGCTGCGCCGATAAGTACCAGTACGTCGCTGCCTTGCTCCACGCCACCGACGCTGGCGGTCAGGAACGAGGCGTCCAGTGACGGTGTCCAGTCGCTCGCCGTGGTGTCATTGGCGGCACCATCGACAATCTTGGCCGGCATGCTGGAGGCCTCGAAACCCTTGACGGCGCTGCTGGTGTCGAAGGTCAGTGGGGTGTTGCGCGCGGCGACATAGGTCACCACGCCGTTGCCGATGGTGCTGCAACCCATGAAACCGGCGCCTCGCACTACTGGTGTGATGATGGCTGAAAGCGCATTGTCGGCATCCTGGATCAGCGCCTGCGAGGTGGCGTTCTGATACGCCTGTCGCTGCGCCAGAAAGATCACCAGCACGCCTGCCAGCACCAGCAGGCCAAGCCCCATGCCAATCATCAATTCGATCAGTCCGAAACCTGACGTGCGCGATTTCATAGCTGGGTCACCACGCTGAAGGTCGCCGTGGTCACGGCCGACGTGGGGTTGAACGTGGCGCGGGCGGGCTGGTCGCTCCATTGGACGGTAATGGTCACCAACGCCTTGTTTCCGGTGGCCGCGGGTACCACGGTGATGGAGCCGAGGCCGCCCGGCAAGGTGTTCTTCAGCGCTTCCTTCCACTGCCACACGTCGTAAGCGGCCATGGCGGACCCGGTGCACGCGGTAGCCGTGCAGTCAGGGGTCGGTGCTGTTGCACCGGGTGCGCTGGGGCCGGTCACGTAGGGGTTCCCCGCGTTGGGAATCGATGCCACCAGAAAGTTGGAACGCATGCGATCGGCCATGTCATAGGTGGATTGCACGGCCTGCTGCTTCAGATAGTTTGAATTTGCGCTGTGCATGGCGGTGATCAGCGTGGCAGCCACGCCCAGCAAGCCGAGCGACATCACCAGCATGGCGATCAGGACCTCGATCAGGGTAAAGCCGCGATTTGCCTTTTTGATGGTCATCGTGGTCTGTTCTCAAGGGCACGCGAGCGCGGTGCCGTCGGGCGCCAGGCCCGGGGTCGTCGAGGACTGGATATAACCCGAGCGGCTGATCTCCACTGCGCGGGCGGCTGCTGCGCCCCGCGAGTCGCACACTTTCAGGAACTCGGTGCCGCCGGAGAGCGCGGGTATAAAGGTCACCAGCCCGTTGCCGGAAAACCGAAAACCGCTACTGCCCTGGACCGCCGTGAGCGTGGGGGTGGTCGACGAGGCTTGCAGCGCATGGGTGGTCAGCACGACCGGCACCGCGGCAGGTGGTGCCTGCACCACCTCCCAGCCCGACGCCCACTGGCCACCGGTACAACCGGCACCGGGAGTGCCAGCGCACACAGTCGTGTCCTGATCCAGATTCAGTGCCTGGTTTCTGGCGTAGTGGAGAGAGGCGACCAGCGCATCCACCAATGAATCCCGGCGGGCATTGAGGGTCATGGTGCGGTAGCTGGGAACCGCAATCATGGCGAGTATGACGGCGACCGCGAGGGTGACCATCAGCTCAATCAGCGTAAACCCGCTGGAAGGCACGCGAGGTGCCCGGATCAGTTGCATTTACCTGCACCCCCTGTTTGGTGCCAAATCGGCGGACTTTCACGCCAGTGATTCGCTGGCGTTTCCCGCGATGTGGTGGTCGATCCACTGCGCGCGGATTGGCTTGCAACCGCGCGGCACGGTTTGTCATGCCGCCCGTCGTGTAGCCCGTTATGAGGCCAGATTCGGCGATAAATAGTGAACAAAGAATGAACGTAAAAAATTGCCGCCTGTTCTTGCGTCAGAACACCGCTTGTCGGCTTTTTCCTACCGGCGGTCGAGCATGAGTCGTTGATTTAAAATGACTTTGCGAAAATTAAAACGCGCGTCCAACGGCCTTGTCGCGGGCGAACTGCCGACCTGCGTCACCATGGGGTAGGTCGCTCGGAGCTCATTCCCGGGGTGCGACATCATGGGCGAGCGCTGCAGCTCCATCCTTAAACCGGCGGCCATGTCGTTGATGTTTTTCAGTGGACGATTGGTTTGACGAAGTCGTCCGCCAGAAGTTTGCCTGCGCCGCCTCCGCGTCACGGACGCTGTCACGGGTTATCGGTTTCCTGTCGCCGAATCTCTCGACACGTTACTCATGGCACAAAAAAGCCCCGCTTGCGAAGCGGGGCTTTTTTGGGTTTTTCACCGGTGTCGGCGGCACGCTTCCGTCAATCGGGTCGACGTCCCGGCTGCCGCACCCCCTGAGGGCTTACCAGATGTTCACCTGCTTGTCGGCGGGACGCACCATCGGGTCGCCCGGCTTGCACTGGAACGCCTTGGCGAATGCCGGCATGTTGGACGGAGCGCCCATGGCACGGAACTGCATCGGCGAATGCGGATCGGCATTCAGATACACCAGCTGTGCCTTCTCGCGGATCGAGCCACGCCATACGCGGGCCCAGTTGAGGAAGAAGCGCTGGTCCTCGGTGTAGCCGTCGATCTTCTCCTTGGCCTCCTTCGGATGATTCTTCAGCGCCGTCTGCAGTGCGTCGTAGGCGATGTTGAGGCCGCCCAGGTCGGCGATGTTCTCGCCCAGGGTCAGCTTGCCGTTGACGTGCAGCTTCGGATGGTCGGGCAGCGGTACATAGCTGTCGAATTGCTGCACCAGTTTCGCCGTGCGCGCATCGAAATTCTTGCGATCGGTCTTGGTCCACCAGTCGTGCAGATTGCCGCTACCGTCGAACTGGCTGCCCTGATCGTCGAAGCCATGGCTGGATTCATGGCCGATTACCGCACCGATGCCACCGTAGTTGATGGCGTCGTCACCGTGGGCATAGAAGAACGGCGGTTGCAGGATCGCCGCCGGGAAGTTGATCGTGTTGTCGGTCGGGTTGTAGTAAGCGTTGACCGTCTGCGGCGTCATGCCCCAGTCCTGGCGATCGGTGGGTTTGCCGATCTTGGCGATGTCGTAGTCGTAGTTGAACTTGGCCGCGGCCTCGAGGTTGCCATAGAAGTTGTCCGGGCTGATCTTCAGGCCCTCCCAGCTGCGCCACTTGTCCGGATAGCCGATCTTCGGCAGGAACATCTTCCACTTGTCGATCGCCTTGGCCTTGGTCTCGGCACTCATCCAGTCGAGGTTCTCGATGCGGTTCTTCAGAGCCACGCGGACATTGTGGACCAGTTCCTTGGCGCGCTCCTTGGCCTCGGGCGGGAAATACTTGGCGACGTACAGCTGCCCCAGGGCCTGGCCCATGGCACTGTTCACCGCGCTGAGCGAGCGCTTCCACTGCGGGCGTTGCTCCGGCTGGCCGCGCAGGGTTTTGCCGTAGAAATCAAACGAGGCGTCGACGAACGGTTCGGACAAGGCATTGGCGGCGCTGGAGATGGTGTGGAATTTCAGGTAAGCCTTCCATTCGTCCAGCGGTGCACGCGCCAGCAGGTGGTCGAACTCCTTGAAGAACTTCGGCTGCGACAGCGAGAAGCCTTTGTCGATGGTGACGCCCTGGGCCTTGAAGAAGGCTTTCCAGTTGAAGTGTGGGGTCATCCTGTCGGCTTCGGCGACCGACACGAAGTGGTACTGATTTGCCGGCTTGCGCATTTCCACGCGCGGCACCGAATGCCTGGCCAGGGCGGTTTCAAACTTCATCGCCAGATCGGCCTGACGGGTGGCCTGCTTGGCCGGGGTGCCGGTCAGTTCGAACAGTTTGGCCATGTATTTGACGTAGGCGGCGCGGACATCCTTGTACTCGGGCTTGGTGTAGTAAGCCGGCGTGGGCAAACCGAGACCACTCTGATAGGTGTAGCCGATCTGCAGCTTGGCGTTCTTGTAATCGGCACCGGAGCCGAAGCTGAACACAGCACCGTCGCCTTTGGCGAACGACTTGTTCAGCCATGCCGGCAGGCTGCGGCGGGACTTGAGCGCGTCGATGGAGGCCAGGTCCGGTTTGATCGGGTCAAATCCAGCCTTGTTGCGGGCGTCCATGTTCATGCCCGAGTGGAACAGCCAGCCGATTTTTTGCTCGATCGAGCCAGCTTTCGCCGTAGCGGCTTCTTTCTCGGCCTGCGTGACCAGCTGATGCTGGTCCTTGAGGCTCTTTTCGTGAAGCTTGCTGAACGAACCCCAGACCGTCTGGTCGGCAGGAATCGGGTTGGCCTTGACCCATTTAGCATTCACGAAGGTATTGAAGTTCTGGCAGGCTTCGGCAAACGGTCCCAGTTCACTGACGCTGAAAATGCTCTTGCTGGCGGGCTTGGCGGTCGCCACCGTGCTGGCATGCGCCGGTGCGGCGCTGGCGCTTTTGGCCGGGGTGCTGGCCGGAGCTGCCGCTTCGTGTTTGCCGCAAGCGGTCAGAGAGAGAGCCAGGCTTACCGCGAGTGCCAGCGGTTTCAGATACGGCTTGGTCATGGATTTTCCTCGAGGTGGGTGATTTGTCCGTGGCACGAATGCGCCATCAGTTCCCTGACTGCAGGTTCGCAAGCACCTCGCAAAACGCAGCCATGCCGATCCAAACTAGGCCAAACGTCACGGTGCGGACAGTGTCAAAGGTCAGGGGTGCAAACGCCGGTGGCGTGCGCTTGCGCGTCGCGATGCACCGGCTGCCACCCCACGCCGGAATGCGTCCCGGTTGCGGCGGTTTCTGTGATCGCCACGGCAGTGGCGATCGACATTCGGTGGCTGTTACGCGGGACGATCCGGCTCGGTCTGCTGCGCGACGACCCTGGGCGAAGCGGGCAGGGTGTCCGGCGCCACCGCACCACCGGAAATGATGAATGCCATGGCCTGATCCATGGTCCAGTCGGTCGGCGTCAGCTCATCCAGTGGCACCACTTCGAGATAGCCGCCGGTGGGATTGGGCGTGGTCGGGATGAACACAGCCGCCATCTCGCGCCCGCTCCCCTCCTCGCGCATCACCCGGGTGACGAAGCCGACCACCTTCATGCCGCGGCGTGGAAACTCCACCAGCACCACCCGTTGCACGCCGCTGGGCTTGGTCTGCAGCACCGCCATCAGCTTCTTGGTGCCGCCGTAGATCGTTTGTACCAGCGGGATGCGCGACAACAGCGTGTCGAAACCGTTGATGAAGCGCTGGCCGATCACCCGGTTGGCCACGAAGCCGAGCAGGTAGAGCGCACCCAGCGTGAGCAGCAGTGCGACGATGAAGTTCAGCCACTCGGTGTTCAACGTGACAGCAGCATCCGGGGCGACCATCGACAGGGCGGCGATCAGCGCACCGACCAGCGGGGCACCGATCCCCGCGAGCATGCTCAGCACGAACTTGAACACCAGCCAGGTCACCCACAGCGGGATGAAGGTGAGCAGGCCGGTCAGCAGGTAACGTCTGATACGCAATGAAGGCATGACCGTGAGAGCTGATGAGATAGCCGCATTGTACGGGTAGCGAAGGCCGCCGCGGAAACCGGGCGCAGGCCACCCGAGGTGGGCGCTGTGATTTTTTTCGTGGCCGCGCGAATCATGATGACGAGTGCCGGGAACCGCAGGTAGCCATGTCAGGCAGAAATCAGCAGCAACGCTTTGAAGCCCTGCTTCACGAACATCGGCGCGTCGTTTCCGGCGGGGATGCGGTCTGGTGGATCATTCAGCGTGCTCTTGGCTTCAGCCGGACATAGATCTGCTTGCGGACCACGGCAATCACGTTGCCGGAGGCGGTCTTGATCTCGGTCTCGAACCAGCGCAGCACTTTCTGCCCGTTGGCGGCTGCGGCCCGCAGTTCGTCGACCACCGCCGGTTCGAGCTTGAAGTGGGCATGGACATGCTCACGGCCGGGTGCGACGAAGTCGATCGTGCCGGCCTTGTCCCACACGATGTAGTCGTTGCCGAGGCGGTGCATCACCAGCAGCATCCAGAACGGATCGGCCATCGCCAACAGATTGCCGCCGAACTGGCTATGCACGTAGTTGCGGTTCCACGGGCGCAGCCGCAGCACCACGACAGCTTCGCTGTAGTCGTCGCTGAGCGATTGCAGGCGAATGCTGTTGAACAAGAACGGTGGCCACAGGTTGAGCAGGCGGCGGAAATTGGAGGCGCGCATGCGCAGGTTCTTCTGGTTGGAAGAGGGCAGCGTAGCCGAACATGCGCGCAGGTATGGATTGACTGCGCGCACGTGTAGCAGCCCACCCTGTGGGCGATGCTCTTTGGTCTTTGAGAATAAGCGAAAAGCGTTCGCGCGCAGGGTGCGCTCGTGCACGTCAATCAGAACAACAGCGAGGCCATCTTGCGACGATAACGGCCGACCAGTTCGGCATCGTCGAGTGTGCTGAACGCGGCAAGCAGGCGCTTCTTCGCCTGGCCGTCGTTCCAGTCACGGGCGTGTTGCAGGATGCTGAGAAATTGCTCCAGGCCGGCTTCTGGATCGCCTTCGAGCAACAGGCGTACACCGAGCTGGTCGCGGGCAGCCCAGTCGCCGCTGTCGGCCTGCACGCGCTGCTGCAACTCGGTGAGCGTGGGGGCGTCTGCCACCGCGTGGATCAACTCCAGTTCGCCACGCAGGCGCAGCGCGCGCGCATCGGTGGCGAGGTTGGCGGGCAGGGCGGTCAGCTCCGCTTCGGCGGCGTCGGCCTGGCCGGCCTGCATCAGCGCCACTGCCAGTTCAAGTTTCAGCGCGGCCTTGTCCGGCTCCGTGGCGATGGCTTGCTGCAACCGGTTGATCGCCTGCGCCGGTGTCTCCGCGTCGACGTCGGCAGCAGCGTCCTCCGTCACCGGTGCATCGAGCGGCTGCAGGTGGCGCGACAGGAACTCGCGCAGCTGGCCTTCCGGCAGCGCGCCGGTGAAACCGTCGAGTACCTGCCCGTCCTTCACCAGCACCACGGTCGGGATGCTCTTGATACCGAACATGCCGGCCAGTTCCTGCTGCGTGTCGACATCGACCTTGCCCAGCCGGAATGCGCCGTTGTATTCGGCGGCAAGCTTTTCCAGCATCGGGCCAAGCGTCTTGCACGGCTCGCACCAGGTTGCCCAGAAATCCACCAGTACCGGCGTGTTCAGGGATGCCTGCAGTACATCGGCTTCGAAACGTTGCTGATCCACGTCGAATACGTGGGTGGGGGAAGTGGCGGACACGGTAAACTCCAGCGTTGGCGAACGAAGATCAGATCAGGGCATCGTCGAGCATATCAAGGCGCGACGCGGGCATGCGGGTTCAGCATGTCGCCGCCCGGATTTGCGAGAATGGCCACCCGACCCCTTCCAGCCCAGGCATGTCACCGAGCGCATGGCTATCATCTCGTCCGACGCACTGCTGATTTGCGAGCACTGCGACACCGTCTACCGTCGTCGCCTGCTGGCGCGCGGCGAGGTTGCCCAATGTGCGCGCTGTCACGCGGTGCTGGAGCGCCATCAGGGTCTCAGTATCAACGTCATGCTGGCGTTGGTGCTTACCGCGCTGATCATGTTCGTGCAGGCCAACGTCTGGCCGATCATTACCCTGGGCCTGAACGGGCAGTACAGCGACAGCACCTTGTGGGGCATGATCATTGCGATGTGGCGGCAGCAAGCCCAGGTGGTTTCCGTGCTGGCGGCCTTCACCCTGTTTTTCTTTCCGTTGCTGAAGATGCTGACCTTGGGCTGGTTGTTGTGGTTTGCGCGCAGCGGCCGGCGCGCGCCGGGTTTCATGCCGATGATGGTGACCCTGCACTACATCGGTCCGTGGACCATGAGCGAGGTGTTCGTGCTGGGCGCGCTGGTGGCGATCGTCAAGGCGCATGTCTATTTTGACGTGCTGCCGGATCCGGGCATTTACGCCTATGCCGTGTTGACTCTGCTGATCACGGTCTTTGCCGGAGTCGATCTGCGCCAGCTGTGGGAGTTGACCACGGAGCCAAACGCGTGAATGCGCTGCCGCGGGCCACGGAGTTGGGGCTGGTCGGCTGCCATGTCTGCGGACTGGCCTGCAGCGATGCGCCATTCCGGCGCGATCCGGAGGCTCGGGTTGCCTGCCCGCGCTGCGGGTCGGCGTTGCATCGTCGCAAGCCGGCCAGTTACCGGCGCACCTGGGCATTGCTGATCGCCGCGTTCATCATGTATATCCCGGCCAACGTGGTGCCGATCATGCGCACCGCCAGCCTCAACGAGATTGACAACAACACCATTCTCAGCGGTGTTGTCGAGCTGTGGGTCAAGGGGTCGCCGGATCTGGCCGTGATCGTGTTTGTCGCCAGCATCGTGGTGCCGATGCTGAAATTCTTCACCCTGGGAACCCTGCTGGTGAGCAGCCAGCGCCGCAGTGACTGGGCCTTGCCGCAGCGTGCCAGGCTCTATCGCCTGGTCGAGCTCATCGGGTACTGGTCGATGCTGGATGTGTTTGTGGTGTCGCTGCTGACGGCACTTGTGCGTTTCAACGTGCTGAGTCGGGTCGAACCGCTGCCCGGCGTGATCTTTTTCGGACTGACCGTGGTATTGACCATGCTGGCTTCCATGAGTTTCGATCCCCGGTTGATCTGGGATGGCAGGGACACCGATGACTGACGACAACACTCCCCACGAGGATGGCTCGGGGCACGACGAGCTGCCGCAGCCGGTGGTCCGGCGGCATCATTTCAATACCGCCCTGATCTGGCTGGTGCCGGCGCTGGCAGCGTTGGTCGGCCTGTCGCTGGTGGTCAACAGCTGGTTGCAGGCGGGGCCGCAGATCACGGTCAGCTTTCAGAGTGCCGAGGGACTGGATGCGGGCAAGACGCCGGTAAAGTACAAGAATGTGGTGATCGGTCGGGCCAAGAAGATCCGGCTGAGCCCGGATCGAAGTCATGTCCTGGTGACCGTGGCACTGGAGCGAAGCGCCGAGGGGTTTGCCACCAAGGGCAGCCGTTTCTGGGTGGTCAGGCCACGCATCGGACTGGGTGGCGTGTCGGGTATCGGCACGCTGTTTTCCGGCGCCTACATCGGTGCCGACGTCGGCGACTCGTCCAAGCCCGAGGACGATTTCGTGGGTCTGGAGACACCGCCTGCGGTAAAGCACGGCGCTCCGGGTCGCAGCTTCGAACTGCATACCGATGATCTCGGCTCGCTGGATATCGGCTCGCCGGTGTATTACCGGCATATCCAGGTCGGCAGAGTGGTTTCCTACAAGCTCGACAAGGACGGCGAAGGCGTTTCGCTGCATATCTTCGTCGATGGTCCGAACGACAAATTCGTCACCCCGGCCAGCCGCTTCTGGAATGCCAGCGGTGTCGACCTGTCGCTGGGTGCCAACGGCCTGAAGCTCGATACCCAATCGCTGGCCACGGTGATTGCCGGTGGCGTGGCGTTCCAGGACCCGAAGGGTCCGCATGACAACACCCCGGCGCCGGAAGACACCAACTACCGGTTGTTCAGCAGCCGCGAGGATGCGATGGCGCCGCCGGACGGCCCGCCACGTTACATCCGCATGCGTTTTGAGCAATCCGTTCGGGGCCTGGCCGTCGGGGCGCCGGTCGAGTTTCTCGGTATCAATCTGGGCAAGGTGGTGTCGGTGCGCCTTGACTACAACGAGAAGACCGGGCGATTCCCGGTGCTGGTCGGCGCCGTGGTCTATCCGCAGCGTCTTGGCAAGGCCTACCAGCAACTGGAGGCGCAGGCGAAGGCGCGCGGTGAAAATCCGGACCTGTCCCAGCTGATGGCGCGTTTGGTGGCGAACGGTCTGCGTGCGCAGGCGCGCACGGGCAATCTTCTGACCGGCCAGCTGTACGTGGCGATGGACTTTGTGCCGCATGCGTCGAAAGTGCGGTTTGATCCGGACGCCAAGCCGATGACCATTCCCACCGTCCCCGGCAGTTTCGACAAGCTGCAGGACCAGGTGGCCGAGATCGTCACCAAACTCGACAAGATCCCGTTTGACAGCATCGGCAAAAACCTCGATCTGACCCTGACCAGCCTCAACGCCACCATCAGGCAGGTCAACGGCAAGACGCTGCCGCAGCTCAGTCAGACCATGCACGGGGTACAGACGACCATGGGTACGGCAAGCGACGCTCTCTCCGGCGACTCGCCGTTGCAACAAAATCTCGGCCTGACGTTGCAGGAGTTGCAGCGCGCCGCCCGTTCGTTGCGTGTCTTCGTCGACTATCTGGACGTCCACCCCTCGGCTTTGCTGCGTGGCCGACGCCCGGATGCCGAACCGTCGCCACCCCCACCGGCCGTACCCGCGGTGCCGGCCAGCCAACCGTCGCAAGGGAGCAAGCCATGATGCGTCAACGGATGTACGTGCTGGGCCTCGCCGTCATGCTGCTGTTAAGCGGCTGCGCTTCGGCGCCGATGCACTACTACACCCTGGTGCCGCCAGCCGGAAGCGCTGCCGACATCACCTCTGCGGCGGCAAACCCGGGAGCCGTCTCGCTGCCGTTCGAGTTGCTGCCGGTCAGCGTGCCGGCGCAGGTCGATCAGCCGCAGCTGCTGGTACGCCAGGGCGGTCAGGGGGTGGTGTTGCTCAATGACCGGCGCTGGATTGCGCCGCTGGGCGATGAGGTACGCAGCGCCTTGGCGGTTGATCTTGCACGGGCGCTGGGCAGTCAGGATGTCAGCGGGTTGCCTGGCGGGGACAAGCCGCGCCTGCGCGTCAAGCTGGATCTTCGCCGTTTCGACTCGCAAGCGGGGCACTATGCCTTGATGGAGGGTGCCTGGAGCGTGCGTGCCATGCATGTCCAGCATGGCGGCGTGCTGGCTTGTACCAGCCGGATCCGGGAAGCGGTCGGTCCGGGTTATGACGCCCTGGTGCAGGGTCATCAGCGCGCCATTGGCGTGCTGGCTGGACAGATTGCGGCGGTGGCACGCCGTCTTGCCGCGGGACAGGCGGCGGCCTGTCCGCCACGCTGAGGCCCTGGGGGAAACGCCGGCCCGGGGCCAGGCCACGGGCGCCCGGCGACGCTCGCGCTGCGAAGGCCCGATTCGCAACGGTGGATATGTCATTGGAAGCGGCTCGGACTTGGCGCCCGGCCTGTGCTCGGCTAGTCTGATCCGTTCCCCCGCAGTCGGCTGTCGTCGACTGCTTCACCCGCATT
The DNA here is from genome assembly GCA_004298015.1 of Rhodanobacter sp. GTDB lineage: Bacteria > Pseudomonadota > Gammaproteobacteria > Xanthomonadales > Rhodanobacteraceae > Rhodanobacter. The sequence goes on from SCSE01000069.1 coordinate 49,456, forward strand.
ACGGCGCGAACCACCATGCAGCAGACTCACGACGCGACTCCCGCCGAGCAGGACGACACGACCGGGCAGGGCTATCGCCCGCAGGTAGTGGAGTCCGCCGCGCAACAGTACTGGACGGCGCAAAAGGCCTATGAGGTCACCGAGGACGCTTCGCGGCCCAAGTTCTTCTGCATGTCGATGTTGCCGTACCCCTCGGGCGCACTGCACATGGGGCATGTGCGCAATTACACCATCGGTGACGTGATCAGCCGCTATCAGCGGATGAACGGCAAGAACGTGCTGCAGCCGATGGCCTGGGATGCGTTCGGGCTGCCGGCGGAGAACGCCGCGATCAAGAACAACACGGCGCCGGCCCAATGGACCTACGCCAACATCGAGCATATGCGCAGCCAGCTGAAGTCGCTGGGTTACGCGATCGACTGGACCCGCGAGTTTGCCACCTGCCGCCCGGACTACTACCGCTGGGAACAGCTGATGTTCACCCGCCTGTTGAAGAACGGCATGGCCTACCGCAAGAACGCGGTGGTGAACTGGGACCCGGTCGACCAGACCGTGCTGGCCAACGAGCAGGTCGTCGACGGTCGCGGCTGGCGCTCGGGGGCCGTTGTCGAGAAGCGCGAGATCCCGCAGTGGTTCCTGAAAATCACCGACTACGCACAGGAGCTGCTGGACGGACTGGATACGCTGCCGGGCTGGCCCGACGCGGTCAAGACCATGCAGCGCAACTGGCTGGGGCGCAGCGAGGGCCTGGAAATCCATTTTGCGCTGGAAGGCAAGGGCGAGCCGCTGAGTGTGTTCACCACCCGGCCTGATACCTTGATGGGCGTCACCTTCCTGTCGATTGCCGCCGAGCATCCGCTGGCGCTGCAGGCCGCAAAGGACAACCCGAAGCTTGCCGACTTCATCGCCGACCTCAAACACGGCGGCGTCTCCGAGGCCGAGCTGGAGACCCAGGAAAAGCGCGGCATGGACACCGGCCTGCGGGCGATTCACCCGCTCAGCGGTGAGCCGGTGCCGATCTGGATCGCCAACTTCGTGCTGATGGGCTATGGCACCGGCGCGGTGATGGCGGTGCCGGCGCACGACCAGCGCGACTGGGAGTTTGCACAGAAATACAGCTTGCCGATCACGATGGTGATCGTCGACCGTTCGGTACTCGATGCCTTGAAGGAGATCGAGCACGACCTCTCCCTGGGCGTCGGCATCGATCCGATGCGTGCGGCCTTGCGCGGGCGCGAGACCAATACGCAGGATATTTCTGCGCCCGTGCGTGTGATCGAGGAATTCGAACGCCGCATCCAGGAGGAGGCGGCGTGGACGGCGCGTGGCGTCCTGGTCAACTCCGGCGAGTATGACGGCATGGAGTTCGAGCAGGCGCTGGCCGCGCTGGCCGCGCGCTTCGAGCGCGAGGGCAGCGGGTCACGCCGGATCAACTGGCGCCTGCGCGATTGGGGGGTCAGTCGCCAGCGCTATTGGGGTTGCCCGATTCCGGTGATCTATTGCCAGGCATGCGGTGCGGTGCCGGTGCCGGAGGATCAGCTTCCCGTGGTGCTTCCCGAGGATGTGGCATTCAGCGGCGTACAGTCGCCGATCAAGGCCGATCCCGCGTGGCGCCAGACCACCTGCCCGCAGTGCGGTGGGTCGGCCGAGCGCGAGACCGACACCTTCGACACGTTCATGGAATCGAGCTGGTACTACGCCCGCTATACCAGCCCGGGTGCGAACGCGCAGGTCGATGAACGTGCCAATTACTGGCTGCCTGTCGACCAGTACATCGGCGGTATCGAACACGCGATCATGCATCTGCTGTACTTTCGCCTGTATCACAAGCTGCTGCGCGATGCCGGCATGGTGGCCAGTGACGAGCCGGCGACGAACCTGTTGTGCCAGGGCATGGTCATCGCCGAAACGTTTTATCGCGACAACGCCGACGGTTCGAAGGACTGGCTCAATCCGTCCGAGGTCGAGATCCAGCGCGACGACAAGGCGCGCGTGATCGGCGCCCGACTGAAGGCCGACGGTCAGCCGGTGCAGATCGGCGGTATCGAGAAGATGGCCAAGTCGAAGAACAACGGCGTCGATCCACAGACCATGGTCGACAAATACGGTGCCGACACGGTGCGCCTGTTCTCGATGTTTGCCGCGCCCCCGGAGCAGTCGCTGGAGTGGAACGAAGCGGGCGTCGAGGGCATGGCGCGGTTCCTCAAGCGGATCTGGCGTGAGGTGACGTCGCATGCGGCAAACCCCGATCATCCCGTGGTCGATCCCTCAGTGCTGGATGCCGGCCAGAAGACCCTGCGCCGCCAGTTGCACGAAACGATCCAGAAAGTCAGTGACGACTTTGGCCGGCGTCATGCGTTCAATACCGCGATCGCCGCCTTGATGGAACTGCTGAACGCGTTGAACAAGTTCGATGACCAGAGCGCGCAGGGGCGGGCCGTGCGCCATGAGGCGCTGGAAACCATGGTGCTGCTGCTCAATCCGGTGGTGCCGCACATCAGCCACGCGTTGTGGCAGGTGCTCGGTCATCCGCTGGCGGTACTCGAGGAGCAGCCGTGGCCGCAGGTCGATCCGACCGCCCTGGTGCGCGACACCGTGACGCTGGCGGTGCAGATCAACGGCAAGTTGCGCGCTACCATCGAGTTGCCCGTCAGCGCCTCGAAGCAAGAGGCCGAGGCACTTGCCCGTGCGCAACCGCAGGTGGTGAGCTTCCTGCAGGGGTTGAGCGTGCGCAAGGTCATCGTGGTACCCGGCAAGATCGTCAACATCGTCGCAGGATGAGATCCATGAGCTTGATCAAAACGGGCCGATCCTTTCAGGCAACGCTGCTGCTGGTGTCGGTGCTGGCGCTTGCCGCCTGCGGCTTTCATCTGCGCCGGAACGCGGCGTTGCCCGCGTCGATGCAGCGTGTCCATCTGGTGGTCAGCGGCTCCGGTGACCTGCAGCGTATCCTGGCGCGCGCGCTGCGCAGCGCCGGCGCCACCGTCGAGGACAGCCGTGGCCCCGGCATCGCCGAATTGAACGTGCCGGTAGCGAGGTTCAGCACCGATACGCTGACCGCCGGCGGCTACGTGCGGATCACTGAATACGCCGTGCACGACGAGGTGCAGTTCAACGTGGTCGATGCCGAAGGCCGCATGCTGGTGGCGCCGCAAACCATCAATATGTCACGGCAATTCAGTTACGACGCCACCGATACGGTGGGCAATGCCTCGCAGGTGCAAGAGATCCAGCGCAGCCTCAACGACGACATGGTGCAGGCGATCCTGTTCCGTTTGCAGGCGGTCGGCAGACACCCGTTGGGCGCACCGGCGAACGCGTCCAGTACCCGCTGATGCCGATCAGCCCCGCGCAATGGCAGAAGGCGTTGACGGCGGACAGCCTGGCGCCGGTGTACCTGCTTGCCGGTACCGAGTTGCTGGTGCTGGAAGCGGCCGATGCCTTGCGCGCACAAGCCAAAAAACGTGGCTACGACGAACGGGAGGTGCTGGAGGCCGGTCCGCATTTTGACTGGAATGACCTGGCGCGGGCCGGCGCCAGCATGTCGTTGTTCGCCAGTCGTCGTTTGCTCGACCTGCGCCTGCCGACCGGCCGGCCGGGCATCGAGGGCGCCAAGGCCATCACCGCATTTTGTGCCGATCCGCCGCCGGACGTGGTCTTGCTGATCACTGCCATGGACTGGAGCAACAAGCATGATGGCGCGTGGAGCAAGAAGCTCGACGCCAGCGGCACGATGGTGGTGTTCAACCCGCCGCGCCCGCACGAGTGGGGTGCATGGATCGGTGCCCGGTTGGCATCGCGGGGTCTCTCCGCCAGCCGCGAGGCCGCCTTGCTGCTGGCCCAGCGCGTCGAGGGCAACTTGCTGGCCGCCGCGCAGGAGATCGACAAGCTGGTGGTGTTGCACGGTGAAGGCCGCATCGACACGGCCGAGATGGAAGCACTGGTGGCCGACAGCGCCCGCTACGATGCGTTCAAGCTCACCGACGCCGCCTTCGCCGGTGACGGCGCGCGGGCGCTGCATATCCTCGCCGGCCTGCGTGCCGAAGGGGACGAGCTGATTGGTCTGATGGGCTGGCTGGTCAACCAGTTGCAATTGGCGTTGCGACTGGCCAATGCGCAAAATTTTAGCGCCCAGGCCAAAGTCGAGCGGCTGTGGCAGGCACGCGAGCAACTGTTTCGTCAGGCGCTGCGCCGCGCACCACGCGAGCACTGGCTGCAATGTCTGGCGCGGGCCTCGCGCATTGATCGGATGGCCAAGGGGCGCGAAATCGGCAACCCGTGGCAGGAGGCGGAGCGCTTGATTGCCGCGATCGCCGAGCCCCGCGCCGCCAAGGCGCTGGCATGAAGCCGCTGGCGATCTTCGGCGGCACCTTCGATCCGATTCATCTCGGTCACCTGTGCGTAGCCTGGGAAGCCTCCGAGCTGCTCGACGCCGACGTGCTGATCATGCCCTCGGGCGTGCCGCCGCACCGGCCGCCGCCGATCGCCAGCGCCGATCAACGCGCGGCCATGTTGCAGGTGGCGCTGCGCGACCAGTCGCGGCTGACCCTGGATACCCGGGAACTGACCCGCAGCGGGCCGTCCTATACCGTCGACACCATGGCCGAACTGCGCGCGGCGCAGGGCGATCGTCCACTGGTGCTATTGCTCGGTGCCGATGCGTTTGCCGGCCTGCCGGGCTGGCATGGCTGGCGCCGGTTGTTCGAGCTGGTGCATATCGGTGTGCTGAGCCGGCCTGGCGAACAGACCGTGCTGACGGATGAGCTCAAGCAGGCGATCGCAGGCCGTTGGGTGGATGATCCGTCGGCGCTGCGCGCGCCGGCTGGCCAGCTGGTCGCGTTGTCGGTGACCCCGCTGGAAATCTCCGCCACGCGCATTCGCGAGCTGATCGCCGCCGGCCGCGAGCCGCGCTATCAGCTGCCGTCGGGCCTGTTCGACAACTCCAGCCTGCTGGCGCCGTACCGACGCTGAGCCATCCGCACTGGCGCAATCGCCGGGAGTTCTGCAAAACAGCATCGACCTGCGCACCCTCGCCACAGCCATTGATCGCCGTCGCCGATGGAACAGGCAAGGTTCGCCAGCGGAGTTGAACGGCGGTCGTCGGCCAGCATTCGCCACCCAAAAGTGCATTCTGCCCCTGAGGCTTCAGTCTCCGTCCTTGGCACGCGCGTCGCAACGTCAGAACCTCGTTGATGCCACCTGTAGGAGCGCACCCTGTGCGCGATGCTCTTCGCTCTGGTTATTTGGTGTTGCGTGAATCAAGAGCGTTTCGTGCCGCTTCGCGGCCCGAGTTACTTATCTCTTGCGTGGCCACGCGCCCCGTCCGGAACGGGCACGAACGGCGAAGCCGGCCCGAAGGGCGGAGGGCAGGATGCCCGGAGTAAGAGATAAGTAACCAACAGAGAAGGCCACCCCACTTGGCGCTTGCCAGGCATCCATGCCCGGCAAGTGCGTGAGGCGGTGCCGGGCTTTTCGACCGGACTCCTGTCCGGGCGAAAAGGAGTCGACATCCTTGTCGACTCCCCTGCGGGCCTGTCGTCCCCACCTCACCGCCGCACAGGGGCCCCGGGTAGAGCAGCGCGCCATCCTGGCGCGCACTCGGTGTGCCACCGCTGCGCGTTGGCGAAAGCCATAGAAGCAAGAGCATGAGAGCTCCGGCTGAATCAGATATTTCGAGCGGTCGAATGTCTCGAATCGGCCAGGAGCTGCCCGACATGCGCTCAGTCGTATTGCCCGATAGCGGTCGTTGGAGGCTTGCCTTGCTGAAGCTGCCAGGGCGCCTCGGTTGTAGGCTAACGTTCAAGGCGGGCGCCT
>SCSE01000070.1 GCA_004298015.1 Rhodanobacter sp.
GTTGCAGACGCTGCTGGCGCTTGGCTTCATGCTGGTATGCCTGGTCAATACCGTGGCCTTGTTGCTGGTGAAATTCTTGCGACGCGGCGCTGAACTGGGTATCCGCAGGGCGATGGGCGCCTCGAAGCGGTCGGTGTTCGCCCAGTTGTTGTTCGAGGCTTTTATGGTGGGCTTGGCGGGTGGGGTTGTGGGCTTGCTGCTGACCCTCTCGGGGCTGTGGATCGTGCGTCAACAGCCCGTGCCATACGCGGGTTACGCCCATCTGGATAGCGTGATGCTCGGTGCCACGGTGGTGCTTTCACTGTGCGCGACCGTGCTGGCCGCGCTGTTTCCCGCGTGGCGCGCCTGTCGCTTGCAGCCCGCCACCGTCTTGAAGATTCAGTGAGGCAGGGACGTCATGCATCCGATCATTTCAGCGCTGAAGCACCACAAGACCGCCGTCATTCTGATGGTGCTGGAAATCGCCTTGACCTGTGCCATCGTCAGCAATGCGATCTTCATCATTGGCAATCGCCTCGCCGCGATGCACGTGCAGACCGGGGTGGTGGACAACGAGCTGGTGTGGGCCAGAAGCAGCGGGCTGGATCAGGGGGCTAGCGCAGCCAGTGCCACCAGCCGTGCGCAAGCCGATCTGGCGGCACTGCGCAGCATGCCGGGGGTGACTTCGGCCGTCATGGTGAACTCGCTGCCGCTCAGCAACATGAACGCATGGGGTGCCTGTGTACAGCGTCGTCCGGGGCATACCAAGGACCTGGTTTGCAACGTGATCCTCTACGCGGGGACGCAGGGAACCGTAAAGACTCTCGGTATAAAACTGGTGCAGGGCCGTGACTTTCTTCCACAGGAGTACGTGAACTACTTCCCGTTCGACGATATGCAGGCACCACCGGCGGTGATTGTTACGCGCTCGCTGGCAGATCGTCTGTGGCCGGGCAAGGATCCGCTGGGCCAGCCGCTTTTCCTCGGCGACAAGGCGCGCGACGTCACGCACGTGGTGGGTGTTGTGGGGCATCTGGTGAATCCCAGGATCAACAAATACAACGGCGTCGAACGCAACCTGTTGCTGCCGGTAACCGCCGCCGCCGTCAGGGGCGGCATGTATGTGCTGCGCACAGCGCCGGGCGCGCGCGACGCCACGTTGCGCGACCTGCCCAAGGTACTCGACGGCGTCGATAGTCGTCGCATCATCACCGAACGCCACAGCTATGCGCAGACGGTAAAGGACTATTTTCACGATGACCGCGCCTTGATCTGGTTGCTGCTGGTGGTGATCGGCTGCCTGCTGGCCTTGTCGGCGCTGGGCGTGGTCGGGCTGTCCAGTTTCTGGGTGCAGCAACGCACGCACCAGATCGGCATTCGCCGCGCCATTGGTGCTACCCGGCGCGACATCATGTTGTATTTCCAGATCGAGAACCTGCTGATTGTAGGTGCCGGTATCGCACTGGGTTCGCTGTGTGCGGTGGTATTGAGCCTGTTCCTGATGAAGCACTACGAACTGCCACGCCTGCCGTTGGGTTACCTGCCGATCGGTGCGCTGGTGCTGTGGGCCTTGGGCCAGCTGGCGGTGCTCGGCCCGGCACTGCGCGCCGCTGCCGTGCCGCCGGTGGTGGCGACGCGGAGTGTGTGATGGGAGAGATCGGATGAGGAGCCGTCACGACATGTTTCGCTACAACCTTGAACTGGCTTTTCGCGGCCTGCGTGGCTTTCCGAAAAGTACCGTATTGGTGGTGCTGACGGTGGCGCTGGGTCTGTCGGCCTGCATGACCACGCTGGCACTGTTGCACGTGCTGTCGGCCGATCCGCTGCCCGGGCGCAGTGAACATCTGTACCTGGCATGGGTGGATACGGTGTTGGCCAAGCCGACCAATTATCAATCACTGAATGGTGTCACCCAGGCCAACTACAGGCGCATCAAGCTGGCCGATGCGCAGGCGTTGCTTTCGGCGCATCGGGCGGTGCGGCAGGCGGTGGTGGCGAACATGGCCGCCGACGAAATATCGGCTGATGGCAAGCACGCGCAGCGCGCGCAGCTGATTCTGGCGACCAGTGCCGATTTCGTGCCGATGTTCGGCGTGGCCTTGCGCTACGGGCGCAACTGGACCGCCGCCGAGGATGCCGCCCATGCGCCGGTGGTGTTGATCGACACCGAGTTGGCGCAAAAGCTGTTCGGCACCGTCAACGCGGTGGGGCGTCGGGTGCGCCTCCGAAACACCTTGTTTCAGGTGGTCGGCGTGATCGCTCCGTATGCGCCACAGCCGCATTTCTATGGTCTGGATTCCTTCATATTCAGCAGCGATGGCGGGGAAAATCTCTACCTGCCTTATACCGCTGCGTTGGATGCCGGTCTGTCGCCGCGTAGTGCCGATGGATGCGATGCGTCGTACAAGACGGTATCCCGGCTGGGCTGGTCGGACCCGGCGCATTGCGCGTCGCTGGGCTTCTGGGTGCAACTGGATACGCCTCAGCAGGTTGCCGTCTATCGCAGCTACCTGACGCATTACGTCGAGCAGCACAAGGCGCTTTCCGGCTTCGGCAAACCGGCGACATCGCAGCTTTTCAGCGTGGCGCAATGGCTGAAGTTGCAACATGTGGTTCCCGACAGTGTGCGCTTGAATGCAGGACTGGCTGGCGCGTTTCTGCTGTTGTGCATGTTGAATGTGGCCGGCCTGCTGGCGGCGCGCTTTCTGCATCGCAGCGGCGAAACGGGCATCCGTCGCGCGCTGGGTGCGCCACGCCGTGCGGTGTTTCAGCAATACCTGCTGGAGGCGGCTGCCATCAGCATGCTCGGTGGCGTGTTGGCCTTGCCGCTGACCTTGCTGGGTCTGTGGATCTTGCGTCGGCAGGGCAGCGACTTCTCCGGTCTTGCTCGTCTCGACCCGCTGATGTTCGGTGGCCTGTTTGTCATGGCCTTGCTGGTCGGTGTGCTGGTCGGCCTGTTGCCGGCCTGGCGCGCCTCGGCCGTGGAGCCGGCATTGCAGGTCAAGAGCGCCTAGGGAGGTCGAGCATGTCCATCCGTATTCTGTTTTCCACCCTGCGCCGTCACAGCATGATGCCGGCGCTGGTCTTGCTGCAGGTGGCCGTGGCCTGCGCAATCCTGTGCAATGTGCTGTTCCTGGTATGGCAGCAGCTGCAGCCGATGCTGGCGCCCAGCGGCGTCGCCGGCAACCAGTTGATTCTGGTCGATCGGCTGGCGTCGCCGCAGCGAGCCTTCACTACCGCTGAGGTTCGCGGCGGTGAGGTGGCGCTACGTGAGGTGCCTGGGGTCCGCGCCGCCACCGCGGCATTCGGCCTGCCGATGGTACGGGGCAACCTCATGGATATCGCCCTGCAGGGCCCGACTGGGGTGAAGGTGGGCGTGAACGGCTATCTAGGCGCGGGACTGATCGATGTCCTGGGCTTGCAGCTGGTGGCCGGACGCGACTTTCTGCCGAGTGAATACCGTGATTTCGGGATCGGCGGCACCCACGAGAAATGGAGTGCCGGCGGCCCACAGCCAATCATCATCACGCAGGCCTTGGCAAAGCGACTATTCGCAAACGGTCGGGCGCTGGGTCGGCTGTTGACCGACCCCAGCGACAAGAATGATCTCGGCTACCAGGTGGTGGGGATTGTGCGTCACCTGCTGCGCAACCAGCTGGGGCTGGCTACCAACGGCCGCGCGGACGACACGGTGCTGCTGGCAAGACGCATCGCCAGCACGTCGACCCTGAGTTACGCGGTGCGCGTGGAGCCGACACTGCGCGAGGCGGCGCTTCGCAGTGTACGCAAGGTCATCCAGCAGCACTTCGGCGCCTTGTTGCCGACAGGTATCACCGCACGGGTGAGCACCTACCGCAGCCGTCGCGAGGCGGTGTTCAAGAGCCAGCGTGCTGCGCTGGGATTATTCGCCGGGATCACCCTGGCGGTGGTGGCGGTCACCGTGATCGGGATCATGGGGTTGACCGGTTTCTGGGTGCAGAAGCGCACCCGGCAGATTGGCATCCGCCGGGCCCTCGGTGCGCGACGGGCGGATATCCTGCGCTACTTCCTCGCCGAGAACGCCCTGATTGTCAGCATCGGCGTCGCCATCGGCATGCTGCTGGCCTACCTGGGCAACGCACTGCTGATGCACTACTACGAGCTGGCCCGGTTGCCGTGGAGCTGGTTGCCGATCGGCGCGGTGGTGATGCTGCTGCTCGGCCAGCTGGCGGTGCTCGGCCCGGCGCTGCGCGCGGCTGCCGTGCCGCCGGTGGTGGCGACGCGGAGTGTGTGATGAACAAGGAACCTGTAGGAGCGCACCCTGTGCGCGATTGCCCTGTGCGCGATGCAATCAAGAGCATCGCGCACAGGGTGCGCTCCTACAGGGGTATCTGGTTTTTGTTGTTGACGGGGGCACGTAATGTTTGGTTACTACTTCGAACTGGCCGTGCGCAGCCTCAGGCGCAGTCCGGTGCTGACGATCTTGGTCGTTGTGCTGATCGGCACGGGCGTGGCGTCGTCGATGGTCACGTTTGCCGCGCTGCGCGCGATGTCGGCGGATCCGATGCCGGGAAAATCGGCACAGCTGTATAGACCGCAGATTGACAACTGGGGGCCGGCGAATCCTGATGCGCATCGCGAGCCGCCGTTGACGCTCAGCTATATCGATGCCGAGGCGTTGCTGCACGCCCACGCCGCACCACGCCAGACGGCGCTCTATCAGGTTGCCTTCTCGCTGGTACCGGCGGATGCGACGCGCGCGCCGTTTGCGGTGAAAGGGTATGCGGTGACGACTGATTTCTTCGCGATGTTCAACGTACCGATGGCGTACGGCGCAGGCTGGAGCGCATCGGATGACGACAAGGGAACGGATGCCCTTGTGATCAGCCGGCGACTCAACGACCGCTTGTTCGGCGGTACCGACAGCGTCGGTCGCGAAATTCGCCTGGATAATCACGACTACCGCGTGGTCGGTGTAGCCGGGGACTGGAATCCGCAGCCGCGCTTCTACGCGACCGGCAGTATCCATGTCACCACCGATCACGGCGATGCGCCGGATGTGTTCCTGCCTTTCACCCATGCAGTGGAACAGCAGGTTGCAACGGCGTGGGGCAATTACTGCCGCCCGGATTACAAGGGCACGGGCTGGGATGCCCTTCTGCACTCGGAATGTGTCTGGGTCGCTTTCTGGGTCGACCTGCCAACGCCGGCCGATGCGCGACACTACGCGAGCTTTCTGCACAACTATGCGGCCGCGCAACAGCGTATGGGGCGCTTCTCGTGGCCGCCGAACGTGCGTTTGCGCAACGTCCCGCAGTTGCTGGCTTACGTGCACGCCGTACCAGAACAGGTGCGGGTTTCGTTCCTGCTGGCGCTGGGTCTGCAACTGGTCTGCCTGGTCAACGTCATCGGCTTGCTGCTGGCAAAATTCATGCGCCGCAGCCCCGAGATCGGCGTGCGACGTGCCCTGGGTGCCTCGCGCAGGGCGATCGGCCTGCAATTTTTGATCGAGGCCGCGATGGTTGGTGCCGTCGGGGGATTGCTCGGCTTGCTGCTGACGGGCATTGGCGTATACGGCATGGGTGCGCTGTTCACATCGAAGATCGCGCGACTCGTCCACATCGACGCAGGCCTGCTTGGTCTCACCATGCTGGTGTCCATGGTAGCGACGGTGCTCGCCGCGCTTTATCCCACCTGGCGGGCGGCGCAAGTGCAGCCCGCCTGGCAATTGAAATCGAACTGAGGAGGCGAGCATGCAGATCCGACTCATACTCGCCGCACTCAGGCAACATCGGGCTGCCACCGTGCTGGTCGTGTTGCAGATCGCGTTGACGTTGGCGATTGTCTGCAATGCGCTGTTCATCATCCAACTGCGGCTGGCGCACATCGCGCGTCCCACCGGCATCGACGAAGCGCACATCGTGGTGATCCAGAACCAGTGGATAGGCAAGCACGAGACGGCGCAGTTGAGTGCGCGACTGGCCACCGACCTCGCCGCGTTGCGCCAGTTACCGGGCGTGGCCGATGCCTATGCCGATTACACCTACCCGGTGGCCGGGCCGTGGGCCGCGCTGTTACGCATTGGGCTCAAGCCGGATCAGCGAGCGCCGACATCGTTTGCGGAGGGTTATCAGGCCGATGACCACACGCTGTCGACGCTGGGCCTGCAACTGGTCGCCGGGCGCAACTTCCGGCCGGACGAGATCGTTGCCGGGAGCGTCGACGACGCGTTGGCACCGCCGGTCATCATCGTTACGCGGGACCTCGCCGAACGGTTGTTTGCGCATGAATCGGCGGTGAGGAAGCGGGTCTACATCAGCGACAAGCCCAGCACCATCATAGGCGTCGTCCGCCACCTGGAGGTGCCCGCGGTGGGCACGCACAGCTTCGCCTACTGCTCGGTGCTGCTGCCGTCTTGGCCGGCGTGGCCGTACGGCAACTTTTATGTGCTGCGTGCCAAGCCGGGGCAGCTCGACGCGGTGATGCGTGCCGCACCGAAGGCGCTGCTGGCCATCAATCGCATGCGGGTAATGGAGGGCGGCGCGAAACGCTACAGCGATCTGCGCGCCGCAGTCTATGCGGATGATCGTGGCGTGACCTTGCTCATGAGCATGATCTGCGTGGTGCTGTTGCTTGCCACGGTGGGCGGTATCGGGGGTCTGACCAGCTTCTGGGTCGGTCAGCGGCGCAGGCAGATCGGCATACGTCGTGCGCTGGGCGCCACCCGCGGTGACATTCTGCGTTACTTCCAGACCGAGAACTTCCTGATCGTCAGCGGCGGCATCGCGCTTGGGCTGCTGCTGGCAGTGGTATTGAATCTGTTCCTGATGAAGCACTACGAGCTGCGGCGCCTGCCATTGTCCTACCTGCCGATCAGCGCGCTGGTGCTGTGGCTGCTCGGCCAGCTGGCGGTGCTCGGCCCGGCACTGCGCGCAGCTGCCGTGCCGCCGGTGGTGGTGACGCGGAGCGTGTGAAATGACGATGTCAGGTATACGCATGCCGGTAGTCATGGCAACCTTCTTGATCGAGGGGGCATCCATGTCCACATGTGCAGAAAGAGCCTGCCTTCATATCCCGAACGCCTCGCGTTGTCTTGTGGCGGTGGCCAGGTGGGGGTGCGCGCTGCAGTCCATGGTGGTTCCATGGTCAAGCCGCGCGCCGCCGCATGGCGACCGCTACAAGGCAACCCGTACGGGCCGGGTTGCCCACATGGCGGCGTTATCACTTGGTCGTGTATCGACATACACTCACTCACTCTCTCACTCTTCCTTGCCCTGCGGTCGACCCGATCCCGGCGCGAGGTGCTCGGGATATGAAAGCAGGCTCTGAAATGACCCGTAGCGTACTGATCATCGATGACAACCCGGCCGTGGGCGAGGCGTTGTCGCTGGCGTTGTCATTGCACGATATCCATCCACTTGCGGCGCTGACGCCGGAGCAGGGGCTGGCGCTGCTGGCGCGCGAGTCGGTCGACGTGGTGATCCAGGACATGAACTTCACCACCGATACCACCTCGGGCGAGGAAGGCGTGGCCTTGTTCCGCGCGATCCGCGAGCTGCATCCGGACTTGCCGGTGATCCTGCTGACCGCGTGGACGCATCTGGAAACCGCGGTGGAACTGGTCAAGGCGGGGGCCGCCGACTATCTGGCCAAGCCCTGGGACGACAGCAAGTTGCTGGCCACGGTGGAAAACCTGCTGGAGCTTTCCGAGTCCACCCGCGAGGTGACACGAACCCGGCGAGAGCGACGGCGTTCGCGTGAGATGTTGCACGAGAAGTATGAGCTGGACGGGCTGGTATTCACCTCCGATGCGATGGTGCGTACGCTGGAGCTGGCCTGCCAGGTAGCTCGCTCGGACGTGCCGGTGCTGATCAGCGGGCCGAACGGCAGCGGCAAGGAGCGCATCGCGGCGATCGTGCACGCGAATTCGGCGGTCAGACGCGGCGCCTTTGTCGCGGTGAATTGCGGTGCGTTGCCCGGTGAGTTGATCGAGGCCGAACTGTTCGGTGCCGAGGCCGGTGCCTACACCGGCGCCAACAAGGCCCGGGAAGGGCGGTTCGAGCTGGCCAACGGCGGCACGCTGTTTCTGGACGAGATCGGCAACCTGCCGCTACCGGGCCAGATGAAGTTGTTGCGAGTGCTGGAGACCGGCCAGTTCGAGCGCCTGGGCTCCGGCCGCACGCGGCAGGTCAAGGTGCGGGTGCTGAGCGCGACCAATGCCGATCTCAAGGCGATGATTCGTGCCGGCACCTTCCGTGAGGATTTGTACTACCGGCTGAACGTCATCGAGGTGAACCTGCCGGGGCTGGCCGAGCGCGGCGATGACATCCTGCCGCTGGCGGAGTTTTTCCTGGCTGGCCGCGGCGAGCTGGGCGATGCGGCACGCGAAGCGCTGCAGGCGCACGCGTGGCCGGGCAATGTGCGGGAGCTGAAAAATGCGATCGAGCGCGCGGCGCTGCTCGCTGGCGATGCGCCGATCACCCCCGAGTTGCTGAATTTACCGACCACGGCAGCGACCAGTCGAAATCTTGACGAGCCAAGCCGCGAAGCGGTCGAGGCGGCCCTGCAACATGCTGGCGGGGTGGTCAGTCGGGCGGCCCAGCAGCTTGGCCTGTCGCGGCAGGCGCTGTATCGACGGATGGAGCGTTATGGCCTGGCGTCGCCGGCGTGACATGCCTGGGCACAACGGCACCGACTGCCTCGACGGTGTCACGGGTCGATGAGAGCAGTAGCATGGGCACAGGACGCATGCCAGGTGCTGTCAGAAGCCATCAGGAAGGGTTTCAGCCAACGCCCGCAAAACATCTCGTCCTGTGCGTCGGTACGGCCATCTGGCCGGGGCGCGGTGCGAGGCATGAGGCTTGGTCCGGCGCGCGAGGCTGTCTTGGCGATGTGCGGTGTAGTGACCGATGAGTGTTCTTTCTGGAGGAGGATTGCGATGCGGTATCGACTGGTTGTGCTGCTTCCCGCGTTTTGGCTGGCAGCAGTCGCCACGGCGCAGACGGTGCCTGCGCCTCCGGCAGCGGATCACTTGCGTCTGACGCTGCCGCCGGGCATGACACAGCATCCGACGGACAAGATCACGGCAGAGTCCGGGGCCACGCGGGCCATCCACTTCAGGTTCGATGCCGGCAAGCGCAACAGGTTGCTGCAGCGGCCACCACCGCGACCGATGGATCGGGCCGTGGTGATGGGCGGGCAGCGCCCGTGGCTGGGCGGAAAGCCGCCGGTAAACTGCGCGTTCACGCCAATGGACCCCCTGTGCCGTTGAGACCCTGTGGTGTGCAGGCGGGGGATGCGCCATGTGGCGTCGACTGAATTCGCTGCACCTGCGCCTGACCTTGCTGCTGCTGCTGGCGGGCGTGGCAGGTGCGTTGATTTACGCCGGGGTCAGTCAATGGCCGCTGCCGCAACTGCTGCGCTGGCTGCACAAGGACTTGGCGTTGACCATCCGCGCGCCGATGCAGCTGGGTATCTATGGCGGCCTGCTGGCCAGCCTGATTGTGCTGGTACCGTTGGCATTCTGGCTTGCCGGTCGGGCGATGGCCCCGGTCAGCCGACTGCTGCGGGCGCTGGAAGGCGCGGTGGCGAGCTACCGCGATGGTGATTTCAGTTTTTCGATCGCCATCGATCGGCGCGACGAACTCGGTCGCCTGATTCGCATGCACAACGCGCTGGGGCATACCTTGCGCGAGCAGCGCCAGCATCTGGTACAGCGCGAACTGCTGCTGGACACGGTGGTGCAGAACACGCCGGTGGCGCTGGTGCTTACCGACGCCGCGGGCCGGGTGGCTTACGCCAATATCGCTTCCCGGCATCTGTTCAACGCGGGGCGCAGCCTGCACGGACTGGATTTTGCCAGCTTGCTGGCAGTGGTGCCGGAGCCTCTGCGCCGTGCGGCGGAAAGTGGCGAAGATGCCTTGCTCAGTTTCGAGATGGACGGCAGCGAGGAGACCTTCCACCTGTCGCAACGGGCGTTTCGGCTGCAGGGGCGTCCACACCGGTTGCAGCTGTTCCGGCGCATGACGCGCGAGCTTTCACGACAGGAAGTGGCGACCTGGAAGCGGGTGATCCGGGTGATCAGCCATGAGTTGAACAATTCGCTGGCGCCGATTTCCTCGCTGGCCCACTCGGGGGCCGAACTGGCCCGGCGCGGTGACGTGGGCCGTCTGCCAGGGGTGTTCGCCACCATCGGCGAGCGGGCACGGCATCTGCACGATTTCATTGCCGGCTATGCCAGTTTCGCCAAGCTGCCGGCGCCCCAGCCGACGCCGATTGCGTGGCCGTCGTTTCTCGACGCTCTGGCCCTGCATTGCCGCTATCGCCTGGTCACGCCGCTGCCGCAGCAGCCTGGTCGGTTCGACGCGGCCCAGGTCGAGCAGGTGCTGATCAATCTGATCAAGAATGCGCATGAATCGGGCAGTGATGCGGAGGATGTCACGTTGTCGATCATGCAGAGTGGTCGCGAGCTGCGCATCGAAGTGGCCGATCACGGCCCCGGCATGAGCGAGGCGGTGCTGGCGCAGGCGCTGCTGCCGTTCTATTCGACCAAGCGCTCCGGTACCGGGCTCGGTCTGGCGCTGGCGCGCGAGATCACCGAGGCGCACCGTGGCCGGGTGCTGCTGGCCAATCGCGAAGGTGGCGGCTTGCGGGTGAGTCTGTTGCTGCCGCAGCCGACGGTCCGCGGAGCGTGACTCCCCTATACTCGAACCCTTGTCAGGAGAGGGGAAGGTCATGGGACAGATTCTTGCGCTGGTCATCGTGTTGCTGGTCATTGTCGGTATCGCCAAGCTGGTGCGCATCGTGCCGCAGGGCTACGAGTGGACGGTGGAGACGTTCGGCAAGTACACGCGCACACTTACCCCGGGGCTGCATTTCCTGATTCCGATCTACCAGGCGGTCGGGCGCAAGATCAACATGATGGAGCAGGTGCTGGACGTGCCGTCGCAGGACGTCATCACCAAGGACAACGCCGTGGTGCGGGTCGATGGCGTGGTGTTCTATGAAGTGCTCGATGCCTCCAAGGCAGCGTACGAGGTCGCCAACCTGGAGCAGGCCTCGCTGGCCCTGGTGATGACCAATATTCGCACCGTGCTTGGCTCGATGGATCTGGACGAATCGCTGAGCCAGCGCGACGCGATCAACGCCAAGCTGCTCAAGGTGGTCGACGAGGCCACCCATCCGTGGGGCGTCAAGGTCAGCCGGATCGAGATCAAGGACATCGCGCCGCCGCGCGACCTGATCGACGCGATGGCGCGGCAGATGAAGGCCGAGCGCGAGAAGCGCGCGAACATCCTCGATGCCGAAGGCTTTCGTCAGGCGGCGATTCTCAAGGCCGAGGGCGAGAAGCAGTCGGTGATCCTTGCCGCCGAGGGCGAGAAGGAAGCGGCCTACCGTGCCGCCGAGGCGCGCGAGCGCTCGGCCGAGGCGGAGGCCAAGGCCACCACCATGGTCTCCGAGGCGATCGCCAGCGGCAACGTCAACGCACTGAACTACTTCGTCGCCAACAATTATGTGGAAGCCTTGAAAGAAATCGCCAAGTCGCCGAACCAGAAGATGCTGCTGTTGCCGATGGAGGCGACCGGCATCCTCGGCTCGCTGGCCGGCATTGCCGAACTGGCGAAGGAGTCGCTCGGTCAGCAGAAGCCGCCAACGATCTCGCCGCAGCCGTTGCGCTGAAAGCAGAGAGGTAGTCGACGATGTGGGAACTTTCCGTACATTATCTTTGGTGGATTCTCGCGCTGTTGCTGATTGCCGGCGAGATTCTGGTGCCGGGTTATTTCATGTTGTGGATCGGCCTGGCCGCCGCGGCGATGGGCGTGCTGCTGTGGCTGGTGCCTTCGCTGAGCCTGCTGGCGCAGGCGTTGCTGTTCGCTGTGCTGGCGATCATCGCCTGCGTGATCTACGCGCAATGGCTGCGTCCGGGTCTGCAGCGCCGCGAACCCGGCAGTGAGCGGCTCAATCGTCGCGCCGAGCAGATGATCGGACAGCGTTATGAGCTGATCGAGCCGATCATCCACGGCCGCGGCAAGGTGCGCGTGGGTGATGGGCAGTGGCTGGTGAGCGGGCCGGACCTGCCGCTGGGCAGCACCGTCGAGGTGGAGGCTGTCGATGGCTCCCTGCTGAAGGTGCGCGCGGCGCAATGAGCGACAGCGTTCCCGCCGGGCAGTTGTTTGCCACCACGGCACTGACCACGCGGATTGCGTTTCTGCTGGAGCTGGCGCGGCGCCTGCATCAGTACGGCACCACCGCACCGCGGCTGGAGATGGCGATCGCCAGTGCGGCGCAGCGGATGGGGCTGGCTGCCGATGTCTGGTCCAGTCCGACCGCAATCATCATCTCGTTCGCCGACCTGGCCCAGGGCGATGAGGGCGTGGCCCAGAGCACGCAGGTGATGCGGCTGGCGCCCGGTGACGTGAATCTGGCGCGGCTGTGCGAGGCCGATGAAATCGCCGACCAGGTCATCGACGGTGTGCTGGATATGCGCGAAGGCTTCCGGCGGCTGCGTGCCCTGGGGCGGCCGGTGAGCCGACGCTCGCAGGCCGCCGTGATTGCCAGTTACGGGCTGTCGGCTGCCAGCATCGTGGCGTTGTTTCTGCACAGCTCGTGGGTCGATCTGGTGACTGCGGCCATTATCGGCCTGGTGATCGGCACGATCACCGTGTTGGCGGCCAGTCGGCCGCGCCTGGCGACCGCCAGCGAGGCGATCAGTGCGATGGTAGCCACGACCATTGCGATCGTCGTCAGCGCCTTTGTGACGCCGTTGGCGATCAAGGCGGTGATTCTGGCCAGCCTGATCGTGCTGATCCCGGGGATGTCGCTGACCACGGCGGTACGCGAGCTGTCCAGCCAGCATCTGGTGGCCGGCGTCGCCCGCATGGGCGGGGCGATCACCAGTTTGCTCAAGCTCACCTTCGGCACCGTGGCGGCGACTCAGTTGTGCGCTGCGGTCGGCATCCACGCCCGCGATTACGCCTTGCCGCCGCTGCCGGGCTGGGTGGATTATCCGACCCTCCTGCTCGGAGCCTTCGGCTTTGCGATCCTGTTTCGCGCGGCCCGGCGTGACTGGCTGGTGGTGATGGGTGCGGTGATGGTCGGCTATCTGTCCACCCGCTGGGGTGGGCAGATTTCCGGATCGTTGCCATCGGCGCCGTTCGGGGTGTTTCTCGGCGGCTTTGTGCTGAGTGCGCTGGCCAATCTCTATGCGCGCTATGCCAAGCGGCCAGGGGCGGTGATTCGCGAACCGGGGATCATATTGCTGGTACCCGGGAGTGTCGGTTTCCGCAGCATGTCGTTTCTGCTGGAACGCGATACCGCGCTGGGCATGGACACCGGCCTGCTGTTGCTGACCCTGCTGGTCTCCCTGGTGGCAGGCCTGATGTTCGGCGAGCTGCTGGTTTCACCACGCCGCTCCCTTTAAAGCCGTGGCTGCCGAAGTCACAGCCATTGTGTTGTCTCATGTGTGAAAACGGCGAACCCCACAGCACATTTGCCGTCCTTCCGTTGGAACAGGATGGAGTCCGGGGCCCGGGTCCGTAACTAACCGAAAAGACCTCGTTGGGAACTACAAAAAAAGCCGGCTTGAAAGCCGGCTTTTTCGATCAGCCTCGAACAGGTTGAAACCCGTCTCAGATGGCCAGATCCTTTTCCTTCTTGCCGGCCTTCAACGCGTCGTTGAACCAGTGCGGACGCTTGCCACGGCCGGACCAGGTCTGCGCCGGGTTGGCCGGGTTGCGATATTTCGGTGCTACCGGGCTGCTGCTGCGCTTGGCCTTGCCGCGCGTGCTGCCGAAAATATCTTCGAAGGCATAGCCCTCGGCCTTGATCATTGCGTGAACTTTTTCGCGCAGCTTGACCACTTTTTCCTTGCGCAATTCGTTCTGACGGACCTGCGCCTTGGTGATCAGGTCATTGAGCTGATTGTGATTGAGGTTCTTGATGTCGACGGCCATGAGTGACTCCGGAAGTGCGTGTTGTTGCTTGAACGGCCAGGTGATTATGACGGGGACAACCTGACCCACTGAAATTCTTGCACCCGTTATTTTCGCCGATATGCCGAAGACTTGTAAAGTCGTGGATATTCAGGCAAAAAAACGGAGATGGATGATTAGCGGATTTTCCGGCAATCGGTGGGCCGGATTGGATTAATCCAGTATGGCCAGCAATTCGTCCTGGGTAATGACCCGGTTTTCGCTGTCCTGCCGCGCGCGATATTCCAGCGTGCCGGCGGCCACGCCACGTTCGCTGACCACCACGCGGTGGGGGATGCCGATCAGCTCCATGTCGGCAAACATGCCACCCGGGCGCAGGCCGCGGTCGTCCAGTACCGTTTCGATGCCCCTTTGTTGCAGCAGTTGATAAAGCGCTTCGGCGGCCTGGCTGACCTTAGGATCCTGCTTCGGGTTGATGATGCATACGGCCACCCGCCATGGCGCCATCGCCTCGGGCCAGATAATGCCGGCGTCATCGTGGCGCTGCTCGATCGCGGCAGCGACGATGCGGCTTACCCCGATGCCATAGCAACCCATGCTGAGGACCTGTGGCTTGCCCTGATCGTCCACCACGGTCGCATTGAGCGCCCTGGCATAAGTCTGGCCGAGCTGGAACACATGGCCGACCTCGATACCGCGGGCGATATGCAGCACGCCCTTGCCATCCGGCGAGGTATCCCCCTCGACCACGTTGCGCAGGTCGGCGACACGGGTGATCCGTGCGTCGCGTTCCCAGTTGGCGCCGGTGTAGTGACTGCCGTCGGCATTGCCGCCACAGATGAAGTCTGCGCTGACGGCCGCATCGCGGTCGACGATGATCGGAATCGAATCGGGCAGGTTTACCGGACCGATGAAGCCGGGGCGGGTCCCGGTGGCGGCGAGAATTTCCTCTTCGCTGGCCAGCACCGATTCACCGGGCAGTTCGGACAGCTTGGCGGCCTTGACCTGATTGATCTCGTGATCGCCACGCAGACACAAGGCGACCAGACCGTCACGTCCCCGCACCAGCAAGGTCTTTACGCATTGTTGCGGCAAGACGTTTAGAAAACCGGCAATTTCGGCAATGGTTTTCTGGGTCGGCGTATCGACACGCTGGAGCGTTGCGGTGGCGCTGGGGCGTTCGGTGGTCGGCGCCAGTGTTTCGGCCTTCTCGATATTCGCCGCGTACTCCGAGCCATCGGAAAAAGCGATCGCATCTTCGCCCGAGTCGGCCAATACCTGGAACTCGTGGCTGGTATTGCCGCCGATCGCACCGGTGTCGGCCTGGACCGCCCGGAAACCCAGTCCGAGCCGGGTAAAGATGCGGACATAAGCCTGGTACATCACCGCGTAGGTGTCGGCCAGCGATTCAGCGCCAAGATGAAAGGAGTAGGCATCCTTCATCAGGAATTCGCGCGCGCGCATCACCCCGAATCGCGGCCGGATTTCATCGCGAAACTTGGTCTGGATCTGGTAGAAGTTGATCGGAAGCTGACGGTAGCTTTTCAACTCGTTGCGCGCAAAGTCGGTGATTACCTCTTCATGGGTCGGGCCATAGCAGAATTCCTGCTGCTTGCGATCCTTGATTTTCAGCAACTGACCGCCGAATTTCTGCCAGCGGCCGGTTTCCTCCCACAACTCCTTGGGCTGGACTGACGGCATCAGCATTTCGATCGCCCCGGCGTGGTTCATTTCCTCGCGCACAATGGCTTCGACTTTGCGCAATACGCGCAAACCCAGCGGTGACCAGGTGTACAGGCCCGAAGCGAGTTTGCGGATCATGCCGGCTCGCAGCATCAGCCGGTGACTGGCGATTTCGGCGTCGGCAGGTATTTGCTTGACGGTGGCCAGATGGAATTGGCTGAGGCGCATGCGGGTGGTTCCGGCAGGGTAAAGGCGCCAATTGTAGCGGGCAGCCGCGGTAGTCTGCTAAGTCGGGCCGGGCCCGTGAACAGGGCCGGACCAGGCTGGCTGCACAAGGCCAGCCTGTATCGGTAACAGCCCGGTCACCGGCGCTGGCAGAATTGCTGGTAGCGAACCTGGGTCACGGCGGTCTGCTGCTTGCGTTGAGTGGCATCGAGCGCCACCGATTTTCCGCCTTGCTGCATGACCACCGGCCCGCTGCTTTTCAGCGCCGCGAGGTTGGCTTTCAGGGACGCACAGAGTTTGGCGTTATTGGCTGGCGTATCTGACACGCCAGCGGATGGCGTCGCCGGCGTGTTGCGCGCATTGGCCATGGGCGGTGGCGCGGTGGCATCAGCCATCGGCCGGTTGCCACTGGCGATCTTGACCTTGACGAAGTGGGTACCCGGCGGTGGAGGCGATTGCTGGTAATGCACGGTGCCCTGGGCGTCCGTCCATTTGTAGGCCTCATTGTCACTCTGGGCCATGACGAGCGGTGCAAGCACGAGCAGCGCCATGACGATCAGTGAACGGTGCATGGGGTTCTCCGTGAAAATCAAATGATGTGGTCACCTTGTTAACACTCCCGGGTCCCGGACTCAAGCAACCGATGGTTTACACTGCGCGCACCCCGTCACGGTCTTGATACATGAGTGAGTCCATGCCCGTTCGCCCCCCGCGTCACCGGGGCATTTACCTGTTGCCGAACCTGGTCACCACCGGCGCGATGTTTGCCGGCTTTTACGCGATAGTGGCGAGTATAGGCGGACATTATTCCGATGCCGCGATCGCGGTGTTCATGGCCGCGATCCTGGATGGTCTGGATGGCAGGGTAGCCAGGCTCACCGGCACCCAGAGCGAATTCGGCGTGCAATACGATTCGTTGTCCGACTTGATCAGCTTCGGGCTGGCACCGGCGCTGGTGATGTACACCTGGTCGCTGTCGGCGTTGCGCGATTTCGGCCCGCTGTGGGGCAAGCTGGGCTGGGCGGTGGCGTTTGTCTATGTGGCCTGTGCCGCACTGCGACTGGCGCGCTTCAATACCCAGGTCGGGGTGGCGGACAAGCGCTACTTTCAGGGTCTGGCAAGCCCGGCGGCCGCGGCTGTCTGCATGTCATTCGTATGGAGCGTGGACAAATCCGGCTTGCCCGGCAGCGAGTTCTGTTTCATCACCCCGCTGATCATGGCCGGCGCCGGCTTGCTGATGGTCAGCCGATTCCGTTATTTCAGTTTCAAGTCGCTGCCGCTGGATGATCGACAGCGGGTGCCGTTTGGCTGGATGGTCGGCGCAGTACTGCTGCTGGCGTTGCTGGTACTGGACACGGCGCGGGTGCTGTTTGCCGGATTCACGGTATATCTGCTGTCAGGCCCGGTGTGGACGATCTGGCGCCTGGCCGCGCACCGGCGCCGTTCGCGGCACAACGCAACATGAGTCCGCACTCGTCACCGGTTGCCGGCGCGCACCGCCGCATGCGGATACTGCATGCGCTCGGGATCCAGCCGTGGGTACGCCGCGGGACTACCGCTGGTGCCGCAGTGGCTGGCCCCGATGCTGCTGCCACGGGTAGTGCGGCGGCTGATTCATCCACGGTCCTCTGCGTGGTGGTACTTCCCGAAGGTTGCAGCGTGCGTGAGCTCGACCTGCTGGGCCGCGCGCTGAGCAGCGGCGGCGCGGCCCTGGCTCGTGCGGCGCGGCTTTCGGTCAGCGGTGGGCAGATCGTCGGCGCGATCCCTGAAGCACGGGCGTATCTGGTGTTCGGCGAGGCCCAGGCGCATGCCCTGGGTCGCAGCCTGCCTGCCGCGGTCTTGCATCAGGCGCAGATTGTGCTGGCCGACGAACCGGCACAGGTATTGTCCCGCGCCGATGCCAAGCGTCGACTGTGGAGCGCCTTGCGCAGCGTGCGCCGGGTGCTGGCCAGCACAGGGAGCTGAGCGACATGGCTGCGGCGGTCCAGCCCGCGATCCAGGTCCGCGCGATGCACGTGGATGATCTGTCGGCGATCAGTGCGATGGAGGCCCTCTGCTATGAATTTCCCTGGTCGGCCGGGGTCTTCAGCGACTGCCTGCGGGCCGGTCATTCCTGCTGGTTGCTGTGCGTCGATGCCACCATCGCCGGCTACGGCATCCTGTCGATGGGTGCCGGTGAGGCGCATGTGCTGAATCTGTGCATTGATCCCGCTCAGCGCGGCAAGGGGCTTGGCCGGCACCTGTTGGGACGCTTGCTGGATGTCGCGTGGTGGAACGGCGCAGGGCGCGTGTTTTTGGAAGTCCGGCCGTCTAATCCGGTGGCCATGACGCTGTACGAGTCGATCGGTTTCCGCGAGATCGGTCGCCGACCACGCTACTACCCGGCACGCGAGGGGCGCGAGGAGGCCGTTGTGATGGCGCTCGACTCGCCGGCGCAGCACGGGCCGGTGAAAAGTGACTAGGACGCTGTCGGACGTTGCTCGGCATCTGCCTGCGCGGTCCCTATCTCCGCCGCTTCTTGCCGCATAGAACCACGATGGGCCGGAGAATCGTCGAAACTCTGTCCTCGCGCAGCCAAAATTTCGCCTCGAGTACCAAAGCCCGACAGCCTCCTGGCGTGTCGTTGGTTGGCTGGGTTGTACGACGCTACTATGGTTTTTGCCGGCATCTAACGGGGGGGATGATCGCAGTGGGTGACAGCGCGCAATTTTCGACAGACTGGTTTGGCCACAATATTCCGCATTGGGAGAAGTGGCTTGAATCCCTGCGTGGCAAAGCCGGTTTGCGGGTGCTGGAAATCGGTTGCTTCGAAGGACGCTCGACCCAGTGGCTTTGCCACAACATCCTGACCTCGCCGGACAGCAGCATCGATTGCCTTGATTTTTTCACGGTCGATCCGGTTTACGGCAACTACCACCAGCGTTTCAGGGCGAACACAGCGTCGTGGCGGGGCCAGATCCGGGAGTTCCAGGGATCGAGTTTCGACTCGCTGAGGAGCCTGGTCGGACCTTATGACCTGGTGTATATCGATGGCTGGCACTCCGCGTTTGGCGCGCTGGCCGATGGCGTCATGTCATGGCCGCTGCTCAAGGTGGGCGGCGTGATGATCTTTGACGACTATCTGTGGGTTCCGCCGCGGCTCGGATCGCCGCCGCGCCCCGGCTTTCTCCAGCGTGAATGGATCCGCCTGACCCGGCGTGACTGGCGGATGGAAGGGCTTAAAAAGCAGATCGAGAGCGTGAAAACCGAGACGGTCAAACTGGGCGTGGATGGCTTGCTTGCCACCCTCGATGGCTATTACGACTTGCTCGGTGTCAGCAACCAGCTGGCGATTCGCAAGACCCGCGACTTCGCCCAGGGTCAGGTCGGCCATGACACCTGAGAGGCGGTGAAAAATCACCCGCCTGCTGCGATCGCCGGCAGATACCCGTGTCGGCGGCGCGCCGCGGGAAAATCCGGGTCATCTGGCTCGCCAAACTCTCCGAATTTCCCCACCACGCACCTCCTGATTCCGCGCATGTTGCATCCTCACTTCCGCAGCGCCTCGTCAGAGGGCTGTTTGAAGCTGCGCTCAGCAAAATCTTGCTTGATCCAGATCCCTCAAGAACGGTCATCGCATGCCCTTCTCGAAACGCGGGTGCGGCAGCTGGGTGATCCGCACGTCCATCGCAATCCGTGCATCGGCGTAGATACTCTGTCGCCCGTCAAGTCTCAGCGAGGTGGATTTCGCTGAACAGCTTGGTGGAGTCGAAGGGTGTTTCGTCGCGCATGCAGGCCCATAGACCGGTTAGGTATTTACGCATG
>SCSE01000071.1 GCA_004298015.1 Rhodanobacter sp.
CCAGACACGGATGTCGGGACGATTGGCAAGAGCCTGGCGCAAGCGCTGAATGAGGTCGCCGATATGCGCCGAGCTCGACTCCAGCCCACAGACATCGTGAACGCGACAGCCGGTGATCGGAAAACTGGCATCTTGCTCATTGAGTCCACGCGCATCGGCAACCAACGAAGCCACCATCGTGCCGTGCTCGTAATTAGTATCCACGTCCGTAATGAAGGTTTCGGTTGAACTAACCCACGGCGCGAGCAACGTGGCAGCGGGATGCACTCCGGTATCGAACACCGCCACGATGGGTGCGTCGGCCGGGGGGTTACGTTCAAAAGTGCTTCCGGCCGGCTGGACGGCAATCGGATGGCCCGGGTCGGCGGCGGCTTGGGGCTCGGGTAGGACCGAGCGCACCCCGGGAAATGCGAGTACGGCATCAAGTGTCGCGTCCGAAAGGGTTACACCGGCGTCGAGGATGTAAACCGGTGGCCCCTTCAGTTGTGGCAAAGTCGTTCCGGTCGCCTTGCCGGCGCGCAGCAACTCGTCGAGAGCGGCAATCGCCGCAGCCTGCGTAACGTCGTTGCGGTAGCCAAAGAGCTTGATCCACAGACGCCCGGTCGCCCGCAGGTTGGCCCGAGATGCTTCAGGGTTTGCACCACGAAGAGCGCTCGGAAGCTTTGCGTGCGCGTCCCACGCCATTACCTCGCTGACGGTGCTCAAATTGGCGCGGATGACTTTGGAGTTACGCGTAGCCACGGCGGTGCTGAGCAACCCGATCTCGCGCGGAGTGGCCTCGACTAGCATTTCGTCCATGGCCGCGTGACCAATCACATGCAGATCCGCGATCGAGGTCAGTGCTAATGGGCGATGGCTCTTCGCGATCGCATCGGGGCGCATGCGCACGGCGAGAACAGTGGGGATGCCCGGATACCGTTGTGCATTGGTGGCGACGATCTCACCGGCGGCGGTGATGGTCCGATTCAGCTGAGTTCGATAGGCCTCATCGACCTCGCAGAATTCTTTGACACCGCCGCCTGCGGGCCCCACGCTGAAGACGTCCCCAGGCGAAAACGCCACGTGGAAAAAGGGATTGTCCGCCCGCGGTCGTGGCGGGTTATTCGATTTCGCCCTGCGTGGCATCGTCCTTGGGTTCCTTGATGATGTTGTTGATCTTCCGCGTAGTCACGCCGTAGAGGCGTGCCAGTTCGCGTACCGAGAAACGACGGGCATCCCATTGCCGCAGCCAGCGTACCTCGTCGTCCACCGAAGACAGCTGCTTGCTTTGCATCAATGCCATAGCCAAGGCCAGGCGGCGATGTGTTTCTGCCTCGTCCACAGCGGCCTGGTGAGCCAGCACGGCATGCCGCTTGGCATCTAGACTGACCTGCTCAATCAGGGCGCCGGTAACGCCCGCCGAGCGCGTCGTCAGCCCTGCGTAGTCGAGACCGGGCGTTCCGAATTTGCCTAGATGCTTGCGCCAGAGCACCTCCCGAAGCGCGGCATCGGGCAACGGCATCGGCAGTTGAAAAGCGAAGCGCCGCCAAACTGCCGAGTCCAGCAACGGATCGTGATTGGTGGCCGCGATCAATACCGTATTTTCTTCGAGCGCATCGATGTTCTGCAGCAACGAAACCACGACGCGCTGTAACTCTCCCACGTCGCGTTCGTTGCCTCGCGCCGAAGCCAGAGCATCCACCTCATCCAAGAACAGCACCGCCGGGCGACTCTGTGCGTACTCAAACACGCGACGTAGATTCTTGCTGGTTTGCCCGAGCAAGCTGCTTATCAACGTGTCGCATCGCACGGTGAGCAAGGGCAGACCGAGCTCGGCAGCGATCCAGCGCGCCGTTTGGGTTTTGCCCGTCCCCGGAGGTCCATAAATCAGCATGCGTGGCGAGATGGCCGCGCCGACCCTGGCTAGATCGTCGTAGTGGCGCCAAGCATTCAGGAAGTCGGCAACCCGCCGCTCGATGCCTGTTGGCAGCGCTAAGAAGACATCGGCTGGCGCCGGCATGCTGTAATCGACGGTGTGCAGGCGACTCTCGCCGTCCACAGGTAGCTGGCCGACGCTGCCGGGGGAGGCGGCATCCTGCGCGCTGGCCAGTGCCTTAGGCGCACGAATCAGTCGCTGCCGAACCAGAGCCGCCTGCTCCCGTTCACCGGCGGTATCGAGTTTTTCAGCGAGCAGCCCGGCGTAGCTTGAGGCCATGGTCGCGTTGGCTTTCAAGGCGCCGTCGAGGATCTTAAGAACTTCGGAGAGGTATTCCACTGGCGTCCCGATATGCCCGTTATGCGTTTCAATATACGTGAATTTCGGGTCATACTGGCATTAAATCGTCTCAAAATACGACATTGGCGTAACGACATGCCCGAGGCGAGTGAGCGGGGACGACGATTCCTCCGTCAATCCTAGCCCGCTTCTTTGCACTTGCGGCCCCTCCCCTCCGGCCCCCGCTTGAGACGCTGGGCGTGCTGCAAAGAGTCCAAATCAGCTGCAGTCAATCATCGTTATCCGGGATGCGAAGCCACGCGTTGAGTAGATTCCGCGGGTCGATGCAGGCATACAGATGATCGAACTGCGCGGTCGGCTTTACCGCGGTTCCCCCACGAAAGACTCAGTGCAACGGCGCTACCAGGCCGGCACCGTCAAGCCAGATTCGTCATCTTCCTCGTCAGACCGCTCCCACGGCCGTAATGCATCCGGCATCATCAGGATGCCCAGTACATAGGGATGCCGAAGCACAATCAGCAGCGCGATCAAGCACGCCAAGAGCACCTCGGCGCGCAGCATTCCGGAACCGAGTGCTGCACCAAGCCACCAGTCCGTCATCGTCGTGGTCCGGGCCTACGTTGAGAACGGAAGCAAGTTCACGCGTGGCAAAACCCGCGTCAAGAAAGAGTTCGATGACCTGGTCACGGCGTCTTTCAAGGGGACCAAGAAGCTCAACGACACGGAATACCGCGTGCCGATTCACTATGAAACCGATGCGGATCTCAAAGCTCAGCTCGATGATCTCCTGCAGGAGATCAACCACATCGCCGATCTACGCAACTGCGTGGTGGATGACGTAAGTATCAAGAACGAGGCGACGAAGCGGTATTGGCGCGACTACGAAGGGCGCTGGGAATCGTAACTCGTGGCCGGCCAGATGCTGGGGTGACGGAATTTTCTGGGGTTCCGGCTTACATCCCCGACCTGCGACGACAGCCTGGAGGGCCTGCGTGACCGTGTCCTGCTCTGCTTCGGCTTCGCCAGCGGCGGGCGTCGGCGAAGCGAGATCGCCGCCGCGGATCTGCGCGACCTGCGTCGGATCGGCCCGCAGGGCTACATCTACCGGCTGGAGCTCAGCAAGACCCAGCAGGCGGGCGTCACGGCCTCATCGACGCCGGACAAGCCGATTCTCGATCGCGCGGCCCGGGCGCTGGAAGCATGGCTCGCGGCCGCTGGCATCACCGAGGGAGCGATTTTTCGACGACTGTGGAAACACACCGTCGGTCCGGCGATGTCGCCGGCCGCGGTCGCCGAGATCGTGCAGCGACGAACCCGGCTCGCTGGGCTCAAGGGGGACTTTGCGGGACACAGTCTACGCTCGGGGTTCGTGACCGAGGCAAGCCGTCAGGGCCTGTCGTTGCCAGCGATCATGCAGCTGACCGAACATCGTGCCGTATCGAGCGTGATGGGTTACTTCCAGTCGGGAAGTGCTACCGACAATCCTGCAGCGCGTCTTCTTGAGGACATTTAGATGCGGGTGCGCCTTACGTGTGATTGGCTCAAATAAGCGAAGACGCTTCATCCCGAACCTACTTGCGCACCTTGCGACTTCTGGTTAACATAAGTAAAGAAAGTATATGCATCTACTTATTTGACTAATTTATTGCAATGACCGATAGCAGCAAGACAGCGTCTGCGCGATGGGGGGCCGAGCGCCGCCTCGAGTTGATCGACTTCCGCCTGCGCTGGGAGGGCAGAGTCAACCGAGCAGAATTGGTCGACTTCTTCGGGATCTCGGTTCAGCAGGCCTCATCCGACATTGCCAGCTACATGGGACGGGCGCCGCAAAACATCTACTACGATAAGCAGGCAAAGACGTACCGCACCGCCGAGTCGTTTACCACCCTTTTCGAGGGCAACGATGCAGCGCTCTATCTGAGCCAACTTGCTGATCTGGCATCTGGGGTTGCTTCGCCACCCGCCCGATTCATCGGCTGGCAGCCGCCTTGTGACGTGGTGCGATATCCCACACGACCTGTATCGGATGCCAGTCTCCTGAGACTCCTCCAGGCTATCCGTGATGCGAATGAGGTCGAGGTGACCTATCAGTCCATGAGAAGGCAAAACGTTGCGGTTCGCTGGATCAGCCCACACTCGTTGGCCTCAGACGGCCTTCGATGGCATGTTCGAGCGTGGTGTCACGAGAGTGCGGATTTTCGAGATTTCGTGCTGTCACGAATCATGGAGATCAGCGACTCGCGCCCCACAACCGTCGACCCACGCGCGGATCGCGATTGGCACACGCATGTTGAGGTGCGGGTCAGGCCGAGGCCCGGCTTATCTCGAAGTCAGCGTGTGGCGATTGAGGCTGACTTCGGGATGACGCAGGGGAGCTTGGCGATCCGCTGTCGTAGAGCACTCGCTTTCTACGTAGTTCGTCAACTCCATCTCGACCGCCCAGAAGATTTGCCAATTGCTGAACAACCGCTAGAACTGGAGAACCGTGCGGAGCTAGCAGATGTACTGCAGAAGGCACGAAAGTGTCCCGATGTAGAAGCGTACCAACAATCATCATGAAGGAGTCTGAAATGACCGAACTCGCACACCCCGCGGTCCATCCGTTCTTCGTGGATGGCCAGCGCTTCACAACGGACAAGCAGAACC
Organism: Rhodanobacter sp.; assembly: GCA_004298015.1. GTDB lineage: Bacteria > Pseudomonadota > Gammaproteobacteria > Xanthomonadales > Rhodanobacteraceae > Rhodanobacter. The sequence goes on from SCSE01000071.1 coordinate 4,862, forward strand.
TGACTGGCCAAGAGATCAAGACCATTGCCGGTGTCGCTGGCAACTATCAGCTGTACCTCGAGGAACAGGGCAACACGCCCGACCGGGCCATTTCGGATGGCGAGACCGTCCAAATAGATCATCCCGAAAAGCACTTCTTTGCGGTCCCGCCGGCGACCTTCGGTAAGAAATGAACATGCTTGAACACCAGTTACAGGAGCTGCGTGAGAGGCTAGCGCAGAAAAGTCCGGCATCGGTACTCACCACGGAGGCAATGCCCAATGGCGGTGTTCTGATCAAGGTCAGCAATGTCGATCTGATTAGTGGTTGGAATCGTCCTCTCGCAGATGTGCTGTTCGTGGCCCCGCCGGGTTACCCGGGGGCGGCTCCCGATTGCTTCTGGGTACAGCCCGGCGGCTTGCGACTCGCGAACGGCGCGACACCGCAAGCGTCGAACGACGGCAATCCCATCCCAGGAGATCCCACGGCCGGACGCAGCACAACCTGGTTTTCTTGGCACGTTCAAGGCTGGAACCCGAACGTGAATACGATGGCCGGCTTCTACCAGCTAATCCTCGATCGCCTCCGGCCCGCGCGATGAGTGATGAACTCTGCATCCAGGCTAGCGATTTCGACTCGCTGAAGGCACACCTGCTTGGTGCAGCCGAGGAGCGCTGCGCGATTCTCTTCGCCTCCCAAAGCAAACGCAGCGACGGCCAGATTCGGTTTCTGGTTCGCGAGGTGGACTATCCCACCGAGGCGGAGTACAGCAGGCAAGGAGAGTTGGAAGCAGAATTGAAACCTGCTCTGGTTGCGAGGGTCAGCAAGCACGCGAAGATCAATGGCTTGTCGTTGATTTTTGTCCATACCCATCCAGGAGACCGGCCTCCAATCTTCTCCCCGGTGGACGACCGCGGCGAGCTAGTGCTGTCGGACTTTTTGAAATCGCGACTCGGATCCGGAGAGAACGCCTCGCTCGTGATGAGCAACGGTGGCGTACGCGCGCGGATCCTTGGGCAGCATGACGAACTTCGTGTTGTGGTAGTGGGAAGAAGGCGCGCTGTCGTATTCGAGCCCGGACTCGACGGGCCATCAACGTCGGACATGTTTGACCGCCAAGTCAGAGCATTCGGTGCAGCAGGCCAGCAACGCCTTGCGGACACGAGAGTTGCGATTGTTGGACTAGGAGGCACCGGATCGATTGCTGCGCAGCAGTTGGTTCATCTTGGGGTGCGACGGTTCATCCTGATCGATCCGGATATCATCGAGGTGACCAACCTGAATCGAGTAGTCGGCGCGACAGCGCAGGATGTCGGAGCCCCGAAAGTGGCTGTCGCCGCGCGATACATCAGGTCGTTTAGCCCAGATGCAGAAATCGCGACTTGGCAAGGCGACGTTGTGCATGACGTCACCGCTCGCACCATGATCGACGCTGACCTCATTTTATTGTGCACGGACTCTCATGGCAGCCGCTCAGTCGTGCAACAGGTCGCGTACCAGCATCTGATTCCCTGCATCGATATGGGGTCGACCATCACCCAGTCGGATAGTCAGATCACTGGAATTTTTGGGCGGGTTCAACTGCTGTCGCCGGGACTCCCATGTCTTTGGTGCAGTGCGCTTCTGGACGCCGAGCAGGTTCGGCGCGACATGATGAACGAGAGCGAACGTCGCCTTGATCCTTATATTCCGGGATCTCGCGAGCCAGCTCCCTCAGTTGTATCCCTCAATGGCACGGTCGTTTCTCTCGCAGTTTCGATGTTGCTGGGTGTCGTCGCAGGGGCACCCTTCGACGCAACGCATCTAATCTACAACGGCCAAGCCTCCTCGCTCCGGTCTGTCAGAGGCGAAGCTCGAAGCACCTGCTTTATCTGTTCTCGGGACGGCGCACTGGCCTGGGGAAGCAACCGGCAACTCCTCACAAGGCGCGATTGACATGTCCATCCCTCAGTTCAGCGCCGGACCTCTACGATCTTTGATTGGATTCGTTGATGCGGTGCCCGAGGACGCCGTGCCAGCGTTCGAGCGACGAGGATTCAAATGCGTCGTCATAGGGGCGGACCCGTCTACGGCACAGGCCGATCTCAACGCGATGGACTGCGTGATCCTTTCCCCGAATGCACCCAACAGTGCTGGAGTGCGAGATCAAATCAACCCCTTCGGTGCATTGCTAGATCGCGACTGTCGGCTCTACGTGCGCTACGCGGAGGGTGTCCGTGACAGGGGCATGGTGCTGAAAACCCTTAACCATTTGCAGCTTCCTCCCTCAGGGCTAGTCGAAACCGACGGTCCGCTTTTCACCGGCGATTGGTTTGAGGGGATCCAGACGCCAGTGTATGCGCCATTCGTCCACGTTCTTCCAAGTACGACAGACTGGGACGAACTGGCGGCCATCATCATTCGCAACCCTTCCGGTCAGCCTCCCAACTTCGATCTCAAGATCGAGGCTTACACAGAGGATCACTACAAGTTCTCCTTCTTGCCTGATGCCCAGCTTCTAATACGGCGAGCTTTCTGGAATTGTTCTTCAGTGCGACTGATCGCCAAGGGCAACGGACTGTCAGGAGTAGACGCCTTCGATGCGTATGCGACGCTCGCTAAGAATGTCGTCGGCGGAGATTGGCCTTATCGATTTTTCGTGAAGCTCGGTAGTCGCTTCAAGGTGAGCCGCGAATATCGCAGGTACCGCGAGAGCGCGCTTGAGAACGTCCCGTTCCACTTGGGACCAAGACTTAGGATGGACCGTTGCGAGCTTGGACATACTCAGGGTCTTATCGTGAGCGACTACGTATCCGGCGCAGAAGTCATGCGTGATTGCGCGAGGCAAGGTCGCGCTGTTCCAGCGATCGGCAACCTGTTCAACACTACTTTGTTAGCGTGGCGTCGTGCTGCAAGGTCAGTCAAACGTCCACTGGCAACCTACTTCGAAGGACGATTTCCGAGCGAAATTCCCGATCATCGCAAGCCTATGATCCAGGCCTATGGTGCAACTCAATCACTAAAAGAACTGAAGCAGCTTTTCGACTCGGCATCCAGCCAACCAGTTTTGGAGGGTGTGGTGCATGGCGATTTGCATGCGACGAATGTGCTAGTACGCTTGAACGACGCAGTAATCATCGATCTTGAGGGCATCGAGCTGAGTATGCCTCTGCTATTCGATGCGGCTTCTCTTGAGGGAGGATTGTTTATCGACGGCTTTATCAATGATCGGCGCGACGGCGCGGAACTCCTTGCGTCGCTGAATTCGTTATACACCGCCAGTGCGTTCAATGGCGATGACCACTTCTGCCTCCCGCATGAGGGGTCGGCGTGGTTCACTGACAGTGTCCGGCAAATCCGCATGCAGGCAACGCAGATGGAGCTGGCGCCGAAGCAGTACGGCCTAGTGCTTGCCGCCGTCCTGCTCAAGAAGGCATGCAACTCCGAGGATTTTCGCGATCCAGAGCGAGATCGAGATCTGAACCCAACCCCACTGACACGTGAAGCCATCAGAGCACTTGCCTATATTCTCGCCGAGCGCATTCTCCTGAGGCTGACGGCAACCGATACACAGTGACGTCATGAAGAACCTTCGAATCAATCTCAAGGCTGAGCTTACTTCGCGCGCCGGTGCCGATGAGCACCTACAAGCGCCAGGCGACGCAGTCCTGATTGCGCGAGACACACCGAGATGGCTGCTCTTGAAGTGCCCATGTGGCTGCGGTGATCAGATTCCGGTCAATGTCGACAAGAGAGCCGGCAAGGCTTGGCGCTTATATCGCGGCGTTGATCGGAGCCTCACGCTGTTCCCTTCAGTGTGGCGCGATACTGGATGCATGAGTCACTTCGTGATCTGGCGCAACAGGATCCTGATGTTCGGTCTCGATAGAGTCTCCGGTGAACCACCCGTCGAAGAGATCGATATCCGATCGCTTGCAAACCGCGTTCTCGAGGCGTGGCCAACTAACGGTCTGATCTCCTACGCAGATGTCGCGGATTCCATGGGCGAAATTCCATGGGACGTCCAAGAGGCATGTCGCAACTTGGTCAGGTCGAAGCACCTGGTTGAGGGTACAGGTCGACAGCGCGGAATGTTCAGGCGGAGGTAGCAATGAGCAATTGCAGATGAGCGCCTTCCCGCCGACACCGAGAGAGCAAATACGCGGCTACTGTCGAAGCTGCAGTCAGGAACCAAGCGAAAATATGCTCTCGCCGGCGACTTCCGCTATCTGCAGCCGCCGTGGATGCACTGTGCGCTCACGCTGCCCGGCACCATGTTCTTCGCAATATCGGAGCAGCGGCGCCCCTGGATAAAAACCCGTACAGCTTCCTAGCCCGAGGGTGTGCAGAATTTTGTGTAACCGGGATTTGAATTACCGCTGAGGAAGTCGCCCCTCAAACTGGATCGTAAAGCGGTTCAAGGCGGCCTTCCAGTCGCGGATCGGCATCGTCCATTTCTTGCTGATGTTGCGCAGCGCCAGGTAGAACAATTTCAGCAGCGCCTCGTCGCTCGGGAACGAGCCACGGTTCTTGGTGAGCTTGCGCAGACTCATGTTCACGGACTCGATCGCGTTGGTGGTGTAGATCACCTTGCGGATCTCCGGCGGGTAGTCGAAAAACGGAATCAGACGTGGCCAATTACGCCGCCACGACTGGCCGATCGGCGGGTACTCGGTGTCCCACTTCACCTCGAACTCGGCAAGTCGTTGCTCGGCCTCCTCGACAGTGGCGCAGGCATAGATGCGCTTGAGGTCAGCCGCCACTTCCGCCCGCCGCTTCCACGACACGTAGTTGAGGCTGTGCCGCACCATATGCACGATGCACAGCTGCACGGTCGTGTGCGGAAACACGGCCTCGATGGCTTCGGGGAAGCCCTTCAATCCATCGACGCAGGCGATGAAGATGTCCTGCACGCCGCGGTTGCGCAACTCGGTGACCACCTGCAGCCAGAACTTGGCGCCCTCGGTCTGCGCCAGCCACAGGCCCAGCACCTCCTTCTCGCCGGCCATGGTGACGCCGATGGCCAGATACACCGCCTTGATCCGCACCGCGCCCTCGCGCACCTTCACGTGGATGCAGTCCAGATAGACGATCGGATACACCGGATCGAGCGGCCGGGCTTGCCAGGCCTTGACCTCATCGACCACCGCATCGGTCACCGAGGAAATCAGGCTGGGCGAGACCTCCGCCCCGTACATCTCTTCCAGATGCGCCTGGATCTCGCGCACCGTCATGCCGCGCGCATACAACGACAGGATCTTGTCGTCGAAGCCGGCCCAGCGGGTCTGGTGCTTGGGGATCAGCTGGGGCTCGAAGCTGCCGTGCCGGTCGCGCGGGATCTCGATCGGCAGCTCGCCGAACTCGCCCTTGAGCGTCTTGCGGCTGCGTCCGTTGCGGGTGTTGCCGGCCGCGTTGGCGACCGGCTCGTGCTTGTCGTGACCGAGGTGCTCGGTCATCTCCGTATCCAGCGCCCGCTCCACCAGCAGCTTGGTCAGCTGCTTGAGCAGGCCGTTCTCGCCGATCAGGTCTTCAGGCTTCTTGTAGTTGGCCAACAGGCTGCTGAGCAGCTCGTCGGGTACCTCGTGCTTGCGTGGGCTCATGGT
>SCSE01000072.1 GCA_004298015.1 Rhodanobacter sp.
GCGAACATACGAGGCGCACGCATCGCGATGATCTTTCAAGATCCCATGACCTCGCTCAATCCGGTATTTACGGTAGGCACTCAGTTGACCGACGTACTGCGCCGGCACAAGCCAGTCAGCCGGCGCGAAGCCCGCGAGCGGGCCAGCTACCTCCTGGAACGCGTAGGAATCAGCAATCCGGAGACTCGCTTGCGGCAGTATCCATTTGAGCTCTCGGGAGGGCTGCGTCAGCGAATCATGATAGCGATGGCGCTGATGTGCGGCCCAGAACTGTTGATTGCCGATGAGCCGACCACCGCGCTGGACGTTACAGTGCAGGCTGAACTGCTGGAGCTGCTTAAGGATATCCAGAACGAATTCAAGCTGGGCCTGATTTTTATTTCACACGATCTGGGCCTGGTTTCCAAGATCGCAGACGAGGTGATCGTGATGTATGCGGGCCAAATCGTCGAGTCCGGATGTGCGAACGATGTGTTGCGCAATCCCCTGCACCCTTACACGGAATTGTTGCTGCGCTGCGTGCCTCGCCCCGGCGCCTCCGTGCCCAAAAGCGCCCTGATGTCCATCGCCGGCTCGGTGCCATCACTGGGCACCGAGATCGCGGGCTGTGCATTTTATGACCGCTGCCCTGTACACGACGACGCCTGCCTCCAACCATTGCAGCAGGCGGGAGAAGGCACGCACGGTTATTTGTGCATCAAGCCCGGCGCCATGCGCCGCTCCGTTGAGGCATTGCCATGACCATCCAATCCAGCAATAGCCTGGCCCTGGCCGGCGTGTCGTTTGCTTACGGCAAGGCGGGGCTGCTTACCCGCCAGGCGCCACAGCAAGTGTTGCATTCCATCGATCTGTGCATCACCTCGGGAACCACGACCGGGCTGGTGGGCGAATCGGGCAGCGGCAAATCCACCATCGCCAAATTATTGCTCGGCTTGGCCACACCCTCCTGCGGTCAAGTGTTGCTCAATGACGAGCCGCTCAATGCGCTGTCGCGTCTCGATCTGGCCAAGACCTTGCAAATGGTGTTCCAGGATCCTTATTCGTCCCTCAATCCTCGCATTACCATCATCGAAATATTGACCGCGCCATTGCGCGTACACGGTGTGGGCGACATGGCATCGCGCCGAAAAGAGGCACTTCGAATGATGGAAGCGGTAGGGCTCGCGCGCGAATTTGCGCAGCGCTACCCCAAGGAACTATCGGGCGGCCAACGACAACGGGTAGCCATCGCGCGAGCGCTCATGCTGCAACCCAAGATTATTATTTGCGACGAGCCCACCTCGGCGCTGGACGTCTCGGTGCAATCGCAAATTCTTAACCTGCTGCTCGACTTGCAACGGGAGTTCAATCTGGGCTACCTGTTCATCAGCCACAACCTGGCAGTCGTGCAGCATATTTCCGACGATATCGTGGTGCTGCAGGCGGGCCGAGTTGTTGAGCGAGGCGAGGCGCAAGCCGTGTACTTCAAGCCCGCTCATGCCTATACCCGGCAACTGATTGGCGCGGCGCTGACACCGCCCTGATGTCAGGCCCGAAACCGGCTTTCCTTTTTACCTAAACCTTAACGCGACGAAAACAACGTGACTACCCTGCATGAAGATTCCCTGGTCATAGACGGCTTGATCGTGGCCAACTGGACCCGCCCTGTTTTTGAAGACATGCGCCGCGCCGGCCTGAGCGCCGCCAATTGCACCGTATCGGTATGGGAAGGGTTTCAGGATACTGTCGACAACATTGCGCGCATGAAAGCTCAAATTCGCGACAACGCCGATCTGCTGACATTAGTGCGCACCACGCACGACATTACGCTCGCCCGGCAAACGGGAAAAACCGGCATTGTGCTGGGGTTTCAAAACGCGCAGGCGTTTGAAGACAACCTGGGATACATCGATGCGTTCTGGGATATGGGCGTGCGGGTGGTCCAATTGACCTACAACACACAGAACCTGCTGGGCACGGGTTGCTATGAACGTGACGGCGGCCTGTCGGGCTTCGGCCACGAAGCGGTTGCAGAAATGAATCGCGTGGGCATGCTGATCGATCTGTCGCACGTTGGCGCGGTGACCGCGCGTGAAACCATTACCGCATCCAGACAGCCCGTTTGCTACTCCCACTGCCTGCCTTCGGGCTTGAAGACGCACCCGCGCAACAAAAGCGATGAAGATCTCCGGTTTATTGCCGAGCACGGAGGTTTCATCGGAATCACCATGTTTCCGCCCTTTATGCAGGCTGGCGCCAACGCAACGGTGGACGACTACGTCGCCGCCATCGGCTACGTCATCAACCTGGCCGGTGAAGACAATGTGGGCATCGGCACCGACTTTACCCAAGGTCACGATGCGGCATTCTTTGACTGGATTACGCTGGATAAAGGCCGCCATCGCAGGCTGACGAACCACAGCGCCGAAACGACAATAACCTCGCCCGCCGGGCTATCGACGATCGGCGAGCTGCCTAATCTGACCATCGCCATGGAGCGTGCGGGATGGAGGGAGTCACGTGTGCGCAAGGTATTAGGCCAGAACTGGATGGATCTGTTTGGCAGGGTGTGGCGCGGCTGAAAG
>SCSE01000073.1 GCA_004298015.1 Rhodanobacter sp.
CGAAATCAACCGCAACTTCCGCAACGAGGGCGTGTCGACCCGGCACAACCCCGAGTTCACCATGCTCGAGTTGTACCAGGCGTACGCCACCTACAACGAGATCATGGACCTCACCGAGAGTGTGATCCGCGAGACGGCCAAGGCGGTGATCGGCAGCACCGAATTGACCTGGGACGGCGCGCAGATCGACGTGGGTCCGGCTTTCCGCCGCTGGACGATGGAAGATGCAGTGCTGGAGCTGAACCCCGATATCAAGCGTGAGGAATTGCGCGACCGCGCGGCGATGGCTGCGCATGCGAAACGTCTCGGCGTGCAGGTCAAGGACGGTTACGGCTGGGGCAAACTGCTGCTGGAAATCTTCGAGAAGACGGTGGAGCACACCCTGATCCAGCCCACCTTCATCACCCAGCATCCGGTCGAGGTTTCGCCGCTGGCGCGCGAGAACGACAGCGACAAGGGCATCACCGACCGCTTCGAGTTGTTCGTCAACGGCAAGGAACTGGCCAACGGCTTCTCCGAATTGAACGATCCGGAAGACCAGGCCGCCCGTTTCAAGGCCCAGGTGGAAGCCAAGGACGCCGGCGACGACGAGGCGATGCACTTCGACGCCGACTACATCCGCGCGCTGGAGGTGGGCCTGCCGCCCACCGGCGGCCTCGGCATCGGCATCGACCGGCTGGTGATGCTGCTTACCGGCTCGGCCTCGATCCGCGACGTGCTGCTGTTCCCGTACATGCGGCCGGAAGGCTGAATTTGCGGATGACGCAAGCCCCGAAGGCCCGCCGCGTGCGGGCCTTCGGCGTTTCAGGCAGGGGGTTTCAGCGGAAGGCTGTCGGGCGCCGACCGGACGCCTTGATCCGAAAGCCTCCGGGTGATGATTTTCCGGAATCCCGTGCGACAGGGCGCAGTCGGGTAAAATGGTGAATCGCCCCAGCTACGGAGTCTGCATCATGTGGTTTGCCATCATCGCCAAGGATCATCCCGGTTCCCTCGACAAGCGCATGGCGGCGCGGCCCGCGCATCTGGAGCGACTGAATGCCTTGCAGAACGAAGGGCGCATGCTGCTGGCGGGTCCGTTTCCGGCGATCGAATCGGAAAATCCCGGTCCGGCCGGCTTCACCGGCAGCCTGATCATTGCCGAGTTCGCCAGCCAGGCCGACGCCGAAACCTGGGCCAAGGCCGACCCCTACGTGGCCGCTGACGTGTATGCGGACGTGGAGATCAAGCCGTTCCGCAAGGTCCTGCCGTGAGCGAGCCGATGGTCGACGAGATCCGCCAGCGCCTGATCGCGGCGCTGGCGCCCGTCGAACTGGACGTGCTGGACGAGGGCCACAAGCACGCCGGGCACGCCAATGCCGGCAAGGGCCATTTCCATGTGCGCATCGTCAGTGCCGCCTTCACGGGCATGCTGCCGGTGAAACGGCATCGCATGGTCTACGCTGCCCTGGATGACCTGATGAACGATGGCATTCACGCCCTGTCCATCGATGCCAAGGTGCCCTGAGCGCGGCATGGCCGGAGTGAGTCGCCTGTTGCGGTCTGATTCGCCAATCGAGGAGTGAACGATGCCGGACCGGCCCCGCGACGGATTCGCCTGGGAACGTGCCGCCCGGGCAGCAACCCTCGGCTTGCTGGTCCTGCTGGTTGTCTATACCGCCTGGTATCTGTTGCGTTACAGCGATTTCAGCAATGACGATCTGGACAACCTGGTGCTGATGCGGCACACGGGTTTCTGGCAGTTCGTGCTGATGCCCACCGATGTGCACTACGTGCCGTTGCATCGCCTGCTCAGCTGGCTGGTGTACCACGTCGACCCGATGGCGTTCGGGGTGGCGGTTGCGGTGATGCTGGCATTCCATGTGGGGACACTGGTCTATCTTGCCGCCAGCCTGCGCTTGCTTGGCCTGGGCAAGTCGGGCGGCCTGCTGGTGTGTGGTTATGCCGCGTCGGGGCTGGTGATCTACGGTCTGGCCTGGTGGGCGCATGCCGAACATCGGGTGCCCTATGTCTTTTTCGACATGTGCGCCATCTACCATTACCTGGCGTGGTTGAAGGGCGGACGTTCGCGCCACTTGTGGATGGCCGCATTGGCATTCGTGCTGGCTTTCGGGTTTTACGAAAAGGCAGTGATGATTCCCCTGCACATGCTGGTCGCAGGGTATCTGGCCGGGGAACAGCGTTTCCGCGAACGTCTGCTGCATCATGCGCGGCCGCCACTATTGCTGGTGGTGGGATCCGGTATCTATGTGCTTGTCTATCTCCTGCTTCACCCCGGCAGCGCCCAAGCGTCCCTGGCGCCGGCTCTCAGGGCGGACCTGGAGTTCGTGAAGGTGCTGTTCGCCGGGGCATCCGGCATCGGTGTGGAAACGGCTCGCGACGTCCCCGCGCACGGTTGGTCGTGGCAGCTGGCCACGATGCTCGCGGCAGGCTTGGCAATGCTGTTGTGGGGCGTTGGCCGGCGGCGTGGAGGCTGGAAGGTGTTGCCGGCCTTGCTGCTGGTACTGATGCTCGACAACCTGCCGATCGTCATGTCCAATCGCATCGCCTTGTTCGGACTGATGTCTCCGCACCAATATCGGTTCGGATACGAGGAACTCCATTTGGCGGTGCTGTTCATCGGGATCTGGTGGGCGCGCACAGCATTTGTTCCGACCTCCGCAACGGGCAGAAAGGTGGCCTGGTCGGCGGGATTCCTCGCGGTGCTGGCTTTTGCCGGGCTGAATGCCTCCGATATTCGGACGAGCCGTCATGCGACCTGGAGCAACCTGTGGCTGATGGCTGAATCGCATGCCTATCTGGCGCACTTGCGGCAAGGGCTTGCGGTGATCCGAAATCCGCGCCCGGTCTTCGAAAACGCCGCCGTGCCCGGTTACCTGTCGATTTTCCGGGGCACGCCGGACCTGCGTACCCTGCTTCCCCTGTTTGTTCCATCGGTCCGTTTCGATAGTGCCGCGCAAGCTCGTTACAGGGTGCTGCAAAATGGACAGATCGTTCATGTTCAGTAACTTGGCGGGTGTCGTGGTGGCCGTGCGCAGGCACGACCATTTGCCGATACGGGCCTGATCCGGGACACTTGGCTGGCTGTCCTGCACGCCAGCCGTATCTGATTCTTTCCACGGACATTTCATGCGTCTCACCACCATCAAACTTGCCGGATTCAAGTCCTTCGTCGATCCGACCACGCTGCACCTGACCGCCAACATGAC
>SCSE01000074.1 GCA_004298015.1 Rhodanobacter sp.
CGACAGCGGCACCAAGGCGCGCTTCTATCACGCCGTCAAGGAAGCCCGCCTCGCGCACATCGTCAAGGTGGACTTGAAGGGTGATCTGTTTGCCTGGCACATCGATCCCGATGCGCTGGCATTGGCCGAATTGATGGATGGCAAGCTGTTGCTCGTCACCAACGTGAAGGACCTCAAGCCCGCCGACGTCGTGGCGCGCTACAAGTCCCTTGCCGACATCGAGCGCGGCTTTCGCATCCTGAAGTCGGAGATCGAAATCGGCCCGGTGTTCCATCGTCTGCCCACGCGCATCCGTGCCCACGCGAGCCTGTGCTTCATGGCCCTGATCCTTTATCGGGTGATGCGCCAGCGCCTCAAGGCGAGCCGCAGCGAGCTGTCACCCGAGCGCGCGCTCGATGAGCTACGCAAGTTGCAGCAACACCAAATCCACCTCCAACCCGCCGGTCGATCCGTCGCCGGCATCTCCCGCCTATCCGACCTGCAAGAGCGAGTCTTTGCCGCCCTCGACCTGAAAAAACCGACACCGCCGCGCCAAAAAGCCCTGTTGTAGTCCACGTTTTTGAGGCGCCCCTCAATACGATCAAAGGCTTACGCGATTAACTGTCGAACTCGGGGGCACCGGCCGATTGATCCACCCGATCACCACCCCCCCTTTCCAACGGAGAAACCCAGCCCCCTGAAGGCGGCGCAGCCCGGTTCCGTGGGCAATCCTCGACAGCGTTAAGCGGCAGCACGCACCACCGCTGACTCGCGAGCCTAGACCGAGGCAGGCCCACATGACGGACACCAGTACTGCGGTATCCAACCCGCGAATATCAGCTTGAGCAACCGTCGGATGTACTGGCTGCGTCGCCTTCAGGGGGTTGACCCCAATAAAAGCAATTACACCCGTCTTCGACACAACTGCGTCGCTGCTTGACAGTGAAAGTCATATCAACGCTGGAATTGAGCGGCGGCGTAGCCGTCCGCCTTGAATGGTTAGCGCTACTTAGTCCAGAAGCCATACGCAGACGCGACCTTTGACGGGACTGAACTTGGGTCGATTAGCTTCACAAGCTCCTTGAATCTGCTTCGACATGATGAGTAAGCTTTTAGCCGCGCGCCAATGATCCCGTTGGCTTGAGGAAGGTTAAGCATTATCTCGACTTCCCCTGGTGAGAACCCCTTGATCATCTTCTGGTATGAAGGAATCGCAGCATTTGAGACGCCATACTGATTACCGGTCGCAGCGGTGACAACAGTCTCAACTAGTTCCTGCTTTACCGTATCCGGTGCAGCAACCTGCTGAGTCAACTGAAGAAGCCGCTCCGCAAAGGGAGGCTCATTGTAGAAATTGTCATACGATTGGTGTACACCAAACAAGCGCTTACAAGCATTTGATACCAGCGCATGAACCTCATGCTCCCCCAATAGGGCAAGCATCCCAAGCTTCTCAAAAAACTGCTGAGATGCTTTGTGGCGTCGCTCATCGCCTTTTGCTATGTAATCGTGATGGCGATTGATGAGATCTGATTGCGCTTTTGGAGTGAAATGTGGAGCAAATTCAGCAGCAATGGAAAGCGCGTTTACTCGCGCCTCTTCGTTGCTACTTGGGTCGCTGTAGATTCCGTGAAGCGATCCAAAAATCAAGTATTGCTGCGCTTCATGTGTTTTTTGAATTCGGTGCGTCCACTGGTCTTTCTGTTCCTCAGAAAATTTTCCGCTTTTAATGGCAATCATAAATGCCGAGAGGTCGACACCAACCGGATTCTGCTCATTACCAAGTGCGTATTTCGCGCAACGATTGGTAAAGCCTATGAATTCGTGGTCGTCAATTTTTCCAACTACAGGATGCGCGGCAGAAAAATTGTTCCGAATATCGCGACATTGATCTAGAAAGAAAAACCCATCTTCGGTAATCAGATTAAGTTTCAAGCAGAGTGCCAGCAACTCTGCGTCCTTCAAGTCTACGAGTGCTTCCTCGTCGAAGCTCGCTTTTCCAGTAATCTGCGTGACGACAGGCAGGCCGAATCGCTTCACCTTATCGCGAAGCTCTATTACGGAAGAGTTCCAGATGTAATTGATTGCACTATCAAAGAGTCCAGATGACACTGCGACGCACATTCGTGCCATACCTTCTGTACGCAACGCCGGCGGAATCTTCTTAAGTACGCCCGGCAGGTTATTCCACGCTGTTTGTATTTCTTCATCAGATGCAAGCACGTCCCGCGGCACGTCTAGAGCTTTGGTGAGCTGATCCAGAACTGGCAAAGTGCTTCCGATTACCGCGGGCAGGTTGACATCTGACATACGCATCCTTGTGGAGGTGATTGGTGTGGCGCTAACGCTAAGTAGATTTCAAAATGCAGTCTAATACAGCTGCCTAACCCTGGTATTTCGCTCACGGGTCGAGCTGTCGACCTACACAAATCAACGACTTATCCTCCTTGGCGCAGCCTAATACGGCAGCCTAATCTCGCCGTGTCTACAGACGGGGGACACGGATGACATCTTTCCACGGGGCCGCGGAACGGGCAAGTGGCGAGGCTGAGCGGCCTGTGCCGAAGCTGCTTGATCAGGTACGTGAGCGGATGCGTCGATTGGGCATGTCCAAGCGCAGCGAGGAGGCGTACGTCGGCTGGATTCGCCGTTTCATTCTGGCCAATGGCAAGCGCCATCCGGCCGATCTTGGCGCGCCGGAGATCGAGCGTTTTCTCACTGTGTTGGCGGTGCATGGGCAGGTCGCGGCCGCCACCCAGAACCAGGCCTTGTCAGCTTTATTGTTCCTGTACAAACAGGTGCTGGGGTGCGAACTGCCGTGGCTTGACGGGATCGAGCGGGCCAAGCGGCCACAGCGGTTGCCCGTGGTGCTGACCAGGACGGAGGTCACCGGTTTGCTTGGCGAACTGACGGGCTTGCATTGGTTGATGGGCAGCCTGTTGTACGGCACTGGCATGCGGCTGATGGAATGCGTGCGCTTGCGGGCCAAGGATGTGGATTTTGAACGCGGCGAGATTCTGGTGCGTCAGGGCAAGGGTGCAAAGGATCGTCTCACGATCTTGCCGCGCTCACTGCGGGAGCCGTTGCAGGCCCGGCCGGCCGAAGCGGCGCGGATTCACCAGCGCGATCTGGTCGCCGGGTTCGGTCGGGTCTGGATGCTCGATGCGCTGGCACGCAAGTTTCCTGGCGCGGCAAGGGACTGGGGCTGGCAGTATGTGTTTCCAGCCGCCGCGCGGAGTGTCGATCCGCGCGGCGGGGCGGAACGTCGCCATCACGTGGACGAGTCACGGTTGCAGCGCGCGATCAGGGCGGCACGCGATCGTGCCGGCATCGTCAAGCCGGCTACTTGCCACACCTTGCGGTATTCCTTTGCCACCCACCTGCTTGAGGCGGGGCAGGCCATCCGCACCGTGCAGGAACTGCTCGGCCACAAGGACGTGGCGACCATGGCCACTCCTGCGCATCCATGCGCGCGCGGCATTGGTACGTCCATGTACGGCACAGATCTACACCCATGTGCTGAACCGTGGCGGCCACGGTATGTTGAGTCTGCTGGATCGCTGAGCCCCGCTCGCGTGCCCTGGCCGGCGAAGCCGCCCCGCTCACGATGAAGGACGCGGCCAGTTCAACGTCACGCTGTGTTCGATGCCATCGTCGACGAGCGGAATGCGACCGTCGGTCACCGCCGTGCCGTCCAGCCAGACCGTGGCGGGGCTGCCGACATCGCCTTGGCGTACCTCGATCCGGTACGTCGTATCGCGATGGCGGTAGCTCATGCTGAAGCCCTCCCATGCACGCGGCAGCACCGGCGTGAAGCGCAGCTGGCCGTCTTCGAGTCGCAGGCCGAGCAGGGATTCGACGATCAGCCGGTACATCCAGCCGGCTGAGCCGGTATACCAGCTCCAGCCGCCGCGACCGACGTGCGGCTCGACCGCGTAGACGTCGGCGCTGACCACGTAGGGCTCGACCTTGTAGATGTCTATTTGCGCGGCGTCGAGCCCGTGGCTTACCGGGTTGATCATGCGCAGCAGCTCCCAGGCGCGATCGCTGTCGCCGAGCTTTGCAAACGCCATCGTGGCCCAGATCGCGGCGTGCGTGTACTGACCACCGTTTTCGCGCACGCCGGGGAGGTAGCCCTTGATGTAGCCGGGGTCGCGTGGTGACTTGTCGAAGGGTGGGTCCAGCAGTTGCACCAGGCCGGCGTCGCGACGTACCAGGTGCTGGTCGAGCGAATCCATCGCCTGCTGCTGGCGTGCCGGAGCGCCCGCGCCGGAGAGTACCGACCAGCTTTGCGCGATCGAGTCGATGCGGCACTCGTCGCTGGCGGTCGATCCCAGCGGGCTGCCGTCGTCGTACCAGGCGCGGCGATACCAGGCGCCGTCCCAGCCGTGCTGATCCAGCGCCTGGCGCAGGCTGGCGACCTCGTCATCGCAGCGGTGCGCAAAGGCCGGGTCGTTGCGGCGACGCGCCACGTCGGCAAAACGCGTCAACACCTCGCAGGCGAAGAACCCCAGCCATACGCTCTCGCCGCGGCCTGCCTCGCCGACCCGGTTCATGCCGTCGTTCCAGTCGCCGCTGCCGATCAGCGGCAGGCCGTGAACGCCGCGTGGCAGGCTGTGTTCGATGGCGCGCACGCAGTGCTGGTACAACGTTTCGCGGAGGCCGGATGGCTGTGGCAAGTCGTAGTACGACTCCTCCCCGGGATGCAGCGGCCGGCCGTCGAGGTAAGCGATCGGTTCGTCCAGCACCTTGTGATCGCCGGTGGCCAGCACATAGCGGCTGGCCGCGAGTGGCAGCCACAGGTAGTCGTCTGAACATTGCGTGCGCACGCCGCGATCCTGCGGCGGGTGCCACCAGTGCTGCACATCGCCCTCGACGAATTGATGCGCGGCGCAGACCAGCAGTTGCTGGCGCGCCAGGTCGGGGGCGGCATGCAGCAAGGCCATCGAATCCTGCAGCTGATCGCGAAAGCCGATCGCGCCGCCAGACTGGTAGTAGCCACTGCGGGCCCAGAAGCGGCAGGCGATGGTCTGGTACATCAACCAGCCGTTGGCCAGTACATCGAGTGCGGGCTCGGGGCTGTGGATCTGCACCGCACCCAGGGTGCGGCTCCAATGCGCGCGCACCCGCGCCAGTGCCTCGGCAGCGGCGCGCGGGCCGCGGAACCGCTGTACCAGCGCGGCGGCATCGGTGCGGCTGCGGCCCAGCCCGAGCCGGAACACGACCTCGGTGCGTTCGTCCTGGTCCAGCGCTAGTCGGGTTTGCAACGCACCGCATGGGTCCAGGCCGGCGCCGAGCCGGCCGGACAGGTGGGCGCGTCCCAGCGCAGCCGGTCTTTGCATGTCGCCGTTGCGCCCGAGAAACTCGGTGCGATCGGCGCCGATGGTGCGCGCCGGGTCGTCGATGTCGAAGAAGGCCACGCGACCGGAAAATTCGGTGTTATAGGCATTGCGCGCAAACAGCGCGCCGCTGGCGGGGTCGGACTCGGTCACCACGTGCATCGCGGTTTTCTCGCGCATGTCGCCCAGTATCCACTCGACATACCCGGTGACGCTGAGCTGGCGCGACTGGCCGCTGCGATTGTGCAGGATCAGCCGCGAGAATTTTACCGAGGCATCCAGCGCCACGTAGATCCACAGTTCGCTGTGGATGCCATCGTGCTCGTGCTCAAAGACGCTGTAACCGAAGCCGTGACGGGTGATATGGCGACCGTGGCCACGGCACGGCAGCCGTGTCGGCGACCAGGTGTCCCCGGTTTCCTCGTCGCGCAGGTACAGCGCTTCGCCGGCGCCATCGCTGACCGGATCGTTGTGCCACGGGGTGAGGCGGAACTCGTGGGCGTTCTCGGCCCAGGTATAGGCGCTGCCGCTCTCGGAAATCACCGTGCCGAAGTGGGGGTTGGCCAGCACATTCGCCCACGGCGCCGGTGTGGTGCGTTCGCCGGCCTGGGTGATCACGTATTCGGTGCCATCGGCACTGAAACCGCCGTGCGGATTGGCCAGTTGCAACGCGGCTTGCGCTGGCGCGGGTACGGCGGTGGAAATTCTCCGGATGCGCGGGTCGATCCGTGCCGGCCGGTTTGGCTGCAGTGGGGGGGCGTGTGCTTTCACCTTGCGTCGACCGATCTGTTCGCTCAGGCTGCCGCGGCTGTCGCTGACGATGAGCCGGGCGCTGGCCAGCACAACCATGCGGTCTTCGCCGGAGAGCTGCTGCGCCGGGCGCACGAAGATGCCGCCGGGACGGTCGATCAGGTTGGCCTCGCTGCCGGAAGCGATCAAGCCCATGATCTGGTCGTGCAGATCCTGGCGGTAGCCGGCGCGATCCTCGTTCCAGATCAGCAGATCGACTACCAGCCCCTTCTGGCGCCAGTAAGCGTGGGCCTGCACCAGCTGTCGCACCAGCTCGATCCGCGACGGGTCGGCGATCTGCAGCAGCACGATCGGCAGGTCGCCGGAGATCGATTGCCCCCACAGGCCGGACTGGCCGCGCCGGTTGCCGACCAGGATGCCCGGTTCGGCGCGCAGGCTGGCGTTCGGGTAGATGATCGAGGTGGCCATGTGTTCGTACAGCTGCGCATCGGTGAGGCTGGCATTGAGCTGGCGCAGCAGTACCTGGCTGTGGGTCCAGGCCATGTCGAAGACGCGGTCGGCAAGATGGCGGTCGCGGTATTTGCCGATCAGTTGCAGGCATGCGGCGCGGCTGTCACCGAGGCCGGTGACGAAATCCACGGTGGCCGACTGTTCCGGCTCCAGGCTGATTCGGCAGCGGATCGCCACGATCGGGTCGAGTACCGAGCCGGCACTGCCCGACAGCGTTGCCTGATCTGCATCCAGCGCCAGCGGCTCGGCGATGCTGCGGCCACGACCGATGAAACGGGCGCGATCGGTCTCGTAGGAGATCGCATCGATGTCGGCGTTGTGCACCGCCAGCAGGTGGCACATCCATGGTACGTTTTCTTCGGCGGAGCGTGGCCGGCGGGTGCAGATGATCGCCTGCAGCGCCGGGACCAGTTCGGACTGCACGAACAACTTGCTGAAGGCCGGATGGGCCGCATCGGCCACCGGTGGTGCCAGCACCACTTCGGCATAACTGGTCAGCTCGATGGTGCGGCGGCTGCGGCCGCGGTTGGTGATGCGGGTACGCCGCAGCTCGATATCGTCCTCCGGTGAGACCACGATTTCGGTGTGTGCGTCGAACTCGCGTTCGCGCACGCGGAACTCGGCGCGACCGTCGGAGAAGATCGCCTCGAACGATTCAGTGTCGCGGCGGGTCGGCTGGTAGGTGGTCGACCAGTAATCGCCGCTGCCGACATCACGCAAATAGCAGAACATGCCCCAATGGTCACGCGTGATGTCTTCGCGCCAACGTGTTACCGCCAGCTCGCGGCAGCGGCTGTAGCCACCGCCGGCACTGCTGACCATCACGTGGTAGCGACCGTTCGACAGCAGTTGCACCGCCGGTCGCGACCGGTCTGGGTCGTTGAATACGCGCAGCCGCGCCTCGGTCACGCTGGGGTTGCCATCCACTTCCGGGAAGCCGGAGGCGTGCAGGTACTCCGCGGCGGTCTTCGGCAGGCGCTCCTGCAGCAGCAGGCTGGTGGCGCGGAACTGCGGGTCCGAGGCGAAGCGCCGTTGCATCGGTTGGTCCAGCAGCGCGTAGTCCAGCGCCAGCAGGCTCATGCCCTGATGGTGTGCCATGAACGAACGCACCAGGGCCGAGGTCTGTCCCAGCGGTAGTCGTGCCGGGGTGTAGTCGATCGCTTCGTAGAAACCGAACCGGCCCAGCGCCCCGACCTCCACCAGCCGTTGCAGGTTGCGGCTGGCATCTGCCGGGGCCACCATCATGGCCATCACGGTGGCGTACGGGGCAATCACCGTGTCGTCGCCGAGACCGCGCTTGAGGCCCAACCCCGGTACCCCGAAAGCGCGGTACTGGTAGGTTAAATGGGCGTCCATCGTGTGGTAGCCGGACTCGGAAATGCCCCAGGGAATCTTCAGCTGGTTGCCGTATTCGATCTGCCGTGCCACCGCGGCGTGGCAGGTGCGATCGAGCAGGGTGCCCTCGTAACTGGGCATCACCAGCATCGGCATCAGGTATTCAAACATCGAGCCGGTCCACGACAGCAACACCGGTTCGCCGCCGCTGGTGGTCAGCAGACGCCCCAGCGCGAACCAGTTGTCCTGCGGCAGCTGGCCCTGGGCGATCGCCACGAAACTGGCCAGCCGCGCCTCGGAGGCAAGCAGGTCGTAATAGGCGGTATCGAGCTGTCGCTCGTCGACGCGGTAGCCGATGGCCAGCAGGTCCCGTGCGGGGTTGTACAGGAAGCGGTAATCCATCAGCGCCAGTTCGCCGGCCTGGTGCGCCAGCTGGGTGATCAGGGCGACGAGCTCGCGCGCGTGTTCGCGCGCTTCCTCGGCACCGGCGGCCGAGGGCCAGCACAGCGGTTCGATACGTGCGAGTTGGCGCAAGCTGGGGATCCCCTGGAAGCTGCTGGCCTCGTCGCTCAGCGGCGCCAGCGCCAGTGGGCTCAATGCGTCTTCCAGGTCGGTGTATTGATCGAGCAAGGCAGCGAGCCAGAATTCACCATCGCTATCGACCTCGGCGCCGAACTCCTGTATGAGTGCCTGCACCTGGGCCCGCTGGGTGCGCACCCGATCGAGCACGTCGATCGTACTGCGCATCGGCGTGGTCAGTGCCTGCTCCAGATCGTCGCGCAGCGGTGTGAACAGATCGGAGGTGCTGAGGCTGTCGTTCAGCACCTCCAGCGTGTCGAGCAGGCCCTGCCAAAGACGGGGCTGGAATACCGGCTCGTCGATGATCGCCAGCAGCCCCGGACGCAGGGTGAGCAAATGGCCGGCCAGGTTGCCGCTGTCTACCGCCGAGATGTACAGCGGCGACAGCGGTTGCAGGGTCACGGTGTCGTACCAGTTGTAGAAATGCCCGCGATGGCGCGACAAGGTCTGCATGCTGGCCAGTGAAAGCCGGGTGCGCTGCAGGAGGCATGCGCTGGTGATGAAACCGAAGTCGTGCGCGGCGAGATTGGCCAGCAATGCCAGGCCCATATTGGTCGGCGAGGTGCGATGGGCCAGGACCGGTCCGGGCTGTTCCTGCAGGTTGTCCGGTGGCAGCCAGTGGTCGGCCGGTCCGACATGGGTGGCAAAGAAAGCCCAGGTGCGTCGGGCAATGCTCCGCAGGAAACGCCGTTCGGCGGTTGTCGGGGTAAAGGTGACCGGCCGGCGTGGCTGGCCGATCCACCAGGCGATTGCCGGTGACGACAGCCACAGCAATAACAGCGGGGTGGTAAGCAACAGGACCGTCGGGCGCGACCACAGCAGGGCAGCCAGCACGACTCCAAGCAGCGGACCGACCCACATCAGTCGCCACAGTTCGCCCGGGGCATTGCTGCTGTGCCGCTCGGCGTCGAGGGAGGGCTGCCACTGCAGCAATCGCCGTTTGCTGATCGCCATTCGCCACAGCGTGCGCAGGATCGCATCGAGGCTGTACGCCACCTCGTGCGGCAACCAGGCGATCCCCAGCGCCATCCGGGCGACGTGCTGCATGCCGGCCTGGAAGCCGGCGCGCAAGTGTTGGTCGAGCTGGACTTCACGCGGCTTCTGTACCAGCTCCAACAGGGCCGACAGCAGCGCCGGGATAAGCATCATCGACAGCACCGCGAGCGTCCACGAAAACACCGGCGACAGCAGCAGCCAGCCCGCCACCAGCAGGAACAGGGACGCGGCAGGCACCAGGCTGCGGCGCAGATTGTCGAGGATTTTCCAGCGCGACAGTGCGGTCAAGGCGTTGCGGCGCCAGCCGCGCTGCGCCGTCGGCGCCCATGGCAGCAGCCACGGCAGCAATTGCCAGTCGCCGCGGATCCAGCGATGCCGGCGCTTGACGTCGGCGCTGTAGCGGGACGGGTACTCCTCGAACAACGGCACGTCACTGAGCAGCCCCGAGCGGGCATGGCATCCTTCGACCAGATCATGGCTGAGGATGCGGTTTTCCGGGAAGCGACCGTCCAGGGCTTGCTCAAACGGATCGACCGCATAGATCCCCTTGCCGATGAACGAGCCTTCGTGGAACACATCCTGATAGACGTCCGAGACCATGCGCGTATACGGGTCGATGCCAGCCTCGCTGCCATACAGCTGTGCATAGCGCGAACGCGCGGTGCTGGGCAGGCTGATACCCACGCGCGGCTGCAGGATCGCGTAGCCAGAGACCACACGCTGGCAGCGCGGGTCGTATACCGCGCGATTGAGCGGGTGGTCGATAGTGCCGATGAATTGATGCGCCACGTCGCGAGGCAACTGGGTGTCGGCATCCAGCGTGATGACGTACTGCACCTGCGGCAGGCTGCCGATATCGCCGGCAATCAGCATGAAGCGATCGCGACCATGGCCGCGCAGCAGCGCATTCAGGTCGGCCAGCTTGCCGCGCTTGCGCTCGTGCCCCATCCAGCATTGCTCGGCGGGATTCCAGCGGCGCGGACGATGCAACAGGAAAAAGCGGTCGACCGTGGCGTTGGTGTAACGCTCGTTGAGCCCGTCGATACGACGTTGTGCCAGTTGTAGCAGGGCGGCGTCGGCAGGCAGGCTCTCGCGGTCGGCGTCGGTGAAATCGGTCAGCAGGGCGAAATGCAGGTTGGGATCGCGGTTGCCCAGGAAGCGCACCTCGAGCGCCTCGACCAGGGTTTCCACCTCGGTGACGCTGGCGAACAGGCTGGGAATGACCACCAGAGTGCGCGCGCTGGCAGGTATTCCCGCCGAATAATCCATGCGTGGCAGCAACTGCGGCGAAAAGGTCAGGGTCGCCAACCAGTTGAGCAGACTCTGCGCCAGCTGGCTGGCGAATATCGCCGAGGCCGCGGCAATCGACAGCAGGCCCCACAGCGGCAGCCTGTCCTCCATGGCCTCGACCGTCAGCGGCTGGGCAAAGGCGAAGGTGAGCAGGGCCAGCAGGCCCAGATAGATCGGCAGCGGTGCCTTGTCGAAACCGCGTCGCAGGGCTTCGGCCAATGCCGGTCGCACGCCGAGTCGCCGTTCGAGCGCACGCCGACCACGGTCGACCAGGTAGAAACCGACGTGCTGTCGCTGCGCCTGGCTGTCCGGGCTGGCGGCGTGCTCCCGGCACAGGGCCACGACCGCTTCGGCCACCTGTGGCTCGGTCAGCCGGTGTTTGCGCGCGACCGCCTCGACCACGTGGCGATAGCGATCGCGGGTGGCGAAGTCCATCGACGGATAGATGCCGGCGGGGTCGTCGCCGAGCAGGCGCTCGACTATGCTGGTGCGCTCGACGAACTGGCGCCAGTCGATGGCCGACAACACCCGCAGGCTCCCGATACTGTTGCCGATGGACACTTGGCTGGCGGCTTGCTGCTGGGCTTCCAACTGGACCAGGTGCTCGATACTCTGACCGGATTCGCCGAGGCGTTGCTCGATCCAGTTGAGCGGCAGCGCCAGCGAGGGGCTGCGGCCCTGCAGACGGCGCGCCATTTCCGCCACGAAGGGGCCGTTCATCGGCGGGTCCGAGCGGGCCATGTCGGCGACCACCAGCACCACGCTCTTGGGGTCGCGCTCGGCGGTGGCGGTCATTGCATCCGCCCAGCCTGCCGCCTTGCCGCGGTAGCTCCAGTCGGCCATCACCCGCGCAGCGACTCGGCGCAGATTTTCGATCAGTGCCAACCGCAGCATGATCGGGATCGCCCATAGCTCACCCAGTTTCAGGGGGGTCACGTCCTGGTAGGCACTGACGAACCGCCGCAGGCTGGCCGTGTCGATCCGACCGTCGCCATGAGAAATGATTTCGAGGGCAATGTCGTAGACTCGGGGGAGACCGGCCGACGGCCCGTGGCCGAGACGCGGCAATTCCCGGCTGTAGCCTTGGGGCAGGTGCCGGCGCGCAATCCGGACCTGCTCCTCGATCAGGTAGAAATTGTCCAGCAGCCATTCGCCGGCGGGGCTGATCGGGTGACGCTTGCGGGTGGCCTTGGTGAGCCGTTCGCAGGCATGGATCAGCACCGCTTCGTTATCGGCCAGCCGGGTCAGCAGCAGGTTGGCGCTGGAGCGTTTGCACAGCCGGTGCTGGCCGGCCAGGGCACGACCGTGCTGTTCCATTTGCTCGGTGCTGAACAGTTCGGCGCGCAGTGCCGGCTCCTGCTCGGGCCGACTGCGTGCGGCGGCGCGGCGGCGGCGGAAGGCGTGCAGACGGCGCGGCTTGAGCAGGTCGAGAAGGTTGCTGATGTTCAAAACCCGGATTTCCTTCGGACAATCGTGGCGATCCGGCTTGCGTGTCGCCTTCCCCACAATAATTCAGGGGTTCGCATGGGTGAATCCTGCCGCTCGCGTGGCGTGGCGTCCTGCGCCGCGACAGTATCTGATCCGGACCCACGCTACGCGCTACTGTGTGAAGACCGTGCAGGTTAGGATGTGAGGACCGATCGTTGCCGCCGGAGTTGCCTGTGTCGCTGTTGCTGATTCGCCCTGCCTGTCTCGATGACCTGCCGAACCTGTGCGCATGGAATGCGGCGATGGCATGGGAAACCGAGCGCAAGCAACTCGATACCGCCACCCTGGAGCGCGGTATCGGCGCGGTATTCGCCCAGCCGCAACGCGGCTTCTACCTGGTGGCCGAGCGTGACGGCCTGGCGGTTGGCAGCCTGCTGGTCACGTATGAGTGGAGTGACTGGCGTTGCGGCGACTTCTGGTGGATCCAGAGTGTATATGTCAGCCCTGAAGCGCGCCGCGGCGGGGTGTTCCGCGCGCTCTACGCCGAGGTCGAGCAGCGCGCCGCCGCCGCCGGTGCGGTCGGTTTGCGGCTGTACGTGGAAACCGGGAACCGCCGCGCCCAGGAGACCTACGCCGGGCGCGGCATGCAGCGTTGCCATTACTTCATGTACGAGGCGATGCTGAAGGACTCCGGCTTGTAGGCGGCGGCTGGTCGGCGAATCCGCCTGCGCAGCGGCATTCCCGCCTCGACCGCCAAAGTCCGATCGCCTTCTGGGCAACCCGACCTGCCAGCGCACCTTGCGTACGCTGCCTGTTGCCGGATTCAACCGGTTTCGGCGAGTCGCTTCTGCAACGCGTCGGCGGGCATCGGTGCGCCGTACAGGAAGCCCTGCAGCTGGGAGCAGCCGGCATCGCGCAGGAATGCGCCCTGTTCCGGGGTTTCCACGCCCTCGGCGACGATGTCCTTGTTGAGGCTGCGCGCCATCGCGATGATGGCGCTGGTAATGGTGGCGGTATCGGGGTCGGTGGTGACCTCGGCAACGAAGGCGCGGTCGATCTTCAGGGTATCGATCGGAAAATGTCGCAGATAGGACAGGCTGCAATAGCCGGTGCCGAAGTCGTCCAATGCCAGGCGCACTCCGCGTTGCCGGATCCGCCGCAGCACCTCGGTGGTGGCGGTACCGCCGGACATCACCATGTGCTCGGTCAGTTCGAGTTCGAGCAGGCCGCTGGCGAGGCCGCTCTCGCCAAGCTGGTGGTCCAGCACGCTGAAAAAATCGGCGTGCTGAAACTGCAGCGGCGACACATTGACCGAAATCGGCAGCGCATAGCCTGCCTGCTCCCAGCGCCGCGCCTGCTGGCACGCCTGCCGCAGTGCCCAGGCGCCGATTGGCAGAATCAGACCGCACTCCTCGGCCACCGGGATGAACTGTTCGGGCTCGTATACTTCGCAGCCAACGGCGTCGTGCCAGCGCAGCAAGGCCTCGGCGCCTACGATGTGTCTGCTGCGGGCATCCACCTTGGGCTGGTAGTGCAGACTCAGCTGGTTGCGCGACAACGCCTGGCGCAGCGCGATTTCGATCTGCCGCCGTGCCAGCGTGCGCTCGTTCATCGACGCGGTGAAGAAGCAATAGCTCTGCGGTCCCCGCGCCTTGGCGGCAGTCATGGCCGTCTCCGCGTGCTGCAGCAGGGTTTCCGCCCGGCTGCCATCGGTTGGATAGACGCTGATGCCGATGCTGACGCGCAACCCCAGCTCGGGCAGGTCGGGCAGGCGAAGCTGCTCGCATTGCGAGATCAGTTTCTGGCAGAGACTGGCTGCCGCGCCCACGCTTTCCAGGTGTGGCAGCACCACCACGAACTCGTCACCGCCATAGCGACTGAGCCACTGCTCGCCGGACAGGCCATGGCGAATCATGCTGGCCAGCGCACGCAGCACCCGATCGCCGTTGGCGTGACCGTGCAGTGCGTTGACCTGCTTGAAGTGGTCGATATCGAGATACAGCAGGGCGCCGTGTTGCTGGCGCCGTGCCGCCGTGGCCAAAGCCTGCTGGATGTGTTCATGCAGGTGGCTGCGGTTGGGCAGGCCGGTGAGGGTGTCGTGCCGGGTCAGGTGGATCATCTTCAATGCCAGCGAGCGGGTTTCACTGATATCGTGAAATACCAGCACGCCGCCGATGACGTTGCCGGCATGGTCGTGGATCGGCGCCGAAGAATCCTCCACCGGGGTATCGAAACCGTGACGGTGCCGCAGCAAGGTCTTGCCGGCCAGGTCGACGATGGTGTTGTGTTCGATCGCTGCGCGTAACGGATTGGCCAGCGGTTGCTCGCTGACTGCGTCGACCAGTTGGAAAATGCATTCCACCGGGCGACCGCAGGCTTCCTCGCTGGTCCAGCCGGTCATCGCCTCGGCAATCGGGTTGAGTGAGGTGATCAGCAGCGCCCGGTCGGTGGTGATGACCGCGTCGCCGATCGAGCGCAAGGTCACCTCGGCCAGTTCCCGCTCTCGATGCAGGGCCTCCTCGAAGGCCTTGCGTTGGCTAATGTCCTGCGCCTGCGAGACGAAATAGCGCGGCTGCCCTTGTTCGTCGCGCACCAGCGAGACACTGAGGTAGACATGGACGGCGTGGCCGTCCTTGTGGACGTTGCGTTTTTCCATCTGATACGACTCGCGCTCGCCGGTGAGAAGTTGCGTGCGCAATGCCATGTCGCCGGCGAGGTCGTCCGGATGGGTGACATCGGCAAGGCTGAGCGTCAGCAGTTCCGCTTCGTCATAGCCGAACATCTGGCAGGCGGCACGGTTGACGCGCAGGAAATGGCCGTCCGGATCAATCAGCGCCATGCCGACTGGCGCATGCTGGAACGCGCTGAAAAAGCGCTGCTCGCTTGCGTGCAGCTCGAGCTCGATGGTGCGTCGTTCGGTGATGTCGACCAGGGCCGTGAAGATCCCCTGGACCGCTCCGCTGGGATCAAAGTCCGGCTGGAAATTGCCATGCACGTAGCGTCGCTGATGGCCGTTGAACAGTTCGCCCTCGTAACTGCTCATCTGACCCGCGTAGGCCTTTTCCAGTGCCGGAGCCGCGCGGTGATAGTTGCGCTCGCCGACCATTTCCATCACCCGCCGCCCGAGCAGGCGATGCGGGTCCAGTCCGAGCCAGCTGCGGTGGGTTTCATTGACGTAGACAAAGCGCTGCTCGCGGTCGATATAGGCCAGCAACGCAGGCATCCCATCAAGCATCCGTTCCGGCCAGTGCAGTCCGTCGGGCGATGGTGGTGGTGGCGCTGCAAATTCGTCGTGCCGCATGCTCATTCCGGCCGTCGAAACACCCTGATGGCGACCGGAGCATGATGCGCCCAATCCCGGCCTTGCTGCAAAAATCCCGCCGAGTGGCGGTGCGCAGCAGATGGGAATTTTTCACCGGCTCTCAGTGCAGCGTCGCCACCGGTACGCCGAGGCCACCGTGGTGGTCAAGTACAATCCTCCCCAGCACCTGCAGCTCGGGGCGAGTGCCGTAGCGCTCGGCGAACATGTCGAGCAAGCCCGGCAGTGCCTGCGCCTGCAGCGGGTAGCCGTGCGCCAGCGCACTTGCATGGCCATCGGCGCCGTATTGGGCCACGGTAACGGCCACAATGCCCAGCCCTGGCGCCTCGTGGGCAAACAGGCTCGGTGGCCCGCCCTCGGGAGCGGCGGCAGCCAGCACCTCGGCCAAGTAGCCGGGGCCGGCATGGACTGTCTGCCCTGCGGCTGCCTGCAGTTGCAAGGGCAGCCGGTGCGCTTCGAGCAGGCTGGCATATTGGCGCAATTCAAACAAGATGCCGGCCAAGGCATGCCGCCGCCCGCCGTCGTCGTCTGTTTCGGACAGCGCGTGCAGGGACTGCTGGGCATCGAGCCATTGCGTCGGCGACTGCACCCGAGCCGCGCCGTGGGCATAGTGCAGCGTCAGGCCACGCGCGCTGACCACCGATTCATCACGTTGCGGCGTCAGCAGTGCCGTTTCGAGCAGGCTCCACAGCGCGGCGAGATTGACGTGCTCGTATTGCACGCAGGTGAGCGCCAGCAGGTCGTTGCGACTCAGGTAGCGCACATGTTCAAGGCGCACGCCGAGGGTGCGCATCAGCCAGTCCGCGGTCAGGGCGCCGGCTTCGCCACGGCCAACCAGCTGCAGCTCCAATTGCTCGGACAACTCCGTCGCCAGCTCCACCGGTGCGAGCAGGCTGAGCGGCAGCAGCCGCATCGGGCCGTCGGAAAACTCGGTCGATGGCTGCAGCGCAGGTGCCGGCATCTGACCCTGATGACTGCCAAAGGCCACCACGTGATCGGTTTGTCCGCGCGGCACCCGCCGGGCCAGCTCCTCCAGCGTGGCCCACACCGGAAACCCGGGACGCAGCAGCTCGACCTGGTCGAACCAGGCACCGGCCAGTGCCAGCCTGGTCTCGACCACCTGGGGTATCAGCGCCTGCAGATCGCGGGCGATATGCTCGGCCAGTACGGCAGCTTCGTCCCGGCTCAGGCTCAGTTGGGGAAGCGCCTGGCCGCTGACCGGCTCCAGTGCGAGTACGACCGGCAGGGCGTGCAGAGATTGTGTGTCCACAGATAAGGGTTCCGGGTAGCCAGCTAGCCGGAAATGGTAGCAGCCGGGCGCCATCACGCCACGGCTGGCTGCCCGGGGATGCCCGCGTCCATGGCTTCTCGCCGGCCGCAAACGGCTGAATGGATCGCCCTGCATGGGTTCTGGCGGGCTTTCCACCTGCGGCACGGCGGGTTAGCCTTTGGACACTTGAGTGACGGATTGTTGTAACCATGGAAAACATGCACAGGCGCGTCGGTGTGATCGGTGGCGTGCGCATTCCGTTTTGTCGCAACAACACGGCCTACGCCGATGTCGGCAATTTCGGCATGTCGGTAAAGGTACTGGGGACCCTGGTCGAGCGTTTCGGCCTGCACGGCGTGGAGCTTGGCGAGGTGGCCATGGGCGCGGTGATAAAGCACTCGGCGGACTGGAACCTGGCGCGTGAAGTGTTGCTCAGTTCCGGCCTGGCGCCGACCACGCCGGGGATTACCACCGCACGGGCCTGCGGCACCTCGCTGGACAACACCATCATCATCGCCAACAAGATCGCTGCCGGACAGATCGAGGCCGGCATCGCCGGCGGCTCGGACACCACTAGTGACGTGCCGATCGTCTACGGCAGGCGTCTGCGCAAGCGTTTGCTGGCGATCAACCGCGCGAAGACGCCGATCGACAAGTTGAAAACCGCGTTGCGTGGCTTCTCGCTGAGCGAGCTCAAGCCCTCCTTTCCCGGTGTTGCCGAGCCGCGTACCGGCCTGTCGATGGGCGGGCATTGCGAGAAGATGGCCCGAGAGTGGCAGATTTCCCGCGAGGCGCAGGATCAGTTGGCGCTGGACAGCCATCGCAAGCTGGCCGGGGCCTACGACGAGGGGTTCTTCGATTCGCTGCTGGTGCCGTTCCGCGGCCTGAAGCGCGATGGCTTCCTGCGCGCCGATACCAGCATGGACAAGCTGGCGGCCCTGAAGCCCGCCTTCGACAAAAGCTCCGGTCATGGCACGCTGACCGCCGGCAATTCCACCGGCTTGTCCGATGGCGCCGCCGCCGTGTTGTTGGCCAGCGATGACTGGGCGGCGCAGCGTGGCTTGACGATCCAGGCGTACCTGCGTGATGCCGAGGTGGCGGCGGTGGATTTCGTGCACGGCGAAGGCTTGCTGATGGCGCCGACCATCGCGGTGCCGCGAATGCTCGCCCGGCAGGGCCTCAGCTTGCAGGATTTCGACTATTACGAAATCCACGAGGCGTTCGCGGCGCAGGTGCTGTGCACGCTGCGCGCCTGGGAGTCGGCGGACTACTGCAGGCAGCGGCTTGGCCTGGACGCACCGCTCGGTTCGATCGATCCGGCCAGGCTCAATGTGCACGGTTCCAGCCTGGCGACCGGGCATCCGTTTGCCGCCACCGGTGCGCGCATCGTCGCCACGCTGGCGCGGCTGCTGGAGCAGAAAGGTTCGGGTCGGGGCCTGATCTCGATCTGCACCGCCGGCGGGATGGGTGTCACCGCGATCCTCGAACGCCCTTGAGCGTGGGTAGGGGAGAACACTGATGCTTCGCCTGCGCAGCACGGCCGCGTTGAGCGTGCTGGGGTTGCTTATCGGCGTGGTCGGTACCGGCTGGCTCAGCACATTCACCGCCGGCTGGCGCGGCCCGCCGCAGCGCACCGTGGATACCCATCGCATCGCGGCGCCAGCGCCTCGTCCCGTCGCAAGAGCGTCGCGTTGGCATGGTGCGGTGACGGTGGTCGCACCCTGGCGTCGTTCCCATCCGCCGATCGGCGTCCGCTCCGGCGTCGGGGCGCCGGTAGCGCTGGTGCCGCTGTCGATGCCAGCCGACAC
The DNA here is from genome assembly GCA_004298015.1 of Rhodanobacter sp. Lineage (GTDB taxonomy): Bacteria > Pseudomonadota > Gammaproteobacteria > Xanthomonadales > Rhodanobacteraceae > Rhodanobacter. Next base: position 18,604 of record SCSE01000074.1, read on the forward strand.
GTCGATGTCGTGGGAGGCGTTGCGCGGCCATCTGGATGGCCGCGTGCTGGTGCGTCTGGCGATCGACGGTGAGGGTCGAGTGCTGCGCGCCAGTCTGCTCGGCTCCAGTGGCGATCCGGTTCTCGATGGACACGCGCTGCGCAGCGTGCGCGGCTGGCGCTTCGAGGTGCCTGCCGGTCATCGCGACGGCATCAGTGGCGAACTGCCGATGGTTTTCGCTTCCGGCGGTGCGCGCATGACGCGTGTGCCCTAGGAGCGTGGGCCGTAGAACCTTTGGATAGCGAGATTGCGCTATCGCCAGGGTGGGCCTATCGGAAGGAGCGCATAGTGGTTCTATGCAAGCCTGACGAGAGACTCAGCCTATGGATGAGAGCACAATCGCAGCCCGAAGATTTCTACGGCCCAAGCTCCTGGCGTCTTCGCCGGACTCTGTGCGAGCCGGTCGGCGTCGCGCGCGTATTCTAGAGAATACCCTTGGCACCGACCCCGAACGCGGTAATCAGGCGGGTGATGATCAGTTTCGGCGACAGCGCCACGTCCGGAAAGTCGCCGACCGCCCGGTAGCAGCTGTAGAACTTCGGATTGCTGGCACGCAGTGGCTGGCATCCGGGCTTGAGTTCGTAGCTGGTGGCGTAACGGAACGGCCACAGGTCGAACAGTGGCAGGTGCGCGGAGACGGTGCCGATGGCCTGGTTGATATCGGTGAGTACCGGTATCGCCGGTTGTCGCGGAGCGATTACCCAGGCGTTCTGTGGCTGAATATCGCGCAGGATGCTCTGTCGCACCTCGTTGGCGAAGCGCTTGTCGTAGACGATCACGCCTGCTTCGGTGTTGTAGTGGTCGGAGCGGGGGTCGAAGTTGTGCGAGCCGACCATCGCGTAGCGGTCGTCAATGACGATCGATTTGGCATGCAGGCCGAAGCGTCGGCCCCCGCTGAGCAGGGGGGCCGGGCGGTTGTTGCCGCCGCTGCCGAACAGGTGGTAGGTGGTCTTGCGTCGCGTGCCGGAGGGGCTGCCTGCGGTTACCTTGCGGGTCAGCGAGTTGGCGCTGAGGTTGGCCAGCCGATAGTCGACCGCCGGGCCGGGCGCATGCGGCTTGAGTTCATGGATCTGGAAGCCGAAGGTTTTCAGGTAGCGCTTGCGGTGCTTGTAGGACATTGCGTAGACGGCAAACGCATCGGTCGAGGCCAGGGAGTTGGTCGAGACGATGATCTGCGGCGGGTCCTTGCGCCGATGCAGGCGCTTGAACAGTCGCTGGGCGCTGCGGCTCATTACCAGGTAAGGGGTTTGCAGCAGCACTTCGTGCCGCGCCTGGCTGATCATGCGCATGATCCGGTGGGTGAACTCCAGGGCGTGCTTCTTCTCCGGGTCGTCGGTCTTGGCCGGCAGGTCGCTGAAGTAATCCACCTTGCCGGTGCGCAAGGTCGGGTCGACCAGCCAGGCTTGCAGCCATTGCGGGTCCTCGGCGGCCTGTTGCACGCGTGCCACCCGTGCCGGACGCCGGTAATGCGGGCGGCGCCACACCGGCGGCGAGGCGTCGCTGAGGATGCGTTGGTTGACATCGCGCAGGTGGGTCAGCGGCACCGCGCGCTTATGGTGTCAGAACAGTTCGAAACTGGCGGCCATTTCCCGCGCCGCCGGGCCACCGACCATCACATCGCGGTCCACGTAGTCGAAGTTCGGGTCCCAGTTGAAATAGCGATCCTGATAGTTACGCCCGCCGGTGATGCCAATGCTGTCGTCCACCAGCAGCAGCTTGTTGTGCATGCGCTGGTTGAATTGCAGGAAGCAGCACAGGATGCCGGCGGCGAAATCCAGCGGCGGGGTGTGTGCCTTGTGCAGGGTCGGGTTGTACAACCGCACCTGAAGATTGCTACTGACCCGTGAGAGCTGGTCGAGCAGGCCAGGCTCCTGAAACGAGAACAACGCATCGGCGAGGATGCGTACCTTGACGCCACGCCGCGCCGCCTGAATCAGTTCGTTCAGCATCAGCTTGCCGACGTCATCCTGGTCCCAGATATAGGTTTGTACGTCGATCGAGTGCCGCGCCGCGCGGATCAGGTTGATCCGTGCAGCCAGCGCCGGCTCGCTGTCGTTGAGCAAGGTCACCACATTTACCGGGTGTTGCGGGGTCGATGCCGCCAGCGCGTGGGTGGCGGCATCGAGCAGCGGCGAGGGTGTCGCGCAGTGGTCTGCCCGGTGGCAGTCCAGGTCGCGATTGACGGTTGCCGCGACCACCGCGTCGGCGCGGCGGATCTGTGCACGCGAGACCATGCATCCCTGCAGCAGCAGGATGGCGGCGAGCAAGCCGGGAACGGTAAGGGAACGAAGGCGCATGCGCGGCATGATACGGGTTGGAGTCAGCGGATTGCGGGCTCGAGTGCGATCGAAAGTTCCAGCGTGACCCGGTCGGACAGGACGGTGCGGTGGCTGGTCATGCCAAATGCTTTCCGTGAAACGCGGCCGCGCACGCGGATTTTGCAGGTTGATTGCGCGCTTGCGGTGCAGTGGCTGGCCAACAGCTCAAAGCGTACCGGCCGGGTGATTCCGCGCAGGCTCAGTTGACCGTCGAGGACACCGCCGGAGCGCAGGGCGGTGAACGCAACCGGGTCGGACAGGAAGTGGATCACCGGGTGCTGTGCGGCATCGAAGAATTTCGGTCCGAGCACGGCCTTGCGGTAGTGCGGGGAGTCCATCACCACGCTAGGGCTGTCGATGCGCGCGTCCACGATGGCCATCCCCTGGCCATTCAGGCTGACGGTTCCGTCGATCCGGGCGAAGCGGCCGCTGATGGTGCGGAACCAAAGCAGTCGCACCTCGAATCCGGCATGCGAGTGGGCAGTGTCGATGCGATAATGCTCACCGGCGGTGGCACTTGCCTGAAATGCCAGGCCGGCCAGCAGCATTACCGCGAGCAGCGGCTTCATGGCGACCAGAACGCGTCCAGCCGGGCATTGCCCGGTTCCAGTGGGCCATTGAGGTGCAGTACGGCCATCGCGCCGGGCGGCATGCCGCGAAATTCGTCGGAGCGACCTTCGGTCAACAGTGCGACCAGTTGCTCGATACCGGGGTTGTGCCCGACCAGCATCACCACCTCGGCATCCTGGTGCTGGTCGAGCAGACCCAGCAACTCGCCCGGCGTCGCGTCGTAGATTTCGCCTTCCGTCCGCGGCACCGGTGCCGATTCCAGCGCGGCCAGGGCGAGTCGGGCGGTTTCGCCGGTTCGCTGGCTGGGTGAGCACAGTACCCGATCCGGTCGCGCGCCATGGGCGATCAACCAGAGGCCGGCCGCTTGCGCCTCCTGTTCGCCGCGTGGGCTCAGTGGGCGTTGCTGGTCGTCGCCGCGAGCGGCCTCTATCGGTACCGCCTCGGCATGTCGTAGCAGGATCAATTCGCGCATCGGGAACTCCAGTTGGTGAAGGTGCGCCACGGGCGCGAGCAAGGTCTTGAGGATTCAGCGCTGGCGTTTGATCCAGCGCAGCAGGGCCTTCCAGTCCTGCTGGTGACTGCGCACCTGCTCGGACTGGTAGTCGAAGATACCCTTGCCCAGTGCGCCGAGCAGGACATAGGCCTGACTGTCGCGCAGTTGGGCGGCGATCGGAAACGGTGATTGCCCGGCCAGCTCGGCTAGCGCGTCCTGGCTGGCGTGAGTCCACGGCTTGAGCCGGTTGGCGACCAGTGCCACCGGCAGCTTGCCGCGGCGGATGCGGTTGATCTGCTGCAAGGTCTCGATGAAGCCGAGCGTGGCATGCAGGTCGAAGGAGGAGGGCAGTACCGGCACCAGCAGCACGTCGGCTTGCTCGAGAAAGGGCTCCAGCTCGCGTTCGCCGACGCCGGCCGGGGTGTCGATCAGCAGCTGTTCGGTGTCGGGCGGGATGCGCTTCAAGGCCTTGCGCCCGCCCTCCAGCGCGAGCACGCCGGGCACGTTGTCCGGTCGCAAGGTAGCCCAGCGGAAACTGGAGCCCTGACGGTCGGCGTCGACAATGGCGGTGTGCTTGCCCGCCTGCGCCCAGTGCGACGCCAGCTGGGTCACCAGCGTGCTCTTGCCGCAACCACCCTTGCTGCTTGCCACCAGCGTCGTAAGCATCGATCGATCCTTGCCACGGAAGGTGGATCAAGCCTACACGGCTGCGAATCCGCCGCAAAGCGCTTCGGCCTCTCAGCTGGCCGGCTGCGGCGGTTTCCAGTCGGCCGGCGCATCGGCCGCGATGCCGGCTTCTCGCAACGCGGCCAGCATGATGCTCATCTCGGTGCCGCCGCTGCGCGCCAGGGCCAACAGGTTCCGGGCCAGCGCCTTGTCGCTGCGGGCTCGCGCGGTCAGTTCGGCAAAGTTCTGTACCTGCCAGATCAGGTCGATGCGTGCGCGCTTGGCCTCCTGCTGTTGCGCGGGGTCGTCCGACAACACCTGGCGCAGGTGCAGGCCGAGCGACTGCGCCAGCGGGCTGGAACCCCACTCCAGCACCTTGCCAAGTTTCAGGCAGTCGGCCTTGATCGAGGCGTCGTCCCTGGCGTTGTCGCAGAGCTGGGCGACCAGCGGCAACACCGGCTGCGGCTGCGCACTGGCCAGTCCATAGACCAGCATCGTCTGCAGACCAGCCGGACCGGCGGTGAGGCCATGGGCATAGCTACTGGCCGGTGGTGGCAAAACGCTGACGTAGTCGGCCAGTGCCTTCAGGCTGCTGCCGGTGTAATCGTCATAGGTACTCGCGGCGGCCGCGCGGGACAGGTCGGTGCGCACGTCCTGCTGGCGCATGTTGCGGGTGTCCTGACCCAGTTTCAGCAGCCATACGGCGGCATTGTCCGGCGCTTTCAGCACCAGCGCCTGCAGGGCGGCAGGATTGGGGCAGTTGTCGGCCTGGGCCTGACAATCGGCAAGTCGCAGCCATTCGACCGCGGCACCCGCATCACTGGCGCTGGCCGCCCGCTCGATGAGGTCGTGGAAACTGCTGGTCCTGGGCTGGTTGTGCAGCGGCCGGGCCAGCAGGGCGGCCGCCAGCAGCGGGGTGGCATCGGCACGTGGCGCCAGCACGCTTACCAGGTCGCGCTGGAACGCGAGCTGGGCCTTGTCGTGCGCGAGCGCGACCTTATCCGGTTTGCCGACAGTCGGTCCGGCAGCTTTTTCCGCCGCGCGGCTGCTGCCAGGCGTCAGCGCCAGTGCGGACAGCGCCAAGGTGCAGCCCAGGGCGAAATGGCGGATTCCACGCATGCTCATGATTCCGTCGGGGATCGGGGCGCCCAGCATACCTGCGCAGGATTAAGCGCGGCTGATTTGTGCGGCGGTGCATGCGGGCACGGGCGCCAAGGCTTGTTAGGATGCCTGTTCCGGTGCGTAACCGCCTTGTCTTGTAGAGCAGGAGACCCTTGTGGATCATTTTTCGACATTCGCCGTCGGTGCCCCGTGGTTTGCCGGGTGGGGCACGCTGGCGTTGATCAACGCGGCGCTGGCGCAGGGCAAGAACCGCAGCGGGCTGCTGTGGTTTCTGCTTTCGCTGCTGCTGGGCCCGCTGGCCACGCTGGTACTGGTGCTGCTGCCGAAGGTACGCACCAAGCTGTTTTAGCAGAGCGGGGAGCCGGTAACAGCAGCGCAAGAACGGCCTCCCGGTTGTTGTTCCGCGTTATTCGCCGAACGCTTCGCGCATGAATTCCGGCTGTGCCAGCGCGCCGCGATGGATGTCGGCGTTGTAATAGCGGGTGGCAAAATTCTTGCTGATGGCGCCGCGCTCGCGAAAACCGGAGAGCTCCCCGCCCTTGCGTGCCATCGTGCAGCTCCACCAGCCGGTGGGGTAACACGGCTGTGGGAACGGCAAGGTCCGCACGGCGGTAAACCCCGAGGTGCGCATCGACGAACGCATCGACTTGATCAGGTCCAGGTGGGCCAGCGGCGATTCGCTCTGCTGCACCAGGATGCCGCCATGACGCAATGCCTTGTGGCAGCTGGCGTAGAACGCGGCGTTGAACAAACCCTCCGCCGGGCCAACAGGATCGGTCGAGTCGACGATCACCAGATCCAGCGAATCGGGCTCCAGCTCGGCCATGTACTTGATCCCGTCGATGAACAGCAACTGCGCGCGCGGGTCATGGTTGGACTCGCACAGTTCCGGGAAATACTGTTCGGCCAGCCGGGTGACGCGCTCGTCGATCTCCACCTGTACCGCCGACTCCACTTCCTCGTGCTTGAGCACCTCGCGCAGCGTGCCGCAGTCGCCGCCGCCGATGATCACCACGCGCTTGGCACGCGCATGGGTGAACAACGCCGGGTGCGTCATCATCTCGTGGTAGAGGAAGTTGTCGCGCTGGGTCAGCATTACGCAGCCATCGATCACCATCAGGTTGCCCCAGTCCGTGGTCTTGTGGATCTCGATGGTCTGGAACGGGCTCTTTTCCGCATGCAGCAGTTGCTCGGTGCGAAAACCGATGGAGGAGCCGGAAGCCTGGTGGGCTTCGGTGAACCAACTGGATTGCTGCGACATGACGGTGGATCCTGATGAAACGTGAAGAGATAAAAGAACCGGGATTGTACCGGTAACGGACCGGTGTCGGCGTCGACGGACGGCATCTGTGGCTCGACACATTGCTGTGTTGCCCGTTTACAATGGTCGCCGGCAGCATTGTGTGTCATGCAGGCATGCCGAACCGACAAGCCTGTTCGGCCCCGCGGCGTGCGAGGCTTCCGGCCGACTTCGCTTTCCGCTCTTGTCGAGCAGTACGTCAAGGCTCGCCGCTGCGACGACATGTTCCGTTGGCACAAGGAGACTCTCCCATGTCGAAGCACTGGACCTGCGACAGCGCCCGTCATACCTACGCCGTGGCGCACTGGAGCGACGGTTACGTCGATATCGACGACCGTGGTCACATCGTGATGCGCCCACAAGGCCCCCAGGGCCCGGCGTTGTCGCTGCCACAGATCGTCGATCGCGCCTGCGCCGAGGGGCTGCGACTGCCTCTTCTGGTGCGCTTTCCCGACATCCTCGCCCATCGCCTGGCGCGCCTGCAGCAGGCTTTCGCCAAGGCGCTGGGTGAATGGAATTACACGGGAGGCTATACCGCGATCTACCCGATCAAGGTCAACCAGCAGCGCGGTGTCGCCGGGGAACTGGTCGCCGCCGGTACTGCCGGCTTCGGGCTGGAGGCCGGTTCCAAACCGGAGTTGATGGCGGTGCTGGCAATGGCGCGCGCCGGCTCGATCGTGATCTGCAATGGCTACAAGGACCGCGAATATATTCGTCTGGCGCTGATCGGGCTGAAGCTGGGCTTGCGCGTGCATATCGTGATCGAGAAATTGTCCGAGCTGGAGCATGTCGTCGCCGAGGCTGCGGCACTTGGCGTCGAGCCGCTGCTGGGTGTGCGCGTGCGGCTGGCATCGATCGGGGCCGGCAAGTGGCAGAACACCGGCGGCGACAAGGGCAAGTTCGGCCTGTCGCCGAATCAGGTACTGGGTCTGATCGAGCGGCTTGACCGCGCGGGCCTGAAGCACACCCTGAAGCTGCAGCACTTCCACATGGGTTCGCAGATTTCCAACGTGCGTGATATTGCCAACGGCATGCGCGAGGCAACCCGCTACTTTGTCGAGTTGCGCCGGATGGGCGTGCCGCTGGAGATCGTCGATGTCGGTGGCGGCCTCGGCGTGGACTACGAGGGCACCCGTTCACGCAGCCACAACTCGATCAATTACTCGATCGAGCAATACGCCGCGACCATCGTGCAGTCGCTGGCCGAGGCGGTGCAGGCCGAAGGCTTGCCGGCACCGCACATCCTCACCGAGGCCGGTCGCGCGATGACCGCCCACCACGCGGTACTGGTGGCCAACGTGACCGAGGTGGAGCCGGCACCGCGGGGCGCCATGGCCGCGGCGCAGGTGGGTGAGCCGACCGTCCTTCGGCATCTGCGCGAGGTCCATGCGGAGCTGGATGCGCGACCGCCGCTGGAGCTGTTCCACGAAGCGCAACACCACCTCGCCGAGGGCCAGTCGCTATACGCACTGGGACAATTGGCTCTGCCCGACCGTGCGCGCCTGGACGAGATGTTCTACGCGATTGCCCATGCGGTGCGCCAGCGCCTGCTGCCGGCCGAGCGTGCGCACCGGCAGGCGCTGGACGAGCTGGACGAGAAGCTGGTCGACAAGTACTTCGTCAACTTTTCGGTGTTCGAGTCCGTGCCGGATATCTGGGCGATCGAGCAGATCTTCCCGATCGCGCCGATCGCCCGGCTCGATCAGCAGCCCACCCGGCGCGGCGTGATCGTCGACCTCACTTGCGACTCGGACGGTCGCATCGACCACTATGTCGATGCCGATGGCGTCGACGTCAGCCTGCCGCTGCATGAGCTGCGTGACGGTGAGAGCTACCGGCTTGGTATCTTCATGGTGGGCGCCTACCAGGAAACCCTTGGCGATATCCACAACCTGTTCGGCGACACCGATGCGGTGAACGTGCGGGTCGAGGGTGATGGGTGTGTCTTCGCGCACAAGCGTCGCGGCGATACCACCGACCTGATGCTCGACTACGTCGGCTACGACCTCGAGGCATTGCGGCAGAGCTATCGGGAACGGATTGCCGCCGCCGGTGTCGAAGCTGCTGCAGCCGCGCAGCTTTACGCAACACTCGACGCCGGCCTAACCGCCTACACCTATCTGGCGGAGGAAACGCACTGACTTGTAGGAGCGCACCCTGTGCGCGATGCCTCTACGCGTTGTCGCCAAAAAGCACCGCGCACAGGGTGCGCTCCTACAGCGATATCAACATCTTAACGGGAGCAAGGCATGACAGACATGAATGGCAAGGTGGCCCTGATCACCGGCGCAGCCAGCGGTATCGGCAAGGCGATCGCCGAGCTCTATGCCCGCCAGGGCGCGGCGGTGGCGATTGCGGACATCAACCAGCAGGCGGCGGATGCCACGGCGGCCGAGATCAACCAGGCCGGCGGCAAGGCGATCGGCATCGCGATGGATGTCACCGACGAAGCGGCGGTGAATACCGGCACCGACAAGGTGGTCGCGAAGTTCGGCCACCTCGATATCCTGATCTCCAATGCCGGTGTGCAGATCATCAACCCGATCGAGCAGTTCGCCTTTGCCGACTGGAAGAAAATGCTGGCGATCCACCTGGACGGCGGTTTTCTTACCACCAAGGCCGCACTCAAGCACATGTACAAGGACGATCGCGGTGGCGTGGTCATCTACATGGGCTCGGTACACTCGCATGAGGCCTCGAAACTGAAATCGGCCTACGTGACCGCCAAGCACGGCCTGCTGGGCCTGGCGCGGACACTGGCCAAGGAGGGTGCGCCGCACAACGTGCGCTCGCATGTGATATGCCCCGGTTTCGTGCGTACGCCGCTGGTCGAGAAGCAGATTCCCGAGCAGGCGAAGGAGTTGGGCATCAGCGAGGACGAGGTGATCAAGAACGTGATGCTCAAGGACACCGTCGACGGCGTGTTCACCACCGTCGAGGATATCGCGCAGACGGCGCTGTACCTGGCCAGCTTCCCCAGCGCGGCGCTGACCGGGCAGTCGTTCGTGGTCAGCCACGGTTGGTATATGCAGTAAGCCCTCGGCGGCGTCCCGGGTTTGTGGCGCGTCGCCGTGCAAGCACCCCACCCCGCAACCGATCGGTGTCGGCACGCCAGCGGCGTGCGGGTGCCGTCCAATGGAGTCGCTCATGAAGATCGCCGACGTCAAGGCGCAAGCCTTCGCCATGCCGCTTACCAGCCCCGCGTTTCCGCCGGGGCCGTATCGTTTCGTCAACCGTGAATTTCTGGTCATCACCTACCGCACCGACCTCGATGCGTTGCGTGCGGTGGTCCCCGAGCCGCTGGAAGTCACCGAACCGCTGGTGAAGTACGAGTTCATTCGCATGCCCGATTCCACCGGCTTCGGCGACTACAGCGAGTCCGGCCAGGTGATACCGGTCAGCTTCGGCGGCAAGCAGGGTGGTTATGTTCACTCAATGTATCTCAACGATCACCCGCCGATTGCCGGTGGCCGGGAGCTATGGGGCTTTCCCAAGAAGCTGGCCAGTCCGCAACTGGAGACCGAGATCGACACCCTGGTCGGCACGCTCGACTACGGCAAGGTGCGCGTCGCCAAGGCCACCATGGGCTACAAGCACCGTGAGGCCGATCAGGCAAAGGTGCTGGCCGCGTTGGCCGCACCGAACTTCCTGCTGAAGATCATCCCGCATGTCGACGGTACGCCACGCATCTGCGAGCTGGTGCGTTATTTCACCAGCAACGTGACCCTGAAGGGCGCATGGAGCGGACCGGGCTCACTCGAGCTGCATCCCCATGCGCTGGCCCCGGTGGCCAACCTGCCCGTACTCAAGGTCGAATCGGCGCTGCATTTCGTCTGCGATCTCACCCTCGACCTGGGCGAGGTGGTGCATGACTATCTGGCCTGACCAACACGTTCGCCACGGAGCGCACCGATGAGCACGCAGAACAGGACACGGGCAGACGGCAAGAGCGCGAGCCCACGCCCGGCCAAGGCGCCTGAGCGCGAGGCCCAAACCCGGTCCGACACCGTGCTGGTGCTGCAGGGCGGCGGCGCGCTGGGTGCCTACCAGGGCGGCGTCTATGAAGCGATGGCCCAGGCCGGGTTGCTGCCGAACTGGGTTGCCGGCATTTCCATCGGTGCGCTCAACGCGGCGATCATTGCCGGCAATCCACCCGAGCGACGGGTGGAGCAACTGCACGCGTTCTGGGACACCATCTGCAAGCCGCCCTTCTTTCCCGCGCCACTGGCCGCGCCGCTTTTTGACAGCTTGCAATGGCCGCTGCGCATGCGTCACGGACTGAGCGACCTGGCGGCCTGGCGTGGACTGACCGAGGGCCAGGCCGGGTTCTTCCGGCCGCGTATACCGTCACCGCTGCTGCCCGGTCGCCGCGATCCGGCGACGACGAGCTGGTACGACACCAGCCCGTTGCGCAGCACCCTGGAGCGACTGGTGGATTTCGATCGGATCAACGACCCGCGCGCGATGCGCGTGTCGGTCGGCGCGGTCAATGTGCGCAGTGGCAATTTCGCCTACTTCGACAATACCGAGATGCACCTGCGCGCCGAACATTTCATGGCGTCCGGCGCGTTGCCGCCGGGCTTTCCGGCGGTGGAGATCGATGGCGAGTTCTACTGGGATGGCGGCATGGTCTCCAATACGCCCTTGTACCAGGTACTGACCCAACGCTCGCGGCAAGATGCGCTGATCTTCCAGGTCGATCTGTGGAGCGCACAGGGCGAGGGGCCGCGCGACCTTGGCGAAGTGGCGACCCGCTCGAAGGATATCCAGTTTTCCAGCCGCACCCGGATGGTGACCGACTACATGCGCCAGGCGCAGGAGCAGCAGCGCTTGCTGCACGACCTGCTGGCACTGGTGCCGCCAGATCGGCATGACGAGCCGGCTTACCGCGAGGCCGAGAAACGGGCTTCGCCGGCGCTGACCAATCTGGTGCATCTGATCTATCGCAACAAGTCTTATGAAGGGCAGTACAAGGATTTCGAATTCAGCGCCAGCAGCATGCGTCAGCATTGGGGCAGCGGCCTGGACGACATGCGGCATACGCTGGAGCATCCACATTGGCTGAGCGCAGCGACGCCCGGGCACCCCTTCGTGACGCACGACGTGCATCGCAACGACTGAACATCAACCAAGGAAGCACGGCGGCATGACGATCAAGGCGGCATTTATCGGACTGGGCGCGATGGGTGCGCCGATGGCGGGGCATCTGAAGGCACGCGGCCTGCTGCACGCGGTAGCCAATCGGACCCACGCCAAGGCCGAGGCACTGGCCCGGCAGCTTGGCGTGCATGCTCCGGCCACCCTGGATGAGCTGGCGGCGAGCTGCGACATCGTCGCCCTGTGTGTTACCGCCGATGCCGATGTCCTGGCGACGGTCGAGGCCCTGGCCCCGCATCTCAAGTCCGGTGCCATCGTGATCGATCATTCCACCGTCGCACCGGATACCGCGAAGCAGGCGGCGGCGCGGCTGGCCGCGGTCGGTGCGCACTTCCTCGACGCGCCGGTGTCCGGTGGCGTCGAGGGTGCGAAGAACGGCAAGCTGTCGGTGATGGTTGGTGGCGACGCCGCGGTGCTCGAACGCGCCCGCCCGGTACTGGAAGCCTATGCGCTGCGGGTCACCCATCTCGGTGCCGTCGGCTCAGGTCAGGCCACCAAGGCGGTCAACCAGGTGCTGGTGGCCGGGATTGCCCAGGCGGTGTGCGAGGGTCTGGCGCTGGGCGAAGCTCTCGGTCTCGACCCGGAACGCCTGCTTCCCACGCTCGGGGCCGGTGCGGCCGGCAACTGGTTCCTGGAAAAGCGCGGCGCCACCATGCTGCGCGATGAGTTCAGCGTCGGCTTCAAACTGGGCCTGTTGCACAAGGATCTGGCCATCGTCAACGGCATCGCGCAGACGGCGGGTACCGACCGCGCGGTGATCGAAAAGTCGCTGGCCGACTATGCCGAGTTGATGCGCCAAGGCTACGCTGACGAAGATATTTCAGCGCTGCTGCGGCTCAAGCGCAAGCCCTGAAAGCGCCTGGCCGGGTTCGCCCATCCGCAGCAGGATCGATCTGACCTGCCGCCGTACAAAACCGCTCGAACGGCATCAGGATGTCGAAGGGCGCGCCAAGGTCAGCTTTCCGCGGGTGGGCCGCTCAGCGGTTGAGAACATATCGAACGCCGCAGCGAGAGTGCTGCCAGGGGTTCGTTGCGGGCAAGTCCGCACCGGCGTCTGACGACGATTACGGTAGGCGGACAATTTTCCCCGGCCTCTCAGTTGCCTTCCTTCAGCGCAATCGCCTTGATCCCGGCACTGGCCAGCTGCTGCTTGGTCGACTCCAGCTGGGTGGCGGAGCGGAATGGCCCCAGACGTACCCGATGAAAGACCTGGCCGCCTATATTGACGGACTGCACCTTGGCGACAAAACCCTGCAGCGCGAGCTTCGCCTTGAGGGTTTCCGCGTCGGCGGCGTTCGGGAAGGCACCGACCTGCAGCAGATAGCCACTGCCGGAGGATGGCGTCATCGCGCTGGCAGGCGCGGCGGTGATGTTGACGCGGTCCACGGCGGGTAGATTGGCGGCGGCGGACTGTTGCTGTTGTGCCTGCTGCTGGGCGGCGAGCTGCTTCTGCTGTTGCTCGGCATGCGCCTGGGCACTGATCTCGGCATCCGGAATACGCACTTCTTTTTCGGACAGTACCGAGTAGAAATCGTATTGCGGTTTCTTCGCCGCGCTGCCGCTGGCGGCCGGTTCGAGTACACCGAGGGAGCTGCCTTGCTGGGCGGTCGCCTGCGGGTTCGCCCTGGGGCCGGCAGGCTTGCGCAGGCTGGTCATCAGGCTGCCGCGCATCATGAAGATCATCAGGACGCCGCCGAGCAGGATTCCGATGGCGATATAACCCCAGATCGGAAAGCCCTTGCGGCCATTGCGGACGGCCTGGCGGCCCTTGCCTTTGCGTGTTGCCATTACATGTTCTCCGGGGCACTCAGGCCCAATAAATCCAGCCCATTTTTCAATACTTACCTGGCAACTGCCACCAGGGTGAGGCGCGCATGGCGCAATATGGCATCGTCGACCAGAAGCGGGTGTGCGTTGTAGCAGGTGTGAAACGCATGGGTCAGCTCGCGCAGTCAGGCGGAAACCCAGTGCGGCGCCAGCTGGATCGCCGCGGTCTCGACCCACCCGGGAAATTTCAACAGCTTGCTCAGCGGGATCTGCTCATGTTCCTGATCCAGCCGGGTCAAGTGTTGCAGACCCGCCTGCAGATCGACCGTGAAGCCCGGGCCGGTGGCCTGGCCCAACATGCTGCAGATCCGTATCCGTGCGTGAGCATACTGGATGTCGTGCACTGGATTGTCATCAAACGCCATCGGCGAGTTCAAGATAGGCAAGCGTGCGATCGGCGATATAGTCGCCGCGGCAGCTTTTGTGCGGCCAGCGGCTGTCATCGGGGCTGATGCCGCGCGCACGCGCGTGGTATCGAGATGGCCCGGTTGGCGATCCGCATGCCGGCTCGCTGTAGTAAAACTCGGGTTTTCCGTTCCAGCCGGGGCATCGAGCCACCGTCCGAGACAGTCGCCGATCACCGCGGCGCACCCTTCGCCGACGTGCGATGGATCGGTCGGCCTGGCCGAAAAACCTTCTACGCCGACCGTGCCGGTATCCCGTGGTGCTGCGGCTGCAGGCATCGCCCTGTTCCAGGATGTGCCGCACTCCGTGGTGATACGCGGCCGTCGCCGCGCACCGGCTCACGGCGCGGAACAGTATGCCGCATCGCGGCATCGGGATTGTGGATAACTCTGTGGGCAACGATGCCGGTTTGCTGCCGACACCGTGTAATAGCTCCTGGAAATTCACGTTTTTAAAGAAATAATCATTTTATATCAATGTGTTGTATCGTGTAGCTAGAGCAAAAGGCAGCGTCGTGGGGCCCGCTGGCGATGTACCCGCCATGTGCATAAATACCGGGGCTGATTTCGACCATGGGCAGCGGGTACTTGCCGCTACCGTTGGCGTCATCGGCTTGTCATGCCGCGCTGCGAAACTATAACGGTGCCTGACGTGACCTCCCCTCATGACACGGCATGCGGAGACGCCGCTCTCTCCTCTCCCCAAATCGGCCACTCGGCGCGGGTCCTCCCGCGCCGTTTTTGTTGCCAGGGATCAGTAGTTCCAGATCAGATCAATCCGCGGGATGCCATCGAAACGGGCTCACCGCTGCCGATGACCAGGTGATCGAGCACGCGGACGCCGACCAGTTGCAGCGCGTCGCGCAATTGATGGGTGATTGCCCGGTCTGCAGCGCTCGGCTCCGCCACGCCGGAGGGATGGTTGTGCGCGAAGATCACGGCACACGCATTGTGCTGAAGACACGCCCGCACCACCTCCCTGGGGTGCACGCTGGCACCGTCGACGGTACCGCGGAACAACTCCTCGAAAGCCAGCACACGGTGCCGATTGTCCAGATACAGGCAGCCGAAGACCTCATACGGCAGGTGGCGCAAGCGCGCGCGCAGGTAGTCGCCGCTGTCACGCGGGTTGCCCAGGCTTTGCCGCTGGTGAAGCTCTTCGGCCAAGCTGCGACGGGCCAGCTCAAGTGCGGCGGCGATACGCGCCTGCTTGGCCGGTCCCAGGCCACGGGCGCGAATCTGTCGTTCGGGCTGCTCCAGCAGGTTACCGAGGCTGCCGGCCGCCTCCAGCAGTTCGCGACCGAGCGCGATGGCATCCTTACCGTGGCTGCCGCTGCCCAGCAATACCGCCAGCAACTCGGCATCGGACAGCGCGGCGCTGCCGCGCGCCAGCAATTTTTCACGGGGACGCTCGCCCTTGGGCCACTCGCGGATGCTCATGACCGCAGTTTGCGCATTGGCGAGGTCGGCGGGCAGCGGCGGAGCGGAATGATCCGGTAAGCTTAGGGTCTGCCCGATTGTCAGGCCTGCCTTACATGACTCTTGCCCAACGCCGCATCTTGCTCGGAGTATCGGGCGGTATCGCCGCCTACAAGTCCTGCGAGCTGGTTCGCCGCCTGCGCGAACTCGGCGCCGAGGTGCGCGTGGTGATGACCGAGAGCGCCACCCGCTTCGTCGGCGCGGCGACGTTCCAGGCATTGTCCGGACAGCCGGTTCGGGTCTCGTTGTGGGACGCCTCGGCTGAAGCGGCGATGGGCCACATCGAGTTGGCGCGCTGGGCCGAACGTATCCTGGTGGCCCCGGCCAGCGCCGACCTGCTGGCGCGGCTGGCGCACGGTCATGCCGACGATCTGTTGAGCACGCTGTGCCTGGCCAGTGCCGCCCCGCTGCAGGTGGCGCCGGCAATGAACCGGCAGATGTGGGCGCATCCAGCCGTTCAGGCGAATATCCAGACGTTGCAGCGGCGCGGCGTGCAAGTGTTGGGGCCGGCGTCGGGCGAGCAGGCCTGCGGCGATGTCGGCTCCGGCCGCATGCTTGAGCCCCAGGCGCTGCGGGATGCGATGGTGGCGTCGTTCGGCGACGGCATGCTCGCCGGCTTGCGGGTGCTGGTAAGCGCCGGGCCGACCTACGAGGACATCGACCCGGTACGCTTCATCGGTAACCGCAGCTCCGGGCGGATGGGCTTTGCGCTGGCCGAGGCGGCGGCACTGGCAGGCGCCTCGGTCACCTTGATCGCCGGGCCGGTAAGTTTGCCGACGCCGACCGGGGTACTGGCGCGCGTCGATGTACGCAGTGCGGCGCAGATGCACGCGGCGGTGTTAGCCGCTGCTGCCGAGGCGGATATCTACATCGGAACCGCGGCGGTGGGTGACTACCGTCCGGCCGAGGTGGCGACGCGCAAGCTGAAAAAGAAGGCCGGGGCGGATCTGTTCCTTCAACTGGCGGAAAATCCGGATATCCTGGCCAGCCTGTCGGCGCAGGCCGGACACCCTTTCCTGGTCGGGTTTGCTGCCGAGACGCATGATGTGTTGCCCTATGCGCATGAAAAATTGCAGCGCAAGGGACTGGATATGATCGCGGCCAATCAGGTAGGCGAAGGGATCGGCTTCGAGGCCAGCGACAACGCGCTCAGCGTGGTCTGGAACGGAGGTTCGATCGACCTGGCGCGAGCCTCAAAATCGGTGCTCGCGCGCCAGTTGGTGGCGATCCTGGCCGAACGCTACCGGGCGGCGCGAGCATGAGCGGTCAGCCGGTGATCGACATCGAGCTGAAGATACTCGACCCCCGCCTGGGCGACAGCATCGCCCTGCCTGAAGCCGCGACAGCGGGCAGCGCCGGCATGGATCTGCGCGCCGCGATCGCGGCGCCACTGACGCTGGCGCCGGGCGAGAGTGCGCTGGTGCCCAGCGGTATGGCGATCCACATCGGTGATCCGGGCTGGTGTGCGCTGATCGTCCCGCGCTCGGGCCTGGGTCACAAGTACGGCCTGGTGATGGGAAACCTGGTCGGTGTGATCGATGCCGACTATCAGGGCCCGCTGATGATTTCATGCTGGAATCGCGGTAACCGGCCGTACACGCTGGCGGTCGGCGATCGTATCGCGCAATTGTTGCTGGTGCCGGTGGGGCGGCCCAGGTTGAATGTCGTGAACGACTTTGCGCCCAGCGAGCGTGGCGACGGCGGGTTCGGCTCAACGGGCATCCAGTAACGCGGGTGGCCTCGCGGCGAGGGCACCCGATCACCAGACAAGGTCTGTGGGGAATGGATATGGCGACGGGCAAAACGCAGGGTCGACGAGGCAATCCACCGCTTGACTGGCGGCAACTGCTGCCGTTGGCCGGCGCCACGGTACTGCTTGCGCTGGGCTTGCTGTGCGCTTGGCAGACCTGGTTGATCGCCGGCCAGGCCGGTGCGGTGGCGCGCGTGCATGCGGCCCAGGACACGGTGGTGCGGGCGTTGGCCGACGAAATTGCGATCCAGCGTGGCAAGGTCGAGAAAGTGCTGGCAGGGGTGGATCCGGTCAGCGCCTTGCAGGATCGGGTTAAGGTCGCCGCGCATGTGCAGCAGTTGCTGCCGCAGGTGAGGCAGGTGGAGTTTTACAGCGGCGACTTGAGCGAGGTGTTGCACGCCGATTACCGCCAGTTTGGCTATGCCAAGGCTGCGCAGTTGATGTCGGCGCAGACCGAAGGGGGCGCCTCGCTGGCGCAGATCGTTTCCAATGGTCGCGGCAAGCGTCGCTTGAGTCTGGTGGTTCCGCTTCGGTCCGCTCAGAAAGTGGCCGCCTGGGCATGGGTCGAGCTGTCGTTCGCGCCGTTGCGGCAACGCTTTGAGGCGATCTCTCCGGCTGCCGGGCGACTGGATCTGCAGCAGGGCGATCGACAGGGCGACATGCGCCTGCTGTCGCACGGCGCGCCGTCCGCGCAGGCAGAGGCTCCGGGCAAGCCGGTTCCCGGCAGCGTGTTCACGGTAGCCGCCGCCTTGCCCGTCGCTTTCATCGTCTTGCCCCGGTCATTGCCGCTGGGCGTGTTGCTGTCCCTGCTCGGTCTGGGTGGCGGGGGGCTTTTGTTGTGGTGGCGCCAGCGTATGCACAGGCGACCCGTTGCCGAACCCGTTGAGGACACCGTGTTGCCGGTGAAAATCGAGAAGACTCCGGCCCCGGTCAGGCATGTACCGGTTGCCACCGCGCCGAGCGCCCCGCCCACGTCATCCGAATTCAGCGTGGACCCGAGCATTTTCCGCGCCTATGACGTGCGCGGGGTGGTTGGCAAGACCTTGAACAAGGACGTTGCACGGGCACTGGGCCAGTCGATCGGCATGTTGATGAACGAGAAGGGCTTGCGCGAAATCGTGGTCGGTCGGGACGGTCGCCTGTCGGGCCCGGAGCTTGCCGGTGCGCTGGCCGACGGATTGCGTGCCAGCGGCATCGACGTCATCGACGTCGGGGCGGTGCCGACGCCGGTGATTTACTACGCGGCGTACCATTTCGATACTGGCTGCGGCGTGGCGGTTACCGGCAGCCACAATCCACCGGATTACAACGGGTTCAAGATCGTGGTGGGTGGCGAGACCTTGTCCGAGGGTGCGATCCAGGATCTGTACCGCCGCATCGCCAACGGCGAACTGCGCAGCGATGGTGCCGGTGCGCTGCGCGAGGTCGATATCGCCGCCGAATACGTCGAGAAGATTGCCTCCGACGTGCTGGCCGAGCGCAGCCTCAAGGTCGTGGTCGACTGCGGCAACGGTATTCCCGGCATATTGGCCCCGCAGGTCCTCGAAGGTGTCGGCTGTCAGGTTATTCCGCTGTACTGCGATGTCGATGGCACGTTCCCGAATCACCACCCGGACCCCTCTGATCCGGACAACCTGGAGGACCTGATCCTGGCCGTCAAAAAGACCGGGGCCGATCTCGGCCTGGCTTTCGATGGGGATGGCGACCGTCTCGGCGTGGTAACCCGCTCGGGCGAAATCATCTACCCGGACCGGTTGTTGATGTTGTTCGCCCGCGACGTACTGTCACGGCAGCCGGGTGCCACGGTGATCTACGACGTCAAGTGCACCAGCCATCTGAAGGGACAGATTCTCGACGCCGGTGGCAGTCCGCTGATGTGGCGCACCGGACATTCGTTGATCAAGGCGAAGATGCGCGAGACCGGTGCCGAGCTGGCGGGAGAGATGAGCGGGCACTTTTTCTTCAAGGAGCGCTGGTACGGCTTCGACGATGGCATTTATGCCGCGGCCCGACTGCTGGAGATTCTCGCCGGCGATCTGGAGGGACGTTCGGCGGAGGAAGTTTTTGCTACCTTGCCGAAAAGTGTCTCCACGCCCGAGTTGAAGATCGAGCTGGCCGAGGGTGAGCACTATGCGTTCATGGATACGTTGCGTCAGCAAGCCCGTTTCGAGGGCGCCACATTGATTACCATCGATGGCCTGCGTGCAGACTGGCCCGATGGCTGGGGCCTGGTGCGGGCTTCCAACACCACACCGGTGCTGGTGTTGCGCTTCGAGGCCGACAACAAGGCGGCGCTCAAACGCATTCAGCAAACCTTTCGCAAACAGTTGCTGGCAGTGAATTTCAAGCTGAAATTGCCGTTTTGACCCAAGGCAGGCCGTGGCCGCCCCGGCGCGGCAACTACTCCTGGGGATTGCTCTGGGCCGCCTTCAGACGTCGATACCGTGACAGCTCCCTGGCCTGATCCAGCACCGTCTGAGCGCGCTCAGTCTGTTGGTGCTTCAGCAGGTTGCGTTGTCCGGTGACGACATCGCGCTGCCTGGCAATGCCGTCGGTAAGGAATTTCGGCACGGAATTCTTGCTGCGCTCGTCTTCAGCGGCACGACTGAGCAGGTTGGCCAGTGCCTGTTCCTGGCTGCGCAGGTTGAGCCTGGTGGTTTGGATCTGCCGATCGGCGCCTTGCAGCACCTGCTGCTGCGACGTCCGATAGGACTTTTCATCAGGATAGGCTGACAGCATCTGCGCATCGGCATCGGCGCGCTCCTGTTCGGCCCGGCGGGTGGCGGCCTGTTCAGCGGCCAGCTTGTCGGCGGCAGCACGCTGTTGCGGGTTCAGCTGGCGAGAAACATGCTGGATTACCAGACCTCGGTCGTTGACCAGGTCGTAGCCCTGCTTCATCGCTTCGGCGCTGAGGCTGTCGCTGTAATGCAGCAATCCCGCTTCATCGTGCCACTTGTAGCGCACGCTGCTGGTGGGGCGAGTCTGCGCCGAGAGGCTTCCGACCAGTACGGTGGTGACGAGAACAAAACATAACTTGCGCATGAAATCCCCCTTGTGGGAAGTATAGCGGCGCTGTCGACCCGCGCCACGAATGCGCCGGGAGCCGCCCGCCGGATACTGCTTCGGCCAGACCGCAGCCTGGGCGAAAACCGTTTACACACCCATCATGGGCGACTGGTGCTGGATCACAAGGGTACGTTGCGTCAGCCCCGCCCAGACACTGTTACGACTGTGCCGGGGGTCGCCTGAACCGGACTTTACGCGGGTCGATCCTGGCGCACGCCGTAGTGCTCCCGGTAGTCGAGCAGGCGGGCGTGTTCAGCCGCCAGTTGCGGTTGTTCATCGGCATAGGCCAGCAAGTCGTCGAGGCGCGTGATCGCGATCACCGGTATGCCATGTTCGGCGGCGACCTCTTGCGCGGCAGACCGCTCTCCCTGGCCGCGCTCCTGCCGATCCAGCGCAATCAGTACGCCGGCCGGTTCTGCGCCCTGCGCGCGGATCAGTGCCAGAGATTCGCGCACAGCGGTACCGGCGGTCATTACGTCGTCGACGATCAGTACCCGACCCCGCAGCGGGGCGCCAACCAGCATGCCGCCCTCGCCGTGATCCTTGGCCTCCTTGCGGTTGTACGCCCACGGCAGGTCGCGTTGATGGTGATCGGCCAGCGCAATGGCGGTGGCTGCCGCCAGCGCAATGCCTTTGTAGGCAGGGCCAAACAGCATGTCGAACGGCAGCGACGCGTTGACCAGCGTTGCCGCGTAGGCACGGCCGAGCTGGGCCAGTGCCGCGCCGGAGTCGATATGGCCCATATTGAAGAAATAAGGGCTCTGTCGGCCGGATTTCAGGGTGAACTCGCCGAAGCGCAGCACCTCACGGCGCAGGGCAAGCTGGATGAATTCACGTTGGTAGTCGTGCACAAGGGCTCTCTCAGGCAAGGGGGATCACGGCAGTTTGCGCAGCAGCAGGCGCTGCGACCGGCTGCCACCGTCATGGTACAGCCCGGTGCCGTCATGGAAATCGGCGCGCAGGTAGATGCCTATCGCGACAGCGTTGCCGGGATCGACGGTCAAGGCCAGTTGACGTGCTGTCGGGTGTCGTGCGCTGACATCGGCAAGCAAGGCGCTCAATGCCCGCGCACCGAGTCCTTGCCCCTGCCAGCGAGCATCGACGAAAAAGCCGCGCAAGCCGAGGGTGGGTACCGCCAAATCGTGGCCGGCGACGCTGCGTGCGTGAGGATCGATACGGTAATAACCCACGGGCTGGCCGGCGCGGCAGATCGCCATCGGTTCGGCGTCCGGGCAGGCCGCTGCGTCCGCCAGCAGGTTGGCGATGTGACCGACGTAGCCATGTTGTGCCGGAAGCACAGTCAGTGCCAGCATCGCCGCTCGCAACCCATCGTCGACGGGGAGGACGCAAATGTGGCAGGACGCGGGCATCTTCACCTTCACTGGCAATGAAACGGATGACGGTTGTTATGATCGCCCATCTATCGACCGGAAGACCGCATGCGCATTATCAGCCTCAACGCCAACGGTATCCGCTCGGCCGCCAGCAAGGGTGTGTTCGAGTGGTTGCGCGAGCAGGAGGCCGATGTGGTCTGTCTGCAGGAGACCAAGGCGCAGGAGCATCAGCTGACCGATCCGATGTTTCGACCGGATGGCCATCATTGTTTCTACCGCGATGCCAGTAGCAAGAAAGGGTACAGCGGCGTGGCCATCTATGCACGGCGTGAACCCGATCAGGTACTCACCGAGCTGGGTTGGGATGCGTTCGACAACGAGGGTCGCTACATCGAGGCACGCTTCGGCAATCTGTCGGTGGTTTCGTTGTATTTCCCCTCCGGTTCGTCCGGTGACGAGCGTCAGCAGTTCAAGTTCAAGGCGATGGAGTGGATTACGCCGATCTTCGATGGCTGGCTGAACAGCGGCCGTGACTATGTGATCTGCGGCGACTGGAACATCGTGCATACCGAAAAGGACATCAAGAACTGGCGCTCCAACCAGAAAAACTCCGGCTGCCTGCCGCAGGAGCGTGCCTGGCTCGATTTGCTGTTCCAGCAACGCGGCTGGGTGGACAGCTTTCGCGCGATCAAGCCGGATGCGGTCGAGTACACCTGGTGGTCGAACCGTGGTCAGGCGCGCGCCAACGACGTCGGCTGGCGCCTCGACTATCAGGTCTGTACCCCGGCGCTGGCAGCGCGCGCCCGTGAGTGCTCGATTTACCGCGAACAACGCTTCTCCGACCACGCGCCGTATACCGTCGACTATGTCGAATGACGCCTTGATCGGGACTGCCGGGTCGCCGTCGCCTGTGCCGGGCCGCCATTGGCGCGTCATCAGCATTGGCCTGCTGGGGTTTTCCTCGGGCTTGCCTCTGGCACTGTCGCTCAGCACCTTGCAGGCATGGTTCACTACCGCGGGCATGAGTCTGCGGGATATCGGCTGGATCACCCTGATCGGGCAGGCCTACGTCTTCAAGTTCCTGTGGGCGCCCTTGCTGGACCGCCTGCCGTTGCCGTGGCTGGGTCGCCGGCGTGGCTGGATCTTGATGATGCAGCTGATTTGCGGCGCGGCGCTGATCAGCATGAGCTTTTATACGCCGCAGGGTGCGGCAAGCATGCTGGCGTTCTTCGGCGTGCTGCTGGCGTTCGGTTCGGCAACCCAGGACATCGCCTATGACGCGCATCGCACCGACCTGCTGCCGCCCGCCGAACGGGGCTGGGGTACCGCCTTCTCGCAAGGCGGCTACCGTCTTGGCATGCTGGTTTCAGGCGCGCTGGCCCTGATTCTCGCCGATCATCTCGGCTGGGCCTGGGTCTACCGCTTGATGGGCGCGTTGATGCTGGCGGCGACCCTGGTGACGGCGTGGTCGCCGGAGGCCCCGGACGAACGTCCCACGCGCAACTTCACCGAGGCCGTGGTGCAGCCGTTCATGGATTTCTTCGAGCGCTACGGGACGCTGGCGCTGGGCTGGCTGGCGCTGATGGTGCTGTACAAGCTGTGCGATGCCTTCGCGCTGTCGTTGTCGACCACCTTCCTGTTGCGGGTGCCGCAGTTCTCGCTGACCCAGATCGGCACGGTCAGCAAGACCTTCGGTCTGGTGGCGGGCTTGCTTGGCGCGCTGGCCGGTGGCTGGGTGGTTACCCGCTTGCGGCTTTTTCCGGCGCTGCTGGGGCTGGGTATCGCCCAGGCGTTGGTGAATCTGTCCTATATCTGGCTGGTACACAGCGGTCCCGACGTAGTGGCGATGGCGTCGGTGGTGTCGGCGGAATATTTTGTCAGCGGCCTTGGCAGCACCGCCTTCGTGGTCCTGCTCACCTCACTTTGCAACGTACGATTCTCGGCGACCCAGTACGCCTTGCTGTCCTCGCTGGCGGCGGTGGGGCGGGTATTCCTTGGGCCGCTTGCCGCCTGGCTGGTGCCGCAGGTGGGATGGTCGACGTTTTTCGTGATCACCACCTTGTCGGCGATTCCCGGCCTGTTGTTGGTGATTGGTCTGCGCCGAGCGATCGATCGCGTCGAACTGACGCGACCTCGCTGAGATTGCCAACCGGGGCACGGAACCGTCGGCCGGCTGCGGCAAGAATGCAATACACGAAATCGATCGGGGGGATCCTGCCGTGGCCGGGAGCGGGGTTATGCCAGACGTGATGTTGCGACATATCGACAGCACAATGATCGAGCGAATCAGGTCGCTGGCACGTGAGCGACAATGGTCGATCAACGAGGCCGCGCTGTATGCCTTGCGGCACGGCTTGGACATGTCGATGGATGAGGGGTTGACCGAGTCGGAACACGACGCACAGGCCCTGGCCGACCTTGCTGGCCACTGGGATGAAGGTGAGCGGCTCGTGTTCCAGGAAGCCTTGTGTGCGCTGGCGCGAACGCGGCCGACACAATGGGCGCCGGAGCGTACAAGGCTTGGTCAGTCGGTATCCGGGGCCGAATAAATGGCGCCGAGCACGCGTGGACCGCGCGCACCGGTGACTGCGGGAAGGTTGCCCGGCAAGCCGAGCAAGCGTTGCCGTGCGAGCCAGGCGAACGCCGTTGCTTCGAGGAAATCCGGGTCGATGCCGTAGTCGGCAGTGCTGCACAGGACACGCGGTGCCAGAAGTTCGCGCAGCCGCTGCATCAGCCTCACGTTATGCACACCGCCCCCGCAGGCCAGTATCTCCCGGGTTTCCGGCGCGTGTCTTGCAATCGCCTCGGTCACGCTGCGTGCGGTCAGTTCGAGCAGGGTTGCCTGCACATCGGCCGGGGTCTGCTGACCGGGCGTTAGGTGCTTCGACAGCCAGCGCAGGTGGAAGTGTTCGCGGCCGGTACTCTTTGGCGGCGGCAGTGCGAAATAGTCGTCTGTCAGCAGTGCGTCGAGTAAGCGGGCATCGACCTTGCCGGTGGCCGCAAAACCGCCATTGCGGTCAAATGGCTCGCCACGATGCCGCAGGCACCAGGCATCGAGCAAGCCGTTGGCCGGCCCGGTATCGAAGCCAGATACCCTGCCATCGGGGGCCAGTACCGTGATGTTGGCGATACCACCGAGATTGAGTACCACGCGGCCCAGACCCTTTTCCCCAAGCAGCATCGCGTGCAGCGCAGGCAGCAACGGCGCGCCTTGGCCCCCGGCCGCGATGTCGGCACGACGAAAGTCCGCGATGACGTCGATCCGGCAGCGTTCGGCAATGACCGAAGGATCGCCAAGCTGCAGCGTGAACGGGTATTTGCCAGCGGGCCGGTGGCGCAAGGTCTGTCCGTGTGAACCGATCGCCCGCACGACATGGGCTGGCGTGTCGCTTTGCTTGAGTACTTCCAGGGCAGCATCGGCAAAGCCATGCGCAATCTCGACATCCAGCCGGCCAAAGGCATCCAGGTCGAGTGCGGTTTCATCCTGCGCCAGCGCCAGGATCTGCTGGCGGATCGGGTTGGACCACGGGTGACTGAGGCAGGCCCGCAGCTCGAGCCTGCCAGCATTGAAGTCGATCAGGGCCGCGTCGATGCTGTCGACGCTGGTGCCCGAAATCAGGCCTAGATACAGCGACCTGGAATCACCATGTCGGGACATCAGCCGATGCTCGCGCTCAACCGTTGGTGTCGGTGCGCACGGCGGCGGCCTGCGCCAGCTTGATGTTGGTGTTGACGATCTTCAGTCGTGCCAGCAAGGGCGCGGTTTCGCTGTGGAATTGTGCCAGCAGCTTCGGCGCCAGCGGCCGGGGCTTGGGCATGGTCACTGTCAGCGGATTGACAGGCTTGCCATGGATGCGCACCTCGTAGTGCAGATGCGGCCCGGTGGCCCAGCCGGTTTGACCGACGTAGCCGATGATCTGCCCCTGGCGGACATGCGAGCCTACATGAAGACCCGGGGCAAAACGCGACATGTGACCGTAGCCGGTGCTGTAGGCGGGTGTATCGCGGATCCGGATGTAACGACCGTAGCCTCGCACCCATCCGCGGATCGAGATCACGCCGTTGCCGGCGGCATGGATGGGCGTGCCCGTGGGCGCCGCCAGGTCGACGCCTGCGTGCAGGTGCCTGCTGTGAAGTACCGGATCCATGCGCATGCCGAAGCGCGAGGAAATGCGGCTGAATTTGAGTGGCGTGCGCAGTAGTGCTTTCTGCAGCGGTCGACCGTCTTCACTGTAGTAGCCGAAGCTGCCATCGGGTTTTTGAAAGCGAAACGCGGTCAAGCGGCGTCCGCGGTTGTAGAACTCAGCCGCCAGAATATTGCCGGAATGCAGGTACACGCCGTCGCGCCATACGCCGTCGTAGATCACGGTGAAGCTGTCACCGGCATGGACTTCCCGGGCGAGGTCGATGTCGTACTTGAACACGTCCGCCAGCTTCATCACCATGGCATCGCTCATACCGGCTCTCTCGGCCGCGCCGAAGAGCGAGCCGTGGATGATGCCGTGGCCGATCCTTTCGCGTCGCTGCATGGTGCGCGCCACGACCTGCTTGCTGACCTTGGTGCCGTCGAAATTCAACTGCACCCGGTGCATGGCGTCGCGATCGAAACGCATGCCGAGCAGGCCCCCATCAGGGGCGATCAGGAACGAAAATTCGTCACCGGGATGGATCTGATGCAGCACCTCGGAATTGCTGCTCGCTTGCAGTACGCGATTGAGGTCGCTGAAGCCCAGTCCCTGGGCCTGGAAAATATCCGACAATGTCTGTCCGGCCTTGACGCGGACCTTCCGCCAATGTTCGGCCGCTGGTTGTGGCTGCCTTGCTGTTGCGGGCAGCGCGGGAAGGGTTAGCGGCAGGGTAGTGCGTATCTGTGCGGTCGGAGCAGGCCTCATGGCACTGGCCCAGGTCGGCATGATGAAGCCTGCCAGCGTGGCGATCAGCAGCGCCGTGGTCGCCAGCACCCACCGTTCGCGATACCACTGCAACGGTTGCATGTGGTCGGTACGTGGAAATGACCAGTGCGCGAAAAGCTCGTAAAAACGTGGGTGTCGTCGTTGCGTCTGGCGGGAAATGGCTTGCTTGCGCGAAGGACGCGCCCCCTGTTTATCTTCGGCCATACCCTGTGTGCTCCACGATATAAAGTAACAAACTCCCTATACGATAGCGGTCATGTGTAAATGGCGTCAACGGCTTTTACATCAAGGGTTTGCACGACATTTCTTATTAACGGACAATTAACGCGGGAAACACATTTCGACCCATCGGGGGCACCTCTGCCTCCATCAATTCAGTAGAGAGAACTACATGAGCGAGCTGGAACATGCGCTGGTTACGATTGCCCGCGGTGCCGACGAAATCATCAAGCGGGAGGAGTTGGCCGAGCGCCTGAAAAGCGGTCGCCCCCTGCGCATCAAGGCCGGGTTCGATCCCACCGCACCGGACCTTCATCTTGGTCATACCGTGTTGCTGAACAAGATGCGCCAGTTTCAGGACCTGGGCCACCAGGTGATCTTTCTGATTGGGGACTTCACCGGCATGATCGGCGACCCCACCGGGAAAAATGCCACGCGCAAGCCATTGACCCGCGAAGATGTGCTGGCAAATGCCGAGACCTACGCTGAACAGGTCTACAAGGTGCTGGACCGCGAAAAGACCGAGTTGCGCTTCAACTCCGAATGGTTCGACAAGATGTCGGCCGCCGACATGATCCGGCTTGCCGCCCGCCATACCGTGGCGCGGATGCTCGAACGGGACGACTTCGCCAAACGCTATGCGGCGCAGCAGCCGATCGCGGTCCACGAGTTCATGTATCCGTTGACGCAAGGCTACGACTCGGTGGCGCTGAAGGCCGATGTCGAGCTGGGCGGTACCGATCAGAAATTCAACCTGCTGATGGGCCGAGGGATGCAGGAACACTATGGTCAGCCGCCGCAGATCGTGCTGACCATGCCGTTGCTGGAGGGGCTGGACGGCGTTCACAAGATGTCCAAGTCACTGGGCAACTACATTGGCATCAACGAGCCGGCAATCGATATCGTCACCAAGGCCATGAAAATCGGTGATGAGCTGATGTGGCGCTGGTTCGAGCTGCTCAGTTTCGATGTCTCGCTGGATGAGATCGCCACGATGAAGCGGGATATCGCCAGTGGCGCGCTCAATCCCCGCGACGCCAAGTTGCGGCTTGCCCGCGAGCTGGCTGCGCGGTTCCATGACGACATGGCCGCAGAGCGCGCCATCGCCGGCTGGCATGCCGTGGTGCGAGGCGAAGGCGATACTTCCCTGCTACCGGTGAAGGAGATCGGCGTGCCTGCCGAAGGCGTGCGCCTAGGGGCACTGCTCACCGCGGCCGGTCTCACGGCGAGCAATTCGGAGGCCGGTCGCAAGCTTAAAGAGCGGGCGGTCCGTATCGACGCCGAAGTCATCGAGGATTCGCAACGCGTTTTCGCCGCCGGTTTCGAGGGGGTGCTACAGGTGGGCAAACGCAACTTCGCCCGCGTAAAGTTGATTTCACCATGACGGACGGCAGCGACTTGACGGCTCGAGCAGAAGCTCCCGAAAGTGTCCTGACGCATTTTTACTAGTTATATCAATGTCATGGGACGATTTGGCATAATTGTTACCAAGAAACACTTGCCAAAAATTTCATACGTCGTATTATTCGCGGCCCGCAGTCGCCCTGACGTCACCAGACGGACCGCGGGATCGGAAAAAGAGTCAACGAAAAGGTGTTGACGGTCAGCGAAAGCGATGTAGAATGGGCGGCTCACCGACGACGAAATGTCTTCGGAGCAACACGAGGAATCGGTTGCAAGTGATTGA
>SCSE01000075.1 GCA_004298015.1 Rhodanobacter sp.
ATCTCCGAGGCGTTGGCTGTGAACTGATGGATACCGGCCCAGTTGCCGGCGTGCCTATCGAGTTCCCGTCAACACTGGTTAAAGGTTTACCCGCTGGCCTGGTCCAACGGGTGCATACCTGAAATTCGCCTGAATCTATACCGGGAAAACCCGCATTGTATCGGCAGATTGCGCAAACTATACTGACTTGCACATAAGTAAATAAACATTCTTTGATGCGAATGCCAAATATGCGTAACTTGAAGGGAAAGGTTGCTCTTGTAACCGGTGCGGCAGCAGGTATAGGGCGTGCCATTGCCGTCCGGCTGGCGCAGGATGGGGCGGATCTGGCGCTTTTTGACATCAACGAAGAAGAGGCGCATCGCACGGCGGACATGGTGCGTGCCGCTGGCAGCGACTGTGAAGTCACGCGCGGTGATGTGGGCGACTACTCACAGGTTCAGCAAGCCGTCGATGCATTCGTCCAATCATTCGGCGCCATTGATGTCGCTGTTCACAATGCAGGGATTACCCGGGTCGGTACGGTGGTCGAGACCTCGGTTGAAGATTTCCATACCGTGTTCCGCGTCAATGTCGACGGAGTCTTTTACGGCTGCAAGGCAGTGGTTCCCCATATGCTCAAGCAAGGGGGGGGGAAGATCATAAATACCTCGTCCTGGCTTGGCAAGGTCGGCAAAGCGAATTACGGCGCGTATTGCTCATCGAAGGCCGCCATCATCGGCCTGACACAATCACTTGCCATGGAAGTGGCCCGTCAGGGGGTCAATGTCAATGCCGTGTGCCCGGGGATTATCGTCGATACCGTCATGCGGGATGAGGCGGACGCAGCCTCGATCAGGCAGGGCTTGCGAACAGCGAAACAGCGCGAAGGCGAAATACCGGTCGGCCGGGCCGGCTTGCCCGATGACGTCGCACGCTTGGTGTCGTTTCTTGCATCGGATCAAGCCGATTACATGACCGGGCAGGCGCTGAATGTCACCGGCGGACTGTGGCTGTTGTGAGGAGGATGACCATGACCAGCAAGCAAATCGAATGCCATGTGGCCGTGGGTGTGGCCACGCTCACATTAAACAATCCACCGTTGAATGTCGTCACGCTTGAAATGTCGCGGGAGTTGGACACGGTGCTGCCTGCCTTGGCGGAGGATCCCGATGTACGCGTGCTCATTCTCACGGGTGCCGGGGAGCGGGCATTCTGCGCCGGCTCCGACATCAGCGAGTTTCCGAACATGCTGGGTCGCGGAAAGATTGTCCCCGTGAAGCTCGACTTCGAAAATCAGGTTTACGGGAAGGTGGCGAAGTTCCCAAAGCCCACGATTGCGGCGGTTTCCGGTCTAGCCTATGGAGGCGGTCTTGAGCTGGCAGTTTGCTGCGATTTCATGGTGATCGAAGAAACGACCCGGCTGGGCCTGCCGGAGATCAAATTGGGGGTATTCCCGGGCAGTGGCGGCACGGTTCGCGTGACTCGGAGGGTTGGCGAGAGCCGGGCCAAGGAAATGATGTTTTATGGCGAGCCGATCGATGCCTCCACGGCTCTTCTTTGGGGCCTGGTGAATCGAGTCGTCCCGGTTGGTCAGAGCCGGAATGCGGCGCGGGCCATGGCGCAAAGCCTGGCAGACAGGCCGAATCGGGCCCTTCAGTTCTGCAAGGCTGCGATTGCCCTGTCCTATGAGTTGCCCGAAGACGAAGCGATTCGCAACACGATGGATCTGAGCGACCAGGTATTCGATACAGAGGATTGTCGTGAAGGCGTCAGGGCGTTCTTTGCAAAGGAAAAGCCGCATTTCAGGCATCGATGATGGGGTCTGAGGGATCTCATCGCATTTTGAAGTTTGGTTCGAGCCCTATGCCGTAGCATCCATGATGATATGCGTATTGCATGAATGACACGGAGACTAAAAGGGGTTTTATTCATCGTCGGTGAAGTTTTTTATAACGGGGACAGGACATGAAACAGACACACAGCACAATGGGCACGTTCCGAAAATCGGCGGCAGCACTTTGCATGTGCGCCGCAACGACATTCGCCGTATCCACACCGGCACAAGCCAAGGACGGCCAGATAAACGTCATGCTGTTCGCGGGGCCGATCGCCAGCTTCACGCAGCAGAACCTGCCGGCATTCGAGAAGGAAAGCGGCATCAAGGTGAACCTGACGATCATCGGCGGCGAGGTCATCAACACCAAGACCTCGACGGAGCTGCTGGGGTCGGGCACCTCGTTTGACGTCATCAGCATCCGCGGCGATTCGATGCCGTTCTACGGCACCAAGGGCGTGCTGGCGGATCTCACGCCCTATCTGAAAAATACCAAGCTGACGCCAGCCGATTACGACCTCAAAAGCGTCCCGGATGC
Source organism: Rhodanobacter sp. (assembly GCA_004298015.1). Classification (GTDB taxonomy): domain Bacteria; phylum Pseudomonadota; class Gammaproteobacteria; order Xanthomonadales; family Rhodanobacteraceae; genus Rhodanobacter. Next base: position 2,355 of record SCSE01000075.1, read on the forward strand.
GCTCATGAACTTCTACCGCTGGGACAACAAACAGGTGGGAATGCCCTGGCAGGTTGCGTCCTACGTTACGTACTACCGCAAGGATCTGCTCGAAGCAGCCGGTCTGACACACCCGCCCAAGACGGCCGCTGAGTACCGCGACTACGCGCAGAAACTCAACGCACCGCCCAAGGTCTACGGGACGGGCTTGACGATGCAGAAGAGCCATAATCTCACGTCCGAGTACTTCCAGTGGCTGTCCACATTCGGCGGCGGGGTGATCGATTCCCATGGCAAAGTGATCCTCGACAGCCCTGAAGCACGCCAGGCCCTCGAGTATTACGTCAGCCTGCGCAAGTTCGCCCCCGAAGACGTGACGAACTGGGCTTATGAGCGGCTCACCACGGCCCTTTCGCAGGGCGAGGTCGCCATGGCGGTGCAATGGACCGACACGGCCGCCGTCATGCTAGAGCCCAAGCATTCCAAGGTAGCGGGCAAGATGGCTTTCGCGGCAGCGCCAGTTGCCAAGATGCCGGCTGCCGTGATCGGCGGGTGGGGCCTCAACATCCCGGAAAGCTCGCACAATAAGGAAGATGCCTTCAAATTCATCACCTGGGCCACTGGCCCTGTGATGTCGCGCAAGGTGGCTGACCTCGGTGGCACGCCATTTCGCACGAGCCTGCTGAGGGATAAAAACCTCTCGGTGAAATTCCCGTGGTTCAACGCACAAGCCGATGCTGAAGAAGTGGCCGTACCGCGTCCGCGCACACCAGCCTGGCCCGCGATTGACGACGCCATGTCCACGATTCTCTCGCGCGTCGTGACGGGCAGACTGTCGGTCGACGAAGGCGTCACGCGGATGGCCGCTGCCGCCAAAAAGCAGATCGGCAACTGAGCCGCCTGCGTTTCGAAGCGGAGCCGGGTGTGTGTCCGGAGCCGTTTCGGTAAACCCGTCCCCCTGCGCCAGACAAGCCTGATACGGAGAGAAGACCTATGCGCGACGCCGACATCGAACGCAAGCCACCGTGGCGTCGGCAGGTGTTTCCCTACGTGCTCATCCTTCCGGGCCTCATCTACATCGCCGTCACGACGTTGGTGCCCCTCGTCTATTCGTTCTGGACAAGCCTAACCTTCAATCGTGCGACGTCGACACAGCCACCGCACTTCAGCGGGGTCCAGAACTACGTCGATGTGCTGACCGATTCCAGCTTCTGGAACGCAGTCAGGGTTACCGCGATCTACACCGGGGCGACGGTCGCGGCCGAGATGATTCTGGGTACGGCCATCGCGCTGCTCCTCATCAAGCTCACGCGCGGCCGCAAGCTGGTACGGTTATTGCTCATCATCCCTTTCAGCGTGCCACCCGTGGTGATCGGGCTCATGTACCTGCTGATCATGGACCGCAGCTATGGCATCCTCAATTACCTGCTCAGCCTCGTGAACATTGGACCCGTCTCATGGCTCAGCAGCCCGGAGATCGCGATCTGGTCAGTCATCGGCGTCGACCTGTGGCAATGGACCCCGTTCGTCATCATTTCGGCGGTCGCGGCGCTTGAATCCATGCCGGGCGATGTGATCGACGCCGCATCGATCGACGGTGCAAGCTCGATGCAGATGGTGCGCTGGGTCGTGCTGCCGCTCATCAAGCCGGTCCTGCTCGTCGTGGCGCTCACGCGCGCCCTGACATCGCTCAAGGTCTTCGACGTGATCTTTGTCCTGACCAATGGTGGTCCGGGCAGCGCCACCGAGACGCTCAGCTACATGGTCTATGTGGATGCATTCCAGCGTTTCGATTTCGGCCGTGGCGCTGCCGTGTCGTGGTTGCTCATCCTCATCGCGATGGTCGTCGCGATCCCGATGGTGCGCTCAGTGCTGCGTAGTGACGTCGCATGAGCGGGGTGCTTACTGCAAATGAACGATTCTGACAAGGTGTACCTATGCTATCCGGTTGCCTGAAAGCCTTTCGACGCAGGATTCCTCTCATCGTGATCTGCATCGCGCTGGCGTTTTCGCTCGCGCCGGTCATCTGGTTTCTGCTCACGTCGCTCAAGGACCGGAGCGAGACCTTCCAGATCCCGCCCGCGTGGATCTTCACACCCACGATCGATCACTACAAGAACGTGATGGGCCTTAGCGGCGAGCTCACGTCCCTCTACCAGGCGGGCAGGATCCACAACTTCTTTGACGCCGCAGTCAACAGCATTGTGATCGCGGTGGGTTCCACGCTGCTGTCCACCTTTCTCGGTACTATCGCCGCATTCGGCTTCGCACGCTTTCGCATCAAATGGGAAAACGCGCTCCTGGCGGCGTACCTGCTTATCCGCATGGTGCCGGCAGTCTCTTTGGTGCTGCCGTTGTACCGGCTCTTCGGCTTCCTGGGTCTGAACGACACGTACACCGGGATGATCATCGCGGAGAGCACCTTCCAGGTGCCCTTCGTCGTCTGGATGATGACCGGCTTCATCCGGCAGGTACCGGCCTCGCTCGAGGAAAGCGGCATGATCGACGGACTGGGGCGATTCGGTGCC
>SCSE01000076.1 GCA_004298015.1 Rhodanobacter sp.
CAGCATGGCTGTCACGTGCTGCGTCTCGTAAATGATCTGGGGCAGCCCCGATATGCCGGCCAACGCCTGATCCAACAACAGGCGGTTGCCGGAAGCCTTGCTAACGGAGATGTAGTCGTAGCGGGATAGCTCGCTCCACGACACGCGGCGCTTGCCGGCAAGCTCGTGGTCACGCCGACATGCGGCGACAAAGCGCTCCTCGACTAACAGCTTGAACTCGATGTCGGCTTCCTGCCCACCAATAAAGTTGATGCCGAAGTCGGCGTCGCCGCCGGACACCGCCGCGAGCACCTCGTTGGCACTGGCATCGATCACCTTGACGCGGATCTTCGGGAAGCGTTCGTGGTAACGCGAAATCACATGCGACAGAAAGTAGTAGACAGTCGATGGCACACACGCGATGGTGACTTCTCCCATGCGGGTCCCCGCGACGCCGCGGATGCCCAGCAAGGTGTTGTCCAGGTCGTCCAGCAACTGCTGCACTTTCCGGTCAAACTCCCTGCCCACGGTGGTCAGGCTGACGCTGCGGGTCGTACGTTCCAGCAGTCGCACGCCCAGTGCCTCTTCAAGTTTTTCGATGCGCCGGCTGAACGCGGGCTGCGAGACGTGCAGGGCATCGGCCGCCTTGCGAAAGCTGCTGAGCTCGGCCACGGCGCGAAAAGCTTGCAGATCGTTGAGGTTGAAATTGATGGCCATGAGCAGTGGTGCTTCAGAGTGGATCGGCGATAGACAGTGTGCATCAATCGCTCCCAAATATGCAATTAACAGCAGGGTCCGCGTGCTTCATCATGCCGCTCATGAACCGAACCATTCCTTGTGTGCTGATGCGCGCTGGCACGTCCCGTGGGCCGTTCTTCCTGCGGGAGTGGCTGCCGCAAAACGACATCGAACGCGACGAGGCGCTGATCGGCGCCATTGGGGCTTCGGACCTGCTGCAGCTGGACGGCGTGGGAGGCGGCAGCACGCTGACCAGTAAGGTCGCCATCGTGTCGCGCTCGCGAGAACCTGGCTGCGACGTCGACTACCTGTTTGCCCAAGTGGGCGTCGGCCAGCGCTCCGTCGACACCCGACCCAACTGCGGCAACATGCTGGCGGGCGTGGCCCCGTTCGCTATCGAGCAAGGCCTGGTGACGCCCACCGGCGCGCAAACCACCGTGCGGGTCTTCAACGTCAATACGCGCTCGCGCATCGACGTCACGGTGCTGACCCCCGGTGGCTGCGTGACTTACGAAGGCAACGCGCGCATCGACGGCGTCGCAGGCACCGCCGCGCCGATCCGGTTGAATTTTCTCGACGCCTGGGGCACCGTCACCGGCTCAGTATTTCCAACTGGCCAAAGAATCGACCTGATCGACGGCACGGCCGTGTCGTGTATCGACGCGGCGATGCCGCTCATGATCGTGCGTGCCAGCGATCTCGGCCTGATCGGAAGTGAGTCCCCCGTGGAACTCGACGCGAATACCGCTTTGCTCGAAGGTCTGGAGCGCCTGCGGCGAACGGCCGGCGCCTTGATGGGTCTGGGCGACGTTAGCCAGAGCGTTGTCCCCAAGCCGGTCCTGGTCAGTCCCGGTGACAGCCCGCACAGCCTGACGTCGCGCTACTTCACACCGCGCCGCTGCCATACGTCCCATGCCGCAACCGGAGCCATTGGTGTCGCCACGGCCTTTGCGCTGCCGGGTACGGTCGCCAGTAGCGCCAGCAACATAGTGGGTGTTAGCAACGTTACCGTTCTGCATCCACAGGGGCGAATCGAGGTGGAGGTCGAGGTACGGGGGCAAGGCCCTGAGGCGT
>SCSE01000077.1 GCA_004298015.1 Rhodanobacter sp.
GCCATAGGATGGGTCTATCGGAAGGAGCGCATAGTGGTTCTATGCAAGCCTGACGAGAGACTCAGCCTATGGATGAGAGCACAATCGCAGCCCGAAGATTTCTACGGCCCACGCTCCTAGCCGCCTGGATACGATGCCCGGGTTCAGCTGCGGCCCAGCACCAGCAGATGGCGTTCGGCCGGCAGTCCCGGCACCGATAGTTCATGCGTGGCGCGCAGCTCGAAACCGGCCGGAATATCCCGCAATTCGTCGTCCGGCCGCTTGCCCTTCATCGCCAGCCAGATCCCACCTGGCGCCAGCAGGTGGCCGCCCCAGCGCAGCATGTCCGCCAGGCTGGCGAAGGCGCGTGCGGTGATGCAATCGAACGACTCGTGCACATCCTCGACCCGCGATTGTTGCGCGCGCACGCCTTCCAGCTTCAGTTCACGGATCGCCTCGCGCAGAAAGCGCACCTTCTTGCCGTTGGAATCCACCAACAGGATCTGCCGACCCGGCGCCGCAATGGCCAGGGGGATGCCCGGCAAGCCCGGCCCGGTGCCCAGGTCGGCAAGTGTGTCGCCGCAAACATGCGGCAGGATGGCCAGCGAGTCGAGCAGATGGCGGGTCACCATGTCGTTCGCATCGCGCACGGCCGTGAGGTTGTAAGCCTTGTTCCAGCGTTCCAGCAACGCCTGATAGTCGAGCAGGCGCTGGATCGCGCCAACGGGCAACTCCAGGCCCAGTACGGCCACACCCTGTTCCAGTCGTGCCTGCAAGGCTTCGCGCACGCTCATGGGAAACTCCTGTGAATGATCCGGCAACCGCGCAGTATTCCGGCACAGAGGCAACGATGCCAGCTTGCGGAGCAAAGAAAACCCGCCGAAGCGGGTTGCAAGCTACTCAAGCCCCCTGACGCGGACGCTCTCGGGCGCCCTGGCGCGATGCAGACTGGCCTCGTCGGCCGCACGGACAGTGGGAGATCCCACTGCCACGCATCAAACGGCGTCGAGTTCGACCCGGGTTACCATCATGCCACGCTCGCGCAACGCCTGATTCAAACGTTCCTTCAGGCGGGCACCCAGATCACGCCGGTCGAGGCCATCGATCACCGACTCGCCCAGCAAGGCTTCGCGCGTACTGTTGCGGATCATTTGATCGACCTGTTCGAGTACTGCGTCGGCGCGTTCCGGCTCAAGCACCTGCCAGTACACCGTGCCGCGCACGTCGTGGGCGTCGGCCAGCGCTTCCTCGAATCGCAACACCTGCCCGGCGAGATCGATCTTGTGGCCGATCCTGTCCAGCAAGGGCAGCACCAGATGCATGCCGGGGCGCAATACGCGGGCCAGCTCGCCGTGCCGATAGACGCTGTATACCTGACCCAACGGCACATGCTGGACCGCGCTGGCGATCAGCACGGCCGAAAACACGAGGGAGAGGGTCAGTGAAGCAATCATCGTTCTTAAATCAGTTGGTTACGGTATTGTTCTTAACGTCAAGCGAAACTTAAGGGTACACAAGCTTGACTCACGTTGGATTAACCCAGATTTAACGATACTTATACCGGTAGCCGCTGTAGCAGGAACGTGATGCAAATCACGTGCCCAACGTTGCGCCGACAAAATGGCAAGCCAGCACCGCAGTCCTGATGTTGCGCCGCAGCTTCATCGGCGCTAAGGGTTCGACTCAGTACCACTGCGACATCCACGACCCACACCGCCATAAAGCGGGAGAAAGCTGTTGCAGCGCAATAATTTGTCGGCTTTGCAAACCCTTTACATCTTCCATGAAAACGTTTACATACGTGCTACAAGGGGATTTCGGGGTCTCAACGGGTCACAGTCATGGCGACGATCACCATCAAAGATGTAGCTCGCGAGGCCAAGGTGTCGGTGGCGTCGGTATCGCGTGCGCTGAATGGCGGCACCGGTGTCACCGAAGAAACCGGGCAGCGCGTGCGCGAGGCAGCCGCGAAGCTGCACTACATCCCCCATGCCGCCGCGCGCATGCTGATTACGCGGCGCAGCAATACCATCGGCGCGTTGCTGCCAGATCTTTATGGTGAATTCTTTTCCGAGCTGATCCGCGGGATCGACCTGGCGGCGCGGGCGCGCGGCCTGCATCTGCTGATATCCAGCTCGCATGACGGGGTCGCGGAAGCCGCCGCGGCCTTGCGTGCGATGCAGGGGCGAGTGGATGGCATGCTGATCCTGTCCGAGCATGTCGACGCGGCATTCCTGCGCAGCAATCTGCCAGAGAGCCTGCCGGCCGTGCTGCTCAACAGCGCGGTGAAAAACAGCGCGTACGACGTACTCAACGTCGACAACGTCGCTGGCGCCAGCGCGATGGTGCGGCATCTGCTCGACGTCGGCCATCAGCGGATAGCCTTCATTGCCGGCCCCGAGCACAACTTCGATGCAAGGCAGCGTGACAAGGGCTACCGCGCGGCAATGGCCAGATACGCGCCAAAGATGACCGCCAATGTCATCTCCGGCGACTTCAGCGAAGAATCAGGCTACCGCGCCGGACTGGAACTGCTGCGGCAGAAGACCCGCCCACAGGCCGTGTTTGCCGCCAACGACATGATGGCGGTCGGCTGCATGAACGCGTTCAAGCAAGCGGGCCTGAGCGTGCCCGAAGACATCGCGCTGGCCGGGTTCGACGATATTCCGATCGCCCGCTATATCGCGCCCACGCTTACCACGGTCCGCGTACGTATCGTGGACCTGGGCCGAACAGCGCTTGAACGGCTCGCCGCACTGCTCGAAGCACCCGACCAGTCACCCGCATCCGCGCAAACGCTCGGCTGCGAGATTGTCGTCCGCGAATCGTGCGGCGCAAACGTCAGATGACTGTCACCTAGAAAATCAGCCCAGAAAATCAACTGTTGTATTTATCGATAAATTGCCGGGGAGGGTACCCATGAAAACGCCATTGCTACTCAGAAAGAAACTGCTTGCAAGACTTGTCGTCGCGTCGGTCGCCACGATCGCCGCCGGCACGCCGAGTCTTTCCCTTGCCGCCAGCTCAGACGCCAACTTGCGTGGCCACGCCGCTCCCAACGCGGTGATTACGGCCAAGGATGTCGCCACAGGTTCGGTACGGCGTACCAAGGCGGACAAGAATGGCAGTTACGCGCTTGTCAGCCTGCCACCGGGCACTTACCAGGTCGATGCCGGACCGGGCACCAGGCATCTGGTCACACTTACTGTGGCCTCGACCGCCACGCTTGACCTGACATCCGCCGCAACCAACGCGACGACGCTGGGTGGCGTTACCGTGTCGGCGACCACTCTGACCGACGTCGATACGTCCCAGGTGGGCACCAACGTCTCGTTGCGCCAGATCGATACCACACCCGAGGCCTCGCGCAACTTCCTCGAATTCGCCGACGCGGTTCCGGGCATGGTGTTCACCCGGGATGCCAGCGGCAACACCAGTCTGCGCTCGGGTGCACAGGCCAGCAGCGCGATCAACGTCTATATCGACGGCGTGGGTCAAAAGAATTATGTCCTGCCCGGTGGCATCACCGGCCAGAGCGCCAGCCAGGGTAACCCGTTCCCGCAACTGGCGATCGGCGAGTACAGGGTCATCACCTCGAACTACAAGGCGGAATACGACCAGATTTCCAGCGCCGCGGTGGTGGCCGACACCAAGTCAGGTACCAACCAGTTTCACGGCCAGGTATTCGGCGACTTCACCAACACCACCATGCGTGCCGAAACGCCTGCCGAAGCCGCCTCGGGCAAGAAAATGCCCTCGCACGAAAAAGACTACGGCTTCGCCCTGGGTGGCCCGATCATCCAGAACAAGGCGCACTTCTTCATTGCCTACGAAGGCAAGCAGTTCGTTACGCCTACCACTGTTGTGCCGGCTGGTGACTCGACGTACTGGAGCCAGCTCCCCGCCAGCGCGCAGAAGCAGTTGGGACCGGCGAGCCTGCCGTTCAAGGAGAACGACTGGTTCGGCAAGATCGACTACGAGCCAACCGATCGCGATCGCCTGGAGATGAGCGGCCACTACCGTGACGAAACCTCACTGGGTGGCTTTGGCGGCGCGACCTCGGCATCGGCAGCGGCGGCGATCAACACGATCAACACCGACAAGCGCTTTGATATTCGCTGGGATCACAGCACGGACAGCTGGTACAACCGCCTGCAGGCCACTTATGAAGATGCGTTCTTCACGCCGACCCCGGTCAACCTGGGCGCCGGCGCGTCCTACATCGAGTCTCTCAATCGCAACCAGACGATCCTGGTCGCCGGCGCCTCGCCGCTTAGCCAGCAGAACAAGGGTCAGCGCGGACCTGCCCTGCAGGACGACCTCACATTCAATGACTTCGAGTGGCATGGCGATCACGTCATCAAGATGGGCGTCAAATACAAGGCGGTGAAGTTGATCGCCCAGGACGCTGGCGTTGCCAACGCGCTATTCAATTATGCCGTCAGTCCGACCAACGGCACGGAAAGCATCCCCTACCAGGTGCAGTTCGGATCACCCACGCCGGGTCAGAGTCCAGTGGCCGTCAGCTCGGACAAGCAGTTCGGCGCGTACATTCAGGACGACTGGGCGGTCAATGACAAGCTGACCTTGAACCTCGGTATTCGATGGGACTACGAGAAGACCCCCTCGTACCTCAACTACGTCACACCGGCCAATGTGGTCGCCGCTTTCAACAGCCAGGACCCGAACGCGCCGGCAGGCCAGACCTATGCACAAACGCTGGCTTTGGGTGGCGTTAATGTAAACGATTACATCAGCACCGGGCACAACCGCCACGCGCCGACCAACGACTTCGCGCCGCGCCTCGGGTTCTCCTACGACATCAACGGCGACCAGGATCATGTGATTTTCGGCGGCATTGGCCGCTCCTACGATCGCAACTTGTATGAGGCGCTGCAGGTCGAGCAGACCAAGTCGGTGCTGTCGCAGCCCACGCTCAACTTCAACACGCCGCTCCAGCCGTGCACAGTCGGCCAGAATTCCTGCTACGCGTGGAACCCGGCTTACCTCAACATCAGCACGCTGCAAGGTCTGGCAGCGGGTACCAATGTCGGCAAGGAAGTCGATCTGGTCCACAACAATATCAAGACACCGTACTCGGACCAGTTCAGCATCGGCATGCGCAACAAGGTCGGGGAATGGGACACCAGCGCCACCGTGGCCGTCGTCAGGAGTTATGACGGGCTGGTCTACACCCTCGGAAACCGTTACCCGAGCGGGGCTTTCTGGAAGAACGGCAGCCAGCCCTGGGGCAATGGCATTCCGGGTTTCGGCAGCCTGATCATCGGCAACAACGGACTGCAGACCCGGACCACCAACTTGCTGCTCTCGGCCGTCAAGCCCTATACGAAGGAGTCCGGCTGGGGTGCAACGATTGCCTACACCTACACGCACTCGGCGCAGAACAACGACAACAATTCTCCGACCGATCAATATGCATTTGACGAGGAGACGATCGGTGCCTACCCCTTCACCGGTGCAGGCGTCGCCAAGCACCGTCTGGTGGTGACCGGCTCGATGGATGGCCCGTGGGGCCTCGTGATGGGCGCCAAGCTGACGCTGGCCACGCCGATCCCCGACCTCAACCTTGCCTGCTATGGCGCACCCGCACCCAACAATGGCAATGGCGGCAGCGGGTGCATGCCGGTCTCGATCGCACCACCGGGCAACGGGCGCTTCCTGATTGGCGGCAAGATCTTCGGTTACCGGGACATCGACTTCCAGGCGACCAAGAACTTCAAGATCTACAACAACCTCGACGGCTATGTCCGCTTCGACCTGATCAACGCATTCAACTGGAACAACACCGTCGGATACCTGGAAAGCTGGGGCTCGAACGGCGTCTTCAACAAGACGCCGGTGAGGTACAACCCGACCGGCCCGATCACGGGTTATCCGCGCACCTTGCGACTCACGATGGGCATCAAGTTCTAGCTTTCCACCTGATGGCTCATGGCGGCAACCCCGTACAAGCCTCAGGCAAAGCCCGCCTTTTGCGGGCTTTGCCTTGAGGTGCATCATGACGGACATCATCTGGCACATCTTGAGCTTCCCATGACCGATCCACGTATCAGAAACATCGTTATCGTCGGCGGCGGCACCGCGGGCTGGATGGCGGCGGCGGCCTTCGCCAAGGTCCTCGGCCCGGCATACTCGATCCGGCTGATCGAGTCGGAGGAGATCGGCACCGTCGGCGTGGGCGAAGCGACGGTGCCGCACCTGAAGCTGTTCAACAATTTGCTGGAAATCGATGAGATCGAATTCATCAAGCATGTCCAGGGCACCTTCAAGCTGGGCATCCAGTTCAATGACTGGGGTCGCCTCGGTGACTCGTATATCCATGGCTTCGGCACGATCGGCCACGACGTCAGCCTGCTGCCGTTTCACCAGTTCTGGATCAAGGCCAGGCAGCAGGGTTTCGCTGCCGACATCGGCGCCTACTCGCTGAACACGATGGCCGCGCCACGCGGAAAATTCATGCCCTCGGCGACGGACGTGCCCGAGAGCTCGCCACTGGCGAACATTGCCTATGCGTACCACTTCGATGCAGGGCTGTACGCAAAATATCTGCGTGGTTACGCCGAACGGCGTGGCGTGCGGCGCACCGAAGGCAAGATCGCGCAGACCTTGCTGAAGCCCGATGATGGTTTCGTCGAGGCGGTTGTACTGGAGAATGGCGAGCGCGTCGATGGCGAACTGTTCATCGACTGCTCCGGTTTCCGCGGCCTGCTGATCGAGCAGGCCCTGCATACCGGCTATAACGATTTCACCCATTGGCTGCCGTGTGATCGCGCGATGGTGGTGCCCAGCGAAATCGTCGGACCGCCTACACCCTACACCCGCTCCAGCGCCCAGGCAGCCGGCTGGCAATGGCGTATTCCGCTGCAGAATCGCATCGGCAACGGCCATGTCTATTCGAGTGCATACCTCAGCGACGACGAGGCAGCGACAACCCTGCTCGAGAATCTCGATGGCCCCGCCCTGGATGATCCGCGCGTATTGCGCTTCACCACCGGGATGCGCAAGAAGTTCTGGAACAAGAACGTGGTAGCGCTGGGCCTGGCTAGCGGCTTCCTGGAGCCGCTGGAATCAACCAGCATCTACATGATCCAGTCGGGCATCGCGCGACTGCTCAATCTTTTTCCGCAACGCGATTTCAGCGAAGTCGTGATCGATCGCTACAACGCCCAGGCAAGGTTCGAATACGAGCGCATTCGCGATTTCCTGATCCTGCACTATCACGCCACCGGGCGTAACGACACGGAGTTCTGGAATCAATGCCGCACCATGTCGATCCCTGCCCAGCTGCAGGACAACGTTCGCCTGTTCCGCGACAGCGGTCGTTTCTTCCGGGACGCCGAGGAAATGTTCGCCCTGGTTAGCTGGGTGCAGGTGATGATCGGCCAGGGCATCGCGCCGCACAGCTACCATCCGATCGTCGACCAGATGCCAGAGCAGGACCTGCGCCAGTTCATTGACGGTGTTGGCAAGGTGGTCGCCAGTTGCGTCGAGTCGATGCCACCGCATGCGGCCTTCATCGAGCGCTATTGCACAGCCCGCGCAGGTAGCTGAGCGCGCGGACGATCACCTCGAAACGTTGCACGGACGTAACCGTCAAGCTGCGCAGGGTATCCACCCCCCCAAGTCCCCTTTCCGCATGAAACTGTCGAGAGCAACCCAGATGGCCAATCGCTTTTCCCGTGCATTGCTTGTCAATCTGGCCGTGGCGCTGTTTGCCTTCGGCGCAGGTTGCCCGACACCCGCGTTATCGCGCACAGACCCTACCGGATACAGGCCGACACCCGCCCAGCAAGTCATCCTGGACGGCCTGGAGCGGCGTACCTTCGACTGGTTCTGGGACAATGCCAACCCGGCCAATGGCCTGGTGCCCGATCGCGCACCGTCCAGCTCGCCCTCCAGCATCGCGGCGGTAGGCTTTGGTCTTACCGCCTACGGTATCGGCGTCAAGCGTGGCTACATCAGCCGCGATCAGGCGATCCAGCGCACCCTGACCACCTTGAAGTTTTTCGCCAGCGCGCCGATGGGGCCCGCACCCACCGGCGAAACCGGCTACAAGGGTTTCTATTATCACTTCCTGGACATGAAGACCGGCCGCCGCTTCGATCGCACGGAACTGTCCACCATCGACACCACGCTGCTGCTGGGCGGCGTATTGTTCGCGCAATCGTTCTACGACCGGGACACCCCGAGCGAACGCGAGATCCGGACCCTGGCCGACACGATCTACCGGCGCGTCGACTGGACCGCTGCCCAGCACCATGCACCCCTGGTCAGCATGGGCTGGCATCCGGAAAGCGGTTTCATCCCGGCCGACTGGAAGGGCTACGACGAAGGGATGATTCTGTACGTGATGGCGCTGGGATCGCCGACTCACCCGGTCGCACCGGATGCCTGGACGGCCTGGACGAAAACCTATGCAAAGAGCTGGGGCCGTTTCAACGGTCAGATGCAGCTCGGCTTCGCGCCGCTGTTCGGACACCAGTACAGCGAATCGTGGATCGACTACCGCGGCATCCAGGACGCCTTCATGCGCAAGCATGACCTGACCTATTTCCAGAACAGCCGCCGCGCAGCCTACGCGCAACGCGAGTATGCCATTGCCAACCCACAGCACTGGACCGGTTACGGTGCGGACATATGGGGATTGACCGCCTCCGACGGACCAGGCCGGATAAGCCTGGTGCAGAACGGCAGGAAGCGTGTGTTCCATGGCTACTGGGCGCGCGGCGTGGCCCTCAACGATGTGCGCGACGACGGCACCATCGCACCGACCGCAGCCGCCGCCTCGATCGGCTTTGCGCCACGCATCGCGATTCCGGCGATCGTGGCCATGCGCCAACGTTACGGCAAATACATCTACGGCAGGTACGGTTTCAAGGATGCGTTCAACATGAGCTTTCACGCCACCGGAAGGTCAGCCAGCGGATCCGTGATTCCGGGCTTTGGCTGGGTGGCGCGTGACTATCTTGGCATCGATCAGGGACCGATCCTGCTGATGCTGGAAAACTACCGCAGCGGTTTTGTGTGGAAGGTAATGCGTCGCAACGCGTACATTCGCCGTGGTCTCGAACGCGCCGGCTTCACCGGCGGCTGGCTGGGCGCAAAGCCGGCAGCGCGGTGACTCGAAGCGGCGGCCAGGAGGGTCGTCGTCCGCCCACGCCGCGGTGGCGGCGCTGGCGTGGCCGATGGCTGCTGGCTGGCGCGCTGGCGCTGCTGTCGGCCTGTCAGCACCCGACGGATCGCCCCAGGACCCTGACCTTCTGGGCCATGGGTCGCGAAGGCGAGGCGGTAATCCAGCTGCTGCCGGCATTTGAGCGCATGCATCCGGACATTCATGTCGAGGTGCAGGTGCTGCCGTGGAAAGAAGCCCATCAGAAACTGCTGACCGCCTTCGCCGGGGGCACCACGCCCGACCTGGCCCAGCTGGGCAACACCTGGATCGCCGAACTCGATGCATTGCACGCCTTGCAGCCGCTGCAACCGTATGTCGCGCACTCCCGGGTGGTGAAGCCTTCCGACTACTTTCCCGGCATCTGGGCCACCAACCGCATCGACGGCACCCTCTACGGTGTACCGTGGTACGTCGACACCCGCCTGCTGTTCTACCGCAAGGATCTGCTCGCGGCGGCCGGCTTCGCGCATCCACCACGCGACTGGGCCGAATGGTCGGCGCAGATGGCCGCGCTGACCCGACGCCCCGGACCCAACCACTACGCGATCCTGCTGCCCGTCAACGAGTTCGAGCAGTTGCTGTCGCTGGCACTGCAGCAAGATACCCCGCTGTTGCGCGACGACAATCGCTACGGCAACTTCCAGAGTGCCGGCTTCAAGCGTGCATTGCGTTTCTACGTCGAGATCTTTCGTCGCAAGCAGGCGCCATTGCTGGCGAATACCGAAGTGCCCAATCCGTGGACCGAATTCGGCCATGGCGTCTACGCGTTCTACCTGTCCGGGGCATGGAACATCAGCGAGTTTCGGCACCGCTTGCCGGCATCGCAGCAGGATGACTGGGCCACCGCACCGTTGCCCGGCCCACATGGCCCGGGGGCCGGCCTCGCCGGAGGTTCGAGTCTGGTGATCTTTCGCCGCTCGACGCACAAGGCACAGGCATGGCGGCTTATTGAATATCTCTCACAACCGCAGGTCCAACGGAAGTTCTACGCGCTGATCGGCGACATGCCACCGCGGCGCTCATCGTGGCAGGGCAGCGTATTGCGGGACGATCTCGCCGCACAGGCATTCCGCGAACAGCTGGAACGGGTCAAGCCAACCCCGGCGATTCCCGAGTGGGAACGCATCGTCACCGAAATGCAGCTGGTGGCCGCACGCGCCGCGCATGGGGAACTTACCGTGAACCAGGCAGCCGCCGAACTGGACCGGCGCACCGATGCGATACTGGAGAAGCGTCGCTGGATGCTTGCCCATCACCGAGGTCGGGACCCGTGAATCCGCACCGTACCGCGTGGTTGTTCCTGATGCCCGCACTGCTGGTGCTCGGGATATTTTTTCTGCTGCCGGTGATCGCGGCACTCGGGCTGAGCCTCACCGACTACGATCTCTACGCACTGGCCAACATCCACAACCTGCGCTTCGTCGGCTTGCACAACTACTGGGCTCTGCTGCACCGCCCGCTGTTCTGGACGGCGCTGGGCAATACCTTCTATTTCGTCGCCGTCGGCGTGCCGCTATCGATCGGCACTTCGTTGGCATCGGCGTTGCTGCTCAATTCGCCGCTGGCCCGGTTCAAGCCGTTCTTCCGCACGGCGCTGTTCGCCCCGGTGGTCACCACGGTGGTGGCGGTGGCGGTGATATGGCGCTATCTGTTCAATACCAAATACGGCCTGGTGAACTACGGCCTGAGCGAGATCGGCCTCGATCCGATCGACTGGCTGGGCAATCCGCACTGGGCGATGCCCACCATCATCGCGTTCGCGGTGTGGAAGAATTTCGGCTACAACATGATCATCATCCTGGCCGGGCTGCAGGCGATCCCGCCGGAGCTGTACGAGGCTGCCCGCATCGATGGCGCCTCCGCACCCCGGCAGTTCTGGCACATCACGTTGCCGATGCTACGGCCGACCATGCTGATGGTGACGATCCTGACCGTCGCCGGCTACTTTCAGCTGTTCGCGGAACCTTACGTGATGACCGAGGGCGGCCCGCTGCAGAGCACCATGAGCGTGCTGTACCTGATGTACGAAGACGGCTTCAAGTGGTGGAATCTCGGGGTCGCCTCGGCCGTCGCGTTCACCTTGTTCGCCATCATCTTTGCAGTGACTATGCTGTTGCTGTGGTTCGCCCGGCGCGGCGAACGTGCAGAGGGCGGACGGGGATGAATCCGCGATTGGCCCGAATCCTGATCAACGGCCTGCTGCTGGGCGCCACCGCCGTCGCCCTGCTGCCGCTGTTGTGGATGCTGTCGGTGAGTTTCATGAGCCCGGGTGAAGCCAGCTCATTGCCACCACCGCTGCTACCCACCCACCCCACGCTGGGCAACTACCGCGCACTGTTTGCCCAGGCTGGCATGGGTCGCTACCTGGTCAACAGCCTGCTGGTATCCAGCGCGATCACCGTGCTTTCGCTGGCCAGCAACCTGATGGCTGGCTACGCTTTCGCCAAGCTGCGCTTTGCCGGTCGCGAGCGCCTGTTCCAGGCGCTAATCGGAGCGCTGGTGATCCCGGCGCAGGTGGCAATGTTGCCGCTGTTTCTGTTGTTGAAGTATCTCGGCCTGGTGGACAGTTACGCCGGGGTGATCGTCCCGGGCATGGCGACCATCTTCGGCATCTACCTGGTGCGTCAATACGCCCGCGGCGTACCCGACGAATTGCTCGAGGCGGCGCGCATCGATGGCGCCGGTGAATGGCGGATCTTCCGCCAGATCGTGCTGCCGCTGCTGAAGCCGATCATGGTGACGCTGGCGATTTTTACCTTCCTGGCGGCGTGGAACGACTTCATGTGGCCGCTGATCGTGCTGACCGGTCAGGAGCATTACACACTGCCGATCGCACTGGCCTCGCTGGCACGCGAACACGCCCAGGACAGCGAGCTGATGATGGCCGGCTCGGTGATCACGGTGCTGCCGGTATTGCTGCTGTTCCTGGCGTTGCAGCGTTACTACCTCGAAGGCTTGCTGCTGGGCAGCGTGAAGGGCTGAAGGGCGTGCCTGTGCCGAGCCTTCGCGGTTGCTCCTCGCCTCACCGGGGCGAGGGGCAAAGGCAAGAAGCGCGTTTCTTTACTCAGAATTTGCCGGCGCGGAAGTCGGCGATCGCCTCATGGATCTCCGCCTGGGTGTTCATCACGAACGGGCCGTACCGCGCCACGCTCTCCTGCAAGGGTTTACCCGCAACGACCAGCAGGCGTGACGGCGTGTCCCCGGCCGCCAGCTGCAGACGATCGCCCTCGGACAGCACGCCCAGCTCGCTGCGCTGCAGCCGTTCGCCACCGACCAGGACCGACTCGCCCTCGAACACGTAGGCGAAGCCGTGATGGCCGGCTGGCAGATCCAGGGTCAGCTGGGCACCGGGCTGCAGGCTCACGTCCAGATACACCGGCGCAGTGGCGATGCCCTCGACCGGCCCGCGGGCACCGGCCAGCTCACCGGCGATCACCTTGACCTCGACGCCGGCGACCGGGTGCACCACCGGAATCCGTTCGGGCGCGATGTCCTGGTAGCGCGGCGCCGTCATCTTGTCCTTCGCCGGCAGGTTCACCCACAGCTGGAAACCCCACATCAGGCCATCTTCCTGCTGCGGCATCTCCGAGTGCAGGATGCCGCGGCCCGCCGTCATCCACTGCACGCTGCCCGGCGACAGGTCACCCCGGTTGCCATGGTTGTCCTGGTGCTGCATGTGTCCGGCCAGCATGTAGGTGACTGTTTCGAAACCACGGTGTGGATGTTCCGGAAAGCCCGCGATGTAGTCCCCGGCCTGGTCGGAACGGAACTCGTCCAGCAACAGGAACGGATCGAGCATCTCCAGTCCGGCCTGACCGATGATCCGTTTCAGCTTCACGCCAGCGCCGTCAGCCGTATCGATGCCGCGGATGCGGCGGATGATGTGTCGATCGCTCATGGTCTGCTCCGGTCAGGATCTCTGCCCACCAAGATGGTCGTAGCGACGCATATGGCCAAACACCCGTGGACGAACGGATCGTTCCCGCGCAGCAACAATGGCTCGGCGACCATCCTCAAGGCCGGCACCTGAAGGGTAGCGCGCCGCCGGCATGGGTGCCTGACTGCGCTCGCGGCAGGCGAGCGATCTCGACCTGTCAGTGCACCCAATGGCCACTGCGCTGGCGCGGTGGCGTCTCCTCGTCAACGTTCTCGGCGGGCGGGTGCTGCACCATCGCCTCGATTTCCGCCTCGCTGGCAGGCTTGGCATGCCAGTACTGGCCGACCGCGGCAAGCACGATCGGCACCTGCGCCAGGCAGCTGTCGTATTCGTCTTCGGTGAGTTTCTCGAACTCGGTCTCGGCACTGAGAATGCCTTCGTCCACCGCCAGTGCCATCACCGGCCCGAGCAATTCCATCAAATGCGGGTCTTCGGCAAGCCGGCTTTCCCACAAACTGGCGCGCAGGTCGATGCCACGACTGAAGCCTTCGCACCACCCGGCGGCGGACAGCATCGGGCCTTGTTCCAGCTCGATCTCGCCGAGAATCGGCTCATAGGCATCCACGTCCAGTTCGGCGCTGATCGAGTCGTTGAGCTTGGCCAGTAGGGCCAGCACCCGATTGCCCTCGGCTTCGTCGGCAAACGGTTCGTGCAGTACCTCCGGCAGCCACTCATCGGGCAACACCGGCAGCGGCCCTACCGCCAATACGCTGAGCAGGCCATGCACGCCATCCAGCAACAAATCGCCCTCGCCGGCATGGGCGCGCAGATAGCGATCCAGTTCGGCCAGTTCGTTGTCATCCAGTGAGCTGGGCCATTCGGTTTTTGCGGTCATACGGAAACCTGCTGTTGATCTCCTCGCGACCCATGCCGCGAGCTGCCGGCGCCGAGGCCCGGGAGGAACGGAACAGTGTACGTCGGTACACGGCTCAGTGATGGTGGCATGGACGCAAGCGGCCTGGCCATGCCGCGAGGCCACGCTTGCCCGAGAAGGCAGACACGTGCTGATGGCCCGCCAGCCGTCGCGTAATATTCCCACCGCGGCGCGCCACGCGATGACAGCGGCATCCCGGCGCTCATCAGCAGGCCCCCAGATCCAGCTCCAGCGTCACCGGGGTATGGTCCGAAGGACGCTCCCAGCGCCGCGGCTCGCGGTCAATGGCAGCGCCGGTGGCGGCAGGCTTCAGGGCCTCGCTGATCAGGATCAGGTCGATGCGCAGGCCGAGGTTGCGACGAAAGCCGGCCTGCCGGTAGTCCCACCAGCTGAAGTGCTGATTGCCCTGCTCGAACAGGCGGAAACTGTCGTGCAGGCCCAGCTCGGTGATCGCCCTGAGTCCGGCCCGCTCTGGCGGCGAACAGAGGATGTCTTCGCCCCAGGCCAGCGGATCGTAGACGTCGCGATCATCCGGACAGATGTTGAAGTCACCCAGCACCACCAGCTTCGGGTAGCGCTCGAGCTCCGCGGCCAGGAAGTCGCGCACTCTGGCCAGCCAGTCGAGCTTGTAGGCGTATTTTTCGTCCCCGACCGCCTTGCCATTGACCACATACAGGTCGACGACGCGCAAATCGCCGACCGTGGCGGCCAGAATTCGCCGCTGCGGATCGTCCAGCCCGGGAATGTCGGTAACGATGTCGCGGGGTTCGTCACGGGCGAGAATCGCCACGCCGTTGTAGGTTTTCTGCCCCGAGTACGCGACGCGGTAGCCGGCCGCCGCCAACTCGTCGACGGGAAACCTGGCATCTTCGAGCTTGGTTTCCTGTAGCGCCACGATGTCTGGCTGCGCATCTGCCAGCCACTGGGTCAGGTGCGGCAACCGCACTTTCAGCGAATTCACGTTCCAGGAAGCAATTTTCATCGCGCCATTGTAAGGGATGGGCTGCCGCGGCCCGTGCCACGCCGGGAAAATTACCCGCTACCGAGGCTGGCCGAAGAGGGTCGAGCCCTGTCAAATGCCGCTGTGACAGCGCCTTTGGGGGTGAATCAGCGGGAATCCGGGGGCGATTCGGGATGCTGAATGACGGCGCGAAAGAATTTCGCCACAACTTGGCATTTCGGTGTATGCTGGCCAAGCAAGAGTCTGAGGAATTGGATTTCCTGCTTCTTTTGCGGTCAGTGGCAACACGCTCCAAGCCGCAAACCATCAATGCTTCAAAGGTATGTTACATGTCGGATCGTCAGAGCGGTACAGTCAAGTGGTTCAACGACGCCAAGGGTTTTGGCTTCATCACCCCGGAAAGCGGTGATGACCTGTTCGTGCATTTCCGCGCGATCCAGGGCA
>SCSE01000078.1 GCA_004298015.1 Rhodanobacter sp.
CATGCGTAAATACCTAACCGGTCTATGGGCCTGCATGCGCGACGAAACACCCTTCGACTCCACCAAGCTGTTCAGCGAAATCCACCTCGCTGAGACTTGACGGGCGACAGAGTATCTACGAAGTGGGTCGTGTAGGGCGGGCACTGTCCGCCGGCCTTTGCTGCTTGCCCCCTCTCCCCGGCATAGCCGGGGAGAGGGGGGTGAGGGGGCTTTTGATCTGGCTGTTTTGAAAAGTACGCGCAGGAAGCGCGTCGTTTTACCCGGGGCCCCTCTGCAGCGGCGGGCGGGTGGAGGAACAGCCCGTAGGGTGACCGGCAGGGATGCCGGTCAGTTTGGCGTCAGTCCATGGATGGACTGTTGACAAACCCCGGAGCCCGAGCGCGAACCTTGCGGGCAGGGATGCCCGCAAGGCGCGTAAGCGGGGTGGCTTCTCTTTTGGTTACCTTTTCTCTGGCCACACAGAGAAAAGTAACTCGCCCTCCGCAGGAGGACGAAAGCTCTGCACCTGCTTTGTTTCAAGCTGTAGCGTGAGTCGCCGCCCATGATTGCTAGCGCCGACAAACACAGATCACCTCGCTGATCGTGATCAGCTAACGACTGCTATCGGTAGCGCAGGAAGTCGGCGCGTGTCAAGTTAGTTGTCGCCTCAGTCATGCAGCCAAGGGCTGTTTATCTGCCTCCACGTGCGCGGTGACGACCGCGTTGCGGTCTGAGGTGTTGCCGACCTCACTCAGCCCACGCGTCGTGACCACGCGCATGACGCCAGGCCATCAGTGGCGGTGCCGTCATGCCATGCACCAGGATGCTCAGCACCACGACGGTGATGGAGATCTGCGCGGCCAGCATCGCCTGCGGCTGGTCCAGACCATGGGTGAGTGCATAGGCCAGGTAGTTCAGCGTGCCGATGCCGCGGATGCCGATCCAGCCGATCAGCAGGCGACGCGGCATCGGTGCCTTCGAGCCGAGCATGCCGATCCAGACCGCCAGCGGCCGCACCAGCAGAAACAGTGCGGCGGCCATGACCACGCCCGCGATGCTCCAGTAGCGCGCGCAGGCCACGCCTGCCAGCAGCACCAGCGCCGAAGCGATCAGCCGCTCCAGGGTGTCGCCGAACGACAGCGCATCGGATACCACCAGGCCCACCGAGGCGGCCGGGTGGTCGGCACTGTCTCTGTCGCGACTGTTTGGGTTGATCAGCACTTCGGCCGGTGGATGAATACTGTTTCCGTCGCCCGCCCCGGTCGTTGCGGTGAAATGCGGATGCGGATGATGGGTGACGACATAGAGTTCCGCGCTGCGCAAACCCAGGCCGGCGGCGAACGCGGCCAGGAAACCGGAGGCCGAGATCGCCTCCGCGCCGGCGTAGGCCAGCGCCATCAACGCCAGCGCCAGGAAGTCATTTGGCGCGATATCCCTGGACGCGCTCTTGAGCCGTGCGCCCAGCAGGCCGATCAGCCACCCCAACCCGAAACCCAGTGCCAGGCCGGCAGCGGCACCCCACAGCACACCGATCAGCAACCAGTGCAGCGTCACTGAGGAAGCCAGCGGGCCGGGTGTCGCGATCATCATCAAGGCAAGCAGCAGGAACGGCAGTGCGAAGCCGTCGTTCAACCCGGCTTCGCCGGATAACGCTACCCGCATCTGGTCACCGTCGCGGGCGTCATCCACGGCCACGATGCTGGCCAACACCGGATCGGTCGGTGCGACCAGTGCGCCTATCAGCAGCGACATGCCCCACGACTGGCCCAGCCCCCAGTGGGCGATTGCGCTCACCCCGGCCACCGTCAACACCATGCAGGGAAACGCCAGGCGCATCGCGTCCAGCCACGCGGGATCGCGAAAGCGCAGGCGCAGCTTCAGGCCGGTGATGAACAGTGAAACCACCAGCGCCATCTCGGTGAGGTTGGCCAGCCACGGGCCGTGGCCGCGCAGATCGATACGTACCAGATCGAGCCCCCACGGGCCCACCGCCACGCCCGCCACCAGGTAGATCGCGAAGTTCGTGATCGGAAAGTCGCGAATCCATCCGGACAATAGCGAAGTCAGCAACAGCAAGCCGCCGATGGCGGCGATCCAGGCAACAGAGTGCATGAGTCAGGGTATTCCTCGAAACATGGGTGGAGTCAAAGCCATGAGCTGTACCGGGTCAGTCAGTGCGACCGAAGGGAAGCCACCCTCTCGCGGTCAGTCTGGCACTGCCTGGATGAAGGCTTCGTGCCAGGGCTGGAGTCGACTGAAATCCGGGTCGAATTCCAGGAATAGGCTCGGCGGTAACCGGTCTTGACAAGGGTGCGGAATTATCCTGCGGCTCCCCTGAGCGGGCTCGGAGATTTATGCCCTCGCCTGTCCAGGGAAACTGAGGGGCGATATCGGCTCGGCCCCGATACACCGGCGTGATCCAGCGTTTAATCTATACGGCCATTCCCCTGCTGGAGCCGTACCATGGAATATGTGAAGCTTGGTTGCACCGGCCTTGACGTTTCGCGTCTGTGCCTGGGCTGCATGACCTATGGTGGACCCGGCCGCGGGAACCATGCCTGGACGCTGGATGAGGAGACCAGCCGGCCGCTGATCCGTCGTGCGCTGGATCTTGGCATCAACTTCTTCGACACCGCCAACGTCTACTCCGATGGCAGCTCGGAGGAGTTCGTCGGTCGCGTGCTGAAGGAACACGGCCAGCGGGATGCCATCGTGCTGGCAACCAAGGTGCATGGGCGCATGCACGCCGGGCCCAACGGGATGGGTCTGTCGCGCAAGGCGATCCTGAGCGAGATCGACTACAGCCTGCGTCGCCTCGGCACCGACTACGTGGACCTGTACCAGATCCACCGTTGGGACCCGCGCACGCCGATCGAGGAAACCATGCAGGCACTGCACGACGTGATCAAGGCCGGCAAGGTGCGCTATATCGGCGCCTCGTCGATGTACGCGTGGCAGTTCGCCAAGGCGCAGCACGTGGCCGAGCGCAACGGCTGGACCCGTTTCGTCAGCATGCAGAACCATTACAACCTGCTCTACCGCGAGGAGGAGCGCGAGATGATGCCGCTGTGCCAGGACTCAGGCATCGCGGTGATTCCCTGGAGCCCGCTGGCCCGTGGCCGCCTCACCCGCGCCTGGAACGAACAGACTGAGCGCATGCAGACCGACGAGTTTGGCAAGACCCTGTACGTGGTGCCGGAGGCTGACCGTCGCGTGGTGGATGCAGTGGCGGCCATCGCGGCCGCGCGCGGTGTGCCAAAGGCGCAGGTGGCGCTGGCGTGGATGCTGGGCAAGTCGTATGTCACCGCGCCGATCGTGGGCGCTTCGAAAGCGCAGCATCTGGACGATGCGGTGGCCGCGCTTTTATTGTCGTTGACGCCCGAGGAAGACCGCGTGCTGGAAGACCACTACGTACCGCATGCGGTTTCGGGGCACTCGTAACGAAGCCGCCGCAACTACGGGCCGCTGTCAGGTGTGAGGTGCCCGGTTACCGGGCCGGTGGTCGATGGCGGGGAGTTTTCGTGGTCTTCCGCTCCTCACGGCCGCCCCGGCCGTTGGCTCGCCAGGACGTGCCCTCCCCAGATAACGGTGAGCGGCGTCGCGCGGTGGGTTGCCGTCTTGCGCCCCGTCGGCGATGGCGGTCCAGGCGATTGGGTATCAGCCGGACGAATCGCTGCCTGCCGGGGGCTTCGCCAGCCACTTGTCGGCGGCTTCGGAGGCGGGAAGCGCTCTGTCAAACCAGAACCCCTGGGCATAGGTACAGCCCATTTGCGTCACGGCATCGCTCTGAGCCTGGCGCTCGATACCCTCGGCGACGGTGTCCAGCTCGAGTGATTTGGCCAGTGCGAGTATGCCCTCGACGATCATTCTCGCCTTGTTGTTGTTGTCCATGTTGCTGGTGAACGATTTGTCGATCTTGAGTACGTCCACGGGCAACTGGTGGAGATAGCTCAGCGACGAATAGCCGGTGCCAAAGTCGTCGATGACGATGCCGACGCCAAGATCCTTCAGCCTGCCAAGCAGGGCGGCGCTTGAGTCGATATCGTCGATGAGCTGACTTTCGGTGATCTCCATCGCGAGACGAACCTGCCTGGCATGGGTGCCATAACCGTGAAGCCGGGCCGCGACCCGCTCGCCAAATTGCGGATCGCGCATCTGCATCGCCGATACGTTGAGCGCGATGAACAAATGGGTGGCCCCCCGATCTTCCCAGGCTGCCGCCTGGCGGGCTGCTTCACCGATCACCCAGTCGCCGATCGGCAGTATCAAGCCACTGGTTTCTGCCAGCGGTATGAAATCCGGAGGCAGCAAAAGACCACGTGTCGGGTGTTTCCAGCGCAACAACGCCTCGAACCCACGCAATGTGCTCGAAGCGAGGTCGATGATCGGCTGGTAATGCAGTTCGAGCTCTCCCGCTTCGATGGCATGGCCAAGCTGTTGCTCCAGTCTGCGACTCTCATGCAGCGCCAGGCTGATTTCAGGTGCAAAGAAGCGGATCGGTCCGGCTGTGCCGAGATGGCTTTCGGTCAGCGCAGCCTGTGCCTTGTCCAGCAGGCCGGGTGCATCGTCCCCGTCCCCGGGAAAAACGGAAATGCCAATCCGTGGCGACGGCATTATCGATTCGCCCTGTATCTCGATGCCGGTGTTGAGCAGTATGCCGACCAGCGCCTCCATATGACGTTCCGCGGCATCGATACTTTCCGCGTCACACAGAATCAGGGCGAACCGTGCGCCGGGCAGTACGCCCACAAATTCGGTTTCACCGAGTCCCTTCTGTATCGCGCGCGCGAGGCAATTGAAGAGCTCCTCGGCTGGCCGCGAGCCCCATTGAGTCACCGTATTTTGAAAGCCGACTTCGATGACAGCGACCAGTATCTGTTTTTTGGCCAATCGCGCTCGGCCTATGTCATCCGATAGACGTTGTTCCAGCAGCTGACTGTTGGCCAGTCCGGTTACCGAGTCGTGCGTGCTGGCATGATCGAGGGTTTGCTCCGTGGCCGTCAGGTGGAGGCCGAAGGACGCCTCCTGAACCAGTTGCTCGAGAATCTGGATTTCTTCGGCTTCGAAATAATCTTCCTGGTCGACGCCAATGACCAGAATCCGCCGCTGGCCACTGACCGAAAAACCCATTGGGAATGCCGCGACCGAGCGAATACCTCCACGTTCCCATTGCTGCTGCCAGGCATTCGTCTTGAGTCCTTCCGGGTAGCGGTTGCTGACTACGGGAATACCATCCCTGACCGCCCTGGCGGCCGGACCATCACCGCCGGGTTGGGAGCCATCAAGCGATAGCCAGGTCAGGCCTATGAAATGGCTTGCCGAGCCAGTCCAGCTGATCTCCTTCACCACCTTTCCGCTGGGATCGACTTCACCAATCCAGGCCACACGGTAACCGCCGGTTGAGCAAACAACGCGGCAAATTTCATCAAGCAGAGGGATGACGCCAATGCGGCGGACGATCGCTGCATTGATGGCAGCCAGCACGTTGTGCAGGCGATTGCTGCGCTCGAGGGATTTGAGATGGTCGGTACGTTCGGTTGCGGTTTGCTGGAAATGCTCGGCCATCTGGTCGAGCGAGATGGCAATGCGCGTGATCTCATCGGTTCCCGGCGCAAGGCCTGTCCTGGCGGAGAAGTCGCCTTGTGCGATCGCCCTGGTGGTGCGCAGAACGCATTGTGTCGGGCGCAGTATCAACCGATAGCCGAGCCACCAGATGCCAGTCATGGAAAGCAGCAGTCCGACAAGAATCATGGCCAGGCTGCCGGTTCTCGTGGCTTCGGCGTCGCTATACAGCTTCGCGCGTGGAATGGAGAGGGCGATTGTTCCCGCTTCGCCAAGCTTTCCCAGCGGCAGCCACGCCACCAGGTCCTGGCCGACCGGCTGGAGGTCGAGCGTGCCCACACCGATGGAAGGCTGCAACGTCCTGTCGTTGAGCGCTCTGCGGACTGACTCTTTCGAGGTGCTGTGGTGGCCTAGGTCGCCCAGGCTGCTCACGTTACCTGCGGTGTCAATCAGAAATTGCCGGGCATTGCGCAGCAGCGATGCGGCAATGAAATCCGACAAGGGTTGCAGGGCAGCAGCAAGAAAGGCGACATGCCGCACCGATGACGCGCTGGTTATCTGCTTAGCGACAATCAGCTGCGGAGTCACGCCATCTTCGCGCTTGCTGACAGACTCGACCATCTGTCCCGGCTCTTGCAGTGCCTGCAGAAGCTGTTCATGGCCGATCGATGTTCTGGGCTGGCCCGGCGTGGAGAACAGGCAGATAATCTGACCGTCTTCTCTGACCATGCCGGCACTTTGATATTTGGCATGGTCCCTGACGAGCACACCGAGCGACGGCGGGCAGGAGGTTTCGCCACGAGGCAGGCCGGGGGTGACTTTGGCAAGCCGGGTTTCAGCATCCAGGATTATGTCATCGTAAACGTACTTGGCATGATCCAGTGATTTCTTCAACGAAACCCTGGCGATTTGCTCTGCCTGATCCAGCAGGGTGATGTTATTGAGTGCGGTTGCCACCACAGCGGGGAGAGTTGCCAATATAGCCAGGGCAAGAACCCTGGCGCGCAAACTGCCCCACCACCGGGTTGCAGTCATCGATTTTTTCTCACCCGGAAAGAGTTTATCCATGTATCGACATTTCGCTGCCGACCAATGAATGGCCAGGCGAGGGGGCACTCCGGCCATCGTCGGAGGGCGCACTCACTATCTGATTTTTTCCTCTGGCCTTGGCTTGCAACAAGGCGGTATCGGCTGCGTCGACAAGACCCGCCAAGGTATCACCTTGTGCTGGATAATGGGCTATGCCGATGGAAAGGCTTAACGATGCCTGTGTTCTCCATGCGCACCACTCCTCACTATGCTGGGCGTGATGGATCAAGCGCCCGGCCACGGCCATGGCCTGGGCTTCGCCGACCCCCGTCAGTGAAATAACGAATTCGTCGCCACCGAAACGCGCACTGAAATCGGCACCGCGAAGCTCGCGGTTCAGCAGTGTCGCGACCGACTTCAACACTACATCGCCTGCGGCATGTCCGGACTGATCGTTGACGGTTTTCATGTTATCGATATCAATCGCAAGTAGGCTGAAGCAGCCTTTGTCCCGCCTCGCTACCTCCAGCTGATGGCCGGCCAGTTCGAGAAAAAGGTCGCGTTGGTACAGCCCGGTAAGCGGGTCGCGGAACGCCACTGTGGTCACGGCTTTTACGGTGGTGCTCAGGTCGCGTCCGATTAATGCCGAAACCGCTGTTACGGTAAAAAAGCTGGCCCAGAACTCGAAAGGTTCATGATCCCTCAAGTTCAGATTTGCATGCGCGATAGCAAAACCGGCGGTTACGACAAGGACAATTCCTATAATGTAGAAAATTCCCCTTTTTATCGGATGCAGAAATAGAACCATCGGCGGGAATACGAAGGCCCAGGTGATACCGGTATGGTGGCCTATTTGTATGGTAACGAAGCAAGCCAGCAATATGACAAGAATATGCGTGGCCAGGCGCGCGCATCGGCCTTGTGCAAGCGAGGCATTGATGAAGCATGCGATGGCGACGATGATCGACGGGATCAGCCAGCCTTCGTTGCGAATGGCGTGTGCTGCCAGAGGCTCGAACAGGGAAATAATTCCGACCAGCAGCGACAGTGACAGACATAGCGCGCGCTGGTGACTCTTCAACAGTTCATCGATGTTGGTGAGGCGGTTGTGCATCAGGGTTGTTGGAGGTGCTGGCCAATCTTCCGATCCACTGGGTTGTGGCGCGCTGGACGGTTTGGTGAGAATCATCAAGTTTCCGGAAGAGGGGTGCGACTTTCGGGACGTCCGTTGAAGGTCCCGCTTTATAAAACGTATTGACGCGGCCTGCGGTGCTGACATTGGCGGCTCCGAGCCAGCGTCGTTGCGCCGTCAAAAAATCGGCTGGCGTCGCCAAAGTTCAGCGCTGATTTTACAAGCACATGTCGTGCCAGTTGGCCCTTCGTAGCCAACATGAGGCGGGTTGCCTCATATCAAAGTCATGTCGCGAAGCACATTGCCTGGTTGCGTCATTGCACGGCGGCCTTTGCCTGGGCCGTCAGGAATGCGGGGGTGGCGGCTCCAGGGTCAGCGTGTGCCGGGTCTTGCCCGGCAGCAACCGCGTCGGCCGCCCCTCGACCCAGTCTTCCTGGCCGGCACCGTAATACGGCGACAGCGGATTGTCGCTTTGCCCGCCGGGCATTTCGAGGATGCCTTGGGCTTCGTGGCCGGGTGATACGTCGAGCCTTTCGGAGGCGCCGAAGCCCGGTGCGGCGACGCGCGGCATGTTGTGGTCTCCGGGTAGCGGTTGATCGGGCATGTCGAGGAAGCGCGCCAGCACAGGGGGCAGGGCGCGGGCCAGCGGGTGGTTGATGTCGGCGCGGTTGACCTCGCCCCAGCGGCGCGCGGCAAGTCCACCGGGCTGGCTACCCAGGGTGTCGGCCACCTTGCGTGCGGCATCGATCAGCATGGCCTGCCAATCGGTGTATTTCGGATCGAGCAGATTCGCCGGTTTCGCACGAATCATCATCCACACCGCCGCTTCGGCGCTGCTCTGGCCGGGCCAGGCGAAGTGGGGATAGCGCTGCCTGACCCGTGCCACGAACGGTGCCAGTGCATTTTTGATGACCTCGCTGCGGAACGCGCGAACCAGCCGGTAGTCGACACTGCTGACGGCGGCACGGTCGCGCCACGGCGCCGTCAGCTGACGCAACTGCAGCAATGCCGGGTCGCGGGTGCCCGCCAAGGTGCTCTGCAGCAGCCGCTGCCAGCGGGTCAACAGCACCGCGCGGTCATCGAGCTGGATGTCGAGCAGGTTGCCCGGGCTGAAGCGGTCGCGGGTCTGCAGGTCGTCGCGAATCTGCTGGGCGCGGGCGCCAAGGTCGTAGCCGCCGTTGCCGAGCAGGTTCAGCGCGGCGCCGTCGACGGTGCGGTTGTTGGCGGTCCACAGTCGTCCGCTGGCCGGGTTTTCGATGCGCGGATACTGCGCCGCCGTTGCCCAACCTTCCCAGCCGGTACCGGCGTGCGACCAGTCCGCCGGCAGTAGCGGGTTGAAACCGGCGCGCAGGGGGATGCTGTTGCCGGCAATGGTCCAGCCGATATGCCCGGCGCTGTCGGCGACCAGCAGGTTTTGCGGCGGAATGCCCAGCTGCGGGCCAAGATCCAGCGCGTCCGACACCGTGGCCGTGCGTTCGAGTTGCATCAGTGTCAGGTTGTAGGCGCGAGGGCGGTCACCGATCCATGCCAGCGCCAGCGGGGTGCCGTCGGTGTCGTGGGCCATGATCGGTCCCCAACGGGTGTCCTCGACCGTCAGTTGGGTGTCCGGCTTGCCCTTGACCTGGATCCGCTCGACGTGGCGCTGCAACGTGGCCCAGCCCCCCGGGACCTTGTAGCGCGTGGGATCGGCCGGATCGCGCAGCACCCGCACCCAATCCAGCCAGTCGCCGTAACTGTTGGTGAACCCCCAGGCGATCTGCCCGTTGGAGCCGACCACGATCGCCGGGACGCCGGGCAGGCTGACGCCGTTGACATCCCGCTGCCCGCCCGGTGCGGTCGGATCGGGATAGCGCAGTCGGGTACGGAACCAGATATTGGGTGCGCGCAGCCCCAGGTGCATGTCGTTGGCGAGCATCGCTGCGCCGTTGCCGGTGAGCTTGCCGGCAACGGCAAAATTGTTGCTGCCGGGTCGCGCCGGATCGACTGCCGGTGCGAGCGCGGCAGCCAGCGCGGGCGACGGCCGGGTGGCGGGTTGACGGCGCAGGTCGAAGACGCTGGCGGCGGGGACCACCGGCCGGCGCGACAGGCTACCGCGCAGCGGCGCCTCCCAGGTGGGGTCGGGCGCCAGCAGGAAGTCCACCAGTGACCCGGACAGCACCGCGCGCATGCGTGCCAGCTGCAACTCGCGCTGGTTGCGGCCGTCGCCGTTCAGGTTCAGATACATCGCGGCGATCACCAGCAGGCTGTCCTGCTCACGCCAGGGTTTCGGCTTGCTGTGCAGCAGCAGGTATTCCCAGGGTCGCACGCGCAAGTCGGCAAGGCCGGCATTGACCCCGTCGCGATAGCGCGCGAGTTGGTGTCGCTGCGCTGGCGGCAGTCGTTGCAAGGCGGCCTCGGCGACGGCGCGCAGGCGCTGGCGGCGATGGTCGAGATCGGCCGGGAGCGCCGCCGGACCGACCAGGGCGGCGAGCTCGCCGGCCGCCATCCGGCGCATCAGGTCCATCTCGAAGAAGCGCTCCTGTGCGTGCACGTAGCCGAGTGCGAAGCTGATGTCGGCGCGGTTTTTTCCTTGCACGGTAACCGTGCCCAGCGCATCGCGGCGGATACTGACGCTGGCGGTCAGGCCCGACAGCTGCCGCTGCCCGTCGAGGCGGGCACGGCTGCCGGCCAGCAGCCACCAGAGGAGGCCGAACGCGATCAGCAGCACGGCCAGCAGCGCCAGCAACAGCGCGCGCCCGATACGCCACGTGCGCGGCGCCGTCATTGCGGCACGAACACCGCGAAAATCCCGGCATAGGGCTTCACCATGAAGGCCGGTGCGCCCGCGTAGCCTTCGCCATCGACATACAACCGGGAGATGCTGCCGTCCAGATACAGGGCGTCGCGGCAACCGAGCTTGTCGCGGAACAGCCGTGCAAAGGTGTGGAAATTGACCGGCCCCTCGCTGACCGCAAACAGCACCTGGGTCGAGCTTCGCACGCAGACGCCGCTGCGCCACTTGAGGCTGGACGAATCATCCACGAATTGCTGGTTGAGCTTGCCGTCGATCAACAGCATCGGACCGGACTGGGTAGCCCATTGCGCGGGCTTGCCATCCGCCTTGAAGTCGTTGCTGGTGCGCACCGCGGCATGGCCATCCGGGTAGATCGCGAAGACGCCGTTCGGCAGCAGAGAGAAGTTGCCGGCGGCAGGGTTGCCGTGGGAAAGATTCAGCGGGACCATGGTCTTGCCGTTTTCCACGTACAGGCCCAGCGGTGCCGATTTTCGGTCGTAGATGCCGGCATTGGCGGCGAACAGCAGCCGTTTGCCATGCGCTTGACCCCACTGGCGCAGTGCGTCGATGCTGCCAAAGGGCCGGCCGCTCCCGGGTTCACGCCAGAACAGCTTGAGCTGGTCGTGTTTCAGGTCGAGGTGCACGACACGGTAGTTCTGGCCGGCAAATGCCAGTTCACGACTGTCTACCCCGCGCGCGCCGGAGCTGCAGGCAGCCAGGTTGGCGAACAGCAGCAACGGCAACAGCCAGCGCAGCGGATGCGGGTGGCGAACGCGGTGCGGAATCGGCGAGGTCGATGCAGGCATTTGCCGATGGTCGCCGGCCCGGGCAGGGCAGTGCAAGCTCGCGCGGCCCGAGCATTCAGGCTGTCGCCGGGTGCGCTCGGTCCGCTGCCGTTAAACTGCAGGCTTTTCGATGGGCACAGGCTATGCCGTATACCCCGATTGTCGCCACCCTCGGCTATGTGTTGTCTGCGGATCGAAGCGAGGTGCTGATGATCCATCGCAATGCGCGGCAGGACGACCAGCACTTGGGAAAATACAATGGACTGGGGGGCAAGATGGAGCCGGGCGAAGACGTGGCGACCTGTATGCGCCGCGAGATTCTAGAGGAGGCCGGCATCAGCTGCGAATCGATGCAACTGCGCGGCACCCTGAACTGGCCCGGCTTCGGCAAGCAGGGTGAGGACTGGCTCGGTTTCATCTTCGTGATTGAGCGCTACGCCGGTACGCCACTTACCGTCAATGCCGAAGGCACGCTGGAATGGGTGGGACTGGATCGGCTGTCATCGCTGCCGATGTGGGAAGGCGACCGTCACTTCCTGCCGCTGGTGTTCGATGCCGATCCACGACTGTTTCATGGCGTGATGCCCTACAAGGACGGGCGCATGCAATCGTGGTCGTATACGCGGCTGTAGCGTGGACTGCACGCCCGTTTGTCAGCCGCGCGTGTGCGCCGCCCTATCGTCTTACCAGCCGCGGCGATCGCGGCCGTGGAAGTTGCCGTTGCCCACGCCGATCGAAAAGCTGATGGCGCCGGTGGGATGCTCGCAATCGCCGAGGTTCTTGGTGACGTTGACCGTGCCCGTCTGGTAGGAGCCGCTGATGCCACTTCCGCCGACCACGCCCATGCCGACGCTGCCGTGCATCTGCGGCTTGTTGTAGGTGGAGTCGTCGCAGGCCTGCGCAGCGGTCGTGTCGCGTCCGGTATTGCCCATGCGGCCGCTGGTGTCGCCGTAATACACGCCCGGCGCCGGTTTGCCGGTCGAACTGGCCGTAGCCGGTTGGCTGGCATCGGCGGCAGCGCGGGCGCTGCTGCTGCTCGCAGGTAGGCTGCTGGGCGGCATGTTGCTGTTGGCCGGTAACTTGAGATTCAGAGGGGGCGCGCTCTGCGCCCATACCGAGCCGACCAGCAGGGTCGCTGCGATGACGCCGATAAGCCGATTCATGATTTCAAATCTCCGGGGATATGGCGTGGCAAACGCACGATGCGGCATTTGCGTGCACAAAGACAGCGTCTCCGGCTTTGAAACATGGCGCGGCAGGAAGTTCCTGCCGCATCCGTTCAGCTTGTGGTCTCGATCCGCTCGACCCGGCGCAGGCCGCGCGGCAGCAGGCCGCCGCGGCTGGCGCGATTACCGCCGTATTCGACCAGATCAGCCCAGCGCAGGGTCAGTTTGCGCTGGCCGGCATACAGGGTGACCTCGCCCTTGCCTTCGGCGACGACCGCCACGCCGGCTACGCGTTCGTCGCCGGAAACCAGTTTCGCCTTGGGAATCTCGATCAGCTTGTTGCCCTTGCCCTTGTCCAGCTCGGGCAGCTCGGCCACCGAAAACATCAGCAGATGACCTTCGGTGGTGACCACCACGATGCGATCGCGCGCCGGATCGGCGCTGATCTGCGGCGCCAGCACCTTCGCCTGGTCGCTCAGGCTGATGATCTGCTTGCCGGCCTTCTGTCGCCCGGTGAGCGCCTCGAAGCGGGTGACGAAGCCATAGCCGTAGTTGCTCGCCAGGATCAGTCGGGTATCGTTGTCGCCGGCAATCAGCACATCGAAACTGGCGCCGGCGGCGGGACTGAAGCGCCCGGTCAGCGGCTCGCCGTTGCCACGCGCCGAGGGCAGGGTATGCGCCAGCGTGGAATAGCTGCGGCCGGTAGAGTCGATGAAGGCGACCTGCTGGGTGGTGCGCGCCTTGACCGCGGCAAGCAGGCTGTCGCCCTCGCGGTAGTTGAGCCCCTCGGCGTCGATGTCATGGCCCTTGGCAGCGCGCGCCCAGCCTTTCTGGCTGAGCACCACGGTGACCGGCTCGCTGGCGACCAGGGCACTCTCGTCGAGTGCCTGGGCGACTTCGCGTTCGATCAGTGGCGAGCGACGGTCGTCGCCGAATTTCTCCGCATCGGCACGCAGTTCGTCCTTGATCAGGCTCTTCAGTTTGGCCGGTGATTTAAGCAGCACGTTGATGCGCGCGCGCTCCTCCTCCAACTGGTTGGCTTCACCGGTGATCTTCATCTCTTCCAGCCGCGCCAGCTGGCGCAGGCGGGTTTCGAGGATGTAGTCGGTCTGTTCCTCGCTGAGCCGGAAGCGCGCCATCAGCACCGCCTTCGGCTCGTCCTCGGTGCGCACGATGCGGATCACCTCGTCGAGATTCAGGTAGGCAATGCGCAGGCCTTCGAGCAGGTGCAGGCGGCGCTCGACCTTGGCCAGGCGATGCTCGAGCCGGCGCGTGACGGTGCTGGTGCGGAAGCTCAACCATTCGCCGAGGATGCGTTTGAGGTTTTTCACCTGTGGCCGGCCATCGAGGCCGATCATGTTGAGATTGACGCGGAAGCTCTTTTCCAGATCGGTGGTGGCGAACAGGTGTTGCATGGTTTCGTCGGCATCGACGCGGTTGGAGCGCGGCACGATCACCAGTCGGGTCGGGTTCTCGTGATCGGACTCGTCGCGCAGGTCCTCGATCATCGGCAGTTTCTTGGCACGCATCTGCGCGGCGATCTGCTCGAGGATTTTCGACGGGCTGACCTGATGCGGCAGCGCGGTGATCACGATGTTGCCTTCCTCGCGCTGGTAGACCGCGCGGGCGCGCACCGAGCCGCCGCCGCTCTGGTACATCGCCAGCAGGTCGGCGCGCGGGGTGATGATCTCGGCCGGTGTCGGGTAGTCCGGCCCGCGCACATGCTCGCACAGGTCGGCGACCGTGGCGTCCGGGTCGTCCAGCAGGCGGATGCAGGCGCTGGCCAGTTCGCGCAGGTTGTGCGGCGGGATGTCGGTGGCCATGCCCACCGCAATGCCCATCGAGCCGTTGAGCAGCACATGGGGGATGCGTGCGGGCATCCAGCTCGGTTCATCCATCGTGCCGTCGAAATTCGGTACCCAGTCGACCGTGCCCTGGCCGAGCTCACCGAGCAGTGCCTCGGCGATCGGACTGAGCTTGGATTCGGTGTAGCGCATCGCGGCGAAGCTCTTCGGGTCGTCTGGCGAACCGAAATTGCCCTGGCCATCGACCAGCGGGTAGCGGTACGAGAATGGCTGCGCCATCAGCACCATCGCCTCGTAGCAGGAACTGTCGCCATGCGGGTGAAATTTGCCGATCACGTCACCGATGGTGCGTGCGGACTTCTTCGGCTTGGCGGTGGCGGCCAGGCCCAGCTCGCTCATTGCGTAGATAATGCGCCGCTGCACCGGCTTGAGTCCGTCGCCGACGAACGGCAACGCGCGATCGAGTACCACATACATCGAGTAATCGAGATATGCGCGTTCGGCGTAGTCTTTCAGCGGGATCTGTTCGTAATTGGCTTGCAGGTTCATGCGGTTACATCGGCAGAGTGGCGCGCGGCGCGCGGATAGCCGGTCGATGGTGCCAGAAAGCGGTCATGACGTGTAGGAACTGGAGCGCACCCTGTGCGCGATTGCTCTTTACATCAACCCTGACAAAGAGCATTCGCGCACAGGGTGCGCTCCTACCGGACCAGGGCTTGCATGTGGGCCGGGTTGTCGTCGGTCAGCTCGATCACCAGTGAATCGCTGGGGGCGAGCGCCCGATCCAGGGCCGGATCGCGCCAGTCGGTATCGTTTGGCAACAGGTGCACGGTTCCGAACAGATAGACCGTGCTGTGTGACTGGTGGATCATCCACAAGGCTGGCCTGGCGGCGACCGGCGCGAGCAGCAGCATGCCGAGCAGCAGTGCGAAAATCAGCTGACAACGGCATTTCATCGGCAACACCTTGGCGCCATCGCTGACTCCGGCAAGGTGATGGCCGTCCGTGGATGGTGCGCTGGTCTTGCTCCTGTCATCTGCAATTGTTCCAATCAACCGGTTGGCCGCCGTGCATCCCGCGCAGGCTTTCCCTCTGCAAGGTGCTTCGCATGAAAACACGCCCGAAAAACTGTGTCAGCCCCGCAGGCCGGCATATTGCACAGTGGTTTGTGCTGATGTCGATGCTGTGGTTGGGCGTGGGTGTCGTCCATGCCAGGCCGCAGCCGGTGACGGCCAGTGTGGCGCCAGTACGCCACGTGTTCGTGATCGTGCTCGAAAACGAACCCTATCAGGTGACCTTCGGCAAGCATTCGCTGGCGCCGTACCTGGCCCACGAGCTGCCCAGGCAGGGCGCCTTGCTGCCGCACTACTACGGCATTGGGCATTACAGCCTGGACAATTATATTGCGATGATCAGCGGCCAGGCGCCCAATCCGGCCACCCAGCAGGATTGCCCGATCTACAGCGAGTTCAAGCGCACCGCCCCGGGTCTCGATGCGCATGGACAGGTGCTGGGTCAGGGCTGTATCTATCCGGCAGACGTGAAGACCATCGCCGACCAGCTCGAGGCCGCCGGGCTGAGCTGGAAGGGTTACATGGAGGACATGGGGCGCGATCCATCACGTGAATCGGCCCGTTGCGGACATGTGGCGATCGGTGCCACCGATCTCACCGAGCATGCCAGTTCCAGCGATCAGTATGCCGACAAGCACAATCCCTTCGTGTACTTTCACTCCATTCTCGACGACCCGGCCCGCTGCGCACAGCATGTGGTCAACTTCGACCATCTTGCGCAGGATTTGCAGCACCTCGACACGACACCGAACTTCGTCTACATCACACCGAATCTTTGCCACGACGGCCACGATGCGCCGTGTGCGAATGGCGAACCTGGCGGGCTGGTTTCCGCCGATGCATTTCTGCGCAAGTGGGTGCCGCGGATCGTGGCGTCGCCGGCATTCCGCAAGGACGGTCTGCTGGTCATCACCTTCGACGAGGGCACCGATGGCAAGGCGTGCTGCGGTGAGCGCGGACTGGCCGGTGGTCCGTTACCGGGACAAATCGGGCCCGGAGGTGGCCGTACCGGTGCGGTGCTGCTGTCGCCATTCATCAAGCCGGGTACCGTATCGAAACGGGCGTACAACCACTACAGCTTGTTGCGCACGGTGGAGGATTTTTTCGACTTGCCACATCTTGGCTACGCTGGCGCGGCGCATCTGCGGCCGTTCGGCACAGACGTTTTCAACGTCTCGCACAAGAAGATTCAGCGCGGCGAACGGTAACCGCCGACGACTCCATCCGGGCTCAGCACCAGCTGCCACAGCTGGTCGCGCCGGCTGCGGAATACGCCGGCGGAGACTGCCAGGTAATAGCGCCACATGCGCCTGAAGCGCTCGTTGTAGCTCGCCGGGAGGCTTGGCCAGGCCGCTTCGATATTGGCTTGCCACGCGGTCAACGTGCGGTCGTAGTCGGCGCCGAAGTTGTGCCAGTCCTCGATCACGAACAGGTCCTCGAGTGCCGTCGTTACCTGGCTGGCCGCGGGAATCATCGAATTCGGGAAGATGTATTTCTCGATCCACGGGTCGGTTTGCGCCGGTGCGCTGTTGCTGCCGATGCAATGCAGCACCGACAGTCCCTCGTCCCTCAGGCAGCGTCGCACGGTTTCGAAGTAGGTGCGGTAGTTCCTGCCGCCGACATGCTCGAACATGCCGATGGAATACACCGCATCGAAGCGCTCGTCGAGTTCCCGGTAGTCCTGCAGCCGGATCTCGATCGGCAGTCCGGCGCACAGGTCGCGGGCGTAGTCGGCCTGTTCCCGCGAGACGGTGACGCCGACGCCTTCGACGCCATAGTGTTCCGCAGCGTATTTCAGTGCCTCGCCCCAGCCGCAACCGATGTCGAGTATCCGTTGACCGGGTTTCAGTTGCAGCTTGCGGCAGACCAGGTCCAGCTTGGCCGCCTGGGCGTCATCGAGGTTATCGGCGGTGGCCCAGTAGCCGCAGGAATAGACCAGTCGTTTGCCAAGCATGGCGCGAAACAGGTCGTTGCCCAGGTCGTAATGCACTTTGGCCACCTTGAAGGCGTGCTCACCACGCTGCAGATTGATGAAACGGGCCTTCAGGTGAGCGAGCAGGGTATCGAGGGTTTTCAACTCCTGGTCGAGTCCGGCGGTGAGCAGGCGGGTACACAGGCCGGGCAGGTCATCGGCATCCCACCAGCCATCCATGTAGGCTTCGCCCAGGCCGAGCGAGCCGTGGGCGAAGACACGCGGATAAAGCCGTTCATCATGCACGCGCAAGTCGATCGGCGCGTCGCCATTGATATGAATGCCGGCGTGTGCCAGCAGTTCGCTGGCGCGTGCCTTCAGGGTCTCCTGACTCATCAGGTCTATCCTCGTCGGTTAAATGAGGGTCTCCCGGGCCGGATCGCGGCGATCGCGGATCACGTGTTGCCCAGCACCGCATAGTGTGCCGGGGAGCGTGCATACACCGCGTCGATGCCGGCATCACGCGCCAGTTGCAGCAGCTGGTCGGCTTCATCCTCGGTCAACAGGAATTCCACCTTCACCGGCAGGTCATCGGCCAGGTCGAAGAACTGCTCTTCGTGCAGCACGCCGTGGCGGCCGAAGCCCGCGATCGCGCGGAATACCGAGCCGCCGCCCAGGGCGTGCCGCTTGGCTTGCTCAAGCAGCCACTCGGATACCAGGATGCCCGCGTGCCGGGCCCGTGCATGGCAGTAGAAATAAAGGTGGACGCCGGGGCGTGCGGTTTCCTGGTTCATGCGGTTCTCCGGGTCAGTGACGCAGCAGGCTGCGGGTAACGGTCAGGCCCAGCACGGTCATCGCCAGCGAGCCGGTGACGTGCACCAGGACATGTGCGCTGAACCACAGATATTGCTGGCGCAACAGCAGCGTGCTGGCCTCGGCAGAGAAGGTCGAGAACGTGGTCAGACCACCAAGAAAGCCGGTCATCACGAACAGCTGAAGCTCTGGCGATACCGCCTGGAAGTGGCGAAACAGGCCCATCGCCAAGCCCATCAGCAAGCCGCCGGTGAGGTTGGCCGCCAGCGTGCCCAGCGGCAGGGTCGGGAAGATCGGGTTGAACAAGACGCCCAAACCCCAGCGCAGCCAGCAGCCGATGGCGCCGCCGAGGCCGATGGCAATGAATCCGGTAAATCCCACGAGCGCGTCTCCTGAGCGTTGCAGAACGTCCGGCTACCACGGTGGCAGGCACGCCTGCGCCGCCGGGAGCCGGGGGTGCAGGCATCATCAACTTCAACGCGGGTTGCACGAGAAGCGGTTTGTCGCGCGAGTGCTGCAAGCGATTCACGCAACCGGAGGCATGCCATCTCCGATACGACCATCGTAGTCGATCAGCCCGGTGCGAGGTCAAGCGGAATCGGTGGCGATCGTGCGACCGTTGTCGCAATCGACGTCACCGCGTGACCTATACTTGTGCCGCCCTGCCCATTGATCCCTGCGATGACTTCCAGCCACCGCACCGTACGGCGCAGCCTGCCATGGCTGCTGGCCGCCCTGTCGATGATCGGACCGTTTTCGATCGACGCGGTGTTTCCCTCGTTCCCGCTGATCGGTGCGCGCTTCGGCGTGGATGACACGGCATTGCAGCAGCTGATTAGCGTGTACCTGGTGACGTACGCCGCGATGAGCCTGTTTCATGGTGCGATCTCCGATGCGATCGGGCGCAAGCCGGTGATCGTCACCGGCATGCTGGTATATGCGCTGGCCTCGATGGCGGCGGCGATGTCGACATCGTTCAACATGTTGCTGGTTTGTCGGGGGTTGCAGGGAGTCTGTGCCGGTGCTGGGCTGGTGGTCGGACGGGCGCTGATCCGCGACAGCCTGGAAGGTGCCGCTGCGCAACAGCTGATGTCGCGGGTGATGATGATTTTCGGTGTGGCACCGGTGATCGCTCCGATGGTCGGTGCGTGGCTACTGTCCTTCAGTGGCTGGCACGGCATCTTCTGGGTGCTGGCCGGCTTTACCGTGGTTCTGTCGGCTGCCCTGTGGCTGCTGCTGGAGGAAACCCATCCGCGCGAGCGACGCACGGTGTTCGCACCGCGCAGCTTGCTGGCCAGCTATGCCTCGTTTGGTCGCGATCGCGTGTTCTGGCCGTTGCTGATTTCAAGTTCGGTGAACTTTGCCGGCCTGTTCATCTACATGGCATCGGCACCACACATCGTGCGCAACTTGTTGCATCTGTCGGCCGACGGTTTCCCATGGCTGTTCATACCGGTGGTAATCGGGTTGCTTGTGGGGGCCTGGTTGTCCGGACGGATGGCTGGACGGGCTGGCGTCGGGTTGACCGTGACGATCGGGTACGCATCGATGCTACTGGCTTGTGGTCTGCATCTGACCCTGGCGCTACTGCTTCCGGTGCCACGACTGCCCTGGTCGATGCTGCCACTGATCTTGCAGGCAGTAGGTGTCCAGCTGGCATTTCCCACCCTGACCTTGCTGCTGCTGGACCGTTTTCCGAATCAGCGCGGGGGTATTTCCTCGGTGCAGGCATTCGCCAGCTTGCTGCTCTGCAGCGCCGTCGCCGGTGTGCTGTCGCCGTTGTTGTCGGGTCAGATGTGGTCATTGGCGCTTGGTGCGACGGGCCTGACCAGCATCGGCGCGCTGTCCTGGTGGTGGTATGGCTCGGTCACCCGGCGGCCGCTGGAGCAATCACTGGCCCATCGGGACCCTGGCGTGGTGATTCAGGCGGAGATTGCCGAGCCGCATTGAACGTCGTCACGAAAATCTGAACGAGCGCTGCGCGCTGCCATTCAGGCGTGCCGCTCGCCCGGGCTGAGTGGCATTTCGAGCATGCCGGCGATCTGCTCGGCAATCTGCGCGGGTGCCAGATCGATCGCCTTCACGACATGGTTGCCAGCCCCGTACGGACCCCACTCATCGGCCAGCGGCGTGGTGAAGATGCCTAGCGTGGGCACGCGCGAGGCGCAGGCGAGGTGCATGATCCCGCAGTCCAGGCTGATGTAGGCATCGAGGCTGGCCAGTACGCCGCCAAGTTTGCGCAGGTCGCTGGAGTAGTAGGTCGGGTAGCGCGAGTCCAGCAGGGAGCGACCGAACATCGGCACGATTTCCACCAGCTGGCAGTCCGCCAGCGTGTGCTGGAGATGGTCGAGCAACGGCAACCACCACTCCCGGCCACGTTGCTTCGGCCCGGTGGCATTGGCGAAAACCCCGACGGTCAACCG
The DNA here is from genome assembly GCA_004298015.1 of Rhodanobacter sp. Taxonomy (GTDB): domain Bacteria; phylum Pseudomonadota; class Gammaproteobacteria; order Xanthomonadales; family Rhodanobacteraceae; genus Rhodanobacter. The sequence continues at coordinate 20,453 of SCSE01000078.1, forward strand.
TTGCCCGGTCAAGGGGCCGGAGGCTTGCAACACACGATCCATGGCCTGTCTGCCACTGCTCAACTCGCCCGCGTCCAGGCGGATGTCGGGTGACGGGAAGGCGCGCGAGGCGTTGGCCTGGTACAAGGCCCGGCGCAACAGGAAGACCGGCAACTGGCCCTTGTTCCGAATCGTTTCGGGTACGGCGATGGCATGGGTCACGCTGCCACTTTTCTTCGGGCCGCTGAAGCCCAGCGTGAAGGTAGCCCGGGCCAGCAGCAGCAGCAGGCGCCCGCTTTGTGATTGCGGGTCGGGGTCGATTGCCAGGTCGTATCGCGATGCACGCATGCCGCGGAGTCCGAGCAGCCATTGCCGTGGATGACCCACGCCATGGGAAGGCAGCTGGAAGACCCGGTGGACGCTGGCATAGTGACCGTACAGCACCTGGCCGACCTGGCTGCGCGTAATGATGTCGATCTCGGCTCCGGGCCAGGTGGCTTCGAGCTCCTGGATCAGCGGCGTGAGCAACAGGGCGTTGCCCAGGGCGTGGCTGATGTGACAGATCAGGATGCGATGCACGCCGACAGCAGGCAGTGGCTCGCTGCTGGGGGTTGCCGGGGAGCCGAACAGCAGGCGCATCAGGCGACGCGCCACCCGACGACGGAGATCGTGGGTCATGGCGAGACGCCGGGCGAGTCGTGGCACGCAGAGCCCGCCGGGGAAGCGCTATCCCGGGCATCGCACCGGTCCGGTCCGGAGGGCACGTCATCGCACGGTCCCTGGCGCGGCGGCAACCACCCGCCATCCGCGGTCAGCAGTCGACGCTCGATCAACCAGCGTCGCGCATCGCCCGCATCGCCTTCAAACCAGGCGCGGGTCGAGCCGAGGCGGAAGGTGTAGCCCCAGGCATCCATGTCGGCCATCAGACGCTTCCGACCTACGCCGGCCAGCTGATCGGCCAGCACGATCTGCAGATAGCACACCGCATCCTCCTCTTCGAGCGAATCCGTGGCATCGGTGTGCACCTTGCTGCGCCGTTCCACCGGCAACACGATCAGATGGCCGGCTTCGTGCAGCAGCGAATGAACCGGGGTGTCGTTGCGTGCATAGACGCTGGAGCCGATGATGCCGGCCTCCTGGTCGCCCCAGAAGCTGCCGGGAATCGGTATGTCATCGTCAACCGGATGCAGGTGCAGTCCGTACTGTTCCAGCAGGGCAGCGGCCACCTCGAAGCCGAGCTGGCCAAGGCACATCACGGGGCTGGCTCGGTCGCGTGATGCTGCTCGGTTGGAGTTGCTGGGAGACATGTGCGGGTACGGGTCGGGATGGAAGGCCGGAGCAGGCGAGGGTGGCGCGATCAGCCGGTTTTGGCCTCGCTGCCGGCCTTGCCTGCGCTCTTGCCGTCAGGCAAGGTCACCGAGAGTTCCAGGATTTCGTGCCCGCTGTCGCGCTCGAGGTTGATGTTGATCGCCTCGATATCGACGTGAACGTATTTCTTGATCACTTCGAGCAATTCGTTGCGCATCATCGGCAGGTAGTCGGGCGCGCCGCGGGTGGAGCGTTCCTGCGCCACGATGATGCGCAGGCGTTCCCGTGCCACGGTGGCGGTAGGTTCCGGCTTGCGCTTGAGAAAATCCAGAATGCCCATCGTGATCAACCTCCGAACACGCGCTGGAGAAAGCCCTTCTTGGGCACATCGATGAAGCGCAACGGTCGCTCTTCGCCAAGAATGCGGGCCACGGTGTCGCTGTAGGCCTGGCCGGCCAGCGAATTGGCGTCGACGATCACCGGGATACCGTTGTTGGAGGCGGTCAGCACGTTTTCCGATTCGGGGATCACCCCGACCACGTTGATGCCGAGGATTTCCTCCACATCTTTTACGCTGAGCATCTCGCCGATCGCCACCCGCGCGGGGTTGTAACGGGTCAGCAGCAGATGCTGGGTGATGGCGCCTTCGCCGCGCTCGGCGCGCCGGGTCTTGCTGGCCAGCAGGCCGAGGATGCGATCGGAATCGCGTACCGACGACACTTCGGGGTTGACCACCACCACCGCGTGGTCGGCGAAGTACATCGCCAGGTGGGCACCCTTCTCGATACCCGCAGGCGAGTCGCACACGACGTAGTCGAAACCGTCTTCGGAGAGGCCGTCGAGCACCTTCTCGACGCCTTCCTGGGTCAGTGCATCCTTGTCGCGGGTCTGGCTGGCGGCCAGCACATAAAGGTTGTCGTGCCGCTTGTCCTTGATCAGCGATTGCTTCAGCGTGGCCTCACCGTGCACGACGTTGATGAAGTCGTAGACCACGCGCCGTTCGCAACCCATGATCAGGTCGAGGTTGCGCAGGCCGACATCGAAGTCGATCACGGCGACTTTCTTGCCGGCCATGGCCAGACCGGTCGCAAGCGAGGCACTGGTCGTCGTCTTGCCGACGCCGCCTTTGCCGGAGGTGACAACGATAATCTCAGCAGTCAAGGGTCCATCTCCATATCGTTTTTGTTGTAGGTGATTACAGTTTGGCGATCAAAAGCTTTTCGCCTTCGAGCCAGCATTGCACGGACTGGCCTTCGAGATTGTCAGGAATCTGTTCGAATACGCGGTAGTGACCGGCAATCGCGACCAGCTCGGCGCGGAAGTCGGACACGAAGATGCGGGTGTTCTCGTCGCCCTGGGCTCCGGCCATGGCGCGGCCGCGCAAGCTGCCATAGACGTGGATGTTGCCGTCGGCGATCACTTCGGCGCCATTGGCGATGGCGCCGGTGACAATCAGGTCGCGATCGCGTGCATAGATCTGCTGCCCGGAACGCACCGCGCCCGCGTGGTGCTGGGCGGTCGGCGCATTGCCGCTTGTGGGCGTCGCATGGATCGGTTCCGGTGGCGCGGCGTCGTGCCGTGGCGCCGCGGTTTCCACTGGGGCCGGTGCGGCGCCACTGGCTGGTTCGTAGGCAGCGCGGAACTTGGCGATCAGCGGCAGCCCCATGCGCTTGGCCAGCGCCTCGGTCTCGCTGGTGCCGTAGGCCAACCCCACCGGCAGCATGCCGGCGCTGCGCACGGCTTCGAGTAGCGCATCGACCGCACCATCGTCGGGCAGGTCGAGCAGGTGGCTCAGGTCGAGCACCACCGCGGCCCGGGAAAACAGCTGCGGTGCAGCACGCACCCGTCGCTCCAACTCGTCGCACAGCGCGGCGGCGTCCACCCGGCGGACGCGTACACAGGCAATGCCTACCTGGCCGAAGCGCAGGTCGCAGGCGTCGGTGGTATCCATTTTCACACTCATGAATGCTGTTCTCCGCTTCGCGGGTGTGGCGCAGCATCGTTTTTGCCCGGACGGTCGCGTTCGGCCAGCCAGGGTACGTCCGGCAACCCTCCCTGTTCGAGCCAGGTATCGCGGACGTAGGCATAGCTGGGCAAATCCTTGGCCAGCAGGCTGACCTGCGGGCCATTTTCACCCATCCGCTGTTGGTCGACTTCCTGAAAGCCATAGGTGCCATGGAACAACACCACGATGTCGTTCCGCGGCTCCAGGAATACTTCGCAGGTGAGCAGCGGTACGCGCACCTCGGCGTAACTGTGGGCGTCGCTGTAAAAGATGCGCCCCAGTCCGTGCCGACGGTAGGCGTTGGCGATCACGATGCGGTCGATGTAGAGGAATTCCGGGTAATGCTTGGAAAACCAGCGGTAATTGAGGCTTTCATAGTGGCCTCCTTCACGCAAGGCGATCAGGAACCCAGCCAGATGGCCGTCGATTTCGGCCACCCGGAAGTAGTCGGCGTGCTCGTAAAAGTAGTGCAACCTGTCAGCGTCGAGGACCAGGATGGAGCGGCCGGCGGTATTGTTGAGTGCCAGCACCGCATCCAGGTCATGCTCGCGCACGTCGCGGATGGCAAGGGCCATTCGTTGCTCCGCATGATGGTTCGGGGAGAGGCCTCACGTCAGCTGGCCTCATGCGATGTGCCATTATGGCATGCGGCCGGTAGCTGTACAGCGGCCGATCACGCGAAACTGGCGCCTGTAGAGGCTTTGTAAAGCCATCGTCAGGGGATGATGTAACCGGCGCATGACTTTTCGCCGATTGCGCGGAGCACTCACAGGTCCAATCATGCGGCGTATGCGTTGGCCTTTTCTCAACCACATCCGCCTGCTTCGCTACGCGGGCTTCTTCACTTACCTGTCGGTAGGTACGCCGCTGATCACCAGTTGGGCCACTGAGCGCCTGAACCAGTTGCAGCGACCGAATTTTTCCCTGCTGCTGTGGACCCTGTGCTATCTGGTATTCGGCCTGATGTACTGGATGCTCACCAGCAACCTCGGTTCGCGCCGCTACCCGGGCCTGAAGCTGCTCGGCCTGACCTTGATGACGGCGGCGGCGCTGGCGGTCGGCTGGTACAGCCACAGTGGCCTGTCGGCGATGCTGATGGTGGTCGCCTCGGTGGTGCTGCCATGGTTGTTGCCGTTCTGGCTCGGGGTGTTCTGGCTGGTGCTGCAGCACCTGAGTCTGGTCGCGATCTTCGCCACCTTTCCGGAGTACGGCCACAGTGTCGCGGTGGCGTTTCTCCAGGCCAGCATCTACCTGGGCATTTCGGTGCTGGTGTTCGTCACCTCGACCGTCGCCAGCCAGCAAACCGAGCAGCGCGAGTCGCTGCGCCGGCTCAATTCCGAATTGCGCGCTACCCGCGCCTTGCTGGCCGAGTCGAGCCGGATCGCGGAGCGCATGCGCATTGCCCGCGACCTGCACGACCTGATCGGTCATCATTTGACCGCGCTGAGCTTGAACCTTGAAGTGGCGAGCCACCTCTGCAATGAGGCTGCGGCTACCCATGTGCGCAGCGCACAGAGTACCGCCAGGCATCTGCTGGCCGATGTGCGGGAGGCGGTCAGCGAACTGCGCCAGGACGATGCCATCGACCTGACCCAGGCGCTGCACAGCCTGACGGACAGCGTGCCGGGGTTGAACGTGCATGTGGTCATGCCACCGCGATTCAGCGTGGAGGATCCGCGACGGGCCCAGGTCTTGCTGCGTTGTGCGCAGGAGATCATCACCAATACCGCCAAACATGCGGGCGCGCGCAACCTGTGGCTCAATTTTGCCTATGCCGATGCCAGCCTGGTCGGTCTGCACGCGCGCGATGACGGTCGTGGCGCCGAACGGGTCGAGCCGGGCAATGGTTTGTCCGGGATGCGCGAGCGGCTGACCGAGCTCGGCGGCAGCCTGAGCCTTGAGGCCGGGATGAGCCAGGGCTTCGCCTTGACCGTTCGGCTGCCACTCGGGGAGCAGGCCACCCTGGCGCACGCGCCGACCCGGTTTGAACCGCCGGCCCTGAATGTGTCGCCATGAGATGGCGATCGACGAGCCCGCATCTACGGTTGCCGGGACGATTGCTTCAAGTGTGCGCTATGGTCGCCCCCATGAGTCAGATTTGGCTGAGGATTTCCGATGATTTCCGTTTGTCTCGTTGACGATCAGAACCTGGTCCGCCAAGGGGTTCGCTCCCTGCTCGATCTGGCGGAAGACATCACGGTGGTAGCCGAGTGCGCCGACGGGGCCCAGGCAGTGCAGGATATTCCGCGGCTCAAGCCGGATGTGGTACTGCTGGACCTGCGCATGCCCAATATGAGCGGACTGGAGGTGCTGCAGGCCCTCTCGCTCCGCAATGAACTGCCGCCGACCATCATCCTGACCACGTTCGACGACGATCAACTGGTATTGCAAGGCCTCAAGGCGGGTGCCAGGGGCTACCTGCTGAAGGATGTCTCGCTGGAGCAACTGGTGGAGGCTGTCCGTACGGTGGCTGCCGGTGGCTCGCTGGTGGCGCCGATGGTGACCCAGCGACTGATGGCAGGGGTGGCGCGGATGCAAAATCAGTTCACCAGCCTGGAGCAGCCCGATCCATTGACCGAACGCGAGACCGAGATCCTGCGCCTGCTGTCCGGTGGCTACAGCAACAAGGAGATCGCCAACTCGTTGAAGGTGGCTGAAGGTACGGTGAAAAATCATGTTTCCAACATCCTGTCCAAGCTCGGTGTGCGTGATCGCACGCGTGCCGTGCTCAAGGCCCTGGAACTGGGTATCGTCTGATACCGACTTCGTCGGATGGGCGGTGCCGGTGCAGTGTTTTGGGAATGCCACTGTGCTGGCTGCAAGTCTTGCCGCGTGCCGTGAAGGGCCGGTGCCGACCGATTTTGCGACGTTGCCGACGGCTTTTGGGAGGCCAATAGCGTTCCGGCGCGCGAGCAAGTAACATCCATGGCTTCGGCATTTGCCGACCCCCGGCGATGGCTCGCGGAACACCCCTTTCCAGTGGGTTGACGTGGCTGCGGGGCGACATCTTTTGGTACAGCGTAGAGACGCTCGGAGAACTCTGGAAATGATGCGTGTCCTTGAATTTTTGGCTGCCCTGGTTATCGTCGCGGTGATTGGTGTGGCGGCAGCGATGGTCATGCCCGGCAGCGGCCATGTGGAGCGCTCCCTGGTTGTCGGCAAAGACCTGCGTCAGGTGTATGACGTGCTGGACAACTTCCGGATGTTGCCACGGTATTCGGCCATCGGTTCGATCGATCCGAAGGCGCAGTTCACCTTCTCGGGCAAGTCCTATGGCCCCGGATCCGAAGTGAGCTGGACCAGTTCCAACCCCAAGCTGGGCAACGGTCAGCTGACCATTGCCAGCGCCGCCCCGGGTTTCGCCAAGATCGACAGCAACACCCGTGATGCCAATATCGTCTGGAATCTGGACAACAAGTGGCGCGGCCGCGACAAGCACTTCACCCTGGATCTCGCGCGCAAGGGCAGTCGTGGACAGCTGACCAACATCACCTGGTCCTACGATGTGACCTATGGCTGGAACCTGGTCAACCGCTTCGCCAACCTGTATATCCACGGCGAGCCTGATGCCTTCATCCAGTACAGCCTCAACAATCTGCAGAACGTGCTGGCCGCAGTACCCAATGTCGACTACAGCCAGCTGGATCCCTCCATCGAGCAGACCCAGCCGACGCCGGTGTTGCTGGTCTCCAGCTCGATTGCCCGCAAGGCCGGTCTGGACGGCCTGGATACGGCGGTGACGATGGCCATCGGCGAGATCCAGGCCGAAGCCAAGAAATTGGGTGTCAACGTAACCGGCCCGCGGATCCTGTTCACCACCAGCTATGGCGACCAGACCTTCAAGTTCGATGTGGCGATGCCGATCGATGCCAGCACACTCACTGTGGCCGGCCAAAGCGAGCAGTTGACGGCACCCGTGCCGCCATCGATCGATGCATCCGCGGCCCCGGCAGAAGCCAGTACGGCGGCGGACGCGGCCAGCACCCCGGCCCTCGCACCGGGTAGCCGCGATCGTTATGGCCGTCTGGTACTCGACAAAAACGTACGTGGCGCCCTGGTGTTTGGCGGCGCGGCCCTGAAGGGCGTATGGAGTGGAACCTTTGCCGGTGTGCCGCAGATTCGCGACATGCTCAAGGCCTATGCGCAGACTCATGGCTACGGCTTCGATGTGGTGGTCAAGCCGTCTTACGACATCCTGGTCCAGCCGGAAGTGAAAGATGCCAGCGGTGCCATCACCACCTATGCCAAGTACGATGTGTACCTGCCGCTGAGCAGTGCTCCGCAGCAGACTCCCGAGCAGGCCGCTGGCATCCAGCCGCCGTCGATGGATACGGGTAGTGCTCCTGCGTCGTCGTCTTCGGCGCCCGCAGCGGCCGGTTCTGCAGCGGCTCCGGCAAGTGGCGCCAGCGTCGGCCACTGAGCTGCCGAGAAAAAATCGCGCGACTGCCGCGATCGGCTAACACCGCGCAAAAGAACGTAGAAAAAAACCTGTCCCGGTTACGGACAGGTTTTTTTTTGCGCCTTGCCGGTACGGCGAAACCACCTGCCAAGGCAGCCTTTAGCGGAGGTTCGACGCAGTCGCGCTTCCTTGAGCAAGTTTTTCCGCTTGGCGATCGGCAATTTCTTGCCAGTGTCCGGAGGGCGCTGTAACCTCGCGTCACACATCCGTGACATCGTTGTGTCACGAAATCTCGGGGAGATAAAGATCATGCAACAGGACCATCGGCGTTCAGGTAGACGCGCACCTGGCGTTTCGTCATACGCCAGCGCGGCGCTGCTCGGGTTGGTTGCCTGGGGGGTGGCCGTGCCAGCGCATGGTCAGCAGGCAACCCGGCCCGACAAGAAAAAGGCCGTTCAGCTGCAAGGTGTGCAAGTCATCGGTTCGCGTGCCGGCGGACGTACCGCCGCAGAGAGCGCAGCACCCGTCGATGTGATCAGTAACGCCCAACTGGAGAACACCGGCGCCAGCGAGCTGGGACAGGCGCTGCAGATGCTGGAGCCCAGCTTCAATTTTTCGCGCACCTTCGTCAGCGACGGTACCGACATCATTCGTCCGGCGACCTTGCGCGGGCTAGGGCCGGATCAGGTCCTGGTGCTGGTCAATGGCAAGCGTCGGCACCAGCAGGCGCTGGTCAATGTTCAGCAGACCGTCGGCAGGGGCTCGGCAGGCACCGACATCAATGCCATTCCGATGGCGGCGATCGAGCGCGTCGAAGTGTTGCGCGACGGGGCTGCCGCACAGTACGGATCAGACGCGATCTCCGGCGTGATCAATATCGTGCTGAAAAAGCAGGTCAATGTAACCAGCGTGTCGATGGACACCGGGCAGACCTACAAGGGCGACGGTTTGGTGCGCCACGGCAGCGTCAATACCGGGGTACCGCTGGGCCATGGTGGTTATCTCAATCTCACGCTGGAGTATCGCAAGCGGGGCGCAACGAACCGTGCCGGGCTCGATACCTTGCGGGTAAATCCGCCACGGGTGACCCAGAAGCTGGGTGATTCAGAGGCTACCGATGGCTACTTCTGGATGAACGGCGCGTTGCCGGTCGCCCGCGGCGAGTTTTACTGGTTTGGCGGTGTCTCCAAGCGTGATGGCAGCTCGTACGGGTTCTTCCGCTCGGCCGGGGACAACCGCACGGTGCCGGCGCTGTATCCGAACGGGTTTCTTCCCAACATTGTCACCACGGTGAAGGATGCCTCGGTTGTGGCAGGCTACCGCGGTCCGGTGGGTGCGGACTGGCATTGGGACTTTTCGGTGAACCGGGGACATAGCAGCTTCGGTTTCCATGAGCGAAATTCGGTCAACGTCAGCTGGTGGGACGAGCCCAAGCCGAGTGGCGGCATTTATGCCAGTTCGCCGACCCAGGCCAATACCGGCACGTTGAAGCTGGACGAGACCTCGCTGAACCTCGATTTCCGTGGGCCGATCGACTGGGGCATCGGCAACGATGTACTGAGTTTTGCCACCGGCCTGGAGTGGCGCAAGGATGTCTACGGCATCACGCCTGGGGATCCGGTCTCGTACATGTATGGGCGAACCAACAATCGTTCGATCCCGATCTATGGGCAGACCGGCGCAATCGCGCAGCCCGGCATCCAGGGTTTTCCGGGCTTTTCGCCCGCGGAGGCGGTAGACGCCGGTCGTCACAACTGGGCGTTTTACGTGGATGCCGAGTCGCAGGTCACCGACCGGCTGTTGCTGGGTGCGGCGGCCCGCTACGAGAGATATTCGGATTTCGGCGGCTCCAGCACCGGCAAGTTTTCCGCACGTTTCGATGCGACCGACAGCTTTGCCGTGCGCGGAACGCTGGCCACCGGGTTTCGTGCGCCCGGTGTGCAGCAGATGTTCTACAGCCAGCGTTCCACCAATCTGAATCCCAGCGGCGTGTTGGTCGATACGTTGACCGCGCGGCAGGACAGCAGCGTCACCCGCGCTTTCGGCATCCAGCCTCTCAAGCAGGAGACCTCGCGCAGCGGTACGCTGGGCGTGGTCTACAACCCCGGCAATGACTTCACGCTGACGGTTGACCTGTTCCGCATCGATATCAAGAACCGGATCGTGTTCTCCAGCAACATCGTGCCGGAGACGGTGGGCACCAATGGCCAGCCCTGTGCTGCCAACAATGCCAATTGCCCGATCGCGGCAATTCTCGATCCGATCGGTGTCGGTCAGGTGCTGTTTTTCACCAACGCGATCAATACCCGCACCGAAGGTGTCGATGTGGTGGCGGAGAAGGGATTCACGTTTGACAGCGGATCACGGCTGAACCTGACGGCGTTGTACAACTACAACCAGACCAGGGTGACCAAGCGCAAGTCGCAATCGGCCATCCTGCCGCCAGCCAAGCTGTTCGACGACACCCAGGTCACCCTGATCGAACATGGCCAGCCGCGGGTGCATGGCGTGCTGCAAGGGGTCTACCGTGAGGGGCCCTGGGCTCTGACGCTGCGCGGCAACTATTACGGCCCGGTTACCGGCGATGGCTTCACACCCGGTATCAAGCAAACCTGGAGCGGCAAGTGGCTGGCCGATGTGGCGGTGGGCTACCGTTTTTCCGACAAGGCGCGGCTGACCATTGGCGCCGACAACGTGTTCAACACCTATCCGGACCGCTGGAATCGGCAAGGGGGCTTTCCGTTCCCGCAACTCGGCTTCACCTACGGCTGGGAAACACTGCCGTTCGGTATCAATGGCGGCTACTACTACGCGCGACTCGACTTCAAGTTCTGATGACCTAGGAGCGTGGGCCGTAGAAATCTTCGGGCTGCGATTGTACTCTCATCCATAGGCTGAGTCTCTCGTCAGGCTTGCATCGAACCACTATGCGCTCCTTCCGATAGACCCATCCTATGACGATAGCGCAATCTCGCTATCCAAAGGTTCTACGGCCCAAGCTCCTAGAGGCGATGCCCCTGCAGGGACCGGGGGTATCGCCGTCCGGCCCGGCGGGAACCTTTGCCCGGCGATGCGGTACATTGGGCGTGCCTGTCGCCTCGCGCGACAAAACGACCACCGCGCAACGACCGAGATGATTGAAACCGACCGACTGACCCGTCGCTATGGCGGCCTGATTGCCGTCGATGCGCTGAGCATGCGGGTCGAGCCAGGCCAGGTGCTTGGCCTGCTCGGGCCCAATGGGGCGGGAAAGTCCACTGCCATGCGCATGATCGCGGGTTTCCTGGTGCCGACCTCCGGGACGGCGACTGTCTGTGGTCATGATGTCGTGCGCGAGCCGCTCAAGGCCAAGCGTGCGCTGGGCTATCTGCCCGAAGGTGCGCCGAATTATGGCGAGATGACCGTGCGGGAATTCCTGCAGTTCGTCATTCGCGTGCGTGGCTTCAAGGCGGATACCGGCTTTCGTCGCTTCGACGAAGTCGTACAGCGGCTGCAACTGGAGGAGGTGCTGGAGCAGTGCATCGAGACCTTGTCCAAAGGCTTGCGCCGACGTGTCGGGCTGGCCCAGGCGATCCTGCACGATCCGCCGGTACTGATGCTCGATGAGCCTACCGATGGGCTTGACCCGAACCAGAAGCATGCCGTGCGACAGTTGATCGACGTGATGGCGCGCGACCGCACGATCCTGATCTCGACCCATCTGCTGGAAGAGGTGCATGCATTGTGCAACCGGGTGGTGATCATCGCCCGTGGCCGCCTGTTGGCGGACGCGACGCCGGCCGAGCTGGAGCGTCAGTCGCGCTATCACGGCGCGGTATCGTTCAGCGCCCCGGGCAGCGGCATGTCGCAGGAGATGCTGGGTCGCTTGCCACAGGTGGCGGCCATCGAGGTTGATCCGCTGGACGGCCGCGTCACCGTGTTTCCCCGCCGTGGCGAGCGCATTCTGGAGGCGGTCGAGGGCTTGCTGCGGGCACAAGGACTGGAAGTGTCGGAGATCCAGCTCGAGCGCGGCCGCCTGGACGAGGTGTTTCGTCAGATCACCACGGCGACGGAGGATGCCCCCGCTTCCTCGCAAGAGGCTGCGGCATGAGTCCGGTCGGTGCGGTGATCCGTCGCGAACTGCGCAGCTATTTCGTGACCCCGGTGGCGTATGTGTTCCTGGTCATCTTTCTGGTGCTCAGTGGCATTCTCACCTTCTATGCCGGCGATTTCTACGAGCGCGGCCAAGCGGACTTGCAGCCGTTCTTCGTCATGCATCCGTGGCTGTATCTGATCCTGGTGCCGGCGATCACCATGCGCATGTGGGCCGAGGAAGCCAAGGGCGGCACGCTGGAACTGCTGCTGACGCTGCCGTTGACTTTGTGGCAGGCGATGCTGGGAAAATTCTTGGCGGCGTGGCTGTTCATTGGCATCGCACTGTTGTTGACATTCCCGATCTGGATCACGGTCAACTACCTGGGCTCGCCGGACAACGGGGTGATCATGGCGGGCTACCTCGGCAGTTGGTTGATGGCAGGCACCTTCGTGGCCATCGGTGCGTGCCTGTCCGCGGTGACGCAAAGTCAGGTCGTGGCTTTCATCCTGACCGCGCTGGTGTGTGTATTGCTGATACTGGCGGGGCAGCAACAGGTGCTGGATTTCTTCCATGGCACGCTGCCCCGGCAACTGATCAGGGTGGCGATGGAGCTCAGCATGCTCCATCATTTCGAGGCGATCGCCCGCGGTGTGCTGGATTTGCGCGACATGCTGTATTTCGTGCTGAGCATGGTTGGCTGGTTGATCGCCGGTGTGCTGGTGCTTGATCTGAAGCGGATGCGTTGACCTGATGGCACGATTGCGCCTGCCGGCGGTATTGACCGCGCCGATTCACCTGAGCCGACGCGTGATGCTGTACTTGCGTCTGCTGTTGCTGGTGCTGGTCATCGTGCCGGTGATCGTCAGCAGTGGTCGCTGGTTGCATGTGTCGCGCATCGACCTGACCACGGATCATCTGTATACCCTCACCCCCGGCACGCTGAAGATTGTCGACGGGCTGCGGCGGCCGCTTGATCTGACCTTGTATTTTTCCAGCCACGCAACCCGGGATTTGCCGCAACTGCGCAGCTATGAGCAGCGTGTGCGTGAAATGTTGCAGGAAATGGCCGTGCGATCGCATGGGCGCATTCACCTTCAGGTAATCGATCCGGTACCCTATTCGGATGACGAGACCAACGCCGAGGGTGGTGGCCTGACCGCTGCCAGCGGCGGCGGCAACGGTGAGCGCGTGTTCTTTGGCCTGGTCGGTAGCGTCCTGCCGGCGAAGGCGACGCCCGACGGGCACGCGATCACAGACCGGGGGGGCGGGAAAATACTGTCAATCCCGTTTTTCGACCCGGCTCGCGAGGCCTTTCTCGAATACGACATCGCCAAGCTGCTGTATGAGTTGAACCAGTCCAGCAAGCCGTTGGTCGGTGTGATCAGCTCGCTGCCGGTCGCTGGCAACCCGTTGCTGGGGGTGCCGCCATGGACCGTGATGCAGCAGCTCAATCAGCTGTTCGATGTGAAGATGCTGGATCAGACCACGTTGAAGAGCATCAGTGACCGGATCAAGGTGCTGTTGCTGATTCATCCGCGTGACTTGTCTGTCGATGCGCAATATGCAATCGATCAGTATGTATTGCGCGGCGGCCACCTGGTGGTCTTCGTCGATCCCGATGCGGAGTTGGAAGCACCAGCAGTCCCGGCCGTTCCGGCCATCAATCCGCGATCTGCCGGGGTCAGCTCCAACCTGCCGCGGCTGTTTGCCGCGTGGGGCGTTCTCTACAACCCGGACAAGGTTGTGCTGGATCGTTCACGCGCCTTGCCGATCGAGCTGGCCGGCAGCAGCTTCAATCACCCGGCAATGCTCGCGCTGGGTTCGCAGCAGCTCAACCACGACGATGTCGTTACCGCAAGCCTGCAACGCATCAATGTTGCGACCATCGGTTATTTCAATCTCGCCGCCGATGCACACACGCGATTGATTCCACTGTTGCAGAGCAGCGCGCAGGCCGAGGCCGTATCGACACAAAGGGTGCTGCAGGACAGTAACCATCCGAGCCAGCTGCTGCAGGGCTACAAGCCGGACAATATCCATTATGTGCTGGCGGCGCGGCTGCGCGGTCCATTCACCAGCGCCTTTCCGGAGCGAGCCGGCCAGCCCGGGCATCTGGCGCGGTCGGTGCCGAATGCCGAGGTCATCCTGATCGCCGATACGGACTTGTTGAACGATCGGCTATGGGTCGAGCCGCAAAACATCCTGGGGCAGACCATGATGCGGGTGTTCGCCAACAACGGTGATTTTGTCAACAACCTGGTGGACAACCTCAGCGGGTCGTCGGCACTGTTGTCGATTCGGGGTCGCTCTACCTCGCAGCGGCCGTTCACCCGGGTCCAGGCGCTGCGCAACGTGGCCGATCAGAAATTTCTGCAGAAGGAGCGCGAGCTGGAGCAGGAGCTCGCCGATACCCGGCGGCGACTGCGGGAGCTGCAGCCAGTCAAAGGCAGTCAGCCCGGCCTGGTCACCACGGAGCAGCGTCACGAGATCGAGCAATTTCGCCAGCGCCAGATGGCGATCAACAAGGCGCTGCGCGATGTGCAGCATCAACTCAACGCGGAAATCGATGCCCTGGGACTGCGCTTGAAGGTGATCAACATCGTGCTGGTGCCGGCGCTGGTGGTCTTGATCGGCCTGCTTTACGGTTGGCGGCGTGCCCGGCGCAGCCGGCGGCGCCGTTGAGGGTGGCAATCCGCCGCGACAAGGCTATGGTGGACGGCATTATGCTGGGCGATGACCGCTTGATACGGGCGGGGTAGGGGTGCGGTGAAGTGATGGCGACGTTGTTGAAATGGATTGTGCCGTGGGAGTTTTCGTGGGCGTTCCTGGCGACGTTCGTGCTGACATGTGTGCTGTATTTTCGCGGCAGCCGCCGGTTGCAGGTCAGTCTCAGTCGCCAGCTCTCATTCTGGGTCGGCATGGCGATCATCTACCTGTCGCTGCATACCTACCTCGACTACTACGCCGAGCATGAGTTTTTCGTGCACCGTCTGCAGCAACTCCTGCTGCATCATCTTGCCCCGTTGCTGATTGTCACCGCTTACCCGGCCAGTACGTTGCGCGCGGGCTTGCCCTTGTGGTGGCGGTTGCGGGTATTGCGACCGCTGCAACGCTCATGGCCGTGGCGAGTGATCAGCGGAGTGCTGTTGAATCCCACCGTGGCGACGCTGTTGTTCATCTTCTTTGTGCTGGTGTGGCTTATCCCGTCGATGCAGACGCTGGCGATGCTGGACTGGCGCATCTATCGCTTCATGAACTGGACGATGTTGATCAGCGGATTCGCCTACTGGGCCCTGGTGCTCGATCATCGACCGCATCCACCCGGCCGGATGGTGGTGGGAATGCGCGTCTTGTCGCCGGCGATCACCATGACGCCGCAGATTCTGGCCGGTGCGATCGTGACCTTTTCGCGGACCGACCTGTATCCGATCTTCGAGATTTGCGGTCGCGCGTTCACCTTCAATGTGCTGACCGGCCAGATGATCGGCGGCATCATTACCTGGGTACCGGCGGCGCTGATCGAGTCGATCGGCGGCTTGATGGCGCTGCGTCAGTGGTTGCGGCTGTCCCGTAATGGCCGGCTGCCGCGACAGCGCTCGTTGCGGCAGCCGGTGGCGCGATCCATCACCATCGGGCCGGATTGACCAACCTGCGCAGCGTGCCGTCGCGACGATGGCGATCGCCGCCGGCCGGTGTTTCGTTCAGCGCCGTTCAGTCGCTCGCGCCCATGGCATTTGCCGGGCGGGCGATGAAGTCGCTGACCAGGCTGCTGCCATCGCTGAAGCGGAGGGTTATCTTGACGATGTCGCCGGGTTTGACCGCACGAACAGCCTTCATCAGCATCAGATGATAGCCGCCCGGCGTGAGGCTGGCGGTGCCATGAGCTGGTATCTTGAGCGATTTCACCTTGTACATGCGGCTGACCCCACCCTGGGTCGAGCTCTGGTGCAACATCACCTCGGCATAGGCCGCGCTGCTGGCGCCGCTCAAGGCTTCTGCCTGGTCACTGCTGTTTGTCAGCGTCACGTAGGCTCCGGCAGGGAGCTTGCCAGGCAGGATGCGAATCCACCCCTGGGTGGCTGTGACATGCGTTGCCGCGCTGGCGTGGGCGCCAGCAGCGAGCATCAGGCCGGCCAGCAGCAGAGGCAGTGTGCATATTTTCATCAGGAGGCTCCGTTGCTCAGCAATAGATGCAGGTCGTGGACGAGATCATCCTGCGAATCTGCCGGCGTCGACAGCACCCGGGGATTGCCCTGGCGGTCGAACACGTAGATCGCCGAGCTGTGGCTGACTTCATAATTGCCGTCAGTGGTCGCCGGTTCGCGGGTGAAAGAGGCGCGATAGCGCTTGACCAGGGCCTCGATGTCACCGGGTGAGCCGGTCAGGCCGATGGCATGCGAGTCGAACGCCTTGACGTAGCCGTGCAATATCGCTGGCGTATCACGCCCCGGATCGACCGTGACAAACAGGATGCGCGCGCCGTCGGCAAGTTTGCCTAGGCGCTGCATCACCACATGCAGGTGCGCCAGCGTCAGCGGGCAGACATCAGGGCAGTGGGTGTAGCCGAAATACAGCAATACCACCTTGCCGCGATAGTGGCTCGCCGATACCGTCTTGCCCTCGTCGTTGGTGAGGGTAAATTCAAGTGGCGGCATGTGGCCGGTGACATTGGTCAGCCGGAACGGTAGCGGCTCGGGACGATGACAGCCGCCGAGCAGCAAGGCGAGGGCCAGCGGTATCAACCACAGGGTGGGGCGCAGCAGGTAGCGGAGCTTCATGCGAGAATCCACGGGTCTGAACCGCCCAAGCATACCGCGCTGACAACGG
Organism: Rhodanobacter sp.; assembly: GCA_004298015.1. Classification (GTDB taxonomy): domain Bacteria; phylum Pseudomonadota; class Gammaproteobacteria; order Xanthomonadales; family Rhodanobacteraceae; genus Rhodanobacter. The sequence continues at coordinate 37,046 of SCSE01000078.1, forward strand.
CACGTCCCCGATCGAGGAAAATCGACATGATGCAACAACCTGTCAGTGTCCACGCCGGTTGGCTGGTGGGTTTGGCCGGTGCCAGTGCCGTCATGTTCGGGGCCTTCGGGGCGCATGCATTGCGCGGCTCACTCGATGCCGACCATCTTGCGTTGTGGCATACCGCCGTCGACTACCACATCTGGCATGCAATGGCGTTGGCGATAGCAGTCAGCATGGGAAGCGGACGGGCGGGTCGCGTGGCGGCCGGTGCCTTTGCCGTAGGCATCGTGTTGTTCAGCGGCAGCCTCTATGCGCTGGCGCTTGGCGCACCGTATTGGACAGGCATTATTACGCCCTTCGGCGGTCTGGCCTTCATTGCCGGCTGGATCGCGCTGGGCCTGTCGTTGCGCCGAATGGGCTGAAGGCCACCTCCAGGCGTGGTGCCCATGTCATGCGCCTGTCACGGAGCGGGTTCACGCTGTACGCATGAGTATTCTGGCATCGATCCGCTCTCCTTCCTGGCTATCGGCGCTGGCCTTGGCGGCGATCGTGCTGGGTGGATTTGGCCTGAACGACTATCCGCGGGTGCGCTCGGGAGCCACGCCCGCCCTCGACGCCATGGCGCAGTGGCGTGACCAAGGCCACAACTGGCTGCTGGTGGCTGATGGAAAAGCGGATGAGCTGGTGGTCTACAACGCCACCAACGGACGTCCACTGCATCGGATCAAGATTGAGCATGGCTTGCAGAACGTCGATGCGCTGGTGCAGCGTGACGGTCACTTGTTCCTGATTGACGCTGCCGGCAAGCGGGAGGAAATTTCCCTACCCCAGCTGCGGGTCGCCTCGGTGGACGGTCACTGACGGGCTTATGCCATACAATCAGCGCCTCGCGCGGCGAAGAAGTGCCTGCTCCTTCGTTGAGTACCAGCGCTTGAGCGGCAACGCTGGAGGTTGCACAGGTCCCGTGCAGAGGGCATCGACCGACGCCCGATCTTGGCATTTTAATGACTGTGCGTACCCTCGATAGACGCACCCTATGGCGATAGCCTCATCTCGCGCTCCAATGTGTCTACGGCCCAAACTCCTGGCCCGCCGGCATCGGCATCCATGGGAAGATGTTGCCGGTCTGTCTGAGCACGACACCGCCGTTGTCGGCCACAGGCCGTTACACTGCGGCTTTGTCCCAGGAGCCCGTTGATGAAGCCATTTGGCACTCCCTATTCCGAACATGCCATACGTGTGCTGCTGCTGGGCGCGGGCGAGTTGGGCAAGGAGGTGGCGATCGAGTTGCAGCGCTATGCGGTGGAAGTGATCGCGGTGGATCGCTACGCCGATGCACCGGCGATGCAGGTTGCCCATCGCAGCCATGTGGTTGACATGCTCGATGGCGGCGCGCTGCGCGCGGTGATTGCGCTGGAGCAGCCCGATCTGGTGGTGCCGGAAATCGAGGCGATTCACACCGCGACCTTGATCGAGTTGGAGAAAACCGGTTTGCGGGTGGTGCCCACCGCGCGAGCGGCGTGGCTGACGATGGATCGTGAAGGTATTCGCCGACTGGCCGCCGAAGAATTGAAGCTGCCAACCTCGCCGTACCGTTTCTGCGATGACGAGCTGGAGTACCGCGAGGCGGTGGCCGAGATCGGCCTGCCGTTTGTGATCAAGCCGGTAATGAGTTCTTCCGGCAAGGGCCAGAGCGTAGTGCGACGCGAGCATGAACTGGCTGCGGCATGGGTATACGCCCAGTCAGGCGGTCGCGCCGGCAAGGGTCGGGTGATCGTCGAGGGCTTCGTCGATTTCGACTACGAGATCACCCTGCTCACGGTATGCCACCGGGATGGGGTCAGTTTCTGTGCGCCGATCGGCCATCGCCAGGAGGACGGTGATTACCGCGAATCCTGGCAGCCGCAACCGATGAGCGAGGTCGCCGTGGCCGAGGCGCAGCGCCAGGCGGCGGCGATTACCGGTGCGCTCGGTGGTTGGGGAGTATTCGGGGTGGAATGCTTCGTCAAGGGCGACGACGTGATCTTTTCCGAAGTCAGTCCGCGTCCGCACGACACCGGCCTGGTCACCCTGGTTTCGCAGGAGTTGTCGGAATTCGCGCTACACGCGCGAGCGATCCTTGGCCTGCCGATACCCGTGATCCGGCAGTTCGGCGCTTCGGCCTCTTGCGCCGTGCTGGTGGAGGGCGATGGCGTAGCGCCGCGATATTTCAACGTGGCCGAAGCACTGGTCGAGCCCGATACCCAGCTGCGAATTTTCGGCAAGCCGAATGTGCAAGGGCGCAGGCGAATGGCGGTAACGCTGGCGCGCGCCGAGAACATCGAGGCAGCGAGGTCCCGGGCCGCACGCGCGGCGGCACAACTGCGCGTGGAGCTTTGAACCCTGCTCTGCGGAGCAGGGTCTTGCCTGATCGGGGCATGGCAGGGGAGAGCATGATGCAGACGACGGGTTTTTCGCATTGGCTGGTGGTGCTGGTCGAGACTTTCGCAGCGGCTTTCGTATTGCTGCTGGCGATCTCGGTAGTGTGGGTGCTGGTCACCTGGGTGACCGATCGCAAACAGACTGCGAACTCGGTGTTGCGCAACTTTCCGGTGATCGGGCACTTCCGCTACGGTTTCTCGCGGCTGGGCGAGTTCTTTCGGTAATACTTGTATTCCAGCGACCGCGAGGAGCTGCCGTTCAACCGCGCCCAGCGCGTGTGGGTCTATCGCGCAGCCGGGAATGCGGAAAACACCAATGCCTTCGGGTCCACCCGCGATCTGCGGGCCGAGGGCGTACCGTTCTTCGTCAACGCGGCGTTTCCAGCGCTGGGCGACCATCGGGTGAAGCCCAGGCCGATACGCATCGGTCCTTATGCGCGCGAGCCGTACGACCATGCCGCGTTCTTCAATATCTCGGCGATGAGCTTTGGCGCGCTGTCGGCGCCGGCCGTGCGTGCGCTCTCGATCGGCGCGGCCAAGGCCGGTATCTGGCTGGATACCGGCGAGGGCGGCCTGGCCCCGTATCATCTGGAAGGTGGCTGCGACATCGTGTTCGAGATCGGCACCGCCAAGTACGGTGTGCGCACCCCCGACGGCAGGCTGGACGACGCCAAGCTCCAGGCGATCTGCGCGCACAAGCAGGTCAGGATGGTCAGCATCAAGCTGGGCCAGGGCGCCAAGCCGGGCATGGGCGGGTTGTTGCCGGGGGCCAAGGTGACCGAGGAAATTGCGGCGATCCGGGGGATTCCGATGGGCGAGGATTCGCAGAGCCCCAACCGGCACCTGGATATCGCCAACGTCGCGGAACTGATGGATGCGATCACGCATATCCGTGGGCTCACCGGCAAGCCGGTCGGTTTCAAGGCGGTATTCGGCGGACTGGCGTGGATCGAGCAGCTGTGCGACGAGGTGCATCGGCGAGGGATCGAGAGCGCGCCGGATTTCATCATTGTCGATGGCTCCGAGGGCGGCACCGGCGCGGCGCCGCAAACCCTGATGGAAGAGGTTGGCCTGCCGCTGCACGAGGCGCTACCGGCGCTGGTCGATACCTTGATCGTCAAAGGTCTGCGCCAGCGGATCAAGGTGATCTGCGCGGGCAGACGCATTACCGCCTACGACGTGGCGTGGGCGTTGTCGGTCGGTACGGATTTCGTCAACTCGGCGCGCGGTTTCATGCTGGCACTGGGTTGCATCCAGTCGCTGCAGTGCAACCGCAATACCTGCCCGACCGGCATCACCACGCAAAACCCGAAGTTGCAGCGCGGACTGGTGGTGACCGACAAAAGCGAAAAGGTCTACCACTATGCGACCAACGTGATGCGCGAGGTCGGGATCATCGCCCACAGTTGCGGCGTCGATGACCCGCGCCAGCTCGATCGCAGCCACTGCCGGGTGGTCGGTGACGATGGGGTCTCGATTCCACTGGAGAAGCTGTTTCCGTATCCGGCCAAGGTCCGCAAGGTCGAATCGGCATAGCGCAAGATCCGGGGTGATGCGGGCTGGGGGGCGCAGCGATGGCTGCGGTCCGTTCCCGGCACGTGCCAGGGCGGCACTCACGCCGTGGGCGACGGCAGAATCCTCCAGCCGTCGGCAGTACGAATTTGCAGTGGCCGAAAGCGTCGCTTGTAGTCCATCTTCGGGTGGCCGTCGATCCAGAAGCCCAGGTAGAGCCATGGCATGCCGCGGCGCCTGGCAAGCGCCACCTGCTGCAGGATCGCGTAGGTGCCAAGGCTGCGCCCGGCTTCCTCGGGATCGTAGAACGTATAGACCGCGGAAAGACCGTTGATGGAGACATCGGTGACGGCGACGGCGAGCAAACGCTCGCGCAGCCGCAGCTCCAGGAACAGCGTGGGGCTCCATGGTGCGGTGAGGAACCGGCGGAAATCGCTCGCCTCGGCCTCATCCATGCCGCCGCCAGGGTGACGGTTTTGCAGATAGCGCTCGTACAAGGCGTGGCGCTCGCGGTTGTAGCCGGGCATCGATTCGCTGACCTGAAGGTCAGCATTGCGGTCGTGGCAGCGGCGCTGCGAACGGTCCGGCTGAAAGTGTTCCACGTCGATCCGGCACGGGGTGCAGGCGTGGCATTGCGGGCAGTTGGGAAGGTACACGTGGCCCCCGGCGCGGCGAAAGCCGCGTTCCAGCGCCGCTCCGTACAGTTTGTCGAGTTGGGGTGCGGCCGGGTCGATGACCAGATTCTGTGCCGTGCGATCGGCATAGTAGCCGCATGCATGGGGCAGGGTCTGGAACAGTCGGACGGGTTCGGAACGCATGCCTCGATTCTATGCCCGGTGGCTTGGGTGGCACCATCGCACCCCGTCACACCACGTGCAGGTAGCGCAGCACCACCATTGCGAAGGCGGCCAGTACGGCAAGCAGCGCGATGCGGCGTGCCCTTACCACGGTGTGCTGACGTTGGTTGACCGGTGTGGGGTTGCGAGCAGCAGCCAGTTCCTCGCCGTGACGGATCACCGGTTCGATGCCGATCTCGCGCAGCAGGACGCGGGCGCGAGTGTAGTCGTCGGCATGACTGACCCACACTTGCGCCCAGCTCTCGCGGTCATCCTGATGTTGTGCATAGCTGAAACCCTGCCAGCTGCGGCGGTTGTAGTTGGAGCGGTTGGCCACCGTGGTTTCGATGCCGTGCTCGGCCATCAAGGCAACCACGTTGTCGATGTTTTCCACTCTGGGCGAGGTATAGATCTGGCGCATGCCGGCAGTTTACGCGAACGGCTCAGAGGTTGGAAAAGTATCGAACGCCGCAGCGAAAGCGTCGCCAGGCGTTCGTGCGCGCGATGCGCTTTGGGCGGGCGATTTTTTTTCCAGCCTCTCAGTCGCTGCGCAGGCGGATCAGGCCTTCCTGTGCGGTGGAGGCGATCAGCTGGCCTTCGCGCGTGAAGATCTGGCCACGCGCGAGCCCACGGCCACCCTGCGCCGTAGGGCTGTCGAACGAGTACAGCAGCCACTGGTCGACTCGAAAGGGGCGATGAAACCACAGCGCATGGTCGAGGCTGGCCATCTGCACGTTGCGGGTCATGTAGGAGATGCCGTGCGGCAGCGTGGCGGTCCCGATCAGGTGAAAATCCGAGGCGTAGGCGAGCATGGCACGATGCAGGATGGCGGCGTCGCCGATCGGTGCGGTGAGGCGAAACCAGATGTGCTGGATCGGCGGTTGCTTGACCGGATGCAGCTCGTCGCGAGGCCATACCTGGCGAAATTCGAATGGGCCATCGATGCCCAGCCAGCGCTGCAGCTTCACCGGCAGGCGATCCAGCTCCGCTGGCGGCAGATGGCGCATCGGTTGCAGGTCGTCGGGGGAGGGGACATCGGGCATGGCGGTCTGATGTTCGACGCCGGTCTCAGGCAACTGGAACGAGATCGAGCCGTTGAGGATCGGCTGGCCATGCTGGATTGCCACCACCCGCCGTGACGAGAACGAGCCGCCGTCACGGGTGCGTTCCACGTTGTAGACGATCGGCGCCGTGATATCGCCGGCGCGCAGAAAATAGGCATGCAGCGAATGCGCCTCGCGGGCCGGCTCCACGGTCCCCTGCGCCGCCGCCAGCGCCTGCCCCAGCACTTGTCCGCCAAACACGAAGCGGGTACCTATATCCCGGCTCTGGCCGCGGAAAAGGTTGTCTTCCAGCCGCTCGAGTTGCAGCAACTCGACCAGTTCGGCGACGTGGGCTTCCCGCATCTGAAAAGTGTCCTGATTGACGTGACAAGCCGCTGATTATAGCGGCCTGGAGCGAGGTGTCCGCGTAGCAAACCTGGGCGCCGCTTCAGTGCTCGCTGCCGATGCGTTGCAGCTCGCTGCCGCTGAGTACCTCATGCCACGGGAACAGCGGGCCTGGATCGAGCTTGCGGTGGATTTCCCTGGATGGATCGTCGCTGGCCGCCATCATCGCGGTATCCAGATCCTCGTGACCGGCAATCTGGTGCAGGTTCGGGAAATCGTTGCGGAGCTGCGCCAGCAAGGCGCACAGCGCGCCGATCTGGACGGTGGTGTAAGGCTCGGTCATCTGTTGCTGCCGCGAATCCCACCAGTGTGGATAGCGGCCGCGGTTGACCAGCTCGATGCCGATCGACTGTGGGTTGTACCCGCGCACGTGATTGGCCACGCGGGTGCCGGGAACATAACGGTAGATCGTGCCGTCGCGATCTATATAGTAATGTCCGCTGTTGCCCGTACCATTCGCGTACAGCGCTTTTTCGCCGTAGCGGCGGGCTTCGGCCAGGTCGGGCAGCTCGGTGCAATGGATTACCACCAGCTCGACGCCACTGGCGGGTCGCTCGGGCAGCTGCGCCACATAAGGCAGAGGCTGGTCGTGGATACTCATTGGCATGGCGGGAGTCTCGCACGGCCTAGGGCCGGCCGGGAACGGCCCTGTTACGATGCGCATCCTGTAACGGCTGTTCACGGAGACCGTCATGCGCGGCCATATCATTCTTTCGCACGGCTCGGATTCCAGCCCGGATGCCACCAAGGTCAGCGCGCTGGCCGCACTGGGGGACTCACGGGGCTGGCGCACGCATCGACCGGACTATCGTACCGACGATACGCGCGGCCATGCCGATTCGGTGGCACCGCGGATCGCCCGTCTGCGCGCTACCATCGAGTCGCTGGACGCGCCGCCGCTGTTGGTCGGATCGAGCATGGGGGCGTTCGTTTCCGGCTTGGCCTCGCTGGATGTGCCGGTCAGCGGGTTGTTGTTGCTGGCGACGCCGAGCGGCATTCCCGGTTACCCGCGTGCGCTCGATCTCCGCCGCGACGTACCGGGCATGCTGATCCACGGTTGGCGTGACGAGGTATGCCCGGTCGGAAGAATTCAGGCGTTCTGCTCCCGTCGCCATCTGCCGTTGCTGGTACTGGATGACGATCACCGCCTGGGTGACAGCATGGCAGCCATTGCCGCCCAGTTTTCGTGGTTGCTCGATCGATTGACGGACCCTGCATGAGCCCCTTTTTCGCGACCTGTCCGAAAGGACTGGAATACCTGCTGCGCGACGAACTGGTTGCGATCGGTGCCAGCGATGTCCGTGAAGCGCTGGCTGGTGTACATTTTTCCGGAACCCTTGAAACGGCGTATCGCGCCTGCCTGTGGTCGCGCCTGGCCAGCCGCATCCTGCGGCCACTGGCCGAGTTCGATGCGGCCGACGACGATGCGCTGTATCGCGGGGTGCAGGACATCGACTGGAGCCAGCACCTGGCCGCGCATGCCACCTTCGCGGTGGATGCGGGCACCGCGATGAGTAAGCTCACCCACAGCCAATTCATCGGCCTGCGCACCAAGGATGCGGTGGTCGACCAATTCCGCCAGCGGGACGGTAACCGACCCGGTATCGACACCGACGAGCCGGATATCCGCATCAATCTGCGTCTGCGCCGCGATCGCGCCACGGTGTCGCTGGATCTGGCCGGCTCGCCATTGCATCGGCGTGGCTGGCGCGAAGCGCAGGGCGAGGCACCGCTGAAGGAGAACCTGGCCGCCGCGATGCTGCTGCGTGCGCGCTGGCCGGAGGTGTATGCCGGCGGCGGCGCCTTGCTCGATCCGATGTGCGGCTCGGGCACGCTGTTGATCGAAGGTGCGCTGATGGCCGCCGACGTGGCGCCAGGTTTGCGCCGGGAATACTTCGGCTTCCTCGGCTGGCAGCAGCATGACATCGCGCTGTGGCGCGGCTTGCTGGACGAAGCCAGGCAACGCGCCGAGACCGGCCTGCGTGGCCTGCGTAGCGTGTTTTTCGGCAGCGATGCCGACCCGCGCATGGTGCAGACGGCCAAACGCAACGCGCAGGAAGCTGGCGTGGCCGGTTTCTTCACGCTGGACCGGCAGGACGTGGCCCATGCCACGCCGCCGCCGGGTATCGACTATGGCCTGGTCATCACCAATCCACCGTACGGCGAACGGCTCGGTGAGCGTGCCGAGATGCCGAAGCTGTATCGCCTGCTGGGCGATACCCTGCGTGCGCGTTTCAGCGGCTGGCGTGCTGCGGTGCTGGCCGGCGACGTGGAGCTGGGTCGCGCGATGCAATTGCACGCGGACAAGCGCTATGTGCTTTACAACGGTGCGCTGGAAACCGTGTTGCTCACGTTCGACCTGAGCAAGCGCGATGAGGCGCCGCGCGAGCCGAAGCCGCTGTCGGCCGGTGCGCAGATGCTGAAGAATCGGCTCGAAAAAAACGTCAAGCATTTGCGTAAGCGGCTGACCCGCGACGGCATCCATGGCTGGCGTGCCTACGATCAGGACCTGCCCGAATATGCTGCCGCGATCGATGTCTACAGTGACACCGGCGGCAACGATCACCTGCACATCCAGGAGTACCGCGCACCGGCCGATGTGCCGGCCGACGTCGCCCGGCTGCGCCTGCGCGAGATCGCCCGGGTCGCCGGCGAGGTACTGGGTGTACCGCGCGAGCGGATCGCGATCAAGACCCGCGAACGCGGCAAGGGCGGCTCCAAGTACGGCCAGCTCGACCAGCGCAACGCGTTCATCGAGGTGGAGGAGGACGGCCTGAAATTCCTCGTCAACCTCACCGACTATCTCGATACCGGGCTGTTCCTCGACCACCGGCTGGTGCGCGCGAAAGTGCGCGAGCTGGCGCACGGGAAATGCTTTCTCAACCTGTTTGCCTACACCGCCACCGCCAGCGTGCATGCGGCAGCCGGCGGTGCGCTGGAAACCACCAGCGTGGATCTGTCCGCCACCTATCTGGAATGGGCCTCACGCAATCTCGCGCTGAACGGCTTCAGCGGTGCCAGTCACCGGTTGATGCAGCTCGACGCGCTGGAGTTTCTGCAGCGCGACCGCGGCCACTACGGCTTGATCTTTGTCGACCCGCCGACCTTCTCCAACTCCAAGCGTGCCGAGGATTTCGACGTGCAGCGCGATCATGTCAAGTTGCTCGACGCCTGCAACGAGCGTTTGACGCGCGACGGGGTGATCGTGTTCTCCAACAATTTCCGCCGCTTCAAGCTTGACCGTGCGGAGCTGGAGCAACGCTTCGAAATCGAGGACTGGACGGCATCCAGCATTCCGTTCGACTTTGCCCGCCGCGCCGATATCCACGGCTGCTGGCTATTGCGACGGCGCAAGGCCGATCCGGGGATCAATCCCTGGGATACCGCCCAGGTTAAAAAGTAAACCCTTCAGTTCACATTAAGCGGAGTGGACCGACGATGGCATCGTACCAACGGAGGAGACTGATCATGACCAAACGTTTCAGTAATGTGAGCAAGTTGGCAGCCTTCGGTCTTGCGGTTGCCGCTGCGGTCGCCATGCCTGTCGCCGCGTCGGCGCACGAGGGCTGGCGTGGTCACGACGGCTGGCGTGGGGGCCATCACGGCGAATACCATCGCGGCTATCGCGACCATGACGGCGGTCACTGGAACGGCGGTCGCTGGATTGCCGGGGCGCTGGTGACCGGCGCAGTGGTTGGCCTGGTCAGCGATGCGCTGCGTCCGGCTCCGGTCTATTACGGCCGACCCACCTACTACGGTCCACCGCGCACTGTCGTCTACGAAGATGGCCCGCCGGTTGTACGGCGTCGGGTGGTGACCCGCACGGTGATCTACAACGATGGCTACCCCCGGCGCTACGTCCGTGACGACGGCTACGACGATGACGATGGCGGCGATTGAGCGTGACCAGCCGTCTTGAAATAAAAGAAAACAGCCTGGCATGCAGTCAGGCTGTTTTCTTTTGGGCGTCGTACCGTTCATGCTCCCTCGTTCGGGTGATCTACATCACATGATTTGAACGCTTGTCACGGCATGCTGGCAACATGTTCTTGAGCGATTTTCGCGGTGCCGTCGTGTCGATCTTTGTGCATCATCGTCCATGGTAGTTCTCCCGCAAGCCGTGGCCGAGGCAGACATCGCGGCGAGGTTCTGGCGTGTGCGTCAGACCACGGTGGCGCTTTGCGAAGGTCTCAGTGCCGAGGACCTTCTGGTGCAGTCGATGCCCGATGCCAGTCCCGGCAAATGGCATCTTGCCCATACCAGCTGGTTTTTCGAACAATTCGTGCTGGGGCGCGATCCGGCGTATCGGCCCCGTGATCCGGCGTGGCACTACCTGTTCAACTCCTACTACCACTCGGTTGGACCGATCCATGCGCGACCCAGCCGTGGGCTGCTGTCGCGGCCGTCACTGGATGACGTGCTTGGTTATCGCCGCTATGTCGATGCGGCTGTGGGCGAGCTGCTGGCCTCCGACAACGAGCCGGAGTTGACCTCGCTGGTCGCACTGGGTCTTCAGCACGAGCAGCAGCACCAGGAGCTGTTGCTGACCGATATCAAGCACGCCTTCTGGAGCAACCCGTTGCAGCCGGCCTATGGCCAACTGGCGCCGGCCGGGAAGGTCGCTGACGCAGTGCCCTTGCGGTTCATCAGCGGCGTCGACGGTGTCGTCGAGATGGGGCACTGCGGTGAGGGGTTTGCCTTCGATAACGAGACGCCTCGACATCGTACCTTGCTGCAGCCCCATGCCCTTGGAAACCGACTCATCACCAATGCCGAATACCAGGCTTTCGTGCACGAGGGTGGCTATCGGAAATCGGGCCTTTGGCTGTCCGACGGCTGGGACGCGGTGCAGAAAGGGAACTGGCAGCACCCGATGTACTGGGGCGACGACCTGGCAAGCGAGTTCACCCTTGGCGGTGTACGGGCACTCGATCCAGACGAGCCGGTATGCCACCTCAGTTACTTTGAAGCCGAGGCATTCGCACGTTGGGCCGATGCCCGACTGCCCACCGAGGCGGAATGGGAGTCAGCGGCACAAGGTGCGCAAATCCAGGGAAATTTTCAGGATATCCGGCGCTTTCATCCGCGTGCGGCTGTTCCCGATGAGGGCGTGCTGCAACTCTACGGTGATGTGTGGGAGTGGACCGCCTCACCGTATGTCAGCTATCCGGGCTTTCATCCGCTGCCCGGCTCGCTGGGCGAATACAACGGCAAATTCATGTGCGGGCAGTGGGTCTTGCGCGGCGGCTCGTGCGTCACGCCGCAGGATCACCTTCGCGCAAGCTACCGAAATTTCTTTCCACCACATGCCCGTTGGCAGTTTGCCGGGCTACGATTGGGACATGACCGATGAGTGTGCAAGCCTTTGGCCTCAGCGACGATGATCGCCGCCCGCCATTGAATGATCTGTTGGAAGTGGTTCAGCATGGGCTGGCCCACAAGCCGAAGCGATTGCCGTCATGGCTGTTTTACGATGAGCGTGGCTCGCAGCTGTTCGAGCAAATTTGCGAGCAGCCGGAGTATTACCTGACCCGCTGTGAAATCGCCTTGATGGCCGAACACGCCGGCTCGATCGCCGACAGTCTTGGCGCGGACGTCAGGCTGGTCGAGTATGGCAGCGGCAATGCGCAGAAAACCCACTTGTTGTTGCAATATCTGCATGAGCCGGTGACCTACGTGCCGGTGGAAATCTCGGCCGAGCCATTGCGGCAGAGCATCGAACGGCTGTCCGACGAGTTTCCCTTGTTGCCGCTGCAGCCGCTGTGCGCCGATTTCACCAAGCCGTTGCGCCTGCCGATTCCACCGCGCGCACCGCGTCGCACCGTGCTGTATTTCCCCGGTTCCACCATCGGCAACTTCGACAGCCACGAGGCCGTGTCCCTGCTGCGCAAGATGCGCAACGAGATGGGCGATGCGGGGGGCATCCTGGTCGGCGTGGACCTGAAAAAGGATACGGCCTCGATCGAGGCCGCCTACAACGATCGTGCCGGTGTCACTGAAGCGTTCACGCTCAATATGCTGGTACGGTTGAATCGGGAGATCGGGAGCGATTTCGAGCTCGCGAAATTTACCCATCGGGCTCACTACAACCCAATGGCCGGACGCATCGAAACCCACATCGTCAGCCAGTGCGACCAGCAAGTGAAGGTGGGGCGCAGCAAGGTGGTTTTTCGCACGGACGAAGCGATCCAGGTCGAATACAGCTGCAAATATTCGCTGGCCGACTTTGCGACGCTGGCGGCCAGGGCCGGGCTGGCCGTAAAGAAGGTGTGGAGCGATCCGCAGCAGATGTTCAGCGTGCAGTATCTCGTGCGTACCAGCGCCCTGGCAGGCTGACCGAGCCTCTGCGGCGGCTTGTCCGACGCGTTGGGCGTGGAACGGGCGGGAGCAACCCAGCGTGCTGCTCCCGGTCAGGTATCGACGGACCTGCCTCCTAGTACCTTCCTTGTGGCCTTGTTACCTGGCGGCGTACATTGCGCGCACATCCCGGGTCAGCGCGGCCTGACTTTTCGGACGTGCATAGAACATGTGGCCACCCGGATACTCCTTGACCTGCACGCGGGTCGGGTCACCCATCGCCGGCATCTGATCCACGATCAGCACGGAGGCCATGAACGGGCAGGACAGGTCGTCCCAACCGTGGCCAATCAGTACACGCAGGTTGGGATCGTTGGCCACCGACTCACGAAGCTGGGCGACCGAGCCGAGGTTGGCGTCCTTGTCACGGTGCCACATCCGGTTCACCGCATAGCTCAGCGCGTTGTAGCGACCATCGAATTTCCAGCCCACGGTACGGGTAACGAAATTGACCATGGCGGTGGTGGTCGGCGCGATGATGCCGTTGAGCAGGGGGTCGCCGGTTTCCTGCTGCGGCGCATACGGGAACGGGTCCCACGCGGTGACGTTGGAGTCGTAGCGGCTGCCCAGCTTGCCTTCGGCGCGGTAGACCTCGCGCAGGTAAGCCTGGGTATCGAGACGTCCACCGGAACGTTTCACGAACACCGGGTCGAGCCCGGTCAATGCGGTGACTTTCTTGATCATCGCCGCGGTAGCGGCCGGGTCGGAACGCCCCTTCATCAAGGTCTCCGCGTAGGTGCCGCGGGTGTAGTCGATGATTGGCGCCATCGCGGCGGCGCTGAGCTTGTGCTCGCGCTCGAGGTGCGCCGCGGCAATCGACGGCAGGGTCAGCATCCAGGGCAGCGGTGACACGTTCTTGTCTTCCGAGGCTGCCGGGTCCAGGTACGGTGACAACAGCACCATGCCATTCATGGCCACGCCAAGCTGGGTCTGCAGGTAGTCGGTGATGCGGGGGCCGCGGAAGCCGCCATAGCTCTCGCCGACCAGATACTTGCGCGAGGTCATGCGGCCGTTCTTGACCAGCCAGTCGTAGACGATGCGCGACAGGTATTTGATATCGCTGTCGGTGCTGTAGAACTGCTTGATCGCCTTTTTCTGGTCTACCAGCGCGCGGCTGTAGCCGGTACCGATCGGGTCGATGAACACCAGGTCGGTGAAGCCCAGCCAGGTGCCGGGATTGTCGTGCAGGGTGGCCGGCTGCGACGGGGTGTCTCCCTCGACACCGAAATCCACTTTTTTCGGGCCGATCGCACCGAGATTCAGGTAGACCGATGAGGCGCCCGGCCCGCCGTTCAGTGCGAACGTCACCGGGCGATCCTTGCCGGCCATGGTATAGGCCGTATAGACCACTTGTCCGGTGAGATTGCCCTTGTTGTCGCGCACCGGCAACGAGCCGACGGTGACGGTGTATTTCAGGGTTTTGCCATCGACCCGGGTGGATTGGGTCACGTGGGCATCCGCCGGGAATGCCGGCAAGTGGAAGCCGTTGCTTTCGGCAGCATGCGGCGCCGCGTCCGCATGGTGGGTGCTGGCGGCCAGCAGGGGCGAACTGGAACCAGTCAGGATCAAGGCGACCAGCACGGCAGATTGCAGGGACTTGCGCACGGAGCTTTCCTTTACACGGGGCCAAAGTCCCAAGGGTAACCTCCGCAAGCCGTCACGGAGTGTGCTTAAAGGCATGGGTCGTGGACCGGGCGCCCACCGATCGTTCAATCGGGTTTCAGGGCGCCGTCGACGAACTGCTGCAGCTGTGCGGCATTCAGGGCGCCGGCCTGGCGTGCGATCTCGCGGCCCTGTTTCAGCAGCAGCAAGGTCGGGATGCTGCGGATATCGAACCGCTGGGCGAGTTGCGGTTGCGCCTCGGTATCCAGTTTGGCCAGCCGCAGGCGTGGTTCGAGGCGGCGGGCCGCGTCGGCGAACACCGGTGCAAAGCCCTTGCATGGCGCGCACCATGGCGCCCAGAAGTCCACCAGCAACGGGATCTCGCCACGTCCAGCCACGGCATCGAAGTTCTGCGCGGTCAGTTCAATGGGGCGACCCTCGAACAACGCGGTTTTGCAGCGACCGCATTTGGGCTGCTCGCCGGTACGCTCGGCTGGCATCTGGTTGAGCGCTCCGCAGTGCTGGCAGGGAATGGTCAGTGAGGTGCTCATGGCAGACTCCAAAACGAAGGTGTGTTGTTGCCTCAATGGCGTTGTCGTGCGGGGAAACAAGGGCTGGTCGTGGAACCCGTTCTGGCCCGGTTCCGATGCCCCGGCTCAGAACTGTTCGGCATTTGCCGCGGACCAGTCATCGGCAAACGCCTCGGGTACCTCATCGCGCAGAAGGGCACCGCGCTCAAGATAGCAATACAGTTCGGCGTAAGAGCATGCGCGTTCGTTCGGCAAGCGGTGCAGGATGTGTGCCGGGGTCAGCTGACCCGGTGAGGCAGCGCCCAGTGCACCGGTAATCTGCATGAAGCTGTCGATGGTGGCGCGATGGTAGTTTTTCACGTGGCCGGCGCGCTCGTCGATCTTCAGGGCACGGGCACGTCGCGGATCCTGGGTAGCCACGCCGGTGGGACAGGTACCGGTGTGACAGCGCAAGGCCTGGATGCAGCCGACCGCGAACATCATCGGCCGCGCCACGTTGCAGATGTCGGCACCGATGGCCAGCTTGTGCACCATGTCGAAGCCGCTGACCACCTTGCCGCTGGCAATCACCCGGATCGCTTGACGCAAATCGCAGCCGACCAGGGCGCTGTGCACGAACGGCAGCGCCTCGTCGATGCATAGACCCAGTTTGTCGGAGAGCTCGACCGGCGCGGCACCGGTGCCACCTTCGGCACCGTCGACGGTGATGAAGTCCGGCAGGATGCCGCTGCTCAGCATCGCCTTGCAGATACCGAGAAACTCGCTGCGGCGGCCGATACACAGCTTGAAGCCGACCGGCTTGCCGTCGCACAGGCGGCGCAGGCGTGCCACGAAGTCCAGCAAGCCGCGCGGCGTGTGGAATTCCCGGTGCACCGCCGGTGACAGGCAATCCTCGCCCTCGGGCACCTCCCTAATTCTGGCAATCTCCGCCGTTACCTTCTTGCCTGGGAGCATCCCGCCGTGGCCTGGCTTGGCACCCTGCGAAAGCTTGATCTCGATCATTTTCACCAGCGGGTTGCCGGCCTTCTTGCGGAAGTCCTCGTCATCGAAGCGCCCGGCCTTGGTGCGGCAGCCGAAATAGCCCGAGCCGATTTCCCAGATCACGTCGGCGCCGTGTTCGAGGTGGTAGGGCGTGAGGCCTCCCTCGCCGGTGTCCTGGGCAAAACCACCCATCGCGGCACCCTTGTTCATGGCCAGCACTGCATGGCTGCTGAGCGCGCCAAAGCTCATCGCCGAGATATTCAACCGTGAGCTGAGGTAGGGCTGGCGGCACAGCGGTCCGCCGACCATGACGCGTTCGGCGCTGTCCGGCAGCTCCTTGACGGCGATCGAGTGCAGGGCGAAGTCGTAGCCTGGCTGTTCGATGTCGTATTCGGTACCGAACGGATGGGTACCGCTCTCACCGCGACCGCGGGCCTTGACCAGGTCCCGCTGCTGGCGGTTGAACGGACGGCCGCTCTTGTCGTCCTCCAGAAAGTACTGGCGTATCTCCGGGCTGATGAACTCCATCATGTAGCGGAGATGGCCGATCAATGGATAGTTCGACAGCACATTGTGGCTGGAGGCGATATCGTATGTGCCGAGCGCGATCAGCGGCACAATGACGATCAGTGCATACAGCACCTCGGGATCGGCCGGGGTAAGCAGCCCGACAGTGACCAGGGCAAGCAGTGAAAGCAGGTAAAAAACGATGCGCCACATGGTTGCGGATTCCTGTTCTGGCAACCTGCACGGTGGCTTTCAGCACGGTATGGCGAGTGGTTTGTTGGCGCCACGCACAGGAGTTCGGCCGAGCCATCGCAGGCTGGCGCACCTGAGGCCGGCGCGCAGGACGATAGGTTCAGCGCACAGTATGCGCTGCACGCTGTCGAGTTCCAATGAATGCAGCCTGCCCGACGAGGCAAGGGTCTCCACAGAGTGCGCGCCAGTCGGGACCTTCGTCGCCTTGAGAGCCTTGGCTCAGGCCGTGGTCCGCGGCACGAATCGCAGCGCGACCGAATTCATGCAGTAACGCAAACCGGTCGGGCGTGGGCCGTCGTCGAAGACATGGCCGAGATGGCTGTCGCAACCGGCGCAGCTGATCGCGGTACGCACCATACCGAAGCTGCTGTCACGGATCCTGATGACGTTGCGCTCGGCGATCGGTTGCCAGAAGCTTGGCCAGCCGGTACCCGAATCGAACTCGGTGGCCGCGTCATACAATGCGGTATCACAGGCGGCGCAGCGGAACAGCCCTTTCGTCCCCGGGTTCTCATGGTCGCCGCTGAATGCCCGCTCGGTGC
Organism: Rhodanobacter sp.; assembly: GCA_004298015.1. Lineage (GTDB taxonomy): Bacteria > Pseudomonadota > Gammaproteobacteria > Xanthomonadales > Rhodanobacteraceae > Rhodanobacter. The sequence continues at coordinate 54,015 of SCSE01000078.1, forward strand.
CGGCGCGGCGCATGATGGTGAAAGCGGCAGGCGACAGCCGCTGGCGCCACTGCGCATCGGTGAGGACCAGCCTCGGTACCTCCCGCGGGCCAAGATCGCGGCCATCGCTGGCAAAGACCTCCAGCAGCACCTTGCCCGGCCTGCCCACCGGCGTATTGGCTGCGGCAAAAAGGCGTGGTGCCAGCAGACCTCCGCCAACCACCAGCAAGCCGCCGCCGACCAGCGCGGCACGTACAAAGCGGCGGCGGTCCATCGCGAGCGTTTGATCAAGGCGTGACATGGGGACCTCCGGGGTGGTGAAACGGCTGAATCAGGACACTATGACAACCGACGACCTGCGGCTGGGGCATGCTGTCCCATCCGTGTGGATGGCTTTCATCGGATCATTCGCCGCGCCGCCACGTGCAGTGACTCATCGTGTGGCCGGGGCGGCAGCAAGCGCGTTGCCGGCGTGCATCCATCATTTACGAGGTAACTCCGACGCCGGATGCAGCGAATCTGTCGTGGCAGTTCCCGAACCGGGTGGCCATGTCCTATATCCCGACCGCCAGCGGTGCCATGGTCTCGGAGGGTAGCAAATTCCCATCGCCGGGTAGGCTTCGATGCGTGAGCGCCGAAACCACCGCTGCCGATGCTATCGAATCGCCAGACCGGCGTCGGGCGGCATGGATGGCGGCCACCCAGGCGGGTGACCGTGACCGTCGCGAGCTGCACGATGAGTTCGCGCTGGCCAATCACCCCGACGCCGATGACGCCAGTGCTGCCACCGAAAGCCTGCAGCGCGCAAAACAATTGCATGCAGCGATTGCCGTGCTGCCGCCTGGCCAGCGCGAAGCGATCGAGCAACTCGGCCTCCGCGGCGTGGGCGGCTTTCGTACTGGGCGTGCCAGGCCGAAACGTGCGCTGGGCCCGGCTGCCGTTGCCCGGTGCCATGTTGTGGATCGGTGCCTCCGCCTCGGCCAGCTTGCTGGAAATCTGTCACGCCTATGACACGGCGGCCACCGACTTGCTGACGCACACGGTTGCGATTGCCGTGGTGGGCGCGGTGAATGCGCCGATGGGGGCGGCTGCTGAGAGGCTGAGAAAAAATCGCCCGCCCACGGTGATCGCCGTCAGAAGCGGCTGCCGGCGCCGCTCTCGCTACGGCGTTCGATATCTTTCCGACCTCTGGGGCGTTTGCTTTGTCGCCTTCGGTCCGCCCGAGGGCCTGGACTCAGTCCGGCTGCCTGACGATGCGAAGCCGGACCGCCTGCACGCCGGGCAAGGCGCGGACACTGCGCAGCAACTCGGGGATGGCTTCTACACGCCATGCCTGGCCCAGTTCGATGTCGGCCTGGGCATCGCGGTTGTGATAACCGTGCAAGGTGACGGTGGTGTGGCCGCCGCGGTAGCCGGCCAGCGTGTGTTGCAGCTGTTCGATGAAGCCGGGTTCGATACCGTTCAATTTCAGCTGCAGCAGCCGGGCATGCTTGCGACAGGCATCGGCCAGTGAGCTGGCGCTGCGGGCGCGCAGTTGGAAGCCGCCGCCGGAGAAGTCATCGATGCGCAGGCCGCCGTCGACGATCAGCATCTGGTCGCGAGTCAGCAGTGGTGCCACCTGCTGATACAGCTCGCCGAAGAAACTCACCTCGATGCTGCCGCTACCGTCTTCCAGCCGCACGAAGGCATCACTGTCGCCGCGCTTGCGCACGGCGGTCACCATGCCGGCGACCGTCCATGGCGTGTCCGGGCCGCGGCGAAAGCGGTTGCCGTCGTCGTTGTCGCTTTTACGTGGTTTCGGCGGCTGGTAGCGATCGACGATTTCGCCCAGCGGGCAGGTCGACAACTGCGCCAGTTCGTCCTTCCACGGGTCGGTAGGGTGGCCGGACAGGTAATACCCGAGCGTGTCGCGTTCGCCCTGCAGTTTCTGTTCCAGCGGCCATTCCGGTGCGGTCGGCAAATCGATTTTCAGCACCGCCGTGGATGTGCCCATGGTGGCGCCGAACATGTCGTTCTGGCCTGACTGCCGGTCGCGCAGATGCTGCTCGGCGGCCTTGATCGCATCGGGCAACTGTTGCATCAAGCTGGCACGGGTCGGCGCCAGTGCGTCCAGCGCGCCGGACAAAATCAGCGCTTCGAGCACGCGGCGGTTAAGCCTGGTCGGGTCGACCCGACGGCAGAAATCCGCGATATCGGTGTAGGGGCCTTGTGCGCGTCCGGCCACGATGGCCTCGCAGGCACCCTGGCCGACCCCCTTGATGGCACCCAGGCCGTACTGGATCGTGGTCGGTTCGACAGCGACAAACATGTAGTCCGATGCGTTGACATCCGGCGGCTGCACGGCGATCTGGAGTGCGCGTGCCTCGTTGAGAAAGGTCACCACCTTGTCGGTGTTGTCCATGTCCGCGGAGATGGTCGCCGCCATGAACTCGGCCGGATAGTGCGCCTTCAGCCAGGCGGTCTGATACGAGACCAGGGCATAGGCCGCCGCGTGCGACTTGTTGAAGCCGTAGCCGGCGAACTTCTCCATCAGATCGAAGATCGAGTCGGCCTTCTCGCCGGTGAGCCCGTCCTTCGCCGCGCCCTCGCGGAACTTGGCGCGTTCCTTGGCCATCTCCTCGACTTTCTTCTTGCCCATCGCGCGGCGCAGCAGGTCGGCGCCGCCGAGCGAGTAACCGCCTACGATCTGCGCCATCTGCATCACCTGCTCCTGATAGACCATGATGCCGTAGGTCTCTTTCAGGATCGGCTCGACGCGCGGATCGGGGTACTCCACCTCCTCACGGCCGTGTTTGCGCGCCACGAAGCTGGGAATCAGGTCCATCGGGCCAGGGCGGTACAGCGCCACCAGCGCGATGATGTCCTCGAAGCGGTCGGGCCTGGCGTCTTTGAGCATGCGCTGCATGCCGGAGGATTCGAGCTGGAATACCGCCACGGTCTGCGCTTTCTTGAGCAGCGTGTACGGGGCTGGATCGTCGAGCGGAAGCTGCGAAATATCCAGCGCCGGCTCGCCGGTTTTCGCGCGGCGCGCGTTGATCGCCTTCACCGCCCAGTCGATGATGGTCAGCGTACGCAGGCCGAGAAAGTCGAACTTGACCAGGCCTACCGCCTCGACGTCGTCCTTGTCGTACTGGGTGACCACACTGCCACCGCCAGCCTCGCAGTACAGCGGCGCGAAGTCGGTCAGCGGACTGGGTGCGATAACCACGCCGCCGGCATGCTTGCCGGCATTGCGGGTGAGGTTTTCCAGCTTCAGTGCCAGGTCGATCAGGGCGCGGGCTTCCTCGTCCTGCTCGTAGGTTTCACAGAATTCCCTGACCACGCGATCGGTTTCCTTTTTCGACTTTTCCGAACGGCCGAGTGCGTCGGACAGGGTCAGGTCGAGCGGGCGCGGCGGTACCATCTTGGCCAGGCGGTCGACCTGGCCGTAGGGCATGCTCAGCACGCGGCCGGAATCGCGCAGCACCGCCTTGGCCGCCATCGAGCCGTAGGTGATGATCTGGCTGACCCGGTCGCGGCCGTATTTTCGCGACACGTAGTCGATCACCTCGTCGCGGCGATCCATGCAGAAGTCGATGTCGAAATCGGGCATCGACACGCGTTCGGGATTCAGGAAGCGCTCGAACAGCAGATTGAACTGCAGCGGGTCCAGATCGGTAATCTTCAGTGCCCACGCGACCAGCGAGCCGGCGCCGGAACCGCGACCGGGACCGACCGGGATGCCGTTCTGCTTGCCCCAGTTGATGAAGTCGGCCACGATCAGGAAGTAGCCGGGGAAGCCCATCTCGATGATCACGTCGAGTTCGCGTTCCAGCCGGGCCTCGTAGTCGGCGAGCGTATGTTCCGCGGCCAGCGGCGCGTTGGCGAGACGCTCACGCAATCCCTGGCGGGACAATTCGCGGATATGGCTGTTGAGATCGTGGCCTTCGGGTACCGGGAAATCGGGCAGGTAGTACTTGCCGAAGGTCAATTCCAGGTTGCAGCGCGTCGCCAGTTCGACGCTGTTTTCCAACGCTTCGGGGAGGTCGGCAAACAGCTCGGCCATTTCCTCGGGCGTTTTCAGGTACTGCTGATCGCTGTACTCACGCGGGCGTTTGGGGTCGGCCAGCACCCGCCCCTGGTTGATACATACGCGTGCCTCGTGCGCCTCGAAATCGTCCTGCCTGAGAAACCGCACGTCATTGCTGGCCAGCACGGGTAGCCCGAGTTCGGCGGCCAACGCCAGGGCAGCGCTATTCCAGCCGGCTTCGTCGTCATGACCGCAACGGGTTAGCTCCAGATACAGGCGATCTGGAAACAGGTGCGCCATGGGACGCAGCGCTGCCAGGGCCACCTGCAGACCCTGATTCAGCGCTAGCCGGGCAACCTCACTGCGGCGCCCGAGCAGGGCAATCAGGCCGCTGCTGGCATCGGCATTCAGCCAGTCGGCCTCGACCAGTGGTCGCCCGCCGTGCTGGCCATCGCGCCAGGCGCGCGAGACCAGGCGCGAAAGGTTGAGATAGCCTTCGTGGTTCTGGCACAACAGGGTCAGTCGCCAGGGCCGGGGATCGTCTGCGGCGCTGATACTCAGGTCGCTGCCGCAGATCGGCTTGATCCCGCCAGCCTCGCAGGCCTTGTAGAACTTGACCAGTGCGAACATGTTGCATTCGTCGGTGAGCGCCACGGCCGGCATCCCGGCTTGCACACAGGCTTCGACCAGCGCCTTGATGCGGATAGTCGAGTCGACCAGCGAGTATTCGCTGTGCAGATGCAGGTGGGTATAGCGGACGGTCATGCAGAATTACGCGCTGAGTCCATGCAGGCTACCGGGCGGCTGGCCGGGCAGCAAGATTGACTTCTGCGGTTTTCGCCGAACCCATGGTGAGGGCGACTTGCGGACGCCTGTGGGCTGGAATGCCGGTCAGCTTCCAGCCGGGGTATGGCGCACAAGCGAGCCTGGGTCAGAGCAGCACGCCCTGACCCAGCAGGCGGCGCACCGGGGCAAAGCTGCGCCGATGCTGGCTGCATGGCCCGAGTCGCTGCAGCGACGCCAGATGCGCGGGGGTCGGGTAGCCCTTGTGTACGGCGAAGCCGTAACCCGGATGGGTGGCATCCAGTGCGACCATCAGGCGGTCGCGGCTGACCTTGGCCAGAATCGAGGCGGCGCTGATCGCCGGTTGCAGCGCGTCGCCGCCGACGATGGCGCGTCCGCGACAGGGTAATTCGGGCGGTAACTTGTTGCCGTCGATCAAGGCTTCGTCGGGCGCCGTGCTGAGGCCGGCCACGGCCTGGCACATGCCGCTCATGGTGGCATGGAAGATATTGAGTCGATCGATTTCGGCGACCTCGACCAGGATCACGCAGCAGGCCAAGGCGTGTTCCAGGATCAGCGGGTAGAGCGCCTCGCGCTTCGCCGCACTGAGTTTTTTGGAGTCGTCGAGGCCAGCGATCGGGTGGGCGGGATCCAGGATCACCGCGGCCACCGCCAGCGGTCCGGCGAGGGGGCCGCGACCGGCCTCATCGACCCCGGCCACCAGCATGTAACCGCTGCCAACCTCCCGCTGCGGTTGGAAGGCAGCGTTGCGCGCGGCTGCAAGGGCGCTACGCGTCGACATGCTTCTGGTCCAGCAATTCGGCCACCGCATCGGCGGCGCGCAGGCCGGCATCGGCTTCCTGCCCGGCGCGCAGCCCAAGGTGCAGTTGCTCAAAAAGGGCGACCACGCGTGCGCGACGTTCGCTATCGCGAAACAGCGCCAGGGTGGCGCTGGCCAGGTTCGCTGCGGTGCACTGATCCTGCATCAGTTCCGGTACCGGCAGCTCGGTGTCGGGATCCCGGGCACGTGCCAGGATATTGGGCAACGCGTAGATGTCGGTTTTCAGCATTTTCAGCCAGCGGGCGATGCGGTAGCTGAGCGCGGACACGCGGTAGCCGACCACCATCGGTCGTTTTGCCAGCATCGCTTCGAGTGTTGCGGTACCCGAAGCCAGCAACACCACGTCGGCAGCGAGCATCGCTTCGTGCGCATGGCCGTCCAGCAGCAGCGGTGCCGTCTCGTCGCGTGCGCCTTTGGCCAGCAGCGCCTTGAGCCGGGCATGAACCTGGGGGTTGGCTGCCGGGATCACGATGCGCAGGCCGGGCAGGGCCGCCGAGACCCGGGCTGCGGCCTCGATGAAAGGCTGGCCCAGCAGCTCCAGCTCGGACAACCGGCTACCGGGCAACAACGCGAGTACCGGCACATCCCGGGGCAACTGCAAGGTATCGCGCGCGCCGACGCGATCGGACACCAGCGCGAAACGATCGGCCAGTGGGTGGCCGACGAAGCGCGCGTCGATGCCATGGCGGGCGTAGATCGGCGGTTCCATCGGAAACAGGCACAGCACGCGATGGGCACTCTGGCCGATTTTCGCTGCCCGTTTTTCGCGCCAGGCCCAGACCGATGGGCTGACATAGTGCACCGTGGTCAGACCGGCCTTTTTCAGGTGCCGCTCGACCCCCAGGTTGAAGTCGGGTGCGTCGATGCCGATCACCACGTCCGGGCGGATTTTCAGCAGCCTCGCGAGCAGGGATTTTCGCAGCCGCAGCAGCCGCGGCAGGTGGCGGATCACTTCGCTCAGCCCGAACAGCGAAAGCTCGTGGATGTCATGCCAGGAGTGGAAGCCGCAGGCCTGCATTCGCGCGCCACCGATACCGACGAAACGCGCCTGCGGATAGCGTCGGCGCAGCGCGACGATCAGGTCTGCGCCGAGTTGGTCACCGGAATCCTCACCGGCGAGGATGGCGATGGTCGGGGTGGGGTTTTGCTCAGCCACCGGCATGGTTCAGTCCGGGGAACCAGGACACGCACTGGAGCGGCGGCGACGTGTTGTACACATGTTAGCGTGCCAGCGTACGTTCGCTGCGGTCGAGGAAGTCGAGCATGGCGCGCACGTCCTCGCTCGCTTCGGCCTGCGTGGTCAGTTGCTGGCGCGCCTCGGGAAGTGACAGTCCGGCCATGTACAGCGTGCGGTAGGCGCGCTTGATGGCGGCGATGCGTGCGCTGTCGAAGCCGCGTCGCTTCAGCCCCTCGCTGTTGATCCCGCGCGGTCGCCCCTGTTGTTCGTTGGCCATCAGCACGAACGGCGGTACATCGTGACCGACCAGGCAGCCCATGCCGATGAACGCGTGGGCGCCGACCTTGCAGAATTGATGGACACCGGAATAGCCGGAGAGGATTGTCCAGTCGCCGATCTCGACATGTCCGGCCAGTGCCGCATAGTTGGAGAACACCACGTGGTTGCCGATCTGGCAGTCGTGGGCCACGTGCACGTACGCAAGCACCCAGTTGTCGTTGCCGATGCGGGTGATGCCGCCGCCGTCCCCGGTGCCGCGGTTGATGGTGACGAATTCACGGATCAGGTTGCGGTCGCCGATGATCAGCTCGGTACGCTCGTCGGCAAATTTCTTGTCCTGTGGTGCGCCACCGAGTGAGGCGAACTGGGTAATGCGGTTGTTGCGACCGATCCGGGTAGGTCCCTCGATCACCACATGCGGTCCGATCACGGTGCCGTCGCCGATTTCCACATCGGCGCCGATCACGCTGTAGGCACCAATACTTACATCGGCACCGATGACGGCGGAAGGATCGACCAGTGCAGTGGGATGGATCGGCGCGGCTTCGATCATTTTTCGGACCTTGCGGCGCACATCAGTTCGCAGCTGGCCACTTCCTTGCCATCGACCAGGGTGCGGGCCACAAACAGACCCATGCCGCGCACCAGACGCTTCAGTGAGACTTCCATACGCAGCTGGTCGCCGGGAACGACCGGCGCACTGAATCGCGCATTGTCGACCTTGACCAGATAGAACAGTGCGCTGCCGGTATCGCCTTTCATATGGCGGCTGATCTGCGTCAGCAGTCCGGCGGCCTGGGCCATTGCCTCGATGATCAGCACACCCGGCATCACCGCATGGCCGGGAAAGTGGCCTTGGAAAAACGGCTCGTTGACGGTCACGTTTTTCAGCGCGACCACACTGACCTCCGGCTGGATCTCGATCACCCGATCCACCAGCAGGAAGGGATAGCGGTGTGGCAGCAGTTCCTGGATCTGCTCGATATTCACTGGCAGGGTAATGGTTGCCATTTGCTCACTCATGGTTCTTGTCCTTCTCGAGCGCCGAAAGGCGGCGCACATGATCGTCCAGATGCTTGAAGCGTGCCGCATTTTTTCGCCACTGCCGGTTTTCCTGCAGCGGTACACCCGAGGAGTATTCACCCGCTTCGCGGATCGAGTGGGTCACCAGACTCTTGGCGGTAATGGTAACCCGGTCGGCGAGCTCAAGATGTCCCAGCACGCCGGCATTGCCGCCGATCATGCAGTAACGCCCGATCCGGGCGCTGCCGGCAACCGCCGCGCAGCCAGCCATTGCGGTGTGCGCACCGACATGGACGTTGTGGGCGATCTGGATCTGGTTGTCCAGGCGTACGTCATCTTCCAGCACGGTGTCGTCGAGCGCGCCGCGGTCGATGGTGGTATTGGCACCGATCTCGCAATCGTCACCGATCCGCACCCCGCCCAGTTGCGGCAGCTTGATCCAGCCGCCGTGATCGGCAAGGCTGCGATCAAACGCGAGACCGAAACCGTCCGAGCCGATTACGGCGCCCGGATGAACCAGCACGCGCATGCCCAGACTGACCCGGGTAACCAGGGTGACCCGGGCCACCAGGCGCGACTGTGCGCCCACCACGCAGTCGGCTCCGACGAGGCAGTGCGGCCCGAGGAAGACGTCGTCACCGATCACCGCGTTCTCTTCAACGACGCAGCACGGCCCGATGCTTGCGCTCGGACTGACCTTGGCTGAGGAGGCCACAATCGCGCTGGGGTGAACGCCGGGCGGTGCCTGTGGCAATCGCTCGAACACGGTGGCGATCCTGGCGTAGGCGGTATAGGGGTCTTTGGCGACCAGGGCCGCCGTCGGGCAGTCGGCAAGATGCTCTTCGCCCAGAATGACCACCCCGGCACGGGTACTCGCCAACTGTGCGGCGTATTTGCTGTTGGATAGAAAGCTGAGCTGGCTCGGGCCGGCTCCATTGAGGGTGCCGACACCGTCAATCAGTCGACTGCCGTCACCGTGCAGGGTCAGTTTGAAACGTTCGGCCAGCGCGCTCAGGGGGTGTGCAATGGTCTTCACGGTCAGGCTCCGTGCGTCGGCGGCTGGCGGTATGCCAGCGCGCCGTATTCATTCATCAGAATTGGCTGCCGAAGGTGAACTGGATGCGCTCCTCGTAGTGACCATCGCTGGGCTGGGTACGGAACGGTACTGCGAAGCTGATGATCAGCGGACCGATCGGGGCCTGCCAGTGCAGCGAGAGACCGGTCGAGGCGCGCAGGGTGCTGGCGTTGAAGCTCTGGTAGTCCTTGTAGGCATTGCCGACGTCGACGAACCAGGCGACGCGCGCCGTATTGACGTCCTTCAGGAATGGCAGCGGGATATACACCTCGGCGGTACCGAGCACCTTGAAGGCACCACCGATCGGTTGCGCGTAGTAGCCACCATTGGAGCACAGGCCATTGCTCTGTGGCACGGAGTTGGCCAGCGGGCAGATCCGCGGTCCCAACGTGTTGTCCTGGAAGCCGCGGACATCACGCACGCCGCCGGAATAGAAGTTTTGCCAGAACGGGAATGCCTGCCGCAAGTCGGTTATCGAGTGGTCGGTGGTATTCGCTTTCAATGCGGCAAAGCTGGCATCGCTGATGCCGTTCTGGCCGTAGGTCTTGCCGTAGCCGATCTGCCCATCCAGGTACAGCACGAAACCCCTGCCGATCGGCCAGTAGTGATTCGCTTCGGCGGTCAGCTTCCAGTACTGCACGGTGGAACCGGGCAACGCGACATTGGTGGAGGCAGAGATCAGGCCGCCACGGGTCGGTGCCCAGTAGCCGTTGCGGGTATCGTGATTCCAGCCCAGGGTGCCGGTCCACGAATGGATCGTGCGGTGACCGATCTCGTTCTGGTAGTCGATCAGCGGCTGCGGGCTGTAACCCGGGATCAGGTTGATCTGGTTGCTGCTGATGCCAAGACCCACCCGCAAGGCGTCGTACTCGGTCACCGGAATACCGAGATAGGTGGAAAAGCTCTTGTCGCTGGTGGCGTAGTTGGCGAAGGTGGTATTGCCGTAATTGCTTTTCGTGTAGGTGGCGCTGTAGCCGATGCCGACGTTGTTGTCGGTCAGGTAGGGGTTGTAGTAATTCAGGCCGAAACTGGTGGAGTAGGTACTGCGCGAACCGCTGATCGAGAAGCTGTCGCCGGTACCGAACAGGTTGCGTTGCGATACTGAGGCATTGAGGATGATGCCGGAGTATTGCGAATAACCTACGCCGAACTGCAGGCTGCCTGCGGACTGTTCTTCGACCTTGACGTCGACGTCCACCTGATCCTGCGTGCCGGGAACGCGCTTCTTGCTGATCTTGACCTTCTTGAAGAAGCCCAGTTGTTGCAGGCGGATCTTGGAGCGATCGATCGCCGCCTGCGAATACCAGGAGCCTTCGAGTTGGCGCATCTCGCGACGCAGCACATCGCCCTCGGTGCCGGTATTGCCCTGGAATACGATGCGGCGCACGTACATGCGTTGGCCCGGCTCGATGTACAAGGTCAGGTCGACGGTACGTTTTTCCTTGTCCAGCTTGGGAATCGGCGAGACCTTGGCGTAGGCGTAGCCGAGATTGGCGAGGATCGCCTTGATCGCCTTGGTGCTGGCCTCGATCGCCGCGCGGTTGAAGGTCTGGCCTTTCTTGACGTAGACGAACTGGCGCAGGGTTTTTTCGGGAAGGACCAGCTTGCCCAGGAGCTTGACGTCGGCAATCTTGTAGGTCTCACCCTCTTTCACGCTGGCGTCGATGTACATCGACTGTTTGTCCGGCGAGATCGATACCTGGGTCGAGTCCACCGCGAAGTCGGCATATCCGCGATTCATGTAGAACGATTGCAATTTCTCCAGGTCGCCGGAGAGCTTCTCGCGCGAATACTGATCGTCCTTCGAGTACCAGGACATCAGTCCCGGCGTGTTCGATTCGAAATCCTTGCGGATCTGCTTGTCGGTGAAGGCGTGATTGCCGAGGATGTTGATTTCCTGGATCTTGGCCGCCTTGCCTTCGCGGATCTCGATGTCGATCGCGACGCGGTTGCGGTTGAGCCTGACGACATGCGGAACCACCGATACATTGTACTTCCCGCGGTTGTAGTACTGCCGGATCAGTTCCTGTTGCACGTTGTCCAGAGCCAGCCGGTCGAAGGTCTCGCCTTCGGCCAGCCCAATCTGCTTGAGGCCCTTTTTCAGGTCATCGGTCTTGATGTCCTTGTTGCCGTGCAGCGTCAGCTTGGCGATCGATGGTCGCTCCACGACCTTGATCACCAGGATGTTGCCATCACGGTCGAATTCCACGTCGCTGAAAAACTTGGTCTGGTACAACGCGCGGATGGCACGCTGGGCCTCGGCGTCGGTCAGGCGATCACCCTTGCTCACGGGCAGGTAGTTGAACACCGTGCCTGCAGAGATGCGGCTGAGACCGTCGATGCGGATATCCGACACCACAAAGGGATCGAACGCGAACGCACGGGCGGAGAGGGATGCAAGCAGGATCAGCGCGGCGATACGCTTCATCGTCGATTCCGTTGGGTTATTTCGAGCAGGTAGCGAAAGCTGGCTACCCGATCAATGCGTGAAAACAGGGGCCGGCCCCGCTTCGTAAGAAGATTCGCACCCCTCAGGGATACGCCATGTGACACCTCGCGGTGCTGCGCCAGGGCAGGCGCAGACCAGCGTGGTGTCGAGGTTCCGCGATCAACGACCATGGGCGTCACGACAACAACATGCGGTGGATGTCGTTGTAGAACGCCAGCCCCATCAGGGTGAACAGCAAGGCGATGCCGATGTACTGGCCCACGATCATGGTCTGTTCGCTGACCGGGCTGCCCTTGATCAACTCCACAAGATAATACAGCAGGTGCCCGCCATCCAGCACCGGGATCGGCAGCAGGTTGAGTATTGCCAGGCTCAGCGACACCAGGGCGAGGAAGTTGAGAAACCACGGAAGGCCCATGTGTGCCGATGCGTTGGCCACCTGGGCGATCCCGATAACCCCCGACAGGTTGCGGGTCGAGGCCTGACCGGTCAACATCTTGCCCAGCATGCTGAAGGTCTGCGTGGTGTTCTGCCAGGTCGTGGCCAATGAGGCGCCAAGCGCCCGAATCGGCCCGTAGTGCACGGTGGCCAGCTCGGCTGCCGGGGCGTTGATCCCGAGGATCCATTTCTTTGGCTGGCCTTGCAGCGATTCCCAGCGGGCGGTGATGTGCAGTTCGATCACCTTGTTGCCACGCTTCACGGCCAGCGCCAGCTGCGGCGACTTGATGGCGTCGGCCTGTACCTGTTTGCCAAAGCCGATGAAATCGGCGACCGGCTGGCCGTTGACGCTGAGAATGCGGTCGCCACCCTGCATCCCCGCCAGGGCTGCCGGTTGACCGGAGATCACGGTGGCGGCAATCGCGGCGGGCGGCGCCAGTTTCAAGCCGAGTCGGGGCAGATACTGGTCGACGGACAGCCCGGGTGGCAGCTGGTTCAGCGGCAGCGTGAGCTGACGTTGCCGGCCGTTGCTGTCGCGCACCGTCAATGGCAGTGGCGTGCGCCCGAGCAGGGCGTTGACCACGGCGTCCATCGAGTCGCTCCAGGTCGTCACCGCCTCGCCACCCACGCGCAGGATGCGATCGCCTGGCTGGATCCCGGCTTTGGCCGCCATGCTGTGCGGTACCGCGGTGACCACCGGCGCCACGTCGGGGCGACCGAGCATGAACATCACCCAGAATGCGGCCAGGGTAAAGATCAGGTTGAAGCCCGGCCCAGCGGCGACAATGGCGATACGTTTCCACACCGACTTGCCGGTGAACTCCTGGTCGCGCAACGCCGGGTCGACGTCGCCTTCGCGCGCGTCGAGCATTTTCACGTAGCCACCCAACGGGATCGCGGCGATCTGGTATTCGGTGCCGTCGCGGCCGATATGCTTCCAGATCGCCTTGCCGAAACCGACCGAGAAACGCAGCACCTTGACCCCGCAGCGCCGCGCGACCCAGTAGTGGCCGAACTCATGGAAGGTCACCAGCACGCCAAGCGTGACCAGCAACCAGAACACCGATCCGAAAAAAGAAGTCATCAAGGGCCGTTGGAGTAAGTCGTCGGGGCAAGAATATCAGCAAGCATTGCGCAGAATCCGGCGGGCTGCTTCGCGGGCGTCCCGGTCACGTTCACAAAGGGTCTCGATATTGACCACGTCCTGCGCCGGCAGTTCCGCAAGCACGCTTTCGACGACATCGGCAATCGCCAGGAACGGTAGTGTGCCAGCAAGAAATGCCGCTACAGCCACTTCGTTGGCCGCGTTCAGCAACGCTGGCGCATCGCCACCGGCGCGCAGCGCCTGGAAGGCCAGCGCCAGGCAGCGGAAGGTATCCAGGTCCGGCGGTTCGAATGCCAGCGGCGCGCAGGCTGCCAGGTCCAGTGGCGCGACGCCGGCTTCGACCCGTTCAGGCCATGCCAGCGCGTGGGCGATGGCCGTACGCATGTCGGGATTGCCGAGTTGGGCCAGCACCGAGCCATCGACGTACTCCACCAGCGAGTGCACCAGGCTCTGCGGGTGCACCAGCACCTCGATCGCCTCTGCGGGGGCATTGAACAGGTGGTGCGCCTCGATCACCTCCAGGCCCTTGTTCATCAAGGTGGCCGAATCGACCGAGATCTTGCGGCCCATGACCCAGTTGGGATGCTTGCACGCCTGCTCCGGAGTGATTTGCGCCAATTGGGGCCGCAGGAAACCTCGAAACGGGCCACCCGAGGCCGTCAGGATCAGGCGTCGCACGCCGCCCTTGCCCAGATGGGGCTGCCCTCCGGGCAGACATGCGGGAGGCAGGCACTGAAATAGCGCGTTGTGCTCGGAGTCGACCGGAATCAGCGCACCGCCGCCGGCCGCGACGGCTTCGAGCAGCAGCGGTCCGGCCATCACGATGGATTCCTTGTTGGCCAGCAGCAGGTGTTTGCCGGCACGCGCTGCTGCAAGCGTGGACTCGAGGCCGGCAGCGCCGACGATGGCGGCTACCACGGTATCGCACAACGGACTGGCCGCTGCTGCGGTCAGCGCAGCATGGCCGCTGGCGACATCGCAGCGGACGCCGGCGGCCGTCAGCTGACGGGTAAGCTCCGGTTCCAGTGCCGGGTCCGCAATCACGGCCAGGTCCGGGCGGTGGACGGCGCACAAGGCAACCAGTGCCGTGACCTGGCGATGCGCGGTCAGCACACTGGCGCGAAACCGCTGCGGATGGCGCGCGATGACATCCAGGGTATTGCCACCGATCGAGCCGGTGGCGCCGAGTACGGCGACGTTCTTCATCTCACAATCCCAGCAGCAGCAAGCCGGCGGCGAATACCGGCAGGGCGGCAAAGACGCTGTCCATACGGTCCATCAAGCCGCCATGGCCGGGAATCAAGGTGCCGGAGTCCTTCACCCGGGCATGGCGCTTCATCAGGCTTTCCAGCAGGTCGCCGACGATCGACGCACCCACGGTGACTGCCGCCAGCAAGCCCAGGGCCAGCAGCTTGCTGCCGCGAACATCCAGCAACCAGCCGCTCAAGGTGGTAACCATTACCCCGGCGACCAGCGCGCCATAGACGCCGGCCCACGTCTTGCCGGGACTGATCTGCGGTGCCAGCTTGCGTTTTCCGAACGCTCGCCCGCTGAAATAGGCGCCGATATCCGATGCCCAGACCACGACGAAGGCGAGCAGCAGCCACCAATTTCCGTGCGGGCTATGAGCGTGAATGCTGAGCAGGGCAATCCAGGCCGGAAATATCACCAAGGCACCAGCCAACAGTTTCAGCGCACGGCTCTCGCGGGTGGGTGCAGCGGCAAAGGCAAAATGGCGAAGCCACAGACAGGCAAGCAGCCACCAGGCGACGCCCGCCGCCAGCAGCACAGGTGTCCATGCCGTGCCGTGAACCCGCCACAGCAGTATAAAAATGGCGGCTGTGGCCATCAGCACGATACCGCGCCACAGCGGACTGCGCAGTCCGCTCAGCTGGATCCACTCCCACGCCGCCACCAGGAAGGCCAGCGCGCCGACAAGCCCCACCACCGGCGTCGACGACAGCAGGATGATCAGTATCACCAGCGGTGCGAGCACCAGGGCGGCCAAAGTACGCTGTAGCAGCATCGTCATCCTCAGTGATTTGCGGCGACTTGCTCGCCGGTGCGGCCATAGCGGCGTTCGCGGCGAGCATAGTCCTCGATGGCAAGGCGCAGGCAGGCATGATCGAAGTCCGGCCACAGGGTATCGGTAAAGTAGAGCTCCGCATACGCCGCCTGCCACAGCAGGAAATTGCTGATGCGGTATTCGCCACCGGTGCGGATGAACAGGTCAAGGGGTGGAAGCTCGGCCAGGCTCATCCATTGGCCAAGCCGGTTTTCGTCGATATCGTCGACGTGAATATCGCCGTTGGCAACGGCTTCGGCGGCGCACCGGCTGGCCTGCACGATATCCCAGCGTCCGCCGTAATTCACCGCGACATTCATGTGCAGCCGATCGTTGCCTGCCGTGTGAGCCATCGCGTTGTGCATGCGCCGACGCAGCGGTTCGTCGAATGCCTGCAGGTCACCAATAAATCGCAGGCGAACGCCATGGCCGTGTAGATCTTCGACTTCCTTGTCCAGCGCCCGCACGAACAGGTTCATCAGGGCACCGACCTCAGCTTGCGGCCGGTGCCAGTTCTCGCTGGAAAAGGCGAACAGGGTCAACACCTGGACACCTTCGCGCAGGCACGACTCCACCGCCTCGCGTACCGCCTTGCGTCCGGCATTGTGGCCAAAGCTGCGTGGTCGGTGCCGTGCCCTGGCCCAGCGACCGTTGCCATCCATCACGATGGCGATATGTCGGGGCACCCGGGCTGCTGTGGTCATGCCGATGACGCCGCATGAAGGCCGTGCAGGCGTTTCGCACCATCCAGGGTTGGCGCGGGGTAGAACACGGGTTCAATGAGCTGGCTGCCGATAGCGGGCGTCGCGTGCAACTGCATGCTGTTGCCGGATGATGACCCTCAAAGGGTCATCAACTCCTCTTCCTTCGCCTTCACCACGGTGTCGACGTCTTTCACCGCGTGATCGGTGAGCTTCTGGATTTCGTCGTCGGCACGGCGATCGTCGTCTTCCGTGATCAGCTTTTCCTTGAGCAGGTCCTTGACCTGCTGCAGCGCATCGCGGCGCACGTTGCGAATTGCGATCTTGGCATTCTCGCCTTCGTGCGCCACATGCTTGGCAAGCTCTCGGCGGCGTTCCTCGGTGAGTGGCGGCATGTTCAGGCGGATCACGGTGCCCGCGGTGGTCGGTGTGACACCGAGATCCGAGGCCATCAAGGCCTTTTCGATCGGCGCCACCATCGGCTTTTCCCACGGCGTGATCAGGATCGTCCGTGCGTCGGCCAGTGAGACCGAGGCGACCTGGGTCAGCGGCATGTCGGCGCCGTAGTAAGGCACCTTGATGTTGTCGACCAGAGCGGTGCTGGCCCGACCGGTGCGAATGCGGGTGAGGTCGTGCTTGAGCGAATCGATGCTCTTGCCCATGCGGGTCTGGGCATCGTTCTTGATGTCGTTGAGCATGTGGCGGTTCCCGGGAAATCTGACAAGACGGCGAATTATAGCAGCGAGGTTGCGACTCAGATGGTTGGGGAAATGGCGATCGCCG
Source organism: Rhodanobacter sp. (assembly GCA_004298015.1). Taxonomy (GTDB): domain Bacteria; phylum Pseudomonadota; class Gammaproteobacteria; order Xanthomonadales; family Rhodanobacteraceae; genus Rhodanobacter. The sequence goes on from SCSE01000078.1 coordinate 70,722, forward strand.
TCGGCGGCCGATTCTTTCCAACCTTTCAGTCGGCACAGACCAGGGTGCCGATGGGTTCGCCGTGCATGATGCGCATCAAATTTCCCGCTACGGTCATGTCGTAGATGCGCATCGGCATGCGGTCATCCCGGCACAGCGCGATGGCGGCGGTATCCATCACGGCGAGCTTGCGCTCGATCACCTCGTCGTAGGTCAGTCGCTCATAGCGAACGGCGTCGCGGTGCAGGGCTGGGTCGACGTTGTAGATGCCGTCCACCTTGGTGGCCTTCAGCAACAGGTCGGCGCCGACTTCCACAGCACGCAGCGCGGCAGCCGAGTCGGTGGTGAAAAACGGATTGCCGATTCCGGCGGCGAACAACACGATACGGCCTTTTTCGATGTGGCGGATGGCGCGTCGGCGGATGAAATCCTCGGCCACGTCGTGGATCTGGATCGCACTCATTACGCGGGCGAAGCCACCGTGCTTCTCGATCGCGTCCTGCATCGCCAGCGCATTCATCACCGTTGCCAGCATGCCCATATGGTCGCCGGTGACGCGATCCATGCCCGCCGCGGCCAGCCCTGCACCGCGGAAGATGTTGCCGCCGCCGATCACCACGCCGATCTGGATGCCGGCACGCTGGACCTCGATGATTTCCTCGGCCAGCCGGTTGATCATCTTCGGGTCGATACCGTAATCGGCATCGCCCATCAGTGCCTCGCCGGAGAGTTTGAGCAGGATACGATGGTACTTGGGCTGATCGCTCATGGGGGCTCCGGATTGTGATGTGGCAAACCCCTGTATTATAGCTTGATGCAAGGGTGAAGCGCGTGTCGCAAGGGTGAGACAGGGCGCCCAAGGGGACCGGTTCTTGATGATTTTCGCGCCGCGCGAACGGCCGCCCGCCATGCCGGCGATCTGCGCCTTTGGCTACCAAGAAGGCCGCGGTTTCCCGCGGCCTTCTTGGTCATGCCATTGGGTTGTCGGTCAGGCCAGGCCGGCCTGCTTCATCACTTCGGCAGCGAAATCCTCTTCCACCTTTTCGATGCCTTCACCGACGGCAAGGCGCACTACCGACACCACGTCGGCACCGGCCTTTTTCACCGCTTCGCCTACCGTGATGTTGGTGTCCAGCACGTAGGGCTGGCCGAGCAGGGTGACTTCGGAGACGATCTTGTTGATCTTGCCGGAAATGATCTTCTCGAGAATGTCGGCCGGCTTCGCCTTGTCCTTCTCGGACATCTGGCTCAACGCGATTTCCTTCTCCTTGGCGACGAATTCGGCAGGAACGTCCTCGGCTCGGATATGTGCCGGGTTCATCGCCGCCACATGCATGGCAATACCCTTGGCCAGCTCCTCGGAGCCGCCTTTCAGGGCAACCAGCACCCCGATGCGACCACCGTGGACATAGCTGCCGATCACACCGTCGCTTTCGATCCGGGCGAGACGGCGGACGTCGATCTTCTCGCCGATGGTCGCAACCAGGGCCTTGGCGGTCTCTTCGACCGAGGAGCCGTCAGGGAGGGTGGTCGCTTTCAGGGCGTCGATGTCGGCGACCCCGGACTTCAGGGCGATCTCGGCAACGGCGTCACTGAATTTCAGGAAACTGGCGTCCTTGGCGACGAAATCCGTCTCGCAGTTGACCTCGACCAGCACCGCCTTGCCAGCGGCCTGGGCGGCGACGATTCGGCCTTCGGCAGCGACGCGGCTGGCTTTCTTGTCAGCCTTGGCCAGGCCGGATTTGCGCAGCCATTCCATCGCGATTTCGATGTCGCCGTTGTTCTCGACCAGCGCCTTCTTGCATTCCATCATGCCGGCGCCGGAACGCTCGCGCAGCGCCTTGACCAGTTGGGCGGAAATATTGCTCATCGTCAGTCCTCTAAATACTTGGGGGTGCCATGGTTTTTGAATGCCATGGCACCGGGTGTTGCGTGGGGCGGTACGACGGCATGCCGCCGTCGTCGCACTTACTTGGCTGCCGGCGCGCCTTCGTTGCGTGCACCGCGCCCGCTGTCACGGCGCGGCGCGCCCTTCTTCGGCGCGGCATCACGGCGCGGGCGATCAACCTTGGCCACCGGATTGCCTTCCTCGTCCAGTTCGACGAAGTCATTGCCGTCGCCCTGGGCGGCAGCCGGTGCGGCGGCCTTGCCTTCGAGGATCGAGTCGGCAGCGGCGCGGGCGTACAGCTGGATCGCGCGAATCGCATCGTCGTTGCCCGGGATCGCATAGTCGACCAGATCCGGGTTGTAGTTGGTGTCGACCACCGCGATCACCGGAATGCCGAGCTTCTTGGCTTCCTGCACTGCAATGTCTTCGTGGCCGATGTCGATCACGAACAGGGCATCAGGCAGGCGGTTCATGTCCTTGATGCCGCCGAGCGAGGCTTCCAGCTTGTCGCGTTCGCGGCGGCGCGCCAGCACTTCGTGCTTGACCAGCTTCTCGAAGCTGCCGTCGGTCTCGGCTGCTTCCAGTTCCTTCAGGCGTGCAACGGACTGCTTCACCGTACGGAAGTTGGTCAGCATGCCACCGAGCCAGCGCGAGGTGACGAAAGGCATGCCGGCACGAGCGGCTTCCTCGGCCAGCGGCTCACGGGCCGAGCGCTTGGTGCCGACGAAAAGAATGGTGCCGCGCTTTTGTGCCATGCCGGACAGGAAATTCATCGCGTCGGTGAACAGCGGCAGGGTCTTCTCGAGGTTGATGATGTGAATCTTGCCGCGCGCGCCGAAGATGTACGGTGCCATCTTGGGATTCCAGTAACGGGTCTGGTGACCGAAATGGACGCCGGCTTCGAGCATCTGGCGCATGGTGACTTGGGCCATGGGTGTAACTCCTTGCGATGGTCTCGATGAGAGACCTGGGGGTTGGGACCTCCACGCATCCCCGCCTTCGACCGCGTCGTCCCGAATTGGCGGGAGCGAACGCAGCACCCCGAAGACGGTGCCGACACGTGTGTGGCGTTGGTTGGGTGTTGTACCGCATGGCGGTTACAATCCCGGTTCGCTTTGCGTTCGGAAGGGGCTGCTGCAGTCACTTCGTCAGATCAGCAAAACTCCAAAAGTGTAGCCGGTACGCCGGCCACGCGGCAAGTCACTCGCGGATGGTTGTCCAGCGGGGATTGTCGGTACCCAACAGGCGAGATCCATGGCCATTACCCTGAAATCCCCCGAAGACCTCGAAGGCATGCGTGTGGCGGGCAAGCTGGCCGCCGAAGTGCTTTACATGCTCAAGGAGCATGTAAAGCCCGGCGCTACCACCGAGCAACTGGATCGCCTTGCCTACGAGCATATCGTCAACGTGCAGCAGGCGATTCCGGCCAATGTCGGCTACCACGGCTTCCCGAAGACCTTGTGTACCTCGGTCAACCATGTGATTTGCCACGGGATTCCAAACGAAGGCAAGGTGCTCAAGGACGGTGACATCGTCAATATCGATGTCACCGTGATCAAGGACGGCTGGCATGGCGATACCAGCCGCATGTATGTCGCCGGCACCCCGTCGGTGCTGGCGAAACGATTGATCGACACCACCTTCGAAGCGATGATGTGTGGCATCGAAGTGGTCCGCCCGGGAGCGACCTTGGGCGATGTCGGCCACGCGATCCAGCAGCATGCCGAGGCGGCCGGCTTCAGTGTGGTCAGGGAGTACTGTGGCCATGGCATCGGCAAGGTCTACCATGACGAACCCCAGGTGCTGCATTACGGCAAGGCGGGAGCCGGTCTTGGGTTGAAAAAAGGCATGACTTTCACGATCGAACCGATGATCAATGCCGGCAAGCCGCATACCCGGCAATTGCCGGATGGCTGGACGGTGGTGACCAAGGACCACTCGCTGTCGGCGCAGTGGGAGCACACCATCGCGGTGACGGACGATGGCTTCGAGATCCTGACCGCGTGGCCGGACGCCTGATTGTCGAGCACCATTCAGCGGAATCGTGGCCGGCGGTGCGCGCCTGTTATCTTGCTGGCAGGGGGCCGCCGTCGACGGTAGCCCCGCATAGCTAGCTGGCCGCGGATTTTCCGCTGGCCGCACACGGAGTTTCGCCCCCCCCCCCATGCCGCCCCGACCACCAGCTCTCCTGCCGCCGCTGCCACGACTGCCGGTCGCGGTGCCTCGTTCAGGTGTGTCGGTCGATGCCCGCAAGGCGCTGCGGCAGTTGCTTGGGGATGTCGATCGGGCTCTGGCGACGGCCTTCCGGGATGGTGCGGAAGCCGGCGTGCTGGCGCAACGGCGCGCGGCGGCGGTCGATCGGGTGGTCATCCATGTATGGGTGGCCTGTCTCGGCGATGTCACCGGCGCCGCGCTGTTTGCGGTGGGCGGGTTTGGTCGCGGCCTGCTGTTTCCGTACTCGGACGTGGATCTTCTGGTCCTGGTGGAGGCACCGGAGCCATCACGTTTGCGCGCACTTGAACAATGTTTTGCGACGCTGTGGGATGTCGGTTTGAAGGTCGGTCATGCTGTGCGCGATCCGGCGCAGTGCCGGGTGCTGGCGGCACAGGATGTGAGCGTGTTCACCAGTTTGCTGGATGCGCGACGACTGGCGGGCGACCTCTCGTTCAATGCGCATCTGCAATCGATCGTCGACGACCCCGCCCTGTGGCCGCCGCCGCGATATCTGGCCGCGCGACTTGCCGAGCGCGATGTCCGTCACGCGCGCTTCGATGATACGGCCTATAACCTCGAGCCAAATCTCAAGGATGGGCCGGGCGGCTTGCGGACCCTGGATTCCTTGCGTTGGCTCGGTTTGCGACTGGCTCACGCAAACGATTTCTCCGACCTCGTGGTAGAGGGCCTGCTTGATCCGGCCGAGCAGGCGGCGCTGGAGCAGGCCGAGGCGACCTTGCGGCGTTATCGCTATGCGCTGCATCTGGAGGCCGGTCGTGCGGAGGAACGCCTGTTGTTCGACTATCAGCGAGGACTGGCGTCGCGCCTGGGCTTTCGCGACGAACATGAAAAAAATCTCGGCGTCGAACAATTCATGCAGGGCTACTACCGTGCAGCCAGCCAGATCGAGCGGCTCGGCGTGCAGGTAGCCGATCGGTTCGAGGAAATGCTGGAGCCGCCTGCCGAGGCCGTGCCGGTAGGTGAGGATTTTGTGCGTTATGGCCGGCGCCTCGCGGCGCGCGATCCGCAACTGTTCATGCGGCGTCCGGCGGCACTGCTGGAGATTTTCATGGCCCGGCTGGATCAGGTCGGTGTCGTCGGCTTCAGTGCCGACACCATGCGGCGAATCCATCAGGCGACGGACGCGCATGTCGATGTGCTGGCCGACGACGACGACGTGCTGGCCGTCTTTCTGCAGCTGCTGCGCCGTGGTGCGCCGGCGGTGGAAGCCTTGTGGCGAATGAATCGCCATGGTCTGCTGGCGGCGATCCTGCCCGCGTTCGGCAAGGTTTTCGGGCGCATGCAATACGACCTTTTCCACGTCTACACCGTGGATGAGCACACCTTGCGCGTTCTGCGTCAGGTTGCACGTTTCGCCGAAGCTTCCGCGCAACCGGAGTTCAAGCTGGCCTGCGAGATATGGGCCGCGCTGCCGAAGCCCGAAATCCTGCTGCTGGCGGCGCTGTTTCATGACATTGCCAAGGGCCGCGGCGGCGATCATTCAAAGCTGGGCGAAGAGGATGCCCGCGCATTTTGCGCGCGTCTGGGGTTGTCGGCCAATGACACCGAGCGGGTAGCCTGGCTGGTGCGCTGGCATTTGCTGATGAGTACCACCGCGCAGCGACAGGACATTACCGACCCCGAGGTCGTGCATCAGTTTGCAGAACGGGTTGGACAACGTGAGCGTCTGAGCCAGCTCTATTTGCTGACCATTGCCGACATCATCGGCACCAGCCCCCGGTTGTGGAACAGCTGGAAGGATCGCTTGCTGGCCGACCTTTATACAGCAACCCGATATGCGCTGCGCAGCGATGTCGAGTTGCCGCGCGATGCGGCGGTGCAGGTTTCCGAGTGCGCCGAATATGCGCTGGCCTTGCTGATGAATGCGGGGTTTTCAGAGGCGGAAGTGACCGCTGTCTGGACAGATTTTCCACAGCAGAGCTTTCTGCGCCATCGCCCGGAGCAAGTCGCCTGGCAGACCGGCGAGATCCTGCGCTCGGGTTCCGCCTTGCCGCTGGTTGCTGTGCAGCCGCTTTCGGTGCGGGGCAGTACCGAGTTGTTCATCTACACACGGGATCGCGACGGCTTGTTTGCCATGGTGACCGCGGTCCTGGATCGCCTGCATTTTTCGGTGATGGAGTCACGGGTCCTCAATTCGCCGACCAATAGGGCGCTGGATACCTTTTTGTTGCTGGAGGCCGACAGCCAGCGACCGGCTTCCGCACAACGGGCCGGGGAGTTGCAGCAACGCTTGCAGCGAGCCTTGGCGCAATCGACCGGCGTGCAGCCAAGCAAGCGCGGGTTGTCGCGCCACCAGAAACACTTCCAGATGACGCCGAAAATCAGTTTTCACGCGGCCGGGGGGCGTACCCAGCTGGCCCTGGTCGGGGCGGATCGTCCGGGGCTGCTGGCCGCCGTGGCGCAGGTCATGCTGCACGCGGAGGTGCGGGTGCATGACGCGCGTATTGCCACCTTCGGCGAGCGCATCGAGGACTTTTTCCAGTTGACGGATCGGAACAATGCGCCACTCGACACCGCGCACCAGGAGCGTTTGCTACAGGCGTTGCTGGCGCGGATCGGTCCCGCCGTCGATTGATCGGCAGGGTGCTGGACGGTGTTCGGTGCCGGTCGTGATCGACCCGCTTGCGCGTTATCATCGCCCTGCGCTGCACGTGGCAGCGCATGGGCGAGGACCATCATGACCTACCTGCTGATCAAGACGCTGCACCTGTTGTTCGTGATGGCGTGGATTGCGACGGTTTTCTACCTGCCCAGGATCCTGGTCAACCTGAGCGAGACCGCCGGTGAGGCTGAGGTACAGGCGCGGCTGCTGTTGATGGGGCGGCGGCTGTACCGTTTTGGCCACAACATGTTCGGTATCGCCTTCGTGTTTGGCCTGGCGTTGTGGCAAGGCTGGCGCATCTTTCCCATGGCGTTGCCCAATGTCGTCGGCTCGATGCACTGGATCGATGCCAAGCTGACCCTGGTGGCGCTGCTGCTGGCGTATTTCATCGTATGCGGACGCCTGCTCAAGAGGGTCGCCGCAGGTGTCCCCCTGCCATCCTCGCGAGCGTTGCGCTGGTTCAACGAATTGCCAGTACTGTTAGTACTTGGCGTGATCTACCTGGTGCTGGCCAAGCCGTTTTGAACGACGTCTTGCGTCGTCTTGCGGAGGCCACGATCATGCTTCGAGCATGACCGTTCAGGCTCATCTGTCGTTGGAATCACGGCGCCTCGTCCAGGTTCATGTGTCATTGGAAGAGGCTCGGATTTGAGTGAGATGGCGAATTTTGCTAGAATAACGAGATTCATACACACAAAATCTGGACCGGCATGTCTCTGCATGCTCGTGGCCAGCGAGAGTTGGCGTCCCGAATTTTCGCGCCGATCTCGCGAGCGTTGCCCGCGGAAGCATTTGACTGCATGGTCCGGTCAGAGGGCTGATGGCAAAAATCCAAGTTGAACACCTGACCAAGATCTTCGGACCCCGTCCGCAGCAAGCCTTGCGCATGCTGGACAAGGGGGCAAGCAACCAGGAAATCCGCGAAACCGGCAATGCGGTAGGCATCGCCGATGTCTCATTCGAGGTGGAAGAGGGCGAGTTGCTGGTTGTCATGGGGCTGAGCGGCAGCGGCAAGTCGACGCTGATTCGCTGCCTCAATCGCCTCAATTCGTCGACGCGTGGACACATCCGCATCGATGGTGAAGATATCACCCGTTATGACCGCGAGCAGTTGCTCGCCCTGCGTCGACGCAAGGTCAGCATGGTGTTTCAGCATTTTGCGCTGTTCCCCTATCGTACGGTGACTGACAACGCAGCCTATGGCCTGGAAATCCAGGGAGTCGAGCAGGACGAGCGTCGAGCCCGTGCGATAGAGGCATTGGAGCTGGTCGGTCTCAAGGGGTGGGAGGATTCCTATCCCCGCCAGCTCAGTGGCGGCATGCAGCAGCGCGTGGGTCTGGCTCGGGCACTGGCGGTGAAGTCCGACATCCTGTTGATGGACGAGGCTTTCAGTGCGCTCGATCCACTGATCCGGCGTGACATGCAGCACGAACTTGTATCGCTGCAACGACGCATGAAGAAGACCATCGTCTTTATTACGCACGATCTGGACGAGGCGCTGCAGCTGGGCGATCGCATCGTGCTGATGAAGGACGGTCGCGTGGTGCAGTTCGGCACACCCGAAGAGATTCTCAACAGTCCGGCGAATGCCTATGTCGAGCGTTTTGTGGAGAACGTGGACATGTCGCGCGTGCTGACCGCGAGTTCGGTACTTCATCGTGCCCGGGTGGTAGCGTTTCCACAGGACGGACCACGCACCGTGCTGTACAAGATGAACGAGGAAAACTACACCAGTCTGCTGGTTGTCGAGCGAGATTACACACTGCGCGGCACGATTTCCCTCGAGGCCGCCGTCGAGGCGGCCCGCCATGGCAAGAAGACCATCGAGAATTTGATCGAGGAGACCCCGGTCATCGGGCCCGATGACCCGCTGATGAGCGTCATCAACACGCTCGCGGGCTGGCGCTATGTCTTGCCGGTGACCGATCCGGATGGCAAGTTGCTGGGGATAGTTACCCGTACGGGAGTGATCTCCGCCTTGGCTGAGAGCCCTCAGGGTGAGGGTGCTGCCGAGGGGGGCGAGCCCGTCATCGATGCCGCCGCGGTCGAGGGGAGTGAGCACGCATGAATGTAATGATCCCGAAATTTCCGCTGGCGCATCTGATCGATGTTGCGTTGAACTGGTTGACGACACATTTTGCCTTCCTGACCAAGGCGATGAGCCATGGCGTGTCGCTGGTGATCGTCGGCATCACCGATGGGTTGCTATGGTTGCCGCCATGGTTGTTGATCGCGGCGGTGTCATTGGCCGGCTGGCGGGTTGCGGGTCGCCGCGTCGGTATTTTTTGTGCGTTGGGTTTGTTGTTTGTATGGGACCTGCGGTTGTGGGAGGCCACCGTGGAAACGTTCACGCTGGTACTCATCTCCACGCTGATTGCGGTGATGATCGGGTTGCCGCTGGGCATCGCCGCGGCGCTCAACAGTCGCATTTCCAGGGTGGTGATGCCGGTTCTCGATTTCATGCAGACCATGCCTGCCTTCGTCTACCTGATTCCGGCCATTCCATTTTTCGGCCTTGGCGCGGTATCGGCCAGTGTGGCGACGGTGATCTTTGCCACGCCGCCGACGATTCGCCTGACGGCGCTGGGCATTGGCCAGGTGCCTGCTGATCTGACCGAGGCGGCAGATGCCTTCGGTTCGACCCGTCGCCAGAAATTGCTGAAGGTGCAGTTGCCGATGGCCATGCCTACCATCATGGCGGGTATCAACCAGACCATCATGCTGTCGCTTTCGATGGTGGTCATCGCCGCGATGATCGGTGCCGGCGGGCTCGGCGGCAATGTATGGCAAGCCATCCAGCGACTGGAACCCGGCAAGGGATTCGAGGCCGGTATCGCGATCGTGATTCTGGCCATGATCCTTGACCGAATCACCCAGCGTATAGGCCGAAACTCGCCCGCAACTCACGCGAAATGATTCGCGCAAAACAGAAGGATATGCTCATGAAAAACACCAAGCTACGGGCCACTGCCATCATGGTCAGCCTGATCGCTGCCACAGCTCTTGCCGGTTGCTCCCCCTCCGGCAGCAACGCGCCGGCCAAGGGGGCAGCCGCATCCTCCGCCAGCACCGCTGCAGCGCCGACAAGCGGCTCTCGCGATATCAAACTGGTGTATGTGGAGTGGTCAAGCTGCACGGCAGCAACCAATGTGGCCAAGGCGGTGCTGGAGCAGCAGGGGTATCACGTGAGCACCATCTCGGTGAGCGGCGCGGCGATGTATTCAGCGCTGGCCCACAACGATGCCGATGCCACGGTCTGTGCCTGGCTGCCCAGCACGCAAGCCAACTATTACGCCAAAACAAAGAGCGACTTGACCAATCTCGGGCCCAACATGACCGGCACCAAAATCGGTCTGGTGGTGCCCGACTATGTGACGATCAACTCCATCGATCAGCTCACGGCCAATGCGGGGAAGTTCCAGGATCGCATCGTCGGGATCGATCCCGGCGCGGGTGAAATGGATATCACCCACAAGGCGATTGAGGCCTACAAGTTGCCGTTGAAGTTGATCGACGGCAGCGGCGCAACCATGGCGGCGGCGTTGAAGGATGCGATCGACAACCATAAGTGGATTGTCGTGACCGGCTGGACCCCGCACTGGATGTGGGCGCGCTGGAAGTTGAAGTATCTGAGCGATCCGAAGGGTATCTTCGGCGGTGCCGAGAATATCGACACGCTGGTGCGCAAGGGCCTGAAAAAGGATATGCCGAAGGCTTACGGGATCCTCGACGCCTTCCATTGGACGCCGGCTGACATGCAGCAGGTCATGGCGGCCAATCAAGAGCCCGGTGCCGATGCGGCGGCCAATGCCAGCAAGTGGGTCAAGTCGCATGCCGATCTGGTATCGAGCTGGACCAGCGCCAAACCCTGATCGCGCTGAGCCGCCCGGCAGTTTCCGGGCGGCTCCATGCAGGAGCTCGCATGCGCCGTCACCCAAGCGTGGCGGGCGCGAGATTCCTGTGGTCTGCCGGGTTGGGCGGGCCTTCCAAATTCAAATTCAAGCCAAGGGAACTACTGATGACACTCAAGCCAATCGCGCTTGCCGCGACGGGAATACTGGGCGTGTGCCTGATCCATCCCACCTTCGCGGCCACCCCTGATCGGCAGGCCACCGCGCCCGGCACGACATCTGTCGCGCAGAAGATGGCGATCATGCAGGCGCACATCGACGATATGCAAAAGCAACTCGATGCGATGCGCCAGGCGCAGTCGGCCGGTACAGCCGTTCAGCCGGCCAACGCCAAAAAGGCAGCGGTGGTGAAGGAGAGCACACTGGCGCAGGCCAAGCCGGCGCCGAAAAAGGACGGCATCAAGCTCGGCGGCGCGGTGCGCTTCCAGTACAGCAACGAGGGCTACAACAAGGGTAATCAGCATCGCGGTGGCGACGGTGATTTCGATATCTTCCGGCTGGATCTGAATGGGTCCATCGGCGGTGTCGAATTGTCGGCGCAGTACCGCTGGTTCCAGTACATGAGTGTGATTCAACATGCCTGGGTCGGGTACAAATTCTCCGATACCAGCGAAGGGCGGCTCGGCATCACCAAGCTGCCGTTCGGCGTTCAGCCGTACGACTCGCACAATTATTTCTTCAGCTCCAATTACTACCTCGGTCTCGAAGACAGCTACAAGATGGGCGTCAAGTACATCTACAAGAATGACCCATGGAACGTGCAACTGGCCTTCTTCAAGAATGATTCGATGGGTGGCGTGGATGGCTATGTCGCCAACCGCTCCGACAGCTATACCTACAATGTCGTCGGCATTCGTTCGCCGGGCGAGGGTATCTACGCCAACCCGCTCAACCCCATAGGGACGGTGAACACGGCTGCGGCACGAGTGGCCTATACGTTCAAGCCCGGTGCCGATACCAGCATCGAGGTGGGCGCCTCCGGCCTGCACGGCGGCCTGGACAACAGCACCAGCAGCGTTGGCCACTACGACGCGTACGCACTGCACATGAATGCCGACCACGGGCCGTGGAATCTGCAGTTGCAGGCTGCTCGCTACAACTACGCTGTGGACAATGGCGCAACCCGACTGGCGGTGGGGGCCTACCATTTCTATGACAGCATTGCCACGCGTGCCGACAGCTACACCGGCAATATCGCCTACAAGTGGCCGGTTTCCTGGGGTCCGATTACCGCGCTGACGTTCTACAACGACTATTCGCTCGTCAACCACAAGTCCGGTGGCCTGCCGCACACCTGGATGAATGTCAGCGGGGTTTCGGTGGCGGCGGGCGGCCTGTTCACCTATTTCGACTTCGTCACCGCACGCAATCAACCTTTCATCGGTGGCAGTATGGCCGGCAACGGCAAGGTCGAGCATCGCTTCAACATCAACTTCGGCTATTATTTCTGACAGTCGGCGGCTCCCGGTCAGGTGCTTGATACCACCTGACCGCGTCGGTCATGGCGTTGACAGCGCTTGACGCACGAGCTAGTTTTTCGTGGCTGTTCCCACCGTTCAAGCCGGGTAGCCGATAGGTAACTGTCGGTTGAGTGTGCGACATGGAAACAACCCGATTCCCACGCTGACCATCGACGCAAAGCCGAATTTTCAGAGGGCGCTTTGCGCCCTTTTTCGTGGCTGTCGGTGCCGGTCGTCGGCGACGCGTTGCGGCTCCGGGGCGTCGCCGACCGCGGTTGGTAGCCTCACCCGGTTGCATGATCTGGATATTCAGGTACTTGAGAAATGATTGAGATCACCCTCCCCGACGGCAGCAAACGGCCATTCGATCACTCCGTCACGGTGCAGGAGGTGGCTGCCTCGATCGGCGCCGGCCTGGCCAAGGCGACCCTGGCGGGCAAGGTCGACGGCCGGCTGGTGGATGCCAGTTTCCCGATCGAGCATGACGCCAGCCTGCAAATCGTCACCGACAAGAGTCCCGAGGCGCTGGACATTCTGCGTCACTCCACCGCCCATCTGCTGGCTCAGGCGGTGCAGAGGCTGTTCCCGGGGGCGCAGGTGACGATCGGCCCGGTGATCGACAATGGCTTCTATTACGATTTCGCCTACGAGCGTCCGTTCACGCCCGAGGATTTGCAGAAAATCGAGGCGGAGATGGCGAAAATCGTCGCCGAACAGCTGCCAGTGACACGCAGCGTAAAATCGCGTGACGAGGCGGTGGCATTTTTCCGCGGCCTCGGCGAACACTACAAGGCGGAAATCATCGAGTCGATTCCGGCAGACGAAGACTTGTCGCTGTACACCCAGGGCGAATTTACCGACCTGTGCCGCGGTCCGCATGTGCCCAATACCGGCAAGCTTCGCGCGTTCAAGTTGATGAAGGTGGCTGGCGCCTATTGGCGCGGTGATTCGAACAACGCCATGCTCACCCGCATCTACGGCACGGCCTGGCTCAACGACAAGGATCTCAAGGCCTACCTGTATCAGCTTGAGGAGGCGGAGAAGCGCGATCATCGCAAGATCGGCAAGCAGCTCGACCTGTTCCATCAGCAGGAAGAGAGTCCGGGCATGGTGTTCTGGCATCCCAACGGATGGGCGATCTGGCAGCAGGTCGAGCAGTACATGCGCAGTGTGTACAAAAGTAGCGGCTATCAGGAAATCCGCTGCCCCATGGTGCTGGATGTCTCGCTGTGGAAGAAGTCCGGGCACTGGGACAACTATGCGGAGAACATGTTCTTCACCGAGTCCGAGAAGCATACGTTTGCCTTGAAGCCAATGAACTGCCCCGGGCATGTCCAGGTCTTCAATACCGGCCTGCACAGCTATCGCGAGTTGCCGATACGTTACGGCGAGTTCGGTGGCTGCCATCGCAACGAGCCTTCCGGCGCGCTGCACGGCATCATGCGCGTGCGGGCGTTCACCCAGGACGACGGTCACATTTTCTGTACGCCGGAGCAGGTCGAGGCGGAGGTGACCGCGTTCCATCGGCAGGCGATGAAGGTCTATGCGGATTTCGGTTTCACCGACCTGGCGATCAAGCTGGCGTTGCGCCCCGAGAAGCGCATCGGCTCCGACGAATTCTGGGACCGCACCGAGGAAATGCTGCGTCGAGCGCTGCGCGCGGCCGGTGTGACCTGGGAAGAATTGCCCGGCGAGGGGGCGTTCTATGCGCCCAAGATCGAGTATCACCTGAAGGACTCGATCGGTCGTGCGTGGCAGGTCGGCACCATGCAGGTGGACTTCATGATGCCCGAGCGTCTCGAGGCCGAATACGTCGACGAGCACTCGCACAAACAGCATCCGGTGATGCTGCACCGGGCGATTGTCGGCTCGATGGAGCGTTTTATTGGTATCCTGATCGAACACCACGCGGGGCTGTTGCCTTCGTGGCTGGCACCGGTACAGGCGGTGGTGGTCAATATCACCGATGCGCAGGGTGATTACGTCCGTCAGGTAACGCAAACCCTTGTCGATAAAGGTTTCCGGGTACAGTCCGATTTGCGCAATGAAAAGGTCGGCTATAAAATCCGAGAACATACGATGCAGAAAGTGCCTTATCTTCTTGTGGTCGGCGACCGTGAAAAAGAGACCGGCACGGTTTCAGTACGTACCCGTTCCGGTGAGGATCTGGGCAGCATGTCGCTGACCGGCTTCATCGAACGTCTGCAGGTCGAAACGCAGCGCTGAATGCGCTGTACGGCCTAATCAATACTTTTTCTGGAGGATCGTGGTATCGCAACCACCGACAACAAGGGTAATCGGCGCAATCAGGAAATCCGTGTTCCGCGCGTTCGAGTGATCGGCGCCGAAGCGGAGCAGTTGGGCATTCTGAGCCGCGACGAGGCGCTGGCGCTGGCGCAGGAAGCCGGGATGGATCTGGTCGAGATCCAGCCCAACGGCGATCCGCCGGTCTGCCGCATCATGGACTATGGCAAGTACAAGTTCGATGCGCAGAAAAAGGCCCAGGCTGCCAAGAAGAAGCAGAAGCAGGTCGAGATCAAGGAAGTGAAGTTCCGTCCGGTCACGGATGTGGGCGACTACCAGATCAAGCTGCGCAACATGCTTCGATTCCTCGAAGAGGGCGACAAGGTCAAGGTCACTATTCGCTTCCGGGGCCGCGAGATGTCGCATCAGGACTTGGGTCAGAACCTGGCCCGGAAGATCCAGGAAGATGTCGGCGACAACGGCCAGGTCGAATCGTTTCCCCGGCTGGAAGGCCGGCAGATGATCATGATGATCGGACCCAAGAAGAAATAAGCAACTCGGCGGCCCTGCTGCCCTGGGTTGCGCCATCGGTAGGAGCGCACCCTGTGCGCGATGCTCTCCGGAATTCGGATCAAAAGCATCGCGCACAGGGTGCCATCGCGCACAGGGTGCGCTCCTACTGGTATCGGAGTGACGAACGCCGTATAATCAGCGGTTCGACCTGCAGGAAGGGTCGGGAACCGATCGTGGCAGGACGGAAAGAGTGGTCCACTGGGTCACCGCCAGATCAGTCAGAAACGGGGTCGTTCCCTCACACAAGACGACGCCATACACGGAGCAGTTTCATGCCCAAGATCAAGACCAACCGGGCGGCAGCGAAGCGTTTTCGCAAGACCGCGTCGGGCAAAATCAAGTGCGGTCACGCTTTTCGGTCACATATCCTGACCAAGAAGTCGACCAAGTTGAAGCGTGGCCTGCGGGCCAAGAACCACCTCAAGGCGTGTGACGCCCCGGGCGTGGCACGCATGTTGCCGTACTTGTAAGGCGAGGAGATAAACCATGGCTCGTGTAAAGCGTGGCGTTACCGCCCGTCGTCGTCACAAGAAAATCATCGGTCGTGCGAAGGGCTACTACAATGCCCGCCGCAAGGTCTTCCGCGTCGCCAACCAGGCCGTCATCAAGGCCGGCCAGTACGCCTATATCGGCCGCAAGCAGCGCAAGCGTCAGTTCCGCGCGCTGTGGATCATCCGCATCAATGCTGCCGCGCGGATGTTCGGCCTGTCCTACAGCCGCCTGATCAATGGCCTGAGCAAGGCCGGCATCACGGTGGATCGCAAGGTGCTGGCCGACATCGCCGTACACGACATCAAGGCGTTTGAAGTGATTGCCGAAAAAGCGAAGGCCAGTCTGGCTGCTTGATCGTCGGCGCCGAGGCGCCAGCGCGATATGATGTAAAGCAAGCGGGGAGAAGGCCAAACGCCTTCTCCCCGTTTTTGTTGGGGCGATGTGCTTTGTGGCGTTCGCCTCATCTCACTGCCGGCGAAAGGATTGATGAGAGGGGGCGGGGCGTGTCCCGGACTTCAGTCGAAGCATGCTTTGATCGGATAACAACGCAAGCATGACCCCTCACCCTGCCTCTGCCCCGTGGAGAGGTTGTAAAAAAGCGAGAAGCGGATCTTATGGACGACCTGGAAAGCCGTGCCTCGCAGGCGCTGGCCGATATCGAAAATACCGAAACGCTCGACGGGCTCGACGCGCTGCGTGTTGGACTGCTGGGCAAGAGCGGCATCGTCACCGCGGCCTTGAAGTCACTCGGTGCCTTGGCGCCTGACCAACGCAAGGCGCGTGGCGCCGAGGTCAACCGCGTCAAGGAACGCCTTGCCGCCGCGCTTGCGGCACGCAAACAGGCGATGGAACACGTCGAGCTTGAGCGTCGACTGGCTTCGGAGACGCTGGACATCACGCTGCCGGGTCGCAACGGCGAGCGCGGCGGTATCCATCCAGTCACTCATGCACTGGAGCGGATTTCCCTGATCTTTGCACGGTTGGGATACCAGCGCGTGGACGGTCCGGAAATCGAGGACGACTGGCACAACTTCGAGGCGCTCAACTTTCCGCCGCACCACCCAGCGCGCGCGATGCACGACACCTTCTATTTCGCCGACGGTCGGCTGTTGCGCACGCATACCTCGCCAGTGCAGATCCGTTCGATGCAAGGGCGCCAGCCGCCGATTCGCATCATCGCGCCAGGCAAGGTCTACCGCAGCGATTCGGACCAGACCCATTCCCCCATGTTCCACCAGATCGAAGGTCTGCTGGTCGATGAGACGTCGAGTTTCGCCGACCTCAAGGGCACCTTGGCGGAATTCATCCGCGCATTTTTCGAACGCGATTTCGAGATGCGCTTCCGTCCGAGCTATTTTCCCTTTACCGAGCCGTCGGCCGAGGTCGACATCCGCTGGGACGCAGAGGACGGCTCCAGTCGCTGGCTCGAGGTGCTGGGTTGCGGCATGGTGCACCCGAAGGTGCTCAGCAACTGCGGCATCGATCCCGAACGGTACACCGGCTTCGCCTTCGGGCTGGGCGTGGAGCGCTTCGCGATGCTGCGCTACGGCGTCTCCGACTTGCGTGCGTTTTTCGAGAACGATCTGCGTTTCTTGAAACAATTTGCTTGAACGGGTATCGGGAATCGGGATGTGGGGTTGGCCAAGGTCGCGATGCGCCGGGGCTTGCTCTCCCGAATTTTGAATCCCGAAATCCGAATCCTGGACTGCCATCATGAAATTCTCCGAGAACTGGCTGCGCGAACTGGTCAAGATCGACGCCGATCGCCCGACGCTGTGCCACGCATTGACCATGGCCGGGCTGGAAGTGGAAGAAGTAACCGCACTCGGTGAAGGCCTGGACGGTGTCGTGGTGGCCGAAATCATCGGTGCCGACAAGCATCCGCAGGCTGACCGTCTTCAGGTGTGCAGCGTGGATGCGGGGCTGGCCGCTCCTGTACAAATCGTCTGCGGCGCCCCGAATGCGCGGGTCGGCATCAAGGTGCCGCTGGCGCTGATCGGCGCGAAGCTCCCCGCCGGAATCGTCATCAAGGCGGCAAGGCTGCGTGGCGTGGAGTCCTTCGGGATGCTGTGCTCGGCGCGCGAGCTGGGCGTGGATACCGATGCCTCCGGGTTGCTGGAGCTGCCGGACGACGCGCCGGTCGGCCAGCCACTGGCCGGATACCTCGGCCTACCCGACGCGAGCATCGAGTTGAAGTTGACGCCGAACCGCCCCGACTGTCTGGGCATGACAGGGCTGGCGCACGATGTCGCCGCCTTGTTCGGTGCTGCGGTCAACGTGCCGGGCGAGTCTGTTGCAAAAGTCACGTCCAAGGCACGCCGCGGGATTCGCCTGGAGGCCGGACATGATGCACCCCGCTATCTTGGCCGCGTGGTCGAGGGCATCGACGCCGCCGCGCCGACGCCGCTGTGGCTGGCTGAAAGGCTGCGCCGTGCCGGATTGCGCCCGATCAGTGCGGTGGTCGACGTCACCAACTACGTGATGCTCGAACTGGGCCAGCCGCTGCATGCTTTCGACCATGACAGCCTGCACGGCGACATCGTGGTGCGCCACGCTGCCGTTGGCGAAAGCCTGAAGCTGATCGACGGCTCGCAGGTCGAACTCGACCCCGGATTCGTGGTGATTGCCGACGAGCACAAGGCGCTGGCCGTGGCCGGGGTGATGGGTGGCTTTGACTCGCGCGTTACCGACTCGACCGCCAATATTTTCCTGGAATCGGCCCATTTTGCACCGGCCGCAATCATGGGACGTGCGCGCAAGCTGGGTATGCACACCGATGCCTCGCATCGTTTCGAGCGCGGCGTCGATCCCGAACTGCCGGCGCGTGCACTGGAGCGCGCCACCAGCTTGCTGCTGTCGATTACGGGTGGTCAGGCGGGTCCGGTACTGGTGGCAGAAAGCCCGGCAGACCTGCCGCAGCCGGTAACGGTGCGCCTGCGTCGCGACCGTCTGGTGCGGTTGCTGGGTGTGCAAGTGCCCGATGTCGAGGTAGTACGCATTTTCACCGCGCTGGGCATGCGGGTCGAGCCACGAGCGGACGGCTGGCAGGTCGCCGCACCAAGCAGCCGTTTCGACATCGAACGCGAAGAGGATCTGGTCGAGGAAGTGGCACGCATCTTCGGCTACGACCGCATTCCCACGCACGCACCGGCAGGCGCGCTCAGTCTGGCGATTCAGCCGGAGGCGCGGATCAACGAGCACGCCATGCGGGAGCAACTGGCCGCACGTGGCTATCACGAGGCGGTGAATCTGTCCTTCCTGTCCGCCGACTTGCTGGCGCGCTGGGCTTTCGGCGAGGGCCTGGTGCCGCT
Source organism: Rhodanobacter sp. (assembly GCA_004298015.1). Classification (GTDB taxonomy): domain Bacteria; phylum Pseudomonadota; class Gammaproteobacteria; order Xanthomonadales; family Rhodanobacteraceae; genus Rhodanobacter. Next base: position 89,417 of record SCSE01000078.1, read on the forward strand.
GGCCAATCCACTTTCGGCCGATCTAGCGGTGATGCGTCCGTCCCTGTTGCCGGGGCTGATCGAGGCGCTGCGCCACAATCGTGACCGCCAGCAGGATCGGGTGCGATTGTTCGAGCTGGCGCGGGTTTTCGCGGCCGGCGATCCGCCGTTGGAGACGCCGAGTCTGGCGCTGGCTGCCAGTGGCCCGGCCCAAGCCGAGCAATGGGGTGAATCCTCCCGCCCGCTGGATTTCCACGACCTGAAAGGGGAGTTCGACGCGCTGGTCGCATGGGGCGGCGAGCCGCAGCGCTGGTCGGTGTATGCCGACCCATTGCCTGGCTGGCTGCATCCGGGGCGTGGGGCACGCGTCACGCATGACGGCGAGACGGTGGGATATCTTGGCGCATTGCATCCCCGGCTGGCCGCCGAACTGGATCTGGGCGCCGACGTGCACGTCATGGAGCTGGCGCTGGAGCCGCTGTTGACCCGGCGCCTGCCGCAATCGAGCCCGGTGCCGCGTCATCCCTCGGTACGTCGTGATATTGCGCTGGATTTGCCCGAAGATGTGAGCTGGTCACAGATAGAGGATGTAGTTCGGCGCAGTACGGGGGTGGTTTTGAAAGAACTTCGACTGTTTGACCGTTACGTCGGCAAGGGTGTCGAAGCCGGCCGAAAAAGTCTCGCTATGGGCTTGATTTTACAGGACGCTTCACGCACGCTTACCGACGACGACGCGGATCGATGCGTGCGGCAGGCAATCGCCGCGTTGGAACAGACATACAACGCAAAGCTGCGAGGATAAGATGGCGCTGACCAAGGCGGAAATGGCCGAGCGGCTTTTCGTGGATGTGGGTCTCAACAAGCGTGAGGCCAAAGAATTCGTGGATGCCTACTTCGAGGTGGTTCGTGAGGCGCTTGAAAAAGGCGAGCAGGTGAAGCTTTCCGGCTTTGGCAATTTCGATCTGCGGCTGAAAAATCAGCGGCCGGGTCGCAATCCCAAGACCGGCGAGGAGATCCCCATCTCGGCGCGGCGTGTGGTGACATTCCGGCCAGGGCAGAAACTCAAGGTGAGAGTCGAAGGTTATGCTGGATCAAGGGAATAACACCGAACTGCCTGTCATTCCCGCCAAACGCTACTTCACGATCGGTGAGGTGGGTGAGCTCTGCGGCGTGAAACCGCACGTGCTGCGTTACTGGGAGCAGGAGTTTCCGGCACTGAATCCGGTCAAGCGACGTGGTAACCGGCGCTATTACCAGCGCCACGATGTCCTGATGATTCGCCAGATCCGCTCGTTGCTGTATGACGAGGGATTTACCATTACCGGCGCGCGTGCGCGCCTGGAAGGTCCGCAGGCGCGGATGGAGGCGAGTATCTCGCACCAGATCGTGCATCAGGTGCGGATCGAGCTGGAGGAAGTGCTGACCTTGCTGCGACGTTGACCGTCGTATTCGCGGATTCGGCAAAAACCGCTACGACCGCGTGTCCTAAGCTGCTACACTCTCGCGCTTGCTTGATCGTCGGGGCGTAGCGCAGCCTGGTAGCGCATCTGCCTGGGGGGCAGAGGGTCGTCGGTTCGAATCCGGCCGCCCCGACCAATTTTATAGTCCACAAAAAAAGCGCCCCGGGGCGCTTTTTTTGTGGACCAGGGGGAGCCGGCAACGTATTGCGGCCGCTCCCCGTTTCGTTCCCACACTCAGTACAGTACGCGGCTGCGCAAGGTGCCGGGAAGGGTGGCCAGCGCATTCTTCAGCTGATTTGCCTGCGCCGCATCGGCGGTGACGTCGATCACGACATAGCCCACTTCTGCATCGGTCTGCAGATACTGCGCGTCGATGTTGACGTTGCCGCTGGAAAACAGCTCATTGATGCGCGAAAGCGTGCCCGGTACGTTACGGTGAATGTGCAACAGACGCCGGCTGTTCGGATGTTCGGGCAGGGTGACCTCGGGGAAGTTCACCGAGGACAGGGTGGAGCCGTTGTCGCTGTAGCGGATCAGCTTGCTGGCAACCTCGACGCCGATGTTCTCCTGGGCTTCCAGGGTGCTGCCGCCGATGTGCGGGGTAAGAAGTACATTGTCCATGCCGACCAGCGGCGAGACGAACATGTCGTCGTTGCCCTTTGGCTCGAGCGGAAAAACGTCCACCGCGGCACCGGCAAGGTGGTTGCTTTTCAATGCCTCCGCCAGCGCTTCGATATCCACGACGCTGCCGCGCGAGGCATTGATCAGCATCGCCCCGTCGCGCATCCTGGCCAGTTGTTCCTGGCGGATCATCAGCTGGGTCGAGGGCGTGTCCGGCACGTGCAGGGTAACCACGTCCGCACGCTCGAGCAGTTCGTCCAGACTGGAGACGGCACGGGCATTGCCCAGCGAGAGCTTGGTCTCGATGTCGTGAAAGATCACCCGCATGCCGAGGCTTTCCGCCAACACCCCGACCTGGGTGCCGATGTGGCCGTAGCCGACGATGCCGAGGACCTTGTCGCGGGTTTCATAGCTGCCGCTGGCGGACTTGAGCCAGCCGCCGCGATGGCAGGCGGCGTTCTTCTGGGGAATGCCGCGCAACAGCATGATCGCTTCGGCAATCACCAGTTCGGCGACGCTGCGGGTGTTGGAGTAGGGCGCGTTGAATACGGGTACGCCAAGCTTTCTGGCCGCGCCCAGGTTGACCTGGTTGGTGCCGATGCAGAAGCAGCCGACGGCGATCAGGCGCCGAGCCTGGGCCAGAACTTCCTCGGTGAGCTGCGAGCGCGAGCGAATGCCGATGATGTGGGCATCGGCAATGCGTGCCTTGAGTTCATCTTCCGGCAGCGACTTGGCATGCAGCTCCACCTGGCTGTAGCCCGCGCGGTGGAAACTCTCGACGGCGCTGGCGCTGATGCCCTCCAGCAGAAGTACCTTGATGTCTTGCCGGGGGAAGGAGGTTTCCATATAAGCGCCTTATTGCGGAGGGAGACGCTAACTATGCCAGAGCCAGCGGTAATTTGCGGCATCGCAGCACTGGACGCCAAAGACCCGGGCTGGCACGCTGGGCCGATACCCACGGAGCCACGCATGACCGATTCCCCTGTTGCCGAGTTGCGCCGCCGCCAGCCGGAGCTGCGTTTGCTGACCGAGCCCGCCGAGCTGGAGCATTACGGTCGCGACTGGACGCGCCGCTGGACACCGAACCCGTTGGCGATCGCCTTCCCGGCCAGTGTCGAGGCGTTGCAGGACCTGGTGCGCTGGTGTTGCCAGCGGCGTGTTGCCATGGTGCCCTCCGGTGGGCGCACGGGACTTTCCGGCGGAGCGGTGGCCGCCAACGGCGAGCTGGTCGTCAGTCTGGAGCGCATGAACCGGGTGCTGGATTTCGATGCCGTGGACCGCACCCTGGTCGTGCAGCCGGGGATCACCCTGCACGCCGTGCATGAAGCCGCCCGTGAACATGGCTTGATCTATCCGGTCGATTTCGCCGCCCGCGGCTCTTGTTCGATCGGTGGCAATATCGCTACCAACGCCGGTGGCATCCGGGTGATCCGTTATGGCAATACCCGCGACTGGATCGCCGGTTTGAAAGTGGTCACCGGGCAGGGGGAGCTGCTCGAGCTCAATCGCGGCCTGATCAAGAATTCCAGCGGTTACGATTTCCGTCAGTTGATGATCGGTTCGGAGGGTACGCTGGGCATCGTTGCCGAGGCGACCCTGAAGCTTGCCGATCCGCCGCTGCCGTCGCAGGTGATGCTGCTGGCACTGCCAGACATGGGTGCGCTGATGCAGGTGTTCTCGCTGTTCCGTGCGCGACTGTCCCTGCAGGCGTTCGAATTCTTCACCGATCACGCGTTGAGGCATGTGCTGGCACACGGGGCGCAGCGGGCGATCGATGGCGACCATCCATATTACGTGGTCACCGAGTTCGATGCCGTGGACGAGGTGGCCCGGGATGCCGCCCTGGCCGCGTTCGAGCAGGCTCTGGAGCAGGGCTGGGTCAGTGATGGCGTGATCGCGCAGAGCGACGCGCAGGCGGCCGCGCTGTGGCGCCTGCGCGAAGGCATTACCGAAAGCCTGGCGGCACGTCGACCCTACAAAAACGATGTGTCGGTACGCATCAGTGCGGTGCCCGCGTTCCTGCATGAGATGCAGGCCCTGCTGGCACGCGAATACCCGCAGATCGAAGTGGTCTGGTTTGGCCACATCGGCGATGGCAACCTGCATATCAACGTGCTGCGGCCGGAGTCGCTGGGCGAGGATGCCTTCATCGCTCAATGCGAGCACGTAACCCGGTTGCTGGCAGCAACCCTGCAGCGCCATGGTGGCAGCATCTCGGCCGAGCACGGTATCGGGCTGGTCAAACGGGCCTATCTGGAAAGTACCCGCAGCGCGGCGGAAATTCTGCTGATGCGGGGGGTGAAACAGGTATTCGACCCGCACGGCATCCTCAATCCGGGCAAGCTGCTTGGGGACGCTTGAGCGGTATGCCTGTTGCGTCATGTTAGCCTTGCCGGTCTGCCCGTTTGCGTCGAGGAAAGAGCATGCCGTCGCCGTCCCGTACGTTGTATCCCGAGATCGAAGCCTACGATAGCGGGTTCCTGCAGGTCTCGCCGCTGCATACGCTGTACTACGAGCAGAGTGGCAATCCGGATGGCAAGCCGGTGGTGTTCCTGCATGGCGGTCCGGGCGGCGGTACCCATCCGAAGTGTCGGCGATTTTTCGATCCGGCGATCTATCGCATCGTGTTGTTCGATCAACGCGGTTGCGGCCAGTCGTTGCCGCATGCGGAGCTGGCCGACAACACCACCTGGCACCTGGTCGCCGACATCGAACGCCTGCGCGCCCACCTGGCGATCGAGCGCTGGCAGGTATTCGGTGGTTCGTGGGGTTCCACCCTGGCGCTGGCGTATGCGCAGAGCCACCCGGACAAGGTGAGTGAGCTGGTGCTGCGTGGCATCTTCATGCTGCGCCGCCGGGAGCTGGAGTGGTTCTACCAGCAAGGTGCCGACGCGTTGTACCCGGATGCGTGGGAAACCTATCTCGGCGCCATCCCCCCTGCCGAGCATGGCGATCTGATGAGCGCCTACCACCGACGGCTGACCAGCGACGATGCCAACACCCGCATCGCAGCGGCGCGGGCCTGGTCGGTATGGGAAGGCGCCACCAGTTTCCTGTGGCAGGACAACACGCATATCGCGTCCAGTGGCGAGGAGGCGTTCGCCCTGGCATTCGCGCGCATCGAATGCCATTACTTTGTCAACGGTGGCTTCTTCGAGCGCGACGGCCAGTTGCTGTACGACGTCGATCGCATCCGTCACATTCCGGCGGTGATCGTGCAGGGACGCTACGACGTGGTTTGCCCGCTGCGCAGCGCATGGGATCTCCATCGCGCCTGGCCGGAGGCCGATCTTCGCATCGTGCAGGATGCCGGCCACTCGGCGTTTGAGCCGGGGATCATGCACCAGTTGCTGGAGGCAACCGACCGATTTGGACGTTGAGCGCCATAGGCGATCCTCATTATTTTCTCTCTCCACCGGGCGGGCAGCAGGGGGTGAGGGACCGGGCTGGCGGCAAGGTTGATCGAAGCTCGCACCGCACAAGGCGCTGGTGCAGGATCGGCCCTTCATCCGATTCTGCGGGTCAGCTTCATGCGGGCCATCCATGTGGCCCTTACCCTGTGGGTGGCTGACAGTGTGCACATCGACCGCCCTGCCGATGTGTCTCCGCAAAGAGGAGATAGGGGGAATCCTAACCGGTCGTCGGCAGCTGCTTGGTGCCGAAGATCTTGTCACCTGCATCGCCGAGCCCGGGCAGGATGTAGCCGTGCTCGTTCAGGCCTGTGTCGATCGACGCGGTGTAGATCTCGACGTCCGGGTGGATCGCCTCGACACGCTTGAGGCCTTCCGGTGCGGCGACCAGGAACAATCCCTTGATGCGTTTGCAGCCCGCCGCCTTGAGCATTTCGACAGCGGCGATCAGGGTGCCGGCGGTGGCCAGCATCGGATCGACGATCAGGGCGATGCGCTGATCCATGCGGCCACTGAGCTTTTCGTAGTAGGCGACCGGTTGCAGGGTTTTCTCGTCGCGTTGCACGCCGACCACGCTGACCTTGGCTGAAGGGATCATGTCGAGCACCCCGGGCAGCATGCCCAGTCCGGCACGCAGGATCGGCACGATGGTGATTTTCTTGCCCTTGATCCGTTGCACCTCGAGCGGCCCGGCCCAGCCGTCGATGCGTTGCGTCACGGTTTCCAGATCCTTGGTCGCCTCGTAGGTGAGCAGGGCGCCCACCTCGCAGGCCAGTTCGCGGAATTCCTTGGTGCTGATACCGGCGCGGCGCATCAGTCCCAACTTGTGCTGGATCAGCGGATGATTCACTTCGACGACTTTCATGCATGACGGCCTGGTGACGCGGTACCCCGGAGAGGCTGTCGGACGCTGATCGGCCGGTCGGCGGATCCGTCTGCGCGGTCCCTGTTTTCGCCAATTCGCCGGTCCATGGCATCACCATGGACCGGCAAATCATCGTTGCCTGTCCTCGCGCAGCCGAAATCCCGCCTCGACCATCGATCGGTCCCACAGCCTCCCGGGCACCGCAGTAACCCGCAGCTTACCGAACCGGCCTGGTCCCCGCATGTACGGACAAGGCCGGCATCGCACGCAGCTGGTTACCTGGCGCCGTTGCCCATCAGGCAACCGCTCATGAAAGTCTTGCGGTCGGTGCCCTTGAGCGCCTTGGTTCTAGCCTCGGCGTTGCAGCTTTTCATCCGGTTACGCTGCGCCGAAGGTGCCGTTGCCATCATGTGCTTGCCCTTCAGGCACGAACTCATGAAGGCTCTGCGCTCGGCACCTTTCTTGCCGTTCGCTTCCTTGTTGCAGGTGACCATGCGTTGCTGCTGAGCGGTCCGGGCCTTGCTCACCGGTGCCTTCACGGCATCGGCGTTGCCGGGTTGCGGGCTGGCGGCGAAAGTGGCGCCGGCGAAGGCAAACGCGGCGCTGATGACAAGCAAACGTAGTGGCATCGACATGGATTGGGTCCTCCCTTGGGTGACCGGCAATGGCCGGCAAGCCAGTCTATGCCGACTGGCTGACCCCGGTGGAGTAGGCGAAGTCCTGTATGCACGCAGTATTTCGCTGCGGCGCGCTGTCAAGCATCGCCGCAGCGGGAGCCTCAGGCGGCTTCGGACTTGGCCTTGCGTGGCCCTTCCAGCAAGGCTTTACGCACATTCGACACCACCAGGTCCACTTCGGCGCTGGTGACCTTGAAGTGAGGGGTGAAACGC
>SCSE01000079.1 GCA_004298015.1 Rhodanobacter sp.
GCCGCGGGCCGTCAAACGAAGACCCAAACCACTACCACTGCTCACTCAACCACGTGCCAAGGCGCGCGAAAAAATACGACGGCTTGGACATCCGAAGAGGCTTAAGTAAGTGCCATTCGACACCGAGACCTAACCATTGGCTCTGTTGAACTGCCGAACGGGACGATTCTTCGCAACGTCCAGGTGGATACCCCCGAAGACGAGCGCCAGCTCAAATCCCTGATGGAAGTCTCAGGCGCAGGGCAGCCAGCGGCAAAGCCACAGGCGAACAAGGATGACGTGTTGTCCAAGCAGATTCGCATCCACCTGGCAGACCTAGAAAGGGCAGGACGGCAGGGCAAGACGGTGCTTGATAGCCGCCATACGCTTGCACTCTTCCAAGGTATTGTTGGGGATAAGTCCGTTGCTGAAATAACGTCGAACGACTGCCGGTCTTTCCTTGAAGACGTTCAGTACTGGCCGAAGCATGCGACCAAGCGTCCGGAATACATGCATTTGTCCATCCGGCATGCGATTGCCAAGGCCAAGGCAGCCGATGAACCCCGACCGGCGCAGAACACCCTCAACAAGTATCGCCAGCGTCTATCGGTGTTTTTCCACTTCCTGATGGACAACCAGAAAATTGGCCGGAATCCGCTGACTGGCATTGCCACACCCGCCAAGTTCGATGTGGAGGATGAGACGGGTCGGGCGTTTACCCAAGAGGAACTCGACACCATTTTTGAGCCCTCAGCATTTCAGGAATGGGCCAAAGAGCATCCGCATCGGTGGTGGGCACCCATGGTGGGGCTCTACACCGGAGCCCGTGTCACGGAAGTCTGCCAGCTCTACCTTGACGACATCACGACAGAGCACGGTATTGCGGGCATTCACATCCGAAAATTTCACCCTGACCAGAAGTTGAAAACCCGCGCATCACTGCGTTTCGTGCCGATTGCGAAGGCATTGCTTGATGCGGGTTTCCTTGAGTATGTGGAAGATGTTCGCAAGGCAGGACACAAGCGGTTGTTTCCGCATCTGCCGAACAATGATGGGACGGGGTTCGGCAAGCAGATGAGCCGGCGCTTTTCGTCATATATCAAGGAGCGTGGCATCAAGGAAGAAGGCATGGGGTTTCATGCTTTCCGCCACACGATGTCCACCCGGCTTGATAGAGCTGGTGTGCCACACGGCACGTTGGCCAAGATCACGGGGCACCAGGTGGCAGGTGGCGTGCTGCCGAAGTTTTACATTGACTCGCCAACCCTGCCGGAGCGCGTCGTGGCTCTGGCGAAATTCCAGTCTGGCGTGAGGCTCCCGGCCTACACAAAAAGTCAGTTCGACGTGGCGTTGAAGGAGGCTCTTGCACTGCCTGCCAAGTGGGAGGCCGACATGAGCAAACGGGTGCGAAAGGCCAAGGGAAAGAAGGTATCGGTTCGTTCGGGCTAAGAAGATGGCGCGATGCTCATGGGTGGCCTCGAACCCCCAGATAGTCCCGCAGGCACACCGGTCATTTACGGCGAAAGGAAGGACGTCCAATGGCGAAAATTACGTGGAATCCGAAAGCTTCGGTCAAGGGTAAGAATCCGTCTCCGATTGCATGGGGCTGCAACGTCTTCATGCGGCAGGACGGGACGCTTGAGATGGAAGTCATCGGAGAGACGGGGCAACAGATGATGAAGGCGGCTATGGATGCACTCCATGCCATTCACCGGTTGAGGCAAGAGCCTGCCTATGATTTTGGGGCAGCAAGCTCCCCTGGGTGAACCTTGGCATCAAGAGCTTTTGTTTCGGGGAGAAGGGGCAAAATATATCGAACCCCTTCTCCCAGCTTCTCAGCTTCAACATTTTAACGGTGGTTGAGGTCGTTCGATATTGTCTTCTGAGATACGCCCAAGATTTCAGCAATCTCGTGTTGCGTATGATTCTCGCGGTGAAGCCGTTTGGCTTCAAAACGCCGGTTCTCGATGCTAAGCGGCTCACAAGCTGATAGCGTTCGCTGTTTCAAGCCATTCTTGTTGTAGTGCTTCACCTGCACGGCCCCATTCGGGGTCTTGCCGGTCAGTGTAAGGCAGCCATTTTTTTGTTTAGCCGTCCACTCTCCCTCCCCAAATTCTGCGCAAACTGCATTGTCCAATTCACCAAGTATCCGCATTAGTGGATTCACCCGAGGCGGCGCGTTCTGAGGAACTAGCGCTCTGTTATTTTTAGCCATCATCTCTCCTGTTGCTAACGAATTGCTAGCAATTGCAGACAATACTAGTATTGCTAGTGATTGTCAAAATGTTTGCGGCTCTGACTGCGCCTGAGCAGTTGAGAACGTGTCTAACCTCGAAAATTAGTGCGCAATAGGTTGTGCAACCACGGGAATGCCCAATCCTGCCATAACTCTTCGAGCGTCCATCTACCCCCCAGCGCCCGTCTGCACCTCATGTGGGTCAGGATCGTTTCACGGTCGCCACGCGCAAGGGTGAACCTCGTCCACTTTGTTCCCGCCCTCCATCCCTGCATGGCAGGGCCTCCGGGTGCTGCATGTCTTTTCCCGTTTCACTTTCTCCGAACCCACGGCGCAATCGGGCGCTGGGGAGAAAGAAGATGGGCATCACCCGCGATAGCAAAGGCAGCTACAAGCTCACAGGCAAGACCACTGAACAAGACGTTCTCGCAGCAGCCGAAGGCATCCTAAAAGCCAAAGTCGAACGGCTCGGAAACGTCAGCAACCCGAGAGACGCAACTGACTTCCTCCGCATGAGGCTGGGCGCACTGCTCCACGAAGAATTCCACATCCTCTGGCTGGACAATCGCCACCGAATTCTCAGTTGCCAGAAGCTCTTTACCGGCACCATTGACGGCGCAAGTGTCCATCTTCGAGAGACCGTCAGGGCAGCGCTGACCGTCAACGCCGCAGCCTGCATCTTGAGCCACAATCATCCGAGCGGTGTTGCAGAACCTTCAGCAGCAGACCGAGCCATCACCAAGGAGCTGGTGGAAGCCCTGAAGCTGGTCGGCGTGCGGGTCTTGGACCACATCGTTGTCAGCGCTGGTGAATGCGTGAGCATGGCCGGGAGGGGGCTGATGTGAGCCTTCGGGCTTCAATCTTAGTGCTCCGAGCTTGTCGCGCCCGCGTCAAGCTCGCAACCTGCACTGTTCGACGGGTGCATCAGCGTCAGCCGAAGGGTATTCTTCGAGGCTGCGAGCGTGCCATTGGCCGAGGAATTTAGTCCACTACAGGGGAGTACGACAATGAGCAGCCAAGAACTGAACATCGATGAGTTGGAGCTTGACCTCAAAAATCCCAGATTTGACGATCTGACCAGTCAACGGGATGCGCTTGAGAAGATTGTACTTTCTCAAGGAAGCAAGCTAGTCAATCTCGCCGAAGACATTGTGGCCAACGGCATGAGCCCCGCTCACCGCATGTTGGTCATGAAGGCGCCGGGTCGAGGGAACAAAGGCTTCACCGTCATGGATGGCAACAGGCGTCTGACTGCACTTCGTGTCTTGGCCAATCCATCAGTCCTTGATGGCATGTCCGGGGTTGGCGACATCACTGCGCAAAAATTGCGCAAGCTCGCGAAAGATTTTGACCTGAACCTCATCCAGCCCTTGGATGTGTTCGTCTGCAAGAACGAGGCTGAGGCTCGCCATTGGATTGAGGCTATCCATACCGGTGAGAACGACGGTCGTGGTGTTGTGGGTTGGGATGGTATTGCCACTGCCCGCTACCGTGGGAAGAACACCTCACTGAAGGTGCTCGAATTCGTCAAAGCGGCAGGAAAGTTGGATGCCTCAGAGCTGGCGGCACTGGAGCGGTTCCCCATCACGAACCTTGACCGCCTCCTGGGCACACCTGAGATTCGTGAAAAATTGGGTCTGACTTTTGAAGATGGCGACATTCTGTCTGACCTTCCTCAAGCCGAACTGCTGCGGCCTTTGAAGAAGGTGGTCTCTGACCTTGCGTCAAAAAAGATCACGGTCGCCAAGCTCAAGAGCAAAGACGAAAGGCTTGCTTACATCGATTCGCTCGGGTCGGCGTTGCCAGACTTGGGGAAACGGACGGGGGCGCCAGAGGCGCTGGACCGCCTCGCTGCGAATGCTCAAGCAAAGAGTCACGCAAAAGCTTTCAGTGACGGTAAGAGCCGTTCACTGCTTGATAGAAAGGCACTCATTCCAGGTCAGGCTCAGGCGACGCTGAACATCAACGACCACAAGTTGCAGCAGATATGCAAAGAGCTGAGGAAGTTGCCGCTGGATACCTACCCTGTGGCCGTGGCAGCATCCTTTCGAGTTTTTCTTGAGCTCTCGCTCGACCACTACGCGACTGAAAAGAAGGTTCCGCAATACAACGCTGACTTGCACTTGAAGAAGAAGGTTGAGGCCGTGGCTGCACACTTGCAAGCCAACGGAGTAGCCAAGCGGGATCTTCAAGCGTTCCGTGCGTTGGCAAGCAACCCGAATGCGGCCCTTTGTATTGACCGCCTCCATGGCGTTATCCACAGCAAGTACACCTTGCCAACCGCAAACGAACTCCGAACAGGATGGTCCGAAGTGCAGGTGGCCTTTACTAAGATTTGGTCTTAAAACATGAAGAAAGAGCCTCGACCGCCAACCTTCTACACGCCACTTAGATACCCAGGTGGCAAGGGAAAGTTGGTTCCTTACGTCAAGAAAATATTTGAACAGAACAACTTGGTGGATGGGGTCTATGTCGAACCCTACGCGGGAGGAGCCGCCGTGGCGATGGAGCTCCTTCTTCACGAGTACGTGAGGAAGGTCTACATCAACGATATCAGTGATGGAGTGGCGGCATTCTGGCGTTCGGTGTTGGACGATACGGATGCACTGTGCGCCAAGATTTCCGGCGCAAAGCTAAATATGAAGGAATGGCATAAGCAGAAGGCCATCCAACGTGAGCCAGAAGAACACGATGATCTGACGCTCGGGTTCTCGACCTTCTTTCTCAACCGAACCAACCGCTCAGGAATTTTGGGTGCTGGCGTCATCGGGGGGAAAGAGCAGTTGGGCAAGTGGAAGCTTGATGCGCGGTTCAACAAGCCTGACCTGATTCAACGCATCCAAGTGATCGCCAGAATTCGCGACAGGATTGAGTTCTCTCAACTTGACGCTGTTGCCTTCATCGACTCGGTGGCGCCGCGTCTTCCTGCAAAGAGCCTGATCTATCTTGATCCGCCATATTACGTTAAAGGCAGCGACCTCTATCTGCATCATTATCAGCACGATGACCATGTAAAAATTGCCAAGCGGGTTGCGCGGCTGAAGAGTAAAAATTGGATAGTTTCTTACGACAATGCTGACGAAATTCATGGCATGTATAGCCAGTTTCGAAGCATCGTCTACGGTTTAAGTTACAGCGCCCAGGACCGATACAAGGGCGCTGAGGTGATGTTTTTCTCGGATGTTTTGGGCATCCCCGAGATTGCAGCGCCAATGCATTTAGTAGCGTAGTTGGCTGATGGGAGTGGGCGAAGTGGTGTATATCGTAATTATTAGTCAAGGACATGTAATCAGTAGAGTGTGGCAATGAGTGCCATTTTTGTGATTATTGTCGTACTATTTGGTTGTGCACTATTTGCTTTTTTGATTTTTGATTGGGTTAAGTGTAAAAATAGCTTTTTAGAAAAAGAAATAGAAGGGCTTAGAGAGCGTCTGCATGTTCTTGAGACGACATCAGCCGCGCCGGAAAATGCATCGCGTCAAGCCGAGATAGCTAAGCGGTCCGGGCTTGCCCTATGGCTAGTCCTGGTAATAGTTGCTTCGATGATTGGAGCAATTTATGTCTATAGTCAATTCAGCACTGATAAGGCAGGAGCTATATCGGACTTCCTTGCTTATATCTTTCCATGTGTGGCAGGGGTTGCTGCGGGTCTTGGACTTTACCGACGTAACAGTAGTCCAGAGTTATGGTTTTGGGCTTCTGGTATATTAATTATTGCAGGTATTGTGAGCTATTTTATTTCAAGGTCAGATACCATAATGGTCTGGTGGGCATCGTACGGTTTTATCGGTGTGCTGATGGGAAGCACCCTGCTTTTTATTGATATCAGAAAGAGGGGTTGGCTTGGATTGAGATTTTTCATCTCCATTAATCGCATGTTTCGATTCACATTGTTTTTGGGTTCGATCGCGGTATTGATTCTCGCGCTTGTCTACATCCAGCTTAATAAGCCAGGGGCTACTTGGAGAACTCTTGGACCACACACCAGGCAAGCAGCAGAAGCAGTCCTGTGGATAGGCAAAGAATTGAAATGGTGAAGCTGATTGGGACGCCTTGATTATGTAGCCATTTTTTTATTTTGGTAGTCATAAAATCCTCTTTTATTTATTACACTATCGATTACCCTGCCTTTGTCAAGTTAAAATAGAAAATATTTTTAAAGTACGGACCAGAGCGCGTCTTAGCGTTCTTCGAACGCCACGCTCAAAGCAGAGCTTGAATTCCACAACGCTAAAGCGTCATAAGTAATGCCGCCATTTCTCATGGCGGCATTTTTCTTGTGCGAGACCCATTGACAGCTCTGCAATTTCTGATTGGATGGGTTAAGACGCGACGCTATAGTCACTGGCAGATTGTCGTGATATGCCACACACCACGAACACTAAAGCATCGAGTCTCGGGTCACGGAATGACCTGTCACATACGCCTGTCATGGAGGACTCGCATGAATACACCCAGCAATATCACGTCTGCCTCTGCAACCGAAGCCAAGCACGCCCGACCCCATCTTGAAACTCATACACGCGGCCAGAATCATTCGGCCGTTGCCGGTGCCGCTTACCGGCTCGGCATAAAGTTGTATGACGAGCGCGCAGGGGTCTGGCACGACTTTCGAAAACGCGCTCTTGGGGAGGAGATTGTTTTGGCCCTCACGGTCGCGCCCCAAGGTGCACCAAGTTGGGCAACTGACCCGGCCCAACTTTGGAACCGAGTTGAGCTTGCCGAAAAACGAAAAGACGCTCAGCTAGCACGCGACTATCGCATCCCCATCCCCTTCGGCCTCAGTGACCAGCATGCAAGCGCGATGGCTGAGGAGATGGCCAGGTACATCTCCCGTGAGCTGCACACCCCTGTTTCCATCGGTCTCCACCGTGATGCCGACCGGGATGCCCTGGGAGTGGTCAAGCCCAACGAAAAGCAGGGGTTCCACGCGCATCTCTATTTCCCAACCAGGCGCCTTTCTGACCTCAAAGGTGGCGATGGAGAAGATGACGGCGGGGAAGGCGGCTCGGGGTTTGGTGCTAAGTTGTCGATGCTTTCCAATAAAAGGACCAGCATCATTTTTGTTGAGGCCCTGAATGCCAAATGGGCGGCCCTAGCCAACCAGTACACATCAAGTGAGGGGTTGCCTGCTGACTACGACCACCGCAGCTACAAGCGGCTGGGATTGGGCATCCAGCCACAACCCACGGTGGGTCGACACGTGTCAGCCATGGAGCGGAAAGGGATTGTGACCAGGAAGGGGGACAATCTTCGGGAAGCTCTGGTCATGGCCAAGGTTTTCGAGAAGGCCCACCAAAGCGCCATAGAAGCCCAGAGGATGCAGGCGAAGGCCGATGTCATCCGAGAGGCAGGGATGACGGCTAGGACTCAAACTCAAAGAAAATCAAAAAAGCCCGGTGAGACGCGTGGCTTGAGAATGACCCCCATGCATCGGGGTGGGAACTCGCGACCAACCATCTCGCGACCAACCTTCGCGAGCCTGCCGTTTCAACGGTCCATAGTCTCAATGGTCGTGGCCTCAACACCTGCACCCACCAACTTTGAAGAACGACGCAATTTCGACCGGGCGTTGGCTCTGATTTCCATCATCGAGCGGGCCATTGCAACGTGTAACAGCTTGCTGCGACTCATGGAAAAGTACCTCCGAGAAATCGAGCTTGCCAAGGCAAGTAGGCAGGAAGCCGCGTTCCAGGTTGATCAGTCACGCAGGTTGCGTGAGGGTGCAAAGCTCAAAGCAAAAAAATGGGTCGCCGAGCACCCTTGGCAAATTAAACTGGCAACGGTGCCGGGGTTGGGTGGCGCACGTGACACCCATCAAGGGCTAATCGCGGCCATCCAGTTTCACGACCGCCACGTTCAGGAACTCAAACAAACGGTCGGTGTGCATCAAGCCTCAGTCGTTGAGATGGGTCGCACCGTTGCCGAACTCAACGCCAAGAGAACCGCAGCCTTGGGTGAGCTTCGGCATGCAGCCACAAACCTCAAAAAGCACCCGGTGGTTTTCGAGAAATTTTTAGCCGCGTTGCAGCCTGACGAACGGATTTTGGTCAAGCAACAACTTGAAAAATTCACCATGCAGCACCAACCGAGTGGCAGCTTGTCCCCGGTTGATGCTCCCACTTCTTCACCTTCGGAATCCTCGGATTCATCGACGTGGACCGATACCTCAAGTTCAGCGGAGGAAAATGTTCTGAAGCCCAGTCCGTTCAGTCCCCGAGGTCAATCGAGGTAATGGATGGACCGCTGCCGCTTGAATAGTTTGAGAGATCCATTTGCATATGGGTAACCGTTGCATTCAATTGCTTTGAATTCTTATCAATGCCGTCGATGCGGAAATAGATTTTCCGCTTCAGGCCAAGACTCGTTTTGCTCCTGAGTGACTCAATTTGTTGAGCCATCGCAGAATCTGTGATTTTAATCGAGCAAAATTCAGGCGTTTGATAAATAACGCTTTGGACACCCGGCTGTCCATCAATGGCCCCTTGGTTGCCACCATTGAAGGGCTTGCAGTTGTTGGTTGTAAATTGACTCGTTTGAAAATCATAAGGACCAAAGTCACCAAGCGAAACAGGCGTGCCGGCCACAAAAAATTTGAGGCTGGCAAAGTCCTTCAATTTGGCATTGATTTTGGGTAGCTCAGTCTTGGCCAGTTCCCGCTTTTTGAAAACGTCCTGTTCTGCGTCATAGCCAGGAACAAAGATTTTCAATTTTTGCTCATCAGTCAAGGAATTGCCGGCCCGTGCATAATAGGCATAAGCCACCCATAGGGGCTCATCTTCAACGGGTTTATAAGCATTCAAGGGTGCAGTTGGTCCCGATTGTGGGCCGTCAGATGCAACCGCACTCGATGGGTCAGACTGGGAAGCACTTGAATTTCCATCGGAGGTTTGACCACCAGGGGAATGCCCACAACCGGCCAAGGCAAGCGTCATGACTGAAACCAACAAAATATTATATTTCACATTTTTCCCCTTGAAATTAATTGCCGAATCCCGTTTTCTGACAGACCGCCTTCATGAGTGAATAAGAAGTGGTTTCATCCATGCCACCGGCCATAACATGGGCACGACCTCCTTCTTCTACCTGCAAAACAAACGAGTTATCTGACAGCCAATCTTCACGCTTTTGCCTGACCTTATAACCATGATGTTCAAACGCATTACCCAAAATGCTTGCTGCATCACTCGCATAAGAAATCACCTGTGTAGCACTCCCGGCATAGGTTTGGCAGGCCCGAATGCGGTCAATTTGATCTACGTTAATGGTGGTCAATTGGCCTTGGTCGGTGCGATAATTAATATTGGACTCGGAGACATAAAACCGACCATCCCGAACACATGGACGAGGGTCATGGTTGAGTTTTTTAACTCCAAGATAACCCACTAGTAACCCGAGGGCAGGAGACCACAGGAGATAGGCCACGTTGTTGGTTGTATAGGTGACGAGCATCATCACGAAGCCCACCACCAAGGCCACGACACACCCCAAGAGAACAGGCAAAGCAACCGCCCGATTTCGGGTGGCTGGGATCACGGAAACAATCAACTGGTCCTGGGTGTCGTGGTCGATGGAGTAGGAGCTTTTTGGCTGACTGGGTGCAGGTGTGGGCAGCAAGCTTTCCTTCGGGGCCGACCGACCTTTGGCCAGGACCAAGGCGCCGGCAACCATGAGGAGAACTGACAACGGCCACATTCCGACCATGTAGAACACGATTCCAGCAAGAAGCAGTGCGACGGCGACGAACTTGCGATTCATTCCTGTTTCCCCTGTGGATAGTCGATGCCAGACATTTGATGATCGCATATGTGAAGCTAGCATAAATAGGGCTCGCATATAGCGTTCTCGCCACCTAGCGGGTGGTGAGCAGTGGCGCGAAAAAGTATCTACAGGCCTGAACACAGAATTTTTGCGGAATTGCTCCGCGATGTTCGGTTAGGTGCAGAACTGACCCAAGAGCAACTGGCCGCTGCGCTCGATGTGGATCAAGCGTTTGTGAGTGAATCCGAACGTGGCCGACGACGTTTGGATACCGTCCAAGTCCGGGATTGGTGCGTGGCTTGCAAGACGGATTTGGTGACGGTCAGCAAGACTTTTGAGACCCGGCTCAAAGACCCTAGATACCAGGTTCCCAGAGAGCCTGATGGACGCAAGCGCGAAGCCCGTTAAAGAGGTAACGCCACCGTACCTTGGCAGGCTTCATGGCCGCGAACAGCCGTGTGCAACGGTGCCGTGATCCCGACACAAAACGGACGGCCCACTGGGGGGCCTCATCCTGAGTTGGATGACGCCCTCACTGCTTCGATGTCTGCCTTGGCTTTCGTGACCATCCGCTGACGCTTGCCATCAGTGACTTTGGTGCGCTCCCCACGCTTGGCTTTGCTGTGGGTCGTCAAGTAGTGCTTGTCGAACCGTCCTGGGACATGTGGCCGAATGGGGAGGGCAGGGAAGACAATCGTCTCAATCCATTCCTTGCACTCGGGAACATCAGCCGGATCCACATAGTGCTTGTTGAGCACCGTCTTTTCATCAGAGTGGCCCATCATCCGTGTGATGACGCGGGTCAGCACACCAGACTTGGATGCCAGCGTCGAAAAGGTGTGGCGAAGACACCCAATGGACTTTTGCTTGTCCGTGATGCCGCAGCGATCCCGAAGGTGCGTTTTATTCAGTGCGATGCTCAGGTTCCCAGCCGGGCCATTGGGACCCCACGTTTGCCCTGGAAAGAGATGGTCAAAGCCTTGGCTCCGGACCTCTTTCACGTAGTCGAGGAAACCCAGTTCAATGAGCTTGCTGTGGATAGGAATATAGCGGGCTGAGCTTGGCGTTTTGACATTCTGCCCCAGGCGGTCGCCTGAAATATTGAAGCACCAGATGCCTTGGACTTGAACAATGTCGTCCACGTACAGCTGTGCTCCCTCATTTAAGCGCATGCCGGAATACAGGTCGATGATGGGAATCCAGTGCTTGGCCGGTGTGTCCATCTTGGTTTCGAACTTCGGGTCAAAAATTTTCGTGAGGTCCTCGTCCGTGAGGGACACCTTGGTCTTTCGCTTCGGGGTGTAGTCGGCGATGTTGACCATGCAGGTCGGGTCTTCCGTGATGAAGCGGGAATCCATCGCCCAATGCACGAAACTGCGCAGATTCTTGATGTGCTTGCCTTGTGTGGTCCGGGCAATCGTCGGCATTCCTTCGCGTTTGGATTTTTCGATGAGGGCGCGGTAACTCATGCCCGGCCCGAGCTTTGACGGCGCACGCGGTGGGAGATGCGCCAAGGCGTCGAGGAAGGTGTCGATATCGTCGGGTTCAAGCTGCTTGAGGGGCTTGTCGTTGAGGATGTTCGCAAGAAGGTTCAGGGTGAAGCAGTTGTCCGAGTGTGTCGAGTCAATCACGTTGCTCCGCCTGCTCTTATTGAGGTAGAGCTCAACGTGGTAGTGGAGCGGCTTGTCCAGGATGGTAGAAAGGGGCTCTATTTCTCCGGCCGGTACTAAAGGGCTGCTTGGAATTGGTGGAGGTTCACTTGACGCATAGGCATGGATGGGCGACTGGGGAAAATGAATCCCGCTGTCCTTCAAGGCCATCAGGGCATCTTGAAGATGTGCCTTACTGTGGCCGTGAACGCGATAGCCGCCCGGCAGGTCAATGATGCAAGGATGGAAAAAGTTCTGGGGTGAGTTGAGTGGGTGTTGCGAATACATGACGTCTCCTTAGGTAATGCGCTCCCTAGCTAAAGCTAATGAACGCTCGGTTTACCATCAGACGGAGTTTCGTCAAATCAAATTAGTTGTCCTAAATCACATTATAGATTATCGATGTGCTATTTATTTAAAGCGAAATATTTTCACCGCCTGAATCATTGACAAGCGGCCATTATCTGGCATATTGATTGTAGTTTCTTTAGGATATTATCGAAATGAATGACCTCCTCAAAATTAAAAAATTTGCGATTATACAATTTTGAGGGGGTCTGCGTTTCCCTTTAGTCTAATGGATATATAATTACATCTTATATAACTATTTGATTTTGTAAAGCTTTATGGAAACAAAAACCAGAACGGTACGAAATGCTAATGGATTGAATCACGGTCATGGATGACCTTTTTAAAAGATGCTTCTCATTACTGGTTAGATCAAGTGAATCTTGTCTTAAGTATGGACGGAGAGACAGTTGCGGCGGAATTTCTCAAAGTGTCGCTGGCTCGCTCCGCTCTTGATGTTTCTTCTATCGGGCACGGACGACCATTTGCCTAGATGTACCTGGTCCCTGCATCGGGGTGTTTGCGCCTGCGATGAGAGCCTGGAGCTCGATACTTCAGCTGGAAGCCGTCAGAGCGACTTGGCAGAGGCGGCGTTGTTGTTCATGATGTAGGTCTAGGTGTGAGGCCATAGCTTCCCCTTCGACTGACTCATAGGGATAGATCGCTGCCATGAAATTTGTGCTGGAAATTGATTCTGAAAACGCGGCCCTCTCCGACGCGGACTATCCAGTTGGCGATGAGCTTGCAAGAATGCTTCATGCCCTCGCCAACCAAATTAACGGATCAGATCTCGGCTCGCTGGATGGATTTCAGCAACGTCTTCGAGACACCAACGGAAATGTGGTGGGCAAGGCAACCGTCCTGCCTCAAGCCGTCCACGTCCCGACTGAGGCACTGAGTATCGTGCAGGAGATAGCCGAGAAGGCTCCGAGCGATGCGCTCAGGCAGCTCGCTGACCTCGCCTTTGAGGCACGAAAACCTTATCAATATTGAGCTTTACCGAATTGAGAGCCGTCTGCACGTGGAGCGCTCCTATGCGCTGACACGGACTGTCGGGATTCCCTGACAGCCCATCCAATGAAGGCGTGGCATCCTATCTCTGCTTCGTAAGTCTGGGCCGAACCGACAGGACGTCTGGCTTTGCCGATATCAGGATGTCAGGTGGAACCGACGAGCGGGGCTTTGGTTAGCTCATCCCCCCTGAGCGAAAAGGCACCCGAAAGAGTGCCTTTTTTTAATGGTCTGCTTTGTGCGGACCGCAGTGGCGTGGCCTTAGCCCTTGGCTGCTTTTTTCGCAGGCTTCTGGACGGCCTTTTCTGTTTTCGATGCGCCACCAATCAAAAAGCTCTCGGCAGTGACGCCCCGCCTCTTGAGTGCATCGGCAAACCACAACGGCTGGCGACCACGGCCGGACCAGGTCTGCTCGGCATTGGCCGGGTTGCGGTACTTCGGTGCAACCGAGCCCGTGCCCTTTTTGACAGTGGCTTTCTTGCCGCCACGCGTCGGATAGACGTCGTTGATGGTCAGGTCAGCAGATTTGAGCAGGGCTTCAATCTTGTCGCGGACGGTGCGGACCTGCGTTGTGTGGGCCTCCTGCATCTGGGCGTTTGCGCCTGCGATGAGCGCTTGAAGCTCTTTAGGGGAGAGTACTTTTAAGTCGATTGCCATGAATTGTCCTCTCGGGGCTTAAGTAGAGAATGCGGGACTCCAGTCTACAGGCCATCGACACACTGGTACGCATGGGGACATGGAGGAACTCAACAGAGCGACGGGTCTGTGTTGGACGCTGTCAACACCACTATTTGGATACCATGCTTCTTTACGATGATTTCGTTGATTCGAGTGGAACTAGAGTCTTGGTTCATCGGCGCAGGCAGATCAAACGAGTTATGGCTATCGGTGGGTGATACGGACGCTGACTAATCCTTCGCGTTCAGAGCAAGCGCCACAATTTAGTGGTCGCCATAGTTGGCACAAGTGATCGAAGCTCTTAGGGAGTAGATACCATGCAACGTCAATCCAGAGTGGTCACTGGCGTCCTCTCCCCCTATGTCCTCTTAGTGGTCCTACTATGGTGTGCATGGGTACTCCTTAGAGGACATTTTCGCCTCCTCCTGGAACAGGACATTTATGTCTCGTCAGAGGCGACATAAACGTCTAGTCGCAACCTCTTGCTTACCACCCTTTTACGGCCTAGATTGAGGTCGTCGAACAGGTGAGTATGCCTCATGAAAAAGACGGAAAAGAAGCAGGGCAGCGCCAAAACCGAAGTCCCGCTCAAGTCTGCCACGAGTGCGCGAACGGCCGATGCCAAGTGGGGTAAGGCGGTCATGTCACGAGGGTTTGTCATTGTTCCGTCCATCTTACTGAGAGCACAGGGGCGGTTGGGCCTTTCAGGTACCCAACTGGCGATTCTCTTGCAGCTTATCGACTGGTGGATGGATGCGGGACGTCACCCTTGGTCGAGCAAAGAAACCCTTGCGCAGAGGATCGGCATCTCCGAACGGCAGCTGCAAAGGCAGGTGGCTGCGCTTGAAATAGCTGGTCTGGTAAAGCGGGTGGAAAAAATCACCAATCACGGAAAAAGACCTAACAGTTACGACCTGTCCGGTTTGGTACTTCGGCTAAAGGCGCTAGCCCCTGAATTCAAAGCGGCAGCCAAGGCCAATACGGACGTTGAGAAGAAGGGCGGCCTTGGCGCCAAGAAGGCTGCCTAGTTTGGGCTGCGGATGAGGTTTTTCGCATAAAAATCAACGCTTCACAGCATCTTGCCAGGAACGCGCCTGGGCATAGGGTTCTTGCCAAGGGAATGGGCCGCCTTTAAGGGGCAAAAAAAAGGAGGGCGAGCGTAGGAACTCGACCCTCCGGTGCGCACCCGGAGGCGCGCGGCGCAGCCAGTCTTGTGGACAGGTGCACCTACAAAGCTAGCTCTATTGGTTACCGATAGGCAAGCGACAGGGCATTTGACTGGTTGTTGCCTCATGGATTCCGGACATCCATCCATTAAAAGAGGTAACACCGATGATTAGCTTGACGACCAGCAACCCCCAAGGACTTCTTGCTGCGATGAAGAAGGCCATTGACGATGGCCACGTCACCACATGGAAGTACGATACTGACGGGGACTTCACTCATTGGCCCGAGCAGTGGCGCCAAAAGGCATGGTTGCGCCCCAAGGTGGTGGCGGGCGAACTTCAGTTCGGCATTCTCTTTCCAAAGAATCAGCAGGCAACGAAAGAGGTCTATGCGGTCTACCACGGACGGTTTATCGAAATGGCTATGGCGCACTTCGATGCGTCGTTCGCTCGTGCGGTTGCGACCGCTTTGATGACACTACCCGACGTCATTACTGCCTAAAGTCTGGCCGCCCCGTACGGGGCGGCTTTTCCTCTAGCTGCATCCAGAATGCCGCATTGTGCGCGGCTGCCCATGCAGCAGCAACTTGAAGATGCCATGCCGGTTGGGATGGCATTTTTCTTGGGTCGACTGCTAAGCTAGCGAGGTATCGTTTTAGGTATCGTTTTTTGCACCCCTGTTTTGCCAAAAATGAGGCTAGACAAGGGTTTCGAGGGTGAGGAAGTCGATTCCCTTCACCCGCTCCACTCCCGGATCTCCACCGAGCAAGTCCATGGCAGACCTGATCATGTTGGGCTGGCGGGAACGCGTGGAGCTGCCGCAGTTGGGGCTCGGGATGCTCAAGGCCAAGCTCGATACCGGCGCCCGCAGCAGTTCATTGCACGTGGATACACTTGAGTCCTTCCAGCGTGATGCGGAGACCTGGTTGCGCTTCACCCTGCACGCACGGCGGCGGCAACCGACGCCGTTGTGTTGCGAGGCGCTGGCGCAGGATCGTCGGGTGGTGATCGATACCGGTGGTCGTCGAACCGAGCGCTGGTTCATCCGCACCGAAGTGCAGCTGGCGGGGCAATGCTTCGACATCGACGTCAATCTCACGGATCGTCGGCATATGCTGTTTCCCCTGTTGCTCGGGCGCAGTGCTCTGCTCGGTCGTTTTGCGATCAACCCCGCGACTTCTTATACGCGGCCCCCGTCGTCAAAGACCGCAATATCCCTCATATTCATATCGCCGGACAGTGTATGAAAATTGCCATCCTCTCGCGCAACAGCCGTCTGTATTCGACCCGGCGGCTGGTCGAGGCGGGCCGCGAGCGTGGCCACGTGGTGCGTGTGCTCGACCCCTTGCGCTGCTATGTGCGCATTGCCCCGGGGGAGGTCGCTGTGCGCTATCAGGGCAAGGCGGTACGTGACATCGATTGTGTGATCCCGCGGATTGGTGCCAGCAGCACGTTTTACGGCACCGCAGTGTTGCGTCAGCTGGAGATGATGGGTGTCTACACGCCCAATTCGTCCGATGCGGTGTTGCGCGCGCGCGACAAGCTGCGTTGTCTGCAGATGCTCGCGGCACAGGGCATCGACATGCCGGTGACGGTGTTCGGTGACAACCCGGATGATACCGCCGACGTGCTCGCCCTGCTCGGCGAGCCGCCGCACGTGATCAAGCTCAATGAAGGAAGCCAGGGCACCGGCGTGGTGCTGGCGGAAAAGCGTACCGCCTCGCAGAGTGTGATCGAGGCGTTCCGTGGCCTGTACGCCAATTTCCTGGTGCAGGAATTCATCGCCGAAGCCAATGGCAGCGACCTGCGTTGTTTCGTGGTGGGCGGAAAGGTAGTGGCGGCAATGCAGCGCGATGCCAGTCCCGGTGAGTTTCGCGCCAACCTGCATCGCGGTGGCAGCGCCAAGGGTGTGACATTGAGTGCGCAGGAAAAGCGCATTGCGATAAGGGCTTCGGGGGTGCTGGGACTGGGCATCGCCGGTGTCGATCTGCTGCGCTCCAGGCGCGGGCCGTTGCTGCTCGAAGTGAACGCGTCACCGGGTCTCGAAGGCATCGAGCAGGCCACCGGCGTTGATGTGGCCGGCAGCATCATCGATTTGTTGCAAAAGCGGCCACGCCAGGGGCCCGGTGTAAAGCCGAGTTCCCCCAAGCTGCCATGAAATCCCGCCCTGGCATCCGTGACTGACCTTAATTTTCTGGGCCGGCGCAAGATCGCGAAACGGAAAATCGGGCTTTGGAGGCTCCATCGACGGAACCGACCGGATTCGGGACCACGATGAATTTGTCGATAAGCATGAGCGTGCGAAAGTCGGTGCGGGCTTGAACGACAGGCAGTCGCTGTTCGCCAAGTACGACCCCGTTGCAAAGATGAACCGGAACGCCAAGGTGCAGCTGTAGACGATCCGGAGGCGGTCGACGTCATCCTGCGGACCCGTCGCGACGACAAGCTTCTGCTATGCGAGTCGGTGGCAGCGGTGGGCTTGCATATGCCCCGGACTACCTGGCGAGCGTATCGCGACGTTCAGAGGGAGCAGTGGGGCACAGGCAGCGTGTCGGGCTTTGGGTGGCCGGTCTGCGAATCCGTCCGTACAGTCCACTACAGCAGATTCCACAGTACAAAAGTGGCGACTGGCTACTGACCGTTCCTGCACTTACCCGACGGCGCATGTCTTGCAAGCCCGGTCTCAAACTGCCGTTTCAGCCCCGGCGTGTCGATCCAGCCGGAAATCTCTCCAGGCTGCATTCACGTACATCACCGCGAAATGAACGCCGCAATCGAAGCTGGCGCCATCGTGCCCCGGGTTAACCGGGGCATAACCCGGGGGTGTCTATAAATGACCTCACTGGTTGTCTGCTTGAGCAGCTGCAAGCCCGGGCGGAAGGCAGATGGCGGTATCGGGGCAGTAATTTGGGTCCAGGTGAGGCGGCGGCGAGCCGCGCATCTGGGCCTTTTTCTTGCCCGCATGAGGCCTTGTTCAGAATTGCCCGTCGAGCGGCGGGATTCCCCCGATCAAGCTTGTTAAGCTAGTGACCTGAGCCGCTCTGTGCAGCGGCTGCGCAGGAGTGACACATGCGTGTTCTGGTGATTGAAGACAACAGCGATATCGCGACCAACATCGGCGATTATCTGGAAGACCGCGAACATGTGGTCGATTTCGCCGGCGACGGCGTGACCGGGCTGCATCTGGCGGTAGTGCACGATTTCGACGTGATCGTGCTCGATTTGACGCTACCCGGGATGGATGGTCTGGAGGTGGCGCGCAAATTGCGCCATGAGGCGCACAAGCAGACCCCGATCCTGATGTTGACGGCGCGCGACGCGCTGGAGCAGAAGCTGACCGGCTTCGAATCCGGTGCCGACGACTACATGACCAAGCCATTCGCGCTGCAGGAACTCTCGGCGCGGCTGGAGGTGCTGGCGCGTCGTGGCAAGGGGCCGCAGAGTCGCGTGCTCAAGGTCGCCGACCTCACCTTCAATCTCGATACGTTGACGGTGAATCGCGAAGGCAAGTCGATCCAGCTGAACCCGATCGGCCTGAAGCTGTTGCAGGCCTTGATGGAGGCCAGTCCGTCGGTGGTCACGCGCCAGGATCTGGAACAAAAGGTCTGGGGCGAGGAATTGCCGGACAGCGACTCCCTGCGGGTGCATATCCATGGTCTGCGGGCGGCCATCGACAAGCCGTTTGACAAGCCGTTGATCCATACGCGGCACGGCATTGGCTACCGGATGGTCGAGCCGGATGCGGTCCAGGCGTAAGCTCCGGTTTCGATTGGTGGTTTCGTTCGCGCTGTTCGGCTTCGGTCTCAGCGCGCTGTTCGCCGTGGCGGCGCTGTATGTGCGCGCCAAGGTGGAAAATCAGCTGATCGATGCCAGTTTGCAAAACGATGTCGATCAGGCGGTCGATCACGTCATTGCGCATCCCAACCAGCAGGCACACTCCGAGCTGCTCGAGGCATGGATCAAGAGCGATCGCACGCTCTACAAGATGCCGCTGGCCTGGCAAAATCTCAGTACCGGCATCCATGACATCCACGATGTGGATGGCGCCGGAAGGATCAAACATTACAAGCTCGCCGTGCAGCGCAAGGACGGCATCATTGGGTTCATTCGCTATGACGCGAGCCGTGAGGATCTTGGCAAGCGACAGCTGGTGACTTCACTGGTTGGTGCAGTGGTGTTGTTCAGCCTGCTTTCGCTGGCGATCGGGCTGTGGTTGTCGCGCAAGGTACTCAAACCGGTAAGCGAACTGGCGCAGCGGCTGCGCGACTTTCGCAAGGCTGGCAAGGCCGAGCCGCTGGCGTCGCATTTTGCCGACGACGAAGTGGGCGAGCTGGCGTATGCCCTGGACGAATATTCGTCGCGGCTCACCGCGATGGTCGAGCGCGACCGCGAGTTCAACTCCGACGTCAGTCACGAGTTACGCACGCCGCTGGCGGTGATCGCCAGTACCACCGAGTTGCTGCAGGGCTCACCGGACCTCAGCGACAAGATCAGCGAACGGCTGAAGCGGATCGAGCGTGCGTCGCGCCAGGCCACCGAATTGATCGAGGCTCTGCTGTTGCTGTCCCGCGCCGAGCGACGCGGGCCGACGCGCGGCGAAACCACCGAGATCGGCAGGGTTGCTACCGACGTGATCGAAAGCCAGCGCCCGCAGATGCGCGGCAAGCCGTTGACCATCGCGCTGGCGGTCAGCGAGCCGGTCACGGTCAACGCACCGGCGTCGGTGGTGGCCGTGGCGCTGACCAACCTGATCGGCAACGCGATCAAGTACACCCTCGAGGGCCACGTCCAGGTCGAGGTGGGGCAGGGCATGATCGAAGTCATCGATACCGGCCCCGGGATCAAGCCGGAGGATGCCGAGCGGCTGTTTCAGCGCGGCGTGCGTGGCGAAGGTGCCGGTGGCAGCGGTGCGGGCCTGGGACTGGCGATCGTGCGTCGGCTCTGCGAGCTGTACGGCTGGGATGTGTCGATGCGCCCGCGCAGCGACACCAACGGGGCGATTGCCAGTATCCGGTTCAGATAGCTACCGGTAGGAGCGCACCCTGTGCGCGATGCTCTTTGCCGACGTTGCAGAAAAGCATCGCGCACAGGGTGCGCTCCTACCGGTTCATTAGGTCAGACCGATTCCAACCAGCCCCAGCGATCATTGGTGCGGCCATCGAACAACCCGAAGTACAGCTCTTGCAGTCGACGGGTGACGCGCCCGGCTTTGCCCGCACCGACCTGCTTGCCATCGACCGAGCGAATCGGGGTGATTTCAGCCGCGGTGCCGCACATCAGCACTTCGTCGGCCAGGTACAGGTATTCGCGCGGGATATCGCGTTCGACCACTTCGATACCTTCTTCGCGCGCCAGTGTCTTCAAGGTATCGCGGGTAATGCCAGCGAGTATCGATGCGCTGGCCGGCGTGGTGTGAAGGACGCCGTCGAACACCAGGAACAGGTTTTCACCAGCACCCTCGCTGAGCAGTCCGCTGGACGCCAGGGCGATGCCTTCGCCGAAACCCAGTCGGCGCGCTTCGCGGGCGATCAACTGCCCGGACAGGTAGTTGCCGCCGGCCTTGGCACCGGCCGGGATGGTGTTGGGCGCAAAGCGCTGCCAGCTCGACACGCACGCGTCGATGCCGTTTTCCAGAGCTTCGGCGCCGAGGTACGGGCCCATCGGCCAGGCGGCGACGGCGACGTCGATCGGGGTTTCGGCAGACAACCCGAACCCGCCCAGTCCGCGATAGGCGACCGGGCGCAGATACGCGGCCCCGAGGCTGTTCTTCTTGATCACCGCACGGCAGGCGCCAGCCAGATCGTCGAACGAGTAAGGCAACACCATGTCGTAGATGCGGGCCGACTGATAGAGCCGGTTCAGGTGATCGGTAAGGCGGAAGATCGCCGCGCCGTCCGGTGTGGCATAACTGCGGATGCCCTCGAAAACCGAGGAGCCGTAGTGCAGCGCATGCGACATGACGTGGGTGGTCGCTTCCTGCCAGGGTTTGATGCTGCCGTTTTGCCAGATCCACTCGGGGTATTGCTGCGCCATGTCGGTTCTCCAATGGGGACTGCCCATAATAACTGGTGCGGCTCCTTCCGGCGCAGGCTCCCTCGCGCTCCGCGCCGCGCCCGTTCAATCGGCGCGGCGCAGCCACAGGCAGCCGGCTTGTTGCACGATATTGAAGTAAATCGCCGGCGCGGTTTCGTCATCATGCCCGGCGGTACGCACGATCAGTTGCTTCACGGGCGGCGGGGGGCCGGCCGGGGCAGGTGGCGCAGGGTCTGCTGTGCCGCCCGGTAGTGAGCTGGAGGGGCTGGCTACCTCTTGATCCGTTGCGGGCCCGAAGCCGAGCAGGGGCTGCTGCATCAGTGTGGCCAGCGACCTGACATCCGCCACCGCGGCGTCGCGACCGACGCCATTCCACAGCATCAGTCCTGCCAGGCGGTTGGCGTCGTGATCGGCGAAGGCGACTATCACGCCTTGCTGCAATGCCTGTCGATTGGCGGGGCACAGGATCGGCGTGGGTCTCGCCGGTGAAGCGGCCTGCCGCCTGGCACCCACCGGTCTGACAGGTGTGGCGTCGAGCGAGGCGCAGGGCTGGTCGGTAAACACCGGGTCGCCATCGGCGCCAAGGCAATGGTGGATGGTCGTCTGCGCGGCGGCGGATCCGCTCCCGGCAATCAGGGTCAGGCAGAGCAAGGTGGTCAAACGGCGCATCGCCGCAGCATACGCCGCGACTCAAACCAGTTGTTGCAACACCGCCTGAGTGGCCCGCGCACGGTTCAGGGTGTAGAAGTGCAGACCGGGCGCACCCCCGGCGAGCAGGCGCCGGCACAGCTGTGCCACGACCTCGGCGCCCAGCGCGCGCACGGCGGCAGCATCGTCACCGTGAGCCAGCATCCGCTTGGCGATCCAGCGTGGAATTTCGGCGCCGCACATGTCGGAGAAGCGCTTGAGCTGGCTGTAATTGGCGATCGGCATGATGCCTGGCACGATCGGCACGTTGACGCCGAGCTTGTGCGCATCGTCGACAAAACGGAAATAGGCGTCGGGGTTGAAAAAGTACTGGGTAATCGCGCCATTGGCACCGGCATCGACCTTGGCCTTGAAGTGCTGCAGGTCACGCAGCGCGTCGTCGGCTTGTGGATGGGTCTCCGGATAGGCGGCCACTTCGATGTGAAAGTGGTCGCCGCTGTGTTGACGAATGAAACGGACCAGTTCGGCGGCGTAGCGGAAATCACCGGGGCTGGCCATGCCCGAAGGCAGGTCGCCGCGCAAGGCGACGATGCGGCGATAGCCGGCGTTGCGATAGGTATCCAGCAATTCGGCGAGTTCTGCTCGGGTGCCACCGACGCAGGACAGGTGCGGCGCCACATGAAACCCATGCTGCTGATGCAGTCGCGCCACGGTATCGCCGGTGTAGCTGAGCGTCGAGCCGCCGGCGCCGAAGGTGACCGACGCATAGTCGGGCTGATATGCCTTCAGCAACTGCGCGGCGCGATCCAGTTGTACGCGTTGCTCGTCGGTCTTGGGCGGAAAAAATTCAAAGCTGATCGGCGGCATCGCGAAGGTTCCCGGTGGACTATGCCGACAAGTATATATCTCTAATTCGCGATGAAGCGATATATGAATACTCAGGAAGAACCCAAGAGTGCCTGGGAGCATCGCCAGCCTGACCCGTCCGGACGACTCAGGGACGCACCGCACCGGCACGAGAGCGTTGGCTGGTAGTTGTACGTCAAGGCCTGGACGCAATCTTGGCATGCCGGAGAGGCTGGCCAACCGCCGCCTCATCCCGGTTGCGTAAGCGGCCTGAGCCCGACACCGGAAGGCAGGCCGGCTGTGGCTTGGGTCCCGGCGGGGCGTTGCGGTGTCGCGAGAAAGTGGTATCGCGATGCCAACGAACCGCTCCCATGTGCCTGCAGGGCAGATGGGAGCGTGTGACTCAGAACTTCCATCCGTAGGCGATGCCGAGCGAATTCTGGTACATGGAGATCCGCTCCGTGCCGGCCGGCGCACCACCCATGAACACCGGGAGTATCGAGGCACCCTGTACGCTTTTGCTGAAGGCATGCATATAGGACACCGTCAACTCGCCGCCCGAGGACATCGTGTGGGTGAATCCGAGGGTCAGGTGATCGGTGACGACGCCGGGAGCCAGAATGTTGAAGGTGACGTCATTGCCCCGAATTGGGTTGTCGCCGTGATTGACGCCGGCGCGCCAGGTCCAGCGATCGGAGCTTGCATATTCAACGCCAAATTTCCAGAAGTTGATGTCGTGCCAGCCGAATCCCGGCCCGCCATCGGAGCCCAGCTGAGTCGGGACCAGACTTGGGTTGCTGACCGACTGCACGCCGGTGTAATTGATGCGCTGATAATCGAGCGCCAGTGTCAGTGGCGCGGTTGGCTTCCAGGCAATACCGAGCGAATAGGTTTCCGGGATATCGAACTTTCCACCCTGAGCAAACAGACCGGCATAGCGCGAAAACCGACTCATGCCGATCTTGCTGGCGTAGGCTGCGCCGATGGAAAAGCGGGAGTTGATGCGGGCGAAGTAGCCTACGCGAATTCCCATGCCGTGCGAGTTGTCGGGCCCGTTATTGGTGACGCTCGCCGGCTGGGACGACAGTCCCGGTGTGCCGGCGAAGGCTTGCAATCCCTTGGCCGAGAAACGTTGGAAGGCAATCTGCGGCGCAATACCGATCGATTGGTTGGGCGTGAAGGCATACGACACCGTGGGTGCAATGATCAGCTGGGTCAGGTCGACGCCAAGAGAGCCCGACCCACACAGTATATTCGCCGCTCCCCGGCCGCAGTTGAACTGGCCACCGCGGTAGTCGGTATTCATGCCGCCATTGCCAAAGACGCTGACGCCGAGCGCCAGGTCGGGCCGAACCATGCGGTTGTAGCCGAACTCCGGGATGGCGAACAGGGTTCGACCGCTCTTGGTCGCCCCATCCAGGCCTGGGCCCAGTCCGCTGCGTTTTGCCTTGCGTTCTGGCGAAAACAGGTCGAGTCCTGCATCGAGGCGGTTACCGGCCATCACCATGGTGGCGGGGTTATTGGCGCCACCGAAGCTGTCGCCGGTCAACGCCATGGAGGTGCCGCCACGACCTTTGGCCTTCATCCCATAGCCATGGGAGAAATAACCGTTTGTTGCAGACGCCGTACCATAACCAAGCATGAGAACGCCGGCTGCCATCAGAGTTCGCTGTCGCATGAGCCATCCCCTCCGCAATATATTTCCAAAATGCGAAACCACCCCTTGGTTTCGACCTCGCATATACCAATACGGGTATTGGTATATGCGAGATTAGCACGAGAAATTGCGTATTACAGCGACGTTATGACAGCAAATCGAAAGTTCATCGGATGGCGATTAAATAATGCGTCGCAACATATTGGGCGATAGGTTTTTCGATGCAAAGTTTGTGCAAATCACGATGGTTCGTATGCGTAAACGCCGCTCCATGCTAATCTGCCGCCAGGACCTTCCAGAAGTTTGACGTCGCGTGGTTTGGGTGGCAGCGGAAGCGTTGAAAAAATCATGCGACGCAACATCCACATAATGCCATTCGCGGGCACGTCAAAATGACCAAAAACATTCCATTGGATGCGGTTCAGGAGAGCGAGGAAGCACATCGGCGCAAAGTGGTGACCCGGCTGGCCCGTATCGAGGGACAGGTGCGCGGGATCCAGGGCATGATTACCGACAACTGTTCTTGCGAGCAGGTTGCGTTGCAGCTCACTGCGGCCAGGCGCGCTCTGGACAGGGCTTTCTACGAAATGATCGCTTGCAGCCTCAACAGTCACGTGGAGGCTGCCGGCGACATGGATGAGATACGTGCATCGACCAAGGACCTGGCGCGGCTGCTGGCGAAATTCGGCTGACGTTCGCCGGAATTGCGGATGATCCCCCCGCGAGCGTCATTCCGGCGCAAGTCCCGGTATGCGTACCTCGGCGCTTCACAAAGCCAGATGGCTGCAGGGTAGCGGACGCTACCGTGGGTTGATCGAGACCTCTATTGCGACAACGACTCCTGTTCCATCTGCAGGTAGACGTTGTAGGCGTTGCGGCGATTGGCGGCGTTGAAGGTCGGTTCGGCCTCGAATCGACTCCAGTCGACATGTTTGTAGGCGTCGTCGAACGGCACGAAGTTCTGTACCGCCAAGCCCATTTGCTGGCGCAGAAAAACAAGGTAATCGCGGGTCATGCGGGCGTCACGACGCGGGTTGAATGATGCGTCGCCATGTCCCGGAACCATGACCCGGGCCGGAATGACGAGCAGGCGATCGATCGCCTTTAGCCACAGCCTGGTATTGGCATTGCCTACAAACGGCACACGCCCGGCGTATACGACATCGCCGGAATACAACACGCCGTCCGGCTCGACCAGCATGGCGAGATCTTCCGGCGAGTGCGCCGGACCGATGTGACGCAGTGAAAAATGCACGCCGCCCATCTCGAAATCGACCGGCTTGTCGAGCCAGCGGTCCGGAAGTGGCAGGCCGAAGTCCGGCCCAAGCCAACGGCCGATGATCTGCTTGCGCTCGGCCAGCCGCTCCGCAGCGGCATGCGAGTTCAGGTAGGCGTGGGCTCGCGTATCAGCCCAGATTTCTGCACCGATGCGGCGAAATGCCGGTATGCCGTAGAAATGGTCGGCATGGTAGTGGCTGATGATCACGCGTTTGATCGGCAGCTGGGTACGCTTTCGAATCTCTTCGATCAAGCGGTCGCCCAGTGCAGGCGATCCCAGCGTATCGAATACCACGACGCCGGCACGGGTAATCACGAATCCCGCGTTGGCGATGAAGCCTTCATTGGCCCGACTCGCTTCTTCAAGTCGACCTTCCACGTAGTAGCTGTGGGGGCCGACTTGATGCACGGTCATCGGAATGTCGCTACGCGCCCATGCGCGCGCGCCAGGCGTCTTGGCCACCGAGGTGCATGACCAGCTCAACACAAGCAGCGCGCAGAGCGTATACCTGAGCATGATCAGGCAAGCCCCGGGTTGTTCTTTTCACCCACGAGTTTGGGCGTGTTGAGCTTGGGCGGCGCCACGGTCTGATGCGAGCTGAGGTAGTCGGCAACCACATCCCAGACGGGCTCTCCGGTGGCGTTGGGGGCGACCGGCGCCCAGCCTGCCACCTTGTATTTTTTCTCGGCATCGATCGGTTTGCCACCGAGCTGCATATCGGTAATACGTTTGCCGATACGTGCGTCCGGATTGCAGGTATAGGCGAGGCCCCCGACGCGAACCATGTCGCCGCCTTGCTGATAATAGGGGTCGGGATTGAACAGGTTGTCGCCGACATCCTCCAGAATGGCCTTGATCTGGGTACCGGTAAGCTCACTGACCGTAACTGCGGGGTAGGTGATAGCCGTCTGATCCATCAAGCGCTCGTGGGTAATCGTTTCGCCGGGCAGCAGTGTCGTGCCCCAGCGGAATCCGGGGGAGAACGCGATTTCCGCGTCTTTCACCTGCATCAATGCGTCGAGTATCACCTGATCGAAGCTACCGTTGAAGTTGCCCCGCCGGTACAGCAGACCTTCGCTTACGGCATGCTGTTTGGCCAGTCTGGCTTCATAGGGTTGACGGTGTCGCGTGATCAAGGCCTGCATCGCCGGATCCGGGGCCAGCAAGTTGGAGAAGACGGGAAGCAGGCGGTAGCGGGCGTCGCGAAGTTTGCCGTTGCGCACGTCGAGATCGAGCACGCCGACGAACTTGCCGTTGCTGCCGGCATTGGTGACCAGCGTATGTCCACCGCTGTTTTTGACCGACACGGGATGCGGTACGCCATCGTGGGTATGACCGCCGAGAATGGCGTCGAGCCCGGTGACCTGGGAGGCAAGCTTCAGGTCGCAGTCCATGCCATTGTGGGACAGCAGCACAACCACCGCAGCGCCGGCCTTGCGCACCTTGTCGATGACCTGCTGCAGGTGATCCTGCTGGATACCGAACGACCAGCCTGCGACGAAATGGGCCGGGTGCGCGATCGGGGTGTAGGGAAACGCCTGACCTATCACCGCCACATCGACGCCGTTGACGTGGCGCATCGAGTAGTCGGGGAACACCGGATCACCGAAGTCGGCCGTACGGATGTTCTGCGCCACAAAGTCGATCTTGCCCTTGAACGGACCGTCGACGACTTCCTTGACCCGATCCGCACCGTAGGTGAATTCCCAGTGCCCTGTCATCACGTCGACGCCCAGCTCCAATTGGGCATCGATCATGTCCTGGCCCTTGGTCCACAGAGACGTGGCGGACCCCTGCCAGGTGTCGCCGCCATCGAGCAGCAACGCTCCCGGGCGACTGGAACGAAGGCGCTTTATCAAGGTGGCCACATGGGCGTACCCGCCGACCTTGCCATAACGCTGGGAGGCTTCGACATAATCCAGACAGGTCAATGCGTGTGCTTCGCGGGTTCCAGGCTTGATGCCGTAGAACTTGAGCAAGTGCTCGCCAACCAGGTGCGGCGGCCGGCCGAATGCCGGTCCGACGCCGATGTTGGACGAGGGCTCACGGAAATGGATGGGCATCAACTGCGCATGACTGTCGGTCATGTGCAGCAGGCTGACATTGCCGAATGCCGGCAGATCGTAAAGTGCCTCGCCGTTGCTGGCAGCAAGCGCCCTGGAAGAAGCCAGCGGCAGGCCTGCCACAGCTGCAGCTGCCATCAGCTGCATGAATTCGCGGCGACTCATGCTCATGAAAATACTCCGAAAAAGGTTACTTGTTGACCGGGGAATCGGGGTCGAAAAGCAGGGCCATGACATCCTTGAGCTGCTGCTCGGTGAGGATGCCCTTGCTGCCGAAGCGCGGCATGGCGGAGCACAACGAGTACCCCTTCATGTCGTAGACCCGACTCCAGGTAAGCTTCAGCATGGCTTCGGACCGGCCACGGTCCTTGCCGTAGTGATAAAGCGAGGGCCCGATCGTGCCGTAGGCAATTTGTTGCTTGTCGAGTTGATGGCAGGCGTAGCAATTGCCGCCGGAAGGTTTGCTCGGATCGTCCGAATATTGTTTTCCGGTGCCTTCTTCGGCGATCGCCTGTCCACGCTTCCAGTCGCCCAGGTACTTGCCGTCGGCGGGGTACTTGACCGAGTCGCGATTGGCCGTCAGCAATTTGGCGGCGAGCCTGGCCGGTGGAGCATGAGGGGCATAGGCCGAGCACAGCGCCTGCGTCTTGTCCTGGTCGAGTCGATCCATGCCGGCCTGGCCGTGTGGCTCGAACGATGCCTTCATGGCCGCGAGTGCTTCGGCATTGCGGTTGGCGTTGTGGGTTTGTGCGACAGCGGCCGAAGCCAGTGGCATGGCGGCGAGCAGAATCACGAGGCGGGTCAGGGTATGCATGGTCCACTCCTTAACGTTTGAGGCCGGGGGCCGCCATTTTTCCACCCTCGGCGTTCTTGGCGAGGAACATGGTCAGATCGATGGCGACCTCCGAGCCGTATTTCAGCTTCGGAAAACGCATCTGGCGGAAGCAGCTGCCGAGACGCCATTCCATTGTTCGAACCTCTCCCTGGGACACCCGGTACGCTGGCCAGGTGGTATAGGTTTTTTGTGCTTCGGGGTTCGCAGTGGCCAGGTCGGGCAACTGCTGCAGGCGGATGCGCTTGCCCGACTGTCCATGGCAGGAGGCACAGGAGAAATCGTGGGTACCCGCCCGGTAGTAGAAAAGGGCCTTACCCATGGCATAGGCGCGCTTTTCTTGCGGGTGACTCATGGGCAGACTGATCGGCACGCCCTTCGACGCGCCGACGACGTAGGCAGACAGCGCTTCGAGATCCGATTTGCGGTCACCGTCGCCGAAACGGTTCTTCAGAATGGCGGCCTTGTCCAGACCTTGATCCCTGACCATGCAGGTGAGCAGGCGGGTTTCGAGGTCCTGTACCTTATTGGTGTCGGCGAAGTAGCGCGGCATATGCGCATAGGCGCCCTTGATCACGCCTGTGCCCATGCCGAGATCGCAGGTCTTGGCCAAGGCGACATTTTTCGGGCCGCGTGGTTTCTGCCAGAGGTCCTTCCCTCGCATTACCCACAAGTCGGCGGGATTGTCGTCGCCAAACATGGCCCGGTATTGCGACACCGGATCCGATGAGGTAGCAGATTGTGCCCACACCAGCGAGGCGGTGAAGCTGCTGGCGGCCCCCACCACAATCGCCAGCCAGAACATGTGCTGTTTGGTTTTTGCTCTCATGTCGCCATCTCCGTGATGCTGTGGGCGTTCAGGGCCTGATGTAGACATAACCCTCCCGCGCTTGCAGCCGCGCGAGTTCGGCCATGCCGGAAGGAACAACCACGATACCGTCGTCCAATTGCTCGGGTTTTATTTTCAGGGTGGCCATGGTGTTGCCACACGCCTCGATGCGGACGCCCTTGTCTTCCAGGTCCTGGACCATCAACGCGAACGGGTAGCCGCCAGCGGTGTTGCTGCCTTTGACCATGAAACGCACGCTCGGGCCGATCGCCACGATCACGATCTTGGTGGTCGGGTCGGCAGCAAGCTGATTTCCGGCCTGGTGCAGAGCGGTCGTCGTGCCCTTGAGGTCGGTATCAAGGTGATAGACGACCCGGATCGGGGCGGCTTTTGCATGCGCGGTTTCGGCGCCAAGCGCGGCGCTGCACGGAACGAACGACGCGGCCATGGCGACGAGCAAGGCGATTGCTAGATTGCGCATGAGTGCTACCCCTCTTTGACGGTGTGCGCGCATCGGGTCCCGGCTGCGCGCACGATTGACCAATGTGGCCAGAAACTCAGCTGACTACGGCGTCATCCGTGCGACTCTCACCGGCGGTATCTTTCCAGGTGATGGTTACCTTGTCGCCCTTGGCTGCGCCCTTGAAGCGGAAGGCAAGAAACGGATTCTTGGACACTGCGGGCCCCCAGTCGGCGGTCAACACGTCCTTGCCTTTGCAGGTGGCGTTCACGGTTTCAATGTAGTGGGCGGGAATCAGCTTGCCGCTGGAGTCCTTGCGCAAGCCGGTCTCCATCGGGTGTGCCATCAGCACCTTGACCTCAACGGTGTCACCCGTGAGCCTTGCGCGGATTCGCATCGGATCTGCCATGTCTTTCTCCTCAATCGAAATGTGGTTCAGCCGCCGCAGCCGCCAAGGGTGACCTTGACCAGCTTGTCGGTATAAAAGAAGCCCTTGTCGGTTTGTACCAGGGCACGCAGATTGGAGGTTTCAGCAATCTTTACCCGGGTCATCACGTAAGCCTCCGTGCCCTCGGGAAAGTGGAACGCTGCCGAGAGCGCGTGCGGGTTCTTTTCCGACACGATCGCAATCATGCGCGTACCCGGCAGTTTGCTTTGGATCACTACCGGGACCACCGCGCCGTTCTCGGCAATCGAGGGCGCCTGAAGCATGATGTCGGAGGACTTCACGGCCTTGTCGCCGCCCATGGCCTTGACGACAGATTCCAGCGTGTGGCCCTGGAATTCCTTGCGGTGGTCTGTGGGTGCGAGTGGGCTGGTTGCGGCCGCTGCGATGCGGGGCAACAGCCCAGTCGTCGCGACGAACAAGACGGTAGTGCCGCTGGCACTTGCCTGCAGAAATGCCCTTCTAGACATCTTCATGGATAACTCCTCGACTGTATGGCGTTTACTGTTGGATGAATTAGTGGGAGAGCGTGTTGCGGGTTACGGGCCTGTCTACTTGGTGGTTTTTTGCGCCAGGATCCATCGAACCATGGTCGACAGATCGGCATCCGTCAGGTCGGGGTGCGGCGGCATCGGAATCGATCCCCATACGCCTGCACCGCCAGCACGGATCTTGTGTGTCAGATGTTTCGCCGCTCCGGCGTTGCCCTGGTACTTTGCCGCGACGTTGCGGAAGGAAGGTCCGAGGATCTTGTAGTCGAGCGCATGGCAGGCGGTGCAGCCGGAGGTGGTGATCAGCTTGGGCATTTTTCCGCCCGCAGAGGCGTTGCCGACCTTGGCACCGCCAGGCATATCGGCCTTCGGTGGTGCCTGTTCGTTCATGGTCTCCAGGCCGCGAAAATTATCCCGTATGTCGCCGTAGAGGTTCTTGGTGAAACCTGCGGGGAGGCTGCCGGTGATCTTCACCACCTTCTCGCAGTTCTTCATGCAGGCGGTGTTGTGAACGTCCGGTTTGCCATCCACGCTCATCATCCCCGGATAGGGTTTGAGTGCGTTGCCGTTGGGCATCTTGACCTTGGGCAGGGTCTGTCTGTTGGCCACGAAGTCGGACGGCACGATGTCGTTGAGATTGAGCACATAGGCCGCGACTGCATAGACCTGATCAGCGGTCAACGACTTCGAGTGCGGAAACGGCATCGCACGGTTGATGTAGTCGAACAACGTGGTCGCGTGGTTGAGCTTGGCCTTGATGCCGGTGAGAGCCAGATATTCGTTGCTCTCTCCGAACGAGCCGTGGCAACTTGCGCAGTTGGCGTCATAGATATCCCCGCCCTGCGACACTGAACCCTGACCCTTGGGCAGGCCCTTGCCATCGGGGCGCACATCGATATTCCAGCCTGCAATTTCGCTTGCAGTCGCCTTGCGACCCAGGTGGTAGTTTTCCCTCGCTTGTGACGGCAGTGCCATGACAAGCAGCAAAACAGCAGCCAGTGCGCCGATCCATCGATCAGACTTCGACATTGTGCACCTTCCCTTCAGTATCGACGAGCCAGGTCTGGATACCGTTGTTGTGATAGATCGACCGTGTGCCACGAACCTCACGCAACTGGCGCATCTTCGGCTGTACATAGCCCGTCGAATCGATGCAACGGCTCTGCAGCATCGCCGGGTTGCCATCCCAGTTCCAGTCGATCCGAAAGCGCGTAAGCGCCTTGTCGAGCACGGGTGTCTGAAGTTTTGCCGTACGCCAGTTCTTGCCGCCGTCGGTGGAAACATCCACGCGTTTGATGTGTCCGCGACCGGACCAGGCAAAACCGGTGATCTGGTAGTAGCCGCCCTTGTCCAGCAGATGCTGGCCACCGGACGGTGAGGTGATAACCGATTTCGCCTCCTGGATCCAGGTGTACTGGCGAATGCTGCCATCAGGCATAAGGTCGCTGTATTGCAGCGATTCTTCGCGGGTGTCCCAGGGTTGATCGCCGACCTTGATCCGGCGCAGCCATTTGACGTTCGATACACCCTGGACGCCAGGTACGACAAGACGCAGGGGATAGCCCTGCTCGGGCCGCAGCATCTCGCCGTTCTGGCCATAGGCGACGATGACGTCATCCAGGGCGAAGGAGATCGGAATGGTGCGGGTCAGGCCCGCAGCATCGGCACCTTCGGCGAGGAGATATTTCGCTTTCTTTGTATCGAAGCCGACATCCTCGAGCAGGGTCGACAGTGGCACACCGGTCCACTCGGCACAGCTGAGCATGCCGTGCGTGTACTGCACCGTGGGCACCGATGGGTTGGCCCATTCCATGGCCGAGTTGGCGCCGCACTCGATGAAGTGGATACGTGAAACCGAGGGGAATCGCAGTATGTCCTCCATGGTGTAGATCTTGGGTTCGCGCACCAGTCCGTGCAGCATCAGGCGATGCTCGTACGGATTGATGTCCGGCCGTCCATTGTGATCGCGTTCGAAGTGCAGCCCGTTCGGGGTGATGATGCCAAACAGGTTCTGCAGCGGGGCAAAGGCCACTGAAGACTGGGTCGTGGTGGTCAGCCCCGGGCTGCTCCTGCGGATGATGTTTTTTTCGTAAGGCGAAGGGATGCCATACGGATTGGCACCGACTGGCTTGCCGAGGAATTGCGACCAGGGCGGCACGTTCGGTGGCAGATATGCCGGATTGGCCGGCGCGCCTTTCGCTTCAGTTGCCTGCAGCGAACCACCTGCAAGTACAGCGGCGCCCCCGGCCAGCAGACCGCCCAAGGCGCGACGCCGCGATTGGCCTGCGGTGCTCAGAAAATTCTCGGGCGCCGGAATAATACGGCCTGGCTTTGGGTCGTTCTGGTCCATCCAGTACTCCGTTCAATGGGTCAAGGGTGCGTGTCTGCCTGAAGATCGGGCACCGTTGCGGTTCGTCGTGCAGAAACCTGGCGAGCGCTCAGTGAAGTCCGACGACCGGGCGTTTTTCGGCGGTCCACTCATACATCGAGCCGTCGTACAGGCGTGTATTCGGGTTCTTCATGACTTCGCTCAGCACGAACCAGGCGCCGGACGCAAGATGTCCGGTGTTGCAATAGGTGATGCTGGGCTTGCTGGCGTTGATGTCCAGATGACGGAAGATCGAGGTGTATTCGGCCGGCGTGAGGTAGTGCGTGCCACCTTGGGCCGATGTGCGGACATCCGGCGGTAGATTGACGGCACCCTTGATATGACCGGCGCTGCCCACGATCGGTTTTCTTGCCAGTCCGACGTAGAAGGGCATGGGCCGGGCATCAACGATTTGCACCCCGGTGCCGATGGCCTTGGCCACGTCACGACTGCTGGCGACATACTTCATGCGCGGAGCGCTCGCAACCCAGGTGCCCTTGCTGTCTGGCGCTGCCGCGGTGTCGTAGGCCAGCCCCTGTTCGAGCCAGCCGGTCGTGCCGCCGTTGAGGATAGCCAGATGGTTGTCGCCGTAGACCTTCATCGACCAGTACACCCGCGCGGCCATATCCAGGTCTGCCCCGCTGGCTCCCTCGGGGACGATAACGGTCGGTCGTCCAGCTTCGACGCCGATGCTGCGCATCAGGCTCTGGAATGCCGTCCGGTCGGGAAGCATCCATTTGACCTCGTGACCGTCGACCATGCGCGGTACACGTACCTTGCCGAAATCGAGCAGCAAGGCTCCCGGAATGTGACCCCCGAAGCCGGTCAGTGACTTCACTCCCTTTTCAGTGGTGAATGCAGGCGCCTTGGTAAAGGACGCCGGATCGTGACGAACGTCCACGATGTTGACTTCCGCACGATGTTGCGCAAGCCATTGCGGGCTGACCAGCGGGCCAGGCAGCGTGACCGCCTGGGCGGCGGCGGAACCCAGCAGGAGCAGTGCAGCTACCACGGTATTCCCGATGTGCTTTTTCATGTCGTTCCCCTCCAACCCCGTCCTCGCGGACAAATTAGTGGACCAAATGTTCAAGTGCTGTGAGCTGCTGTTCGACCGAAATGCGGCATTGGCTGATGACATGCATGCGTCGATCCTCAAGCAATCCCGGACGATGCCCCCCCGCCAGCCGGGCCTCCATGCGACAGTCGCGATGCCCGATCAACTCCGCTATCTGGGGCGCAAATACACCCAGTTGCGCGCGCAACCAGCGCTCTACAGGTGGGTCGTCAGTACACCCTGCATTGGCCATCTCCTCGCAGATTGGAATCAATTCGGCGCCCGGCCACCAAGTTTCATCGGTAACCCAGCGGTTGGTGGTGAATAGCCGTTGTGGCATGCCACGGGCATCGACGCCGATGGCGACCAGATGGGTGTAGCGTGGTTCGCCCCCCGCGTCGTTGCCGAGCTGGGCGAACAAGTGAAAGTGCCCGTGCTCCACCGCCGGCGCGCCAGGCGTGTCATGTGAATGGTAGTAATAATGCAAGTCGCCACGCGTACCGTTGAGTGCGGTCGCATCCTCAGCTTGGTAGGCATGCCAGGCGCGTGGCGCGCGATCACGACCGACGACGGCCGCCAGCGGGGAATCACCCGCATCGAGGAACTCGCACAGGCACTCGACCAGTGCACTGGCGGCAGCCCGCGTACGGGTAAGTTTTGACCTGTCGAGCTGCCGAAGGCATGCAGCTATTCGCACCGGCGGAAAACGCAGGCGCGAATTATCGAAGGGAGTGTGCAGAGGCTGTGCCGACACGCTTCACTATCTCAGGAGCACTTGCGAGCCGGAGCGCAGGGGTTCTTCGGGCCGCGGCAATTCTTGTCCGCCTTCTTCGGTTTTGCCGCCTGTCTGGGCGCGCAAGGGTTGCTTGGGCGGGCTTTTTTCGGTGCGCAGGGGTTGTTGGACTTGGTCGCCGGCCTGGAAGGCGCGCAGGGATTGCTCTGGGCGTGCGCGATGGTAACGCCACTGAGCGGTGCCAGCGCGGCCGGCAGCGGTGCCATTGCCGCCAGCGCCAGGGTCACCGCCGACAGCTTGGCGGCCAGCGGTGCAGCACGTTTTTTACCGATACGGTTCATGGTCGATCTCCTCGTGCATGTTGTCGTTGTGTCAATCGGCGCAGGTGATTGCTTCAGACGTGCCACTGCGCCGCGTCAGCCACCAGACCGAGACCGCCACGCCGACCAGCAAAATCAGTACCGCCCACGGGGGGAGGCCCAGCAATTGGCCAAGGGTCTGCGCCTGCGGTCCCTCCGCAGCATTCATCAGGGGCGTGATCGGGGTGTAGATGCCGGCAAAGGCGACGACGCCGACAATCAAGCCGACGAAAAAGACCATGCCGTCGATGCGTCCGGCCGCGGCGCCGACCACGGATGTGCCGGGACAGTAGCCCCCGAGGCCCATGCCCACGCCGATCAGGGCGCCGCCGAGCAGGGTTGCCCACAGATACGTCGTAGGTATGAAAATGTCGGACGTATGCATATAGCCGGCGAGTTCGAGTACATACAGACCACCGGCCGCAACCAGGATCGCAGTGAACATGACGTTGAAGACGGTCCAGTCCTGCAACCTCAGTTGCGCCGTGAGGCGGCAACCATTGCCAAGGCCTCCGCGCTGCAACACGTAGCCGAAGAGCACGCCGCACACCAGGCCGGAGACCGGGCCGGTCCATTCGATCGGGAAGGTCATTTCCACATCCTCCGAGTCAGTAGCCCGGTGATCAGTCCGGCGCCAAAGAAACCGATCAGAAAGACAAAACCTGCCGTAGCAAGCGTGGCGGAGCCGGAAAGCCCGAGACCGCTGGTGCATCCTGCTGAAACGCGAGCGCCGAAGCCGGAGAGGACGCCCGCGATCAAGGCCAGCGACAGGCGCCCCATGTTCTTGATGCGTGGTGGTCCTTCGACGCGAACGCGCAGGTGACCAGACCACCAGGCAGCGGCCAGTGCACCCAGTGCCACCCCAAGAACCTCCCAGATGATCCAAGAGTCGAGTGGGTTGCGGCCATTTTCGACCATCCACCCCAGATAGCCGTTGGCTTGCGTTGCTGCCGGTGCTACGACGTTCGACGTAGCTGCGGCAATGGCGGTCGGCGCACCGGAGGCACCCAGTCCGTGTCCAGTCATCACAAAGGTCAACAGCAGTACCAGACCGAGCACAGCTCCAGCCAGGTGCGCATTCCAGATCGGGCGCTGCTTCATGTGTGGAGACTCCCAGGCGACCGTCGACGGGTCGACGGTGGACGTGATTGAACATACCCCTATAGGTATACGGTATAGCGGCATTTTCGCCGCTTGTCATGCTGCGGCGCGCCAAGCGCGGCGCAGCATGGGGTTGAGAAACCAAGGTGCCTATCTTGTCGGCGCGTACTTTTAGGTGAGGCTGGAGGACTGCGTCCGTCTCCGGCCGTGCTGTTCGCCGGAGCCGCTGGTGCCAGCTGGTTATCGGGAAAGTGCTGTTCGGGGTTTGATACCCGGGATGACGGCCTGCTTGGTGAACAGGCGGGCCAAGGTCATGCGATCTGGAGTGCAACCACGATGCGTTGTTGCCGATGCGATTCGCGTAATCGTTCCATGTCGTCCAATACGCAGGGTCGTGCTTCCAGACTTGGTGGACTGTGGCCATGAGGGATGCGAGCGCCCGAACCTCATTCTTTCGCCGCGGTGTTGTTGCCGAGGGCGGATTTCTCACTTCTATCGCATGGGCTGCCGTAGCTCAGGGCTGCGGGTGACGTACGGGACCAGCCAAGGGTGTCGGAGGTGGCGGCGAGAGCGGGCGGCCGCCTGAATGCAGTGGGGCAATTTCACCCGCGCACAAAGTTCCATCGCGCCCAAGGCAAGCCGCCGGCAGGTCGGTTTAGGCGGTTTGCCCAAGACGGTCTAGGAGCGTGGGCCGTAGAAATCTTCGGGCTGCGATTGTGCTCTCATCCATAGGCTGAGTCTCTCGTCAGGCTTGCATAGAACCACTATGCGCTCCTTTCGATAGACCCAGCCTATGGCGATAGCGCAATCTTGCTATCCAAAAGTTCTACGGCCCAAGCTCCTAGGTGCCGGATATGGACGCAGCGACCGCAGCGTGGCCGTAGGCACTGGGCCGGCTCGACCATTAGAAAAGGGCGCATTGCTGCGCCCTGGATAGCTGCCTTGAACCGTGGCCAACCCTCGCCCTCTTTGGGAGAGGACGAGCGCAGGAAACACGGCCATTTCCCTGAAGCTGCCAATCAGTAACGGTAGTGCTCCGGCTTGTATGGACCTTCCACCGGGACGCCAAGATAGGCGGCCTGCTCGCCGCTGAGGGTGGTCAGCTTCACACCGATCTTCTCCAGATGCAGGCGTGCGACTTCCTCGTCGAGTTTCTTCGGCAGGATGTAGACCTTGTTCTCGTACTGGTCCTTGTTCGCCCATAGCTCGATCTGCGCCAGGGTCTGGTTGGCGAACGAGTTGGACATCACGAAGCTGGGGTGGCCGGTGGCGCAACCGAGGTTGACCAGGCGTCCTTCGGCCAGCAGGAACATGGCATGGCCGTCTGGGAACACGTATTTGTCCACCTGCGGCTTGATGTTGATTTTCTCCACACCGGCCATGGTGTTCAGCGCATCGACCTGGATCTCGTTGTCGAAGTGACCGATGTTGCAGACGATGGCCTGGTCCTTCATCGCCTTCAGATGCTCCAGCGTCAGC
This sequence comes from Rhodanobacter sp., assembly GCA_004298015.1. Taxonomy (GTDB): domain Bacteria; phylum Pseudomonadota; class Gammaproteobacteria; order Xanthomonadales; family Rhodanobacteraceae; genus Rhodanobacter. Next base: position 37,506 of record SCSE01000079.1, read on the forward strand.
ACATCCTTGTTGCCGGTGGTAGTGACGTAGATGTCACCGCGACCCAGGGTGCTTTCGACGGTGTTGACTTCGAAGCCTTCCATCGCCGCCTGCAGCGCATTGATCGGGTCGATTTCGGTGACTACCACGCGCGATCCATAGGCGCGCAGGCTGTGGGCGCAGCCCTTGCCGACGTCACCGTAACCGCAGACCACGGCGACCTTGCCGGCCAGCATCACGTCCATCGCTCGCTTCAGGCCATCGGCCAGCGACTCGCGGCAGCCGTACAGGTTGTCGAACTTGCTCTTGGTGACCGAATCGTTGACGTTGATCGCGGGAACCAGCAGCTTGCCGGTTTCCGCCAGCTGGTACAGGCGATGCACGCCGGTGGTGGTCTCCTCGGAGACACCCTTCCAGTCCTTGACCACGGTATGCCAGAAGCCTGGACGCTCTTTGTGCACGCGCTTGAGCAGGTTCTTGATCACCTGCTCCTCGTGCGAGGACGCCTTCTGGTTGACCCAGTCCGAACCGTTTTCCAGCTCGTAACCGTTGTGGATCAACAAGGTGACGTCGCCCCCGTCGTCGACCACCATCTGCGGGCCGAGGAAGCCGCCCTTGCCGTCGGGGAAGCTCAGCGCCTGCAGCGTGCAGTCCCAGTATTCCTCCAGCGTCTCACCCTTCCAGGCAAATACCGGGGTGCCGGTGACGGCGATCGCGGCGGCGGCATGATCCTGCGTGGAGAAGATGTTGCACGAGGCCCAGCGCACGTCGGCACCGATGTCCTTCAGCGTCTCGATCAGCACGGCGGTCTGGATCGTCATGTGCAGCGAGCCGGTCACGCGCACACCCTTCAGCGGCTGCGTGGCGGCGTACTTGCGCCGGATCGACATCAGGCCCGGCATTTCCGGCTCGGCGATATCCAGCTCTTTACGGCCCCAGTCGGCAAGCGACAAGTCGGCGACCTTGTAATCGTGGGTAACAGTTTCTTTGCTGACAGCGTTCATGCGTATCTCCGGTTAGTGCGAGGGCCTTTCGAGAAGTCCGGCCTATGGAAGGCGGGGTGTTGTTCGAAGTGACTCGCGTACAGACAACCGGGCGCCGTTGTGGGACGTGCGCGCCGAGCCTGGCCGTTTGAGTGAAGGTCGACGCAGCTCCAGGCTGGCGGCTGGTGCGGATAGTTCCGCGTTCACGAACGGTCGCAGCGCCCCTCGGCGGGCAGTACAAGACGCTTATTGTAGCGTCAGATTCCCATGGCCGCGACGAGCTGTATATTGTCGGGTTCAGCTGACCTGAATTCCCTCACCCTGGAGCCCCTGTATGGAAGCCAACCGCGAACCCGAGTTCTTGCCGCACGATGGGCCATTGCGCGAGGACGAGGGAAGACTCGGAACCATGGTCGGGAAAATGCTTGCCGAGCAGGGCGGGCGCGGGTTTTTCGAGCGCGTCGAGCAAGTGCGCACTGCCGCGATCCGGCGTCGACGTGAAGGCGAGTCGGTGACCGATCTGGCCGACTCGCTGGCGGGTCTCGATGCGGCGCATGCCGAGGCCATGGCGCGTGCCTTTGCCACCTATTTTCAGGCCGTGAATACTGCCGAACGCGTACACCGCATTCGTCGTCGTCGGGACTACCAGCGAGCTGGCGGCAAGCCGCAGCCGGAGTCGTTGCTGGATGTGCTCGGTCAGCTCAAGACGCAGGGTGTTGGCGCAGATGAACTGATCGGCTGGCTCGACAAGCTGTGGATCGAGCCGGTGTTTACCGCGCATCCTACCGAGGCGGTGCGCCGCTCGTTGCTGGAGAAAGAGCAGGCCATCGTGCGATCGCTGGTGGACAACTTCGATTCGCAGCGCACCCCGCAGGAGCGCAAGGAGGATGACGATCGCATCTTCATGGCGCTGTCATCGGGTTGGCAGACCGCCGAGGCCTCGCCGGTGCGACCGACCGTGCAGGATGAGCACCACCACGTCGGCTTCTATCTGGCGAACCCGCTCTACCGCATCGTGCCGGCGTTGTACGAATCGATGGCCGAGGCGCTGCAGACGGTTTACGGCGTGTCCGTTGCGTTGCCGAAGCTGCTCGGCTTCGCTACCTGGGTCGGTGGCGACATGGACGGCAACCCGAACGTCGGTGCGGACACGATCGCCGCCAGCCTGGCCAGTCAGCGCGCCCATGTGATCGAACACTATCTGGATGACGTGGCTGTGCTGGCGCGACTGCTAAGCCAGACCGAAAATCGCGTCGCGGTGGCGTCGCCACTGCTGCAGCGTCTGGCCGAGTACCGTGAGCGCTTTCCGCTGGCCGCCGGCAAAATCCGTCCGCGCCATGCCGACATGCCTTACCGCAGCTTGCTGACCTTGATCGGCGCGCGTCTGGAGGCGAGCCTGGACGACGCCCATGTGGAAGGCTATACCTCGGTCGACGAACTGGTGGACGACTTGCAACTGATCGCGGACAGCCTGATCGGTCACCATGGTCTCCACGCCGGCGCCTATGCAGTGCAGCGTCTGATACGTCGGGTGACTACATTTGGCCTGCATCTGGCAAGGCTGGACGTGCGCCAGGATTCGCGTGTGCACGACGACGCACTGGCCGCCTTGCAGAGCGACCAGGATTGGCATGAACGTGTGCCCGAGCAGCGCGCGCAACAGCTGGCCTCGTATGCCAGCGGCAGCCAGACATTCGAGGTCAGCGACGACGAGAACGCGGCCACCATGCGCGCGGTGTTCAGCCAGCTGCGTGATGCGCGCGCACGCTACGGCGCGGGAGCGATCGGCTTGTACATCATCAGCATGGCGCGCAGCGCCGCCGATGTGCTGGCGGTGCTGGCACTGGCGCGCTACGGCGAGTTGCTCGAATCGCTTCCTCCCACCGCCGGGGAGAAGGTGGCAAGTCATCCTGCGTTGCAGCAGGTGCCGCTGGACATTGCGCCGCTGTTCGAAACTGTCGATGACCTCAAGAACGCGCCGGCTACCTTGCGCGCCCTGCTGGCCGACCCGGTATATCGCCAGCACCTGGCCTCGCGGGGCGATCAACAATGGGTCATGCTGGGCTATTCCGACAGCGGCAAGGACGGCGGCACGCTGGCCTCGCGTTGGGGTCTGCAGCGGGCCCAGGTCGAGTTGCTCGAAGTGGCGCGCGAGGCCAGCATCAAGCTGGCGTTCTTCCATGGTCGCGGCGGGTCGGCCAGTCGTGGCGGCGCGCGCATCGCACCGGCACTGATGTCCTCGCCCCGCGGCTCGGTCGCCGGGGTCATGCGGGTGACCGAGCAGGGCGAGGTGATCCACCGCAAATACGGCATTCGCACGCTGGCCCTGCGCAATCTGGAGCAGACGGTGGGCGCCGTGTTGCGAGCCTCGATGCGTCCACGTGAGGTCGAGCCGCGCGAGGAGCGCTGGCGCGAGCAGATGGGCCAGCTGTCGGCGAGCAGTCGGCGCACCTACCGTGGGTTTGTCGATCACCCCCATTTTGTCGATTATTTCCGCACCGCCACGCCGATCGACGTGATCGAACGCATGACGCTCGGCTCGCGACCCTCCAGTCGGCGCAGCATGCGCGGGGTCCAGGACCTGCGGGCGATTCCGTGGGTGTTCGCCTGGACCCAGTGTCGCTCGATCCTGCCGGGCTGGTACGGACTGGGCAGTGCGCTGGAACACGGGGTGCAGACGTTCGGCGAAGCGGCGATGAAGGAAATGGCCAATGACTGGTCGTTCTTCAGCAACATGCTCGACGACGTCGAGATGGTGCTGGCCAAGTGCGACCTGGACATTGCCGAGGCATTCTCGATGCTGTCCGGTCCGCTGCACGACGAGATGTTCGGCCTGGTGCGCGATGAATTCGCCCGCACCCGGCACTGGCTGCTGCGGCTGAAGGGCCACCAGGCGCTGTTGCAGGATGCGCCGCGGCTGGCAGCGTCGATCCGCCTGCGCAACCCCTACATCGATCCGATGAGCCTGCTGCAAGTCGACCTGCTGCAACGCTGGCGGGCCGGCGATCGCGCCGACGATGACTTGCTGCAGGCACTCGTCGCCTGCGTCAACGGTGTCTCGCAGGGGCTGCAGAACACCGGCTGAGCGGCATAGCCGGCGATTTTCCTGCCAGGACAGTTGTTTGCGAAATGCGGCAGGATCAGCGCGAACGGCAGCGCCGGTCCTGCGGGTTTGAGGTCATCGGCCCCCTATCTGGCCAGTGATCACACGCGGGACTTCAGCCGAGATTCCCACAGGCGCGCAGCGGCGGACGATGTCCGCCCCACAGATCTGTGCGGCGCTCCACGGGGCGTAGGGCGGACGCCGTCCGCCGCCTGCTTCTTCAGCCGTCCAGCTCAGCCCAGCGCGCGTAGGCGGCTTCCAGTTCCGTCTGCAGCTTCGCCGCGGCTTCGTTGGCTTTCGTGATTGCTGCGCTGTCCTGCTTGAAGAAGTCCTCGCTGGACATCGCTTCCCCGTGGGCGGCAATGCCGGCTTCGAGTTGTTCGATACGCAATGGCAATTGCTCCAGCTCGCGTTGCTCCTTGAAGCTGAGCTTGCGCTTCGGTGGGGTGCTGGTCGGCGCCACCGGTGTGTCGTTGCGGGTCAGCCCCGGACGTGCGGCGGCGGCTGATTGTGCCGCAGCGGCGGCCGGCCTTTGCCGCAACCAGTCGCTGTAGCCGCCGACGTATTCACCGATGCGGCCTTCGCCCTCCAGCACCAGGGTGCTGGAGACCACGTTGTCGAGGAAGGCACGATCGTGTGAGACCAGCAGCAGAGTGCCCTGGTAGTCGGTCAGCAGTTCTTCCAGCAGCTCCAGGGTTTCGACATCGAGATCGTTGGTCGGCTCATCCATCACCAGCAGGTTGGACGGCTGGGCGAACAGCTTGGCCAGCAGCAGGCGGTTGCGTTCGCCGCCGGACAGCCGGGTGATCGGCGCGCGTGCGCGTTCGGGCGAGAACAGGAAATCCTGCAGGTAGCCGATGATGTGCTTGCGCTGGCCGTTGAGTTCAATGAATTCGCGGCCTTCGGCGACATTGTCCAGCGCGTTGAGCTTGTCGTTGAGCTGCACCCGGTGCTGGTCGAAGTAGGCAATCTGCAGACTGGTACCCCGCTCGGCACTGCCGCCCAGCGGCTGCAGTTCGCCCAGCATGATCTTCAACAGGGTGCTCTTGCCGGCGCCGTTGGGACCGATGATCCCGATGCGGTCGCCGCGCATGATGGTGGTGGAGAGGTCGTCGATCAGTACGCGGCCGTCGTAGGCCTGGTGCACGTGCTGCAGGTCGATCACCTTCTTGCCGGAGGACTGTCCTGTCGCCACCGCCATCCGCGCGTTGCCGGTGAGATTGCGCCGCTCGGCACGCTCATTGCGCAGCGCCTTCAGCGCACGCACACGCCCCTCGTTGCGGGTGCGTCGGGCCTTGATGCCCTGGCGAATCCAGACCTCTTCCTGCGCCAGCTTCTTGTCGAACAGCGCATTGGCCTGCGACTCCGCATGCAGGCGCTCCTCGCGCCGGCGCAGGTAATTGTCGTAGTCCCCGGGCCAGTCGGTCAGCGCGCCGCGGTCGATCTCGACGATGCGCGTCGCCAGCGCGCGCAGGAAGCTGCGGTCGTGGGTGACAAAGATGATCGAGCCGCCGAACTGTTTGAGGAAGCCTTCCAGCCAGCCGATTGCCTCGATATCCAGATGGTTGGTGGGCTCGTCCAGCAGCAGTACGTCGGGCTTGCGTACCAGGGCCTGCGCCAGCAACACGCGGCGCTTCATGCCGCCGGACAAGGCGGCGAAGTCGGTTTCGCCGGGCAGCTCCAACTGGGTCAGCACCTCGGTCACCCGGCGATCGAGGTCCCAGCCGTGCTGTGCCTCGATCTGCGATTGCACGTCGCCCAGCGCGTCGAAGTCGGCCTGGGTGTTGAGGTCGTGCAGCAGGTGGTGATAGCGCGCCAGCAGATGGCCGAGATCGCCGAGGCCCTCGGAAACCACGTCGAACACGTTGCCGGCGGTGTTCTGCGGCACCTCCTGCGCCATCCGCGCCACCACCACGCCGTTCTGGATCCGCACTTCGCCGTCGTCGGCATGTAGCTCGCCGGCGATCAGCTTCATCAGGGTGGATTTGCCTTCGCCGTTGCGACCGACGATGCACACCCGCTCGTTCGCCTCGATCGACAGATCGACGTGTTCGAGCAGGAGCGGGCCGCCGATACTGAAGTCGACGCGTTGCAGCTGGATAAGAGACATGCCCTATTGTAGCTGCCTCGGTGCCGGTCTGACGGCTCCTGTTGACGAAAGCCCGCACGTGGATGCCCTACAATCGGTGCCTTGTCTTTCGCAGTGAGGCTGGCCATGAATCGTTGGGATGAGCGTTACACCGGTGAGGCATTCCTGTTCGGCACGACGCCGAACGCATTTCTGGTGGCGCAGAAGGAACGTCTCCCGGCCACCGGAAGCGCCTTGGCGGTGGCCGACGGCGAAGGTCGTAACGGGGTATGGTTGGCCGAGCAGGGTCTGCACGTACTGGCGGTGGATGCCTCGCAGGTAGGGCTGGCCAAGAGTCGGCAACTGGCCGCCGAACGCGGTGTCTCCATGCAGCAGGAGCTGGCCGATCTGGCGCAGTGGGACTTCGGCCACGAACGCTTCGACGTGATTGCCGCGATCTTCATCCAGTTTGCCGACCCCGCCTTGCGAGAGCGACTGTTCGCTGGCATGCAGGCGGCGCTGAAACCCGGCGGCCTGCTGCTGCTGGAAGGCTATCGTCCCGAGCAGCTCGATTATGCGACCGGTGGTCCACCGGAGATCGAGAACCTGTATACCGAGGCGCTGCTGCGTGATGGCTTTCCGACATTGGAGATCGAGCATCTGGCCGTCTACGACACCGAAATCCACGAAGGCGCAGGGCACCACGGCATGTCCGCGTTGATCGACCTGGTGGTACGCAAGCCAAAGGGCTGAAAGCCCGCGCTCCAGCATGGTATTTCGCGCGGAGCTTGGCGTCAGGGGCCAGCGTGTTGCGTATTTTCATTCAGCACGACCTCAACCACCACCTGGCTCGCTTGCGTCCGGCCCGCTCAAGGGCGCGGCTGTACTGATTCAGAACTCGTGCGAGATCATGCGATGACCGCTTTCCGTTGTACCGCCAAACTGCTCAAGGTAATGAAGGCAACGCCCGTTGCGAACCCAGCACCAGCCAGCAACAAGCTCGGCGAATGGACGGCAACCCTGGTTCGTGTCTCGCGTATCCAGCTGGTGTTGGCGGTGAGTGAGCCGACCCGGTTTGCAGTGGCAATCAACGCGGCACCCTACGCGACGATAGCGGAACGTTTCAGTCAGGCGATTTTCAAGGCCTTGCTCGATCTGGGTATCACCGCTGACATGGCCGCGATGGAGGCGGAGGCGATCAAGCCGGTACAGGTGGCGAAGAGCAATTCGCGCTCCGTGCTTGGCACGCTCAATCAGTTCGCCTGGCAGGCGGAATGCGCGATCTACAGCCGGGACGCGTGCTCGGCGGTGGAGTTGACCCGCGATCTGGCGAGGATGATCGTGCTGAAGCCGAAAGGCATCGACTTTCCCGCTGACCGCGTGCGCGAGGCATTTGGATTGCCACCGATCGATCGTCGAGATCGGCGGTGGGACGACTTGCCGCCCGGAACTACCCTGCATTGAAAAAAAGGCCGCCCAAGGGCGGCCTCTCTGAGCGGCTTTGACGGGCGGCCGCTTACTTCAGCTTGGCATCGGCGCGCAGCGCTTCGGCCTTGTCGGTCTGTTCCCACGAAAACGCGGTGAAGACGTTGCCGTGGGCGTCCTTCATCTTGTGCGGGGTGCGGCCGAAGTGGCCATAGCTGGCGGTCTGCTGGTAGATCGGATGGATCAGGTCGAGCATCTGCAGGATGCCGTACGGGCGCAGGTCGAAATGTTTTCGGATCAGTTTTTCGATCTTCTCGTCGCTGATCTTGCCGGTGCCGAAGGTGGTGACCGAGATCGAGGTCGGGTGGGCCACGCCGATGGCGTAGCTGACCTGCACTTCACAGCGGTCGGCGATGCCGGCGGCGACGATGTTCTTGGCCACGTAACGGGCGGCGTAGGCAGCTGAACGGTCGACCTTGGACGGGTCCTTGCCGGAGAACGCGCCGCCGCCGTGGCGCGCCCAGCCGCCGTAGGTGTCGACGATGATCTTGCGCCCGGTGAGGCCGCAGTCACCGACCGGTCCGCCAATCACGAACTTGCCGGTCGGGTTGATGTGGAACTTGGTGGCCTTGTGCAGCAGCTTGGCTGGCAGCACCGGCTTGAGGATGTATTCGCGCACGGCCTCGATCAGATCCTTTTGCTTCACATCGGGATCGTGCTGGGTCGACAGCACTACCGCGTCGATCGCCACCGCCTTGTCGTTCTCGTAGCGCAGGGTGACCTGGCTCTTGGCATCCGGGCGCAGCCACGGCAGTGGCGAGTTCTTCTTCTTGCGGACCTTGGCCTGTTGCTCGACGAGGCGGTGCGCGTAGTGGATCGCCGCCGGCATCATGTCCCTGGTTTCATGGGTGGCGTAGCCGAACATCAGGCCCTGGTCGCCGGCACCCTGGTCTTCGGGTTTCTTGCGGTCGACGCCCTGGTTGATATCCGGCGACTGCTTGCCGATCAGATTGAGTACGCCACAGGTCTCGCCGTCGAAACCGACTTCGCTGGAGTTGTAGCCGATGTCGAGGATTACCTTGCGGGTCAAGGCCTCGAGATCGATCCATGCGCTGGTGGTGACTTCGCCGGCGACGATCGCCACGCCGGTCTTCACCATCGTTTCGCAGGCGACGCGGGCGCGCGGATCCTGGGCCAGGATGGCGTCGAGCACGGCATCGGAAATCTGGTCGGCAATCTTGTCCGGATGGCCTTCGGAGACCGATTCGGAGGTAAAGAGATGGCTGCTCATCGCTTGATATATCCTTCCTTGCGGATAAAGAGATAAAGTGTGGCCCGGCATGATACAACGGCTCGGGCCGGTTTGCAGCTGAGCTCGAATTTGGCGATGCAGATTCGGTTCAGACGTCCGGAAGGCTGCGCTTCGCGCCCTTTTCAGAGCAGCTCACAACGGTTGCGACCGCCATGCTTGGCCAGGTACAGCGCCTGATCGGCCCGTTCAAAGGCACTGTCGGGCGTGTCGCCAGCCTGCAGCGTGGTCACTCCGCACGAAAGGGTGATGCGTACCGGTTGCTGCTGGACGCAGAAGCCGATGTTTTCGATGCCGAGGCGCAGCGTTTCAGCGCTTCGCAAGCCTGCCTCGGCGCTGGTAGCCGTGAGGATGACGGCGAATTCCTCGCCGCCATAGCGTGCCAGCAGGTCTTCGGCACGCAATCTGGCCTTGAGCTGTTCGGCAACAATACGCAGCGCTCGGTCGCCGGCGCTATGCCCGAAGCTGTCGTTGATGTGCTTGAAGCGGTCAATATCGAGCACAAGCAGGCACATCGCAGCGCCTGGCTGCATGGCTTGCAGGCAGGCTCGGGCCATATGCTGCTCGAACACCATCCGGTTTGCGATCCCGGTCAGCGGGTCGGTGGCGGCAAGTTGCTGCTCCTGGCGCAGACTGGCCTCCATGAATTGCGCTGATCTTTCCAGTTCACGAATGCGCTGGTTCATCTTTTCGGCGCGGAGCTGCCAGCCCCTGGCACGCGCATCCTCGCGTTCGCGGAAGGTTTTCAGGTGGGTGGTTATCGTCACCAGCCGTGATTGGACCTCCTCCTGCAACGAGTCGAGGTCCCGGGTCAGCTGAATATGGGTTCCCAGCGCGTCGAGCTCGCTGCTCAGTCGGCGGTCGAAGTCCTGACGTACGCCGCAACCTTTACGCTGATCGACATTCTCGTCGTCGAGGTATCGGGCCAATTCGTCCAGTTGCCCGGTCACCTCGGTCAGCAGGCGTTCTGCAGCGTCTTTCTGTTCGCGGATCTGTCGGACGCGACGATTGACCAGGCCGGCCAGTGTCTCGACATGGCGTGCAAGTATCGACGCGTCGGCGGCAGCGCCGAGGGCCGCGCGCAAAGTGGACAGCTGTGCCGCGGACGCGTCGCCGAGGCGAAGCCGGTCGATCAGCTCCAGCAGTATTCCACGGGCCGAGGAGATCGACGTCGCTACCTCGTTCGGAGTCGGCAGCGGTGGCTCGTCGAGAGACTTTACGGCGTCGGTAAGGGTCGCGATCAGGGACTCATACGTTTCCTCGGCAGCTGACTCACGCACCTGGCGGCGAATGTCGTGCAGCGAGGTATCCAACGCGGTCGTGCGCCCTTCGGCAGCATAGGTCAGACGTGTGGCGAGGCGGCGCAAAAGCTCGTCGACACGAGCCCAATGGATCTCTAAGCGGTCAAGCCGCAGGATGGCCTCCTGGGTTGCGAATGGAGTCTGAATGGGGTCCATGAGGCTACGCTGTTTACCGAGCTTTCATGGTACGCGGGGAAAGCGCCGAAAGCACCCTGCCGTGGCTGGTGAACGGTGGGTACAGCCGCCGCCGCTGCCGGCAGCAGCGGACATCGCTTGTCACCGGTAGACGTTGCGCCTGGCGTGGTCGATGTTGCTGAATGATGGGAGGCGGTCTACGCAGGAAGCTTCGGCGGAAGCTCGGGCGCGGCTCACCGTCGAGGTTGGACTGACGTTTGAAACGGTTGAATCCAGGGCCTCTCCCGTCCCGGTGGGCGGGAGAGGCCCTCATTTATGCTGCCAGCTGGAGTTCGTCCCGCAGTTGCCGGGCACTGTCGACCATGCGGCGCAGCGCCAGTTCTACCTCGGGCCAGCCACGGGTTTTCAGGCCGCAGTCGGGGTTGATCCACAGTTGCGCGGGTTGCAGCACGTCCAGGGCCTTGTGCAGCAAATCGAGCATCTCCTCCACTGCGGGTACGCGGGGGGAGTGAATGTCATACACGCCCGGGCCGATGCCATTGGGGTAATGAAAACGCACAAACGCATCCAGCAGCTCCATCCGCGAACGACTGGTTTCGATCGAGATGACGTCGGCATCCATGGCGGCTACCGCCTCGATGATGTCGTTGAATTCGGAATAACACATGTGGGTATGGATCTGTGTCGTGTCGCGGACGCCACCGGCAGTGATGCGAAAGCACTCCACCGCCCAGTCCAGATAGCGTGGCCAGTCGATGTGGCGCAGAGGCAGACCTTCGCGTAGGGCCGGTTCGTCGATCTGGATGATCTCGATGCCTGCAGCTTCCAGGTCGTGCACTTCGTCGCGCAGCGCGAGTGCCATTTGTCGACAGACCGTTTCCCTGGGCAAGTCGTCGCGCACGAAGGACCATTGCAGCATGGTCACCGGCCCGGTGAGCATGCCTTTCATCGGCTTGGTGGTGAGCGATTGTGCATAGCTCGACCAGCGTACGGTCATCGGTGCGCGACGTGCGACGTCACCGTAGATCACCGGTGGTTTGACGCAACGTGAGCCGTAGCTCTGCACCCAACCGAGTTTTGTGAACAGGTAGCCGTCCAATTGCTCCCCGAAATACTCGACCATGTCGTTGCGCTCAGGTTCCCCGTGCACCAGTACATCCAGGCCGATAGCTTCCTGGAAACGCACCACGCGCTCGATCTCCGCTTGCAGCATGGCCTCGTAGGCGTCTTCATCCAGCCTGCCACTGCGGTAGGCGGCGCGAGCCTTGCGCAGCGTGTCGGTCTGCGGAAAGGAGCCGATCGTGGTGGTCGGTAACGGTGGCAGTGGGCGGATTTCGGACTGTGTCATCCGACGCATCGCGTAGGCCGACCGACGCAACGAGGCTTGTGGTCCGAGCGTGTTCAGACGGCTGCGGACTTCCGTGTTGATCACGCCCGGGGTATGAACCTGCGCATTCAACAAGGCCTGTTGTGCGGCGAGTGCGGCCATGGCCTCGGGCTGGTCTGCCAGCGCATCGGCGTACACCCGGAGCTCCTCGATTTTCTGCCGTGCGAAGGCCATCGGCGCGCGCTGCTTCGGATCGAGCGTGGTTTCCGCTTCGAGGTCGATCGGGACGTGCAGCAGCGAGCAGGATGGAGCAAGCCACAGGTGGTCGCCGCCCAGGCGCTCCCGGGCTTTGCGCAGGGCAGGTAGCACGCGGTCCGGTGAGCTGCGCCATACGTTGCGGCCATCGACCACGCCGACACTGAGGATGTGTCCGGATGGCAGCGCGTCGAGCACGGCATCGAGCTGTTCCGGTGCGCGCGCCAGATCGATGTGCAGGCCATCCACGGGCAGCGTGCTGGCCAGCGTCAGGTTATCGCCCAGGGCGCCAAAGTAGCTGGCCAGCAACAGCCGTGGGCGGTGCGCCTCGGCAAGGCTGGCATAGGCCTGACGATAGGCTGCGTGGTCATCGCCGTCCAGATCCAGCACCAGACAGGGCTCGTCCAGTTGGACCCAGTCGGCGCCGGCATCGGCCAGTTGCCCGAGCAGTTCGATGTAGGCTGGCAGCAGCGCCTCGAGCAGGGCCAGGCGGTCACTGCCGTCCACGGTCTTGGACAGCAGCAGGAACGACACCGGCCCCAGCAGCACCGGGCGTGCCTGATGGCCTTGCTCGCGAGCTTCGCGAAATTCCGCCAGCGGCTTGTCACCGGTCAGCGCAAAGTGTTGATTGGCCTCGAGCTCCGGTACCAGGTAGTGGTAGTTGGTATCGAACCACTTGGTCATTTCCAGCGCCGCGAGGTCATGGCCGTCGCGTTTGTGGCCGCGCGCCATGGCGAAATAGCCGTCCAGTGCATTTTCGGCAAATATCGGGCGGTAACGTGACGGGATGGCGTCGAACAGCACCGCCGTATCCAGTACATGGTCGTACAGGCTGAAGTCGTTGCATGGCACCACGTGGGCGCCGGCATCCACGGCCAGGCGCCAATGTCGCCGACGCAGGCCGCGTGCGGTGTCGAGCAGGGCTTGCGCGGGGGCCTCACCGCGCCAGTGTGATTCGAGTGATCGCTTGAGTTCGCGCTTGAGGCCGATGCGCGGAAAGCCTGAGTGGGTAACGAGTGACATGGAAATTCCTCTTGCAGGATGGGCAAAGAGGAACGAAGGGTGGCTGGCAGAGTTTGCCAGCCGTTGACCTTCGCCCCCGCGGGCGAACCGGCATGGCCACGGGGCAGACGGAGTACGCGTGCCTTTCGCACGTCGAGGCGGCAGGCACACGCGCTCCGGTGTTTCCCCGCGGAAACGCCAGGTCGGACGGACGCGCGAACGCACGCTTCCGGCTGAGGCAGGTATTCGGGCTCGTGGACAGACTGTCAGGCCTACTGTCCGTCGCTTCCCGGACGCATCGCGTCCAGTGCTTGTGACGGGGTTCGTTTCCACATACCGCTGCGGGGCAGCGCCGGATTTGCACCGGCTTCCCTTGAGATTATCTCTTTATGCGAATAAAGAGATAGTTACCATCAGCGGCGCTGAAAATAGTCGTATGGACGCCTGAAGTCAAAGGCCACGTCGTCGTGGTGGGCGGCAGCGAAACAGTGGCGGTCGGGGATTCCGCTTGCCTGGATGAGCCGGGGACGGTGCGGGATGGCTGTTTCTCAGGCTGCCAGCGGCTCGCCAGCCGCAAGTGCTGCGAAGTAGTCCCGGGTCAGACGCCACTGTTCGTCGGCACTCTCGGTGTGATTTGCCACCTGCCGGAAGGCGGTGTTTTGCGGGCGGTCCTTGGCATACCAGCCGAGGTGCTTGCGTGCGACACGCACACCAGCGTGCTCGCCGTAGAACGCGTACAAATGTTGCAGATGCTCAAGCAGGATCGCTGCGACTTCGCCAGGACATGGCTCGGCCAGCAGCTCACCGGTGGCCAGGTAGTGGGCGATCTCGCGGAAGATCCACGGCCGGCCCTGGGCGCCGCGGCCTACCATCACCGCATCGGCGCCGGTGAGGGCGAGCACGCGCCGGGCCTGTTGCGGCGTGGTGATATCGCCATTGGCCAATACCGGGATGCGGACCGCCGCCTTGACCGCGGCGATCGTGTCGTATTCGGCCTCGCCAAGGTACTTGTCGGCGCGGGTACGGCCGTGCACGGCCAGCGCGGCGATGCCGTTGTCCTCGGCAATGCGGGCGATGTTCAGCGCGTTCCGGTTCTGCCGGTCCCAGCCGGTGCGGATCTTCAGCGTCACCGGCACCTCGACCGCGTTGACCACCGCACGGACGATGCGTGCGACCAGCGGCTCGTCCTGCAGCAGCGCCGAGCCGGACCAGACATTGCACACCTTCTTGGCCGGGCAGCCCATGTTGATGTCGATCAGCTGGGCGCCGTTGGCCACGTTGAAGCGCGCTGCCTCGGCCAGCATCGCCGGATCGTAGCCGGCGATCTGCACGCTGACCGGCTCGGGCTCGCCGGCGTGATCCATTCGCCGCCGCGATTTGCGCGTATGCCACAGGCGTGGATCCGAGGCCGTCATCTCGGACACGGCCAAGCCTGCACCGAGTCGCTTGCACAGCAAGCGGAACGGCTTGTCGGTGACGCCTGCCATCGGTGCAAGCACCACGGGCGGGTCGATGCGGTAGGGTCCGATCTGCATCGGCGTAGTATAGCGATCAGCGCCGTGTTGGCTGCGGTGCAGGTCTTGCCGATCTGGTGACTGCGCATTGCTGAGGGGTCCGGATGCACGGAGGAAGTTGACGTTGATGCGCAGGAAGCTCGCGGCGATTGCCCTGCTATTGCCAGTACTGGCGTGGGCCGGTGGACCGGTGGCAAGCTCGATGAATGCGTGGCGCAGTCGTTCGGTCGCCGATCCGCATGGCCTGATCGCCCAGCTCCGCGACCAGCTTGACACGGCGGGTCCCGGGCTTGCGCCGACCCGTGAGCGGAGCGTGCTGTGGGGCATGGGTACGGCCGCGATCAACGCCAACGACGATGCCGCCCTGGCCGAGGCCACCCTGCGGCTGCACAGTCTCGGCAACGCCGACCACGATCCGGTGGCCCTGGCCGCCGCCGGTTACCTGCGCGCGCGGCACGACATCGCCAATGGCATCGGCGAGGGGTTGACCCTGGCCTTACAGGCGGCCGCCCGGGTGCAAGAGGTCACCGATCCGCAGATCGTCGCCTGGTCACGCTTCCAGCTGTGCGACGCCTATGCGCTGGACGAGCAGGCGAAAAAGGCGTTGCCGCTGTGCCGGCAGTCACTGGCCAGTTACACCGCGCTGGCCGATCGCTGGGGTATCGCGGACGCCGAGAACGACCTGGGGATCGTGTTGGCCACATTGAATCGGGTTCGCGATGCGGCAGCGATGTACCAGCGTTCACGCCGCGATTTTGCCACCATTGGCGCGGACGAACTGGTGGTGATGGTGGGTGACAACCTATCGCCGATGTACCTGAAGATGGGTCGGGCCCGCGAGGCGCTGGCATTGTCGAAGGCATCGCTGGCGCAGGAGCTCGCTGACGGTCGGATCAGCGATTCGTTGGGGTCAAGCACCGACATCGCACGCGCCGAAGCGGCGCTCGGACATCCTCACAAGGCCTACGCCATGATCCAGCAGGCGGTGGCCCGGGCGCGTGCCGCGGGGATGGACGGTGAATTGTCCGATGTGCTGCGGGTGGCGAGTGGGATGGCCGAGAGGATCGGTCTGCTGAAGGTGGCTCTCGGCGATGTGCGTGAGGTGCTCAAGCTCAACGCAAAGACCAGCACCCCAGCGCTGCGCGCGATCGAGGCCGAGCTGGAACAGCACTATGCCACCCGCGAAAAGGAGCTGCGGATCCACGATCTGGAGCGCGAAAACCGGATCAACAGCCTGGCCCTGAAAGCGGCGCATGCCGACGCGGCCCGGCGCATCGCCGAGCAGCGTCGAGCGGATCTGCTCGGCCGCGTCAGCGTGCTGGCGGTAGCGGGGCTTTTGCTGCTGGCCAGCTTGCTGTTCCTGCTGCTGCGCAACCAGCGTCGGTATGCTGAGGAACTGCGGCTGCAGGCACTGCGCGACCCGTTGACCGGGGTTGAAAACCGGCGTGCCTTCATGCAGCGGGCCAATCTCTTGTTGAGTGAGCCCCGTAATGCGCAGCGGGTGCCGCATGTGCTGATGTTGATCGATTTCGATCATTTCAAGCGGATCAACGACAGTGCCGGTCACCAGGCGGGCGACCGCGTGCTCGCGATGGTGGCCGAGTTTCTTCAGGCCGGCATGGGCAAGCAAGCGCATCTGGCGCGGATTGGCGGCGAGGAGTTCGCCGTCCTGTGTCCCGGCTGTGACGCCGAGGCCGGCATGCGTCTGGCTGAAACGCTGCGGGCCGGTGTCGCCACCTTGTCACTGCCGGCCACTCTTCCGGGTGCCCGGGTTACGGTGAGTATCGGTGTGGCGGTGTTCGATGGCCATCATTGCCACGACCTGTCGAGCTGGATGCGTGCGACCGACGAGGCGTTGTATTCGGCCAAGGCACACGGCCGCGACCGGGTGGTGGCAAGCGCCCTGGTCTCATGATACCGGGTGACGTGCAGGGTGCTATGGCAAGGCTGCGCCGTCGGGTTGTGGCTGCGCGCTGACAAGTTCGCCGTGAACATGTCTGTGCCGGAACAATGGTACGAAAAGGATCGCCATCAGCAGCGCGTAAGCGGCAAAAGCCAGCCAGATGTCGTGCCAGTCCTTGCAGATCGCAACGGTATCGTTGCAACTGTGATCGGTGAAGAAGTGATCGATGGCGAAGCCGGCGACCAGGCTGCCGAGTACGGCGCCGACGCCGTTGGTCATCAGCATGAACAAGCCTTGTGCGCTGGCGCGGATCTTCGGGTCGGCCTGGCTTTCCACGAACAGCGAGCCGGAGATGTTGAAGAAATCGAACGCCATGCCGTAGATGATGCATGACAGCACGATCATCCACAGGCCACCGGCCGGGTCGCCGAAGCCGAACAGGCCAAAGCGCAGCACCCAGGCCAGCATGCTCATGGTCATCACCGCCTTGATGCCGAAGCGCTTGAGGAAGAACGGGATGGTGAGGATGAACGCGGTCTCGGAGAATTGCGAAATCGAAATGATGATGGCCGAATAGCGAACCGTGAGCAGATCCTTGTAGGCGGGGATCTTGGCGAAGTCCCTGAGGAAGGTGTCGCCGTAGGCGTTGGTCAGCTGCAGCGCGGCGCCCAGCAGCATCGCGAAGATGAAGAACACGGCCATATTGCGGTTCTTGAGCAACACGAACGAGGTCAGCCCCAGTCGATCGGCCAGTCCACGGCTGTGCGTGGCATCCAGTTGCGGCGGGCATCGAGGCAGGGTGAATGCATACAGGCCCAGCAACAGGGAAGCACCGGCGGCAACGCGGAACTGGGTTGCGGAAGCCTCGAAGCCGAGCAGACTCACGGTCCAGGTGGCGGCGATGAAACCGATCGTGCCCCAGACACGGATCGGCGGGTAGTGGCTGACCACGTCGTAGCCATCCCGCTTCAGTGCGTTGTAAGCCACCGCGATCGACAGCGAGATGGTCGGCATATAAAAGGCCATGTTGAGCAACATGACCCAGAACATCATCTGTGGACTGCTGACCCACGGTATGGAGAACAGAACGACGGCACCGGCTATCTGAAACAGGCCATAAAGGCGTTCGGCGTTGATCCACTTGTCGGCAACGATGCCGGCCAGCGAGGGCATGAACAGCGACGCGATGCCCATGGTCGAGAAGATCGCGCCGAAGTTGGTGCCCGACCAATGCTGGGTGTGGAACCACCAGGTGCCGATGGTCAGCAGCCACGCTCCCCAGATGTAGAACTGCAGGAAGTTCATCGCAATCAGGCGAAGCTTCAGATTCACGGGCAGGCATCCGGCATGTTGTGTCCCCTGACGCAGCCGAGGGAACTGCCCCGTGGCTACCAGCCGAGGCAGGTTAGAGGAAGCCGCGTGCCAGCGGCAAGGCGTGGGCGTCGTCGCTCAACGGTCGCTGGCCAGTGCGTCGGCCACCTGTGCGCGCAGCACTGGCAACAGTGCTGTCTCGAACCACGGGTTGCGCTTGAGCCACACCCGGTTGCGTGGGCTTGGGTGCGGCAGCGGCAGGCAGCCCCGGGACAGGTGATCGCGCCACGCCTGCACGGTATCGGTGAGGCGGGTGCCACGAGGGACGCCCAGCATGCCAGCCTGCGCATACTGGCCAATCACCAGCGTCAGTCGCAACTGTGTGAGCAGCGGCAATAACCGGGGGTGCCAGCTGGGCGCACATTCGGCTCGTGGCGGCAGGTCGCCGCCGCGACCGGTACCCGGAAAGCAGAAGCCCATGGGTACGATGGCGACCCGGCTCGCGTCGTAAAATGTGGCCTTGTCGAGGCCCAGCCATTGCCGCAAACGCTGTCCACTGACATCGTCGAAAGGAATGCCGCTTTCATGCACCTTGCGTCCTGGCGCCTGGCTCACGATCAGCAATCGCGAACTTCCCGAGGCCTGCACGACCGGTCGCGGACCGAGCGGAAGGTCCGCCGCACAGATCCGGCAGGCGCGAAGGTCCGTGAGCACTTTGTCCAGGCGGTCGGATGTCACGATGCCGGTCTCCCGCTCAAGGCAGCAGTTTGCCGGGATTGAGGATACCCTCGGGATCGAACGCCGTCTTGATGTTGCGCATCAGGCCCAGGGCGTTCGGCGACACCGCCAGCGGCATGAACTCGCGCTTGACCAGGCCGATGCCGTGTTCACCGGAGAGCGTGCCGTCGAGTGCGATCACCAGCGCGAAAAGCTCGGCCAGGCAAGCATGCGCGCGGGTACGCTCGGCTTCGTCACGTGGCAGCAGGTTGACGTGCAGGTTGCCGTTGCCGGCATGGCCGAAACTGACGATCAACACCCCATGTTTCGCCGACAGTTGCTTGATCCCGCCGACCAGCTCGGGCAGGCGGCTGACCGGGACCACCACGTCTTCGTTGATCTTGTTCGGCGAGATGGTGCGCTGGGCTGGCGACAGCGCCTTGCGCGCCGCCCACAAGGACTGGGTCTCCGCGCCGGTTTCGGCCACGCGCAGCTGCTCCAGTCCGTCACCGCGGGCCGCTCTCGACACCGCCTCAACCGCCGAAGGCAGGGTTTCCGACTCCCCATCCACCTCGATCATCAGCATCGCGCCAGCCAGCGGCACATGGTCGCCCCCGTGATCGTGCGCCAGCCTGAGGGCGACGTCGTCGATGAATTCCAGCGCGCAGGGTGTCACCGGCTGCGCCATGATCCGCGACACCGCGCGGGCGGCACTCTCGACGTCGCGGTAGGTCGCCCGCAAGGTGCGTATCGCCGAAGGCTTCGGGGTGAGCTTGAGGGTAGCTTCGGTGATCAGCGCCAGTGTGCCCTCGGAGCCGATCAGCAAGCGGGTCAGGTCATAACCGGTCGCCCCCTTGCTGGTGTAGGTGCCGCAGCGGAAGCCTTCGCCATGGCCGGCAACGGCGCGCAGGCCGAGTGTGTTCTCGCGTGGGCTGCCATATTTCACCGTGCGCGGTCCCGCCGAATTGCAGGCCAGGTTGCCGCCGATCGTGCACCAGGGCGCCGAGCTGGGATCGGGTGGCCAGAAGAAGCCGTGCGGTGCGAGCGCTTTTTGCAGATCGCCGTTCAGCACCCCCGGCTCGACGATCGCGAGGCGGTTGTCCGGGTCGATCCGCACGATCCGGTTCATCCGCTCGAAGCTCACCACCACGCCGCCATGGACCGGCACCGTCGCGCCGGTCGTATTGCTGCCGCGGCCCCGTGCGATCACCGGGACATGGTGTTTCCGGCACGCCTGCAGCAACGATTCGACCTGGGCGTGCTCGCGAGGGAACACCACGGCATCGGGCAGCGCGTGACGCCGCGAATTGTCGTAGGAGTAGGCAATCCGTTCGGCTTCGCCGGTCGCGAGTGCGGCGTCGGGGAAGATCTCGCGCAGGCAGGTGAACAACTCATTGGGCATGTGCATTGGCAAAGCCTAGTACCACGGTGGGGAATGTTGCGTTCCGGCAAGGGTTGTACCTGCTCACCCAGCGTCGAAGGCAGCGCGCAGCCAGTGCATCTGCGCCTGCGCCGCTGGGCCGTCGTAGCTGACCACGTCGAACCGGCACGGCGACCGCGCGTAGCGGGGATGGGCAGCCAGCCAATGCTGCGCAGCGAGGATCAGCCTGGTCTGCTTGGTGGCCGTGACCGACGCGGCCGCGTTGCCGTAACCGGCATGCTTGCGATAGCGCACCTCCACGAAAACCACGGTTTCGCCGTGGTACATCACCAGATCCAGTTCGCCGTGCCGGGTGGTGTAGTTGCGGGCGAGCAGGCGTAATCCGACCGCTTCGAGCTCGACGCAGGCGCGTTGCTCGAAGGCGTCGCCCGCGGCCCGCATCAGTGCGCGCTGGCCGCGTTGCCGGGGGTGGCGGTCGAGCTTGCCGGTGCTGGCTGCGCGTCGGGAGCCGGCGCTGCGCCCGGGACATCGTTGATCTGCAGGCTGCCGCCCAGTGGACGCGCCAGGCCGTTGTGGAATTTCGCCCAGATCAGCACATTGCGCACCCTGCCAAATGGATTGGCGGTGAGTTGGCCGGTGGCACCGGGCAGGTAGCTGCCGGGATGGGCCCGCATCCAGTCGATATAGGGAACCAGGTTCCAGGCATCCATGCCGAACGCGAACAACCGTCCCGCACCGCCACGGGCAGCCGGCAGCAGCGCCGCGATGGTGTCATGGTCAGGCAGACCCGGTTGCGCATTGAACAGCCAGGGTATGTCACAGAACTCGACGCCGTCCAGATCGCGGTTGGCGGCGGCGTCGTCGCTGCCGGCATACACGTGCGAAGTGGCGAATACCGGCAACTGCACGTTGCCGACCCGCAACTGCGGCAGCAGCAGGCGTGCATCGGTGGGACGCATGCTGATGAAGATGCCGGTGTCAGGGCTGGCGGGTACGGACGAACCGGGTTTGCTGGTGTAGTTGCCCAGATTCATACCCTGCAGTGCGGAGGTGAAATCGGCTACCACGTGGATGCCATCGACTTGGCCGCCCCGAGCGATAAATTCCGCCTTGAATGCGCTGGCTGCCCGTTGGGCAAAGTCATCGCGGGCAATGATCACATAGGCATGCTGCAGGCCGCGTTCGATCATGTGATCGGCAGCCTGGGCGCCCTCGTTTTCCGGCAGCAGGCCGAACTCGCTGCTGTCTCCTGCAGGCAGCTGGCGGTCATCGGGATGGTTCAGGGCCAACACTGGCACCGGCAGCGCGGTCTGGCTGAAGACCGCGGCAACGTCGTCGCGGGTCAACGGACCGACCACGAATTGCGCGCCATCGGCGACGGCCTGCTGGTATCCGGCAATGCTGCCGGCCGTGGTGCCGTGGCTGTTGTAGACGCGCACGGCAGGGCGCGGTGCATGGTTGTGGCCGGCGTGCATGTAGGCCGCGAAGAACCCCTCGCGGATCGATCGGCCGGCGGCGGCAAAATTGCCGTCCCCCGGCAGCAGCAAAGCGACTTTGGCCGGGACCTTGTAACCCTCCCGTACGTCCGCGGCAGGGCCGGGTACCAAGGTACCTACCGGCTGGTTCAGTGCGGCCTGCGATTGCGCCACCACCACGCCGAGCTGGCTCAAGGCTTCGTTGACCCATGACAGCATGCGGTCGCCGGGTTTCATCGCGGCCGCACGCTGCTGCAGTGACGGAATACCCAGCTTGCGCAGCAGCGCGAGCGCCTGCTGGCGATTCTGCGCCCGGTCGAAGCCGGTGAGCTGGCTGTCCATCTGGATGCGCGAGCGGGCGGCGCCCCAGTTGTCGCCGGTGGCCGCCATCGCCCGGGCACGCAATTCGAGCAACCGGGGTTGTAGCGCGGTCGGTACCACCAGGTGCGGCTGGGTCGTCAGGCGCAGGGCGGTCGCGTCATCATGCCGACTCAATGCCAATTCGGCACGCAGCAGGTCGAGGCGGACCGGTTCGTCGCCGCTCAGTTGCTGGCGATCGATTTGCGCAAGGGTATTGGCGGCCAGATCGATGCGCCCTTCCTGTCGCCAGGCCTCGGCCGCCAGCAGTCGGTAGTGGTCCTGACGGCTGGATGACTGCGCGGCCAACGCCAGGTAGGCCTGTGCCGCCTGCTCGAACTGCCCTTGCTGCGCCAGCGAGGCAGCACTTTGCGCCGCCTCGATTTCGGCGGGGGTACGCTGCACATTGGCGGGCATGCAACCTGCCAGTGCGAAGGAAAGCAGCAGTCCGAACACGATGGCACGGCTGAAGCGCATGAGGCGCATGGGAAGTCCCTTGATCGTCATGGTCGGCAATGCGCGATGATAGCCGATCATATTGTCCAGCCGTGGCGCAGGAGTTCACGATGTCATCCGTTCAGCCAGGCTGCCTGTGGGTGGTCGCCACCCCGATCGGTCATCGCGACGATTTGTCCGTGCGCGCGATCGAGACCTTGCGTGCCGTCGATGTCGTGGCGGCCGAGGACACCCGGCACAGTCGTCCCTTGCTGGTGCACCACGGTATCGACACGCCGCTGATGGCATTGCACGAGCACAATGAGCGCGACGCGGTGGACGCGATCGTGCGACGGCTGGTGGCGGGGGACTCGGTGGCGCTGGTTTCCGATGCCGGGACACCGCTGATCAGCGACCCGGGTTTCCGACTGGTGCGTGCCGCCCGTGCCGCGGGTATCCGCTGTGTGCCGGTGCCCGGCCCGTGTGCGGCGATTGCCGCGTTGTCGGTGGCAGGCTTGCCCAGCGACCGTTTTGTCTTCGAGGGTTTTTTGCCGCCGAAGGCCGCGGCCCGGCGCAACCGGCTGCAGCAGCTGGCCGATGAGCCCCGGACGGTGATTTTCTATGAATCCTCGCACCGTGTGGTCGAGAGCCTCGCCGATATGCGGGATATTTTCGGGGCCCAGCGCGAAGCCGTGTTGGCGCGGGAACTGACCAAGCTGTTCGAGACCGTGCTGGGCGAGC
Source organism: Rhodanobacter sp. (assembly GCA_004298015.1). GTDB lineage: Bacteria > Pseudomonadota > Gammaproteobacteria > Xanthomonadales > Rhodanobacteraceae > Rhodanobacter. Next base: position 60,227 of record SCSE01000079.1, read on the forward strand.
CTCTGGAGGCATTGGCCGCACGGGTCGTGGCCGACCCCGACCAGCAGCGTGGGGAGTGCGTGCTGCTGGTGGCCGGTCGCGGCGAGGAGGCTGATGCGAAACTGGCCGAGGGACGCCGCGTCTTTACCATCTTGCGTGACGCGTTGCCACCAGCGAAGGCCGCAAAGCTGGCCGCGGCGATCAGCGGCGCGCCGCGCAAACTCCTCTATGAAGGGTAAGCGCACCCTGTGCGCGATGCTCTTCGTTGAGGAGTCAAGAACAAAAGCATCGCGCACAGGGTGCGCTCCTACTAGACTTGCAGGTGGAGTCGGCCGGACAGTCGCGTCGCGCGCAAGCGCATCGAGGAAAGTCCGGGCTCCGCAGGGCAGAGTGCCAGGTAACTCCTGGGCAGCGTGAGCTGACGGCCAGTGCAACAGAGAGCAGACCGCCGATGGCCCGCAAGGGCACAGGTAAGGGTGAAAGGGTGCGGTAAGAGCGCACCGCGTACGGGGACAACGTCGTACGGCACGGTAAACCCCACTCGGAGCAAGACCAAATAGGGGAACGATAACGCGGCCCGCGTTGTTCCCGGGTAGGTTGCTGGAGCCAGACGGTGACGTCTGGCCGAGAGGAATGACTGTCGCGTCGCGAGACGTACAGAACCCGGCTTACAGGCCGACTCCACCTCCTTAGCATGTCGTGGCACCCCGGTATCGATGCATGCCGGGGTGCCCCGATGAACGCCGATTCATCTCCGACAGCATGAAAAGCCGTCGCATGGAAGGTTGCTGAAAGCAAAAAATCCCCAGCTTTCATAGACCTTCGTCAGCTTCCTAGAAAGAGCTGGATATTTCGTCACGCGACGCTGCTTTCTCCTTGATTCACAAAAGAAAATCCCTTGACAGTCTCATGGGGCGAGACTATCGTGGGTTCCAGTGTGAAATTGTGGGATTAAGTGGAGTTAGCGCATCGTGTTCCAGGGCGAAACCGCCATCACCGTTGACGACAAAGGCCGCCTGGCCATCCCCACGACGTATCGGGATCAGGTCGCGGGCGAGTGTGCGAACCGTCTGGTGGTGACCTATAACCCGTTCGAGTCCGGCTGCCTGTGGTTGTTTCCGCATGCCGAGTGGGAGCAGGTGCGTGACCAGGTCAATGCGCTGCCCAAGGTCAAGGCCGCCCATCGCGACATGCAGATGAAGCTGGTGGGTGCTGCCGCGGTAGTCGAGCCTGATGGCTCGGCGCGGATTCTGCTTCCGGCCAGTCAGCGTGCCGCTGCAGGCATCGAAAAAAAGGCGGTCCTGCTGGGTATGGGCAACAAGTTCGAGCTGTGGAGCGAGCAGGCGCATCTGGCGAAGATCCGCCAGAGCATCGGCGAAGACGAAATAACCAACGAAATGGCGGATCTGCGCCTGTAACTGACTGCCGGATTGGCGCAGTGGCGGGGTGGGACGGGAGCGGGAGTGCGGCATGGCCGAGAGCCGGAATACAAATTCAGGCTCTGAACCGTTGCGGCATATCCCGGTGATGCTGGGTGAGGCGGTGGAGGGCTTGTCGGTGCAGCCTGACGGGCGATATCTCGATGGCACGTTTGGACGCGGTGGTCATGCACGCGCCGTATTGTCGCGGCTCGGGCCTGCGGGACGACTGTTGCTGATGGATCGCGATCCGCAGGCGATTGCCGCGGCGCAAGCTGAATTTGCCGCCGATTCGCGGGTGGCGATCCGGCACGCCAATTTCTCCAGCCTGGCCGAGTGGGACGAGACCGCGGCGGGTCTGGACGGCGTATTGCTGGATCTGGGTGTTTCCTCGCCGCAACTCGATGAGGCAGCACGGGGCTTCAGCTTCATGGCCGATGCGCCGCTGGACATGCGCATGGATACCACGCGCGGCGAGAGCGCGGCGGACTTCCTGGCACACGCTGACGAACACGAGATCGCCGAGGTGCTGTGGCATTACGGCGAAGAACGCCACAGTCGACGGATTGCCCGCGCCATCGTGCAGGATCGTGATGAGCGGCCGTTCACCGGAACCGGTCAGCTGGCCGCATTGATCGAGCGCGTGGTGGGACGACACGAGCCGGGCAAGCATCCGGCCACACGCAGCTTTCAGGCGCTGCGAATTCGCGTCAACGACGAGCTGGATGCATTGCGTCAGGGCCTGGACGCCGCGCTGGAACGGCTCAAGGTGGGAGGCCGACTGTCGGTGATCAGTTTTCACTCGCTCGAAGATCGTGCCGTCAAATGGTTTATCCGTGACCATTCGGGTCGAATCCAGAACCGTCGCAGCGGGCCACCGGTACAGGCAGCGCCGGCGCGATTGGCGGCGATCGGCAAGGCGCAGTTTCCCGCGGACGTCGAGCTGGCAGCGAACCCGCGTTCGCGTTCGGCGGTGCTGCGCGTGGCGGAGAAACTGTCGTGAAGCTGATCGGCACCATGACCATGCTGGCCCTGCTCGCGGCGGTGCTGATCAGCGCGCTTGGGGTGGTGTGGACGCGCAACCAGAGCCGCGTGCTGTTTGTCCGCCTCACAGCCCTGCAGAACCAGCGTGACGGTTTGAACATTGAATACGGCAAGCTCGAACTGGAGCAGGCGACGTATGCCGAGCCACGGCGGGTCGACAGCGAGGCACGGCTGAAGCTGGACATGGTCGATCCGCAGCCCCAGGACATACGGTTGCTGCGTCAATGAGCTGGCGTAATCACACCCTTCCCGCCGCCCAGGGCCGCCATCGCGGCGTTGGCCCGAGTGCCCGCAAGCGCATGGTGCTGGTGGCTGGGCTGCTGGGATTGACGTCGCTCGGTCTGGTCGCACGCGCGTTCGACCTGCAGGTGGTGCGCAAGCAGTTTTACCAGCGCCAGGGTGACGCGCGATTCCTGCGGGTGGTGCCGATTCCGGTGTCGCGCGGCAGCATTTTCGATCGCAATGGCGAGCCGCTGGCGGTATCGACGCCGGTGACCTCGATCTGGGCCAATCCGTCCGAAGTGCTGGAAAATGGCGACCGCATTCCGCAGCTGGCGAAAGCGCTGGGCGTCGATCCCGCCGAGCTGAAGGACCGCCTGGCACAGCGCTCCGACCGTGAATTTGTCTACTTGCGGCGACAGATGGCGCCGGAAGCGGCCAAGGCGATACTCGATCTGGGTATTCCCGGCATCAATGGCCAGCGCGAATTCAAGCGTTTCTACCCCTCCGGTGCAGTGACCGCCCAAGTGATCGGCTTCACCAATATCGACGATCACGGCCAGGAAGGATTGGAGTTGGCCTACGACAGCTGGCTGTCCGGCAAGCCCGGTGCCAAGCGGGTGATCCGGGATCGCATGGGTCAGGTGGTAGAGGATGTGGAACAGGTGCGCGCGCCCAAGCCGGGCCGCAACCTGACGCTGAGCATTGACCGCCGGATCCAGTTTCTGGCCTACAACGAGCTGAAAACTGCGGTCGAGAAGTTTCAGGCCGACTCCGGTTCGATGGTGGTGCTCGACGTACAGACCGGCGAAGTCCTGGCGATGGTCAACATGCCGACCTACAACCCGAATGCGGTGGGCGAGAGCAAACCGTCGCAGCGGCGCAACCGCGCGATGACCGACGTGGTCGAGCCGGGTTCGACGATGAAGCCGATGATGATGGCGGCAGCGTTGTCCAGCGGCCAGTTCACCCCGACAAGCCCCGCTATCGACACGTCGCCGGGTACCTGGCATTTCGCGGACCACCTGATTCGCGACGATCACGACTATGGCGTGTTGACGCCGACCGGCGTACTGACCCACTCGAGCAACGTGGGTGCGGCCAAGATTGCCGATCAGCTCAACACCACGTTGATGTATGACACCTATCGCGCCTTCGGCTTCGGCAGCAGCACCGACAGCGGCTTCCCCGGCGAAGCGTCGGGTTACCTGAAGATCTCTCGTGACTGGCGTCCGTTCGAAAAAGCCACCATGGCCTTCGGCTACGGCGTCAACGCGACCGTGCTGCAGCTCGCCAATGCCTACGCCACGATTGCCGACAACGGGGTGATGCACGAACCCAGTTTCATCAAGGGCGATGACAACCCCGCGCGACAGGTGATTTCGCCGAAGGTGGCGCACGAATTGGTGCGCATGCTGGAGACGGTGACGGCACCGGGTGGTACCGCGATGAGCGCCGATATCGCCAACTACAGCGTGGCCGGCAAGACTGGCACCGCGCACCAGGCGATCGCCGGAGGCTACGCCAAGCACGCGTACAACGCGCTGTTCGCTGGCATCGTTCCCGCCAGTCATCCCCGGCTGGTCGGGGTGGTAGTGATCAAGAACCCCACCAAGGGCAGCTACTACGGGACGGCGGTTTCGGCACCCGTATTCGCCCAGGTGATGGAAGGTGCCGTGCGCCTGCTTGACATACCACCGGACAACATCGGCCGCTGGTATGTCGGTGGTCCGCTGCAGAATACCGGTGGGCTGGTCAGCGGCAAGCCGCCCGCCGACGATCCCAACGTGGGCGATACGCCATGAGTACGGTGCATCTCGACCAATTGCTGCTGGGGATCGCCGATACCGCGGTCGCCGCCCATCATGGTGCATCGCGCATCGCGGTCTCGGGCTTGACCCTGGACTCGCGGCGGGTGCGTCGCGGGGATGCATTTTTCGCCCTGAGTGGCACCCGGTCGCACGGCATCGAATTTGCCGCCGACGCGATCCGGCGCGGTGCCCAAGTGGTACTGGCGGAGGCGCCGGCGATGGATACGACGCTTGATGTGCCGGTGCTGTGGGTAGAGGGGCTGCGTGATCAAGTCAGCGAGATCGCCGCGCGTTTCTATGCGCGTCCGGCAGAGGCGATGCGGGTGATCGGAATTACCGGGACCAACGGCAAGACGTCCTGCGTGCAACTTCTGGCGCAGGCGTTGACCTCCCTGGGGCACCGGGCCGCCAGCATCGGCACCCTCGGCGCCGGTCTGCACGGGCGCCTGCGCGAAGGCGAGCGCACCACGCCCGATGCGGTGTCGGTGCAGCAGTTGCTGGCGCAATTCCGCGAGGCCGACGTCAGCCACGTGGTGATGGAGGTGTCTTCGCACGCACTGGAACAGGCCCGGGTCGCCGCGGTGGATTTCGAGGTGGCCGCCTTCACCAACCTCACCCGTGATCATCTCGACTACCACGGCAGCATGGAAGCCTATGCGGCGGCCAAGGCCAGGTTGTTTGCGTGGCCTGGTCTGCAGTCGGCCGTGGTCAATGTCGACGACGCTTTCGGCGCCGCGCTGGCGACACGATTTCCCGCCGAGATGCAGCGGCTGCGCTTCAGCATCGCCGATGGCGGGGACGCCGACGTGGTTGCCAGCGAGATTGTCACCTCGGCGCAGGGAATCAGCTTCCATCTACGCTCACCCTGGGGCAGTCGACGCCTCCACAGCCGGTTGCTGGGTCGCTTCAATGTGGCCAACCTGCTGGTGGTGGCTGGCTGTCTCGGTGCGCTTGGCGAATCGTTTGAAGGCATGATGGCAGCGCTTGAAAATCTGCAGCCGGTGAGTGGCCGCATGAGTCGACTTGGCGGGATCGACGGGCTGCCCCTGCTGGTGGTCGACTATGCGCATACGCCCGACGCACTGGAACAGGCGTTGACCGCATTGCGTGCACATTGTGCGGGCCGCCTGATCTGCGTATTCGGCTGTGGCGGCGAGCGCGACTCCGGCAAGCGTCCGTTGATGGGGGCGATTGCCGCGCGTCTGGCGGATCAGGCGATAGTCACCGACGACAACCCGCGCGGCGAAGATGGCGATGCCATCGTGGCGCAGATTTTGGCCGGGGTGAATGCCTCGCCGACAGTGACGGTCGAGCGCGATCGCGCGGCGGCAATCACGCGTGCCTTGGCGCTGGCGCAGACTGGCGACGTGGTTCTGGTCGCCGGCAAGGGCCATGAAACCTACCAGGAGGATGGGCGGGGAAAGCATCCGTTCGACGACCTGGCCGTGGCACGTGCGGCACTTGGGCGGATCGCACCCGAGGTACGCGGATGATGCGGCTGAGCGCCATCGCGCTGTGGACCCACGGGCGCCTGCTTGGCGACGACGCCGAGGCCAGGGGCGTGGCCATCGACACCCGCCAGCTGAAACCCGGAGAGCTGTTTGTGGCGATCAAGGGCGAACGCGTGGACGGTCATGAGTATCTGGCCGACGCCGCAGCACGCGGCGCGGTGGCTGCGCTGGTGACACGCAAGGTCGACTGTCCGCTGGCACAGATCGTGGTCGATGATGCCACGCTCGCACTGGGGGACCTGGCCAGCGCAGTGCGCGCCCAGCACGCGGCACGGGTCATCGGGATCACCGGCTCCAATGGCAAGACCACGGTGAAGGCCCTGGTTGCCGCGATTCTGTCGCGCCACGGTCGTACTCATGTCAATGCCGGCAACTACAACAACGAGATCGGCCTGCCATTGACCCTGCTGGCCATGCCCGACGATACCGAGTACGCGGTGTTGGAAATGGGTGCCGGAAAACCAGGTGACATCGCCTATCTCGCCGCCATAGCCAGGCCCGATATCGGCCTCGTCACCGTCATCGCGCCGGCTCATCTTGAGCGCATGAAGAGTGTCGAGGGCGTGGCCGAAACCAAGGGTGCGCTATATCAGGCGCTACCCGCCGATGGCGTGGCCATCATCAATGCCGACGATGCGTTTGCCGGTCTTTTCACGGGCCTCGCTGCCGGTCGTCGCGTGATCCGCTTCGGCATGGATCACCAGGCGGAGGTGGGCGCGGAGATCCTGGAGCAGGGCACGCGTGATACACGCTTTGCGCTCAGTACACCGCTTGGCGATGCTGAGGTTTTGCTACCGCTCCCCGGTCGGCACAACGTTGCCAACGCACTGGCAGCGGCAGCGGTCGCACTGGCGCTGAAGGTGCCGCTGGACAAGATCGTGGCGGGACTGCAGCAGGTCGGTGGCGTGGCAGGCCGGCTGCGCCACGTCAGCTCGGTGCATGGTGCGGTGCTGATCGACGACAGCTATAACGCCAACCCCGGCTCGACCCGGGCGGCTGTCGACACGTTGCTGATGGCGGCCGGCGAGCGCTGGCTGGTGCTCGGCGACATGGCGGAACTGGGGGCCAGTGCCCATGACTTGCATGCCGATATCGGCCGCTATGCGAGCGAGCGCGGCGTCGAACGGCTGTTCGCGGTCGGGCCGCTCGGCGCGGCAACCGTCGCGGCGTTTGGCCCCAACGGCGAACACTTCACCGAACGGGCGACCTTGATCGCGACGCTGCAAACGCAACTGCACGAAGGCGTTACCTGTCTGGTCAAGGGCTCGCGTTCGGCTGGCATGGAGCATGTCGTGAGTGCGCTCGCGCACGACCAGGGAGGAGTGCCGGATGCTGCTTGAACTGGCCGACTGGATGGCGCGGCACTACACCGCGATGCACCTGTTCCAGTACATCACCTTCCGAACCATCATGGCCGCACTGACTGCGCTGGCGATGTCGCTGCTGCTGGGTCCGACGCTGATCAACAAACTCGGCGTACTGAAGGCCGGGCAGGTGGTGCGCAGCGACGGTCCGCAGACCCACCTGATCAAGGCGGGCACGCCGACCATGGGCGGCGTGATGATTCTGCTTGCGGTGATCATCGCGACCCTGCTGTGGGCCGATCTGCACAATCGCTACGTATGGGTGGTGCTGGCGGTGCTGGTGGCGTTCGGTGCGATCGGCTTCTACGACGACTACAAGAAACTGGTGCTGAGGGACAGCCGCGGGCTGGCCTCGCGCTGGAAGTACTTCTGGCAGTCGCTGTTCGGCCTGGCGGCCGCCTGGTTCCTCTATCACTCGGCAGTGTTGCCGGCGGAAACCGCCCTGTACGTGCCGTTGTTCAAGCAGGTGGCGTTGCCACTGGGTCTGCTGTTCATCGCTGTGGCGTATTTCATGATCGTCGGTTTTTCCAACGCGGTGAACCTGACCGACGGCCTGGACGGTCTCGCGATCATGCCAACGGTGCTGGTATCCGGCGCGCTGGGCGTGTTTGCGTATCTGGCCGGCAACCGGGTGTTCTCCGAATACCTCGGGATTCCCTCGATCCCGGGCGCCGGTGAATTGTCGATTTTCTGCGGCGCGCTATCCGGTGCCGGGCTTGGCTTCCTGTGGTTCAACACCTATCCGGCCCAGGTCTTCATGGGCGATGTCGGGGCGCTGGCCATTGGAGCGGCGCTGGCGGCCATTGCGGTGATTGTGCGCCAGGAGATCGTACTGATCGTGATGGGTGGCGTGTTCGTCATGGAGACGCTGTCGGTGATGTTGCAGGTCGCCAGCTTCAAGCTTACCGGCAAGCGCATCTTCCGGATGGCGCCGATCCATCACCACTTCGAGCTGAAGGGCTGGCCCGAACCGCGGGTGATCGTGCGTTTCTGGATCATCAGCGTGGTGCTGGTGCTGATTGGCCTGGCCACGTTGAAGGTGCGCTGATGGGACTTTTCGACAACATCCAGGCGAAACGGCGGCAGGGGCCACGGGGTCATTTCGATCAGCTGTTGCTGCTGGCCTTGATCGGCCTGGCCAGTATCGGCGTGGTGATGGTGGCCTCAAGCTCGATTGCAGTGGCCGACAGCCACCATCTGGGCTCCTTTTACTACCTCAAGCGCCATCTGGTGTTTCTGGGCATCGGTATGGTTGCGGCTACGGTGGTGATGCGTACCGAATTGAAGATGTTCGAGAAGTACGCCTTCCATCTCATGTTGCTGGCGTTCCTGATCCTGCTGGCGGTATTCGTGCCGCACCTGGGGATGCGCATCAACGGTGCGCGGCGCTGGCTCAACCTGGTGGTGACCAGCTTCCAGCCAGTCGAGGCGGTCAAGCTGTTCCTGGTGGTGTACCTCGCCAGCTACCTGGTACGTCATCGCGAGAGCGTGGAGACACGCTTTCTGGGCCTGATCAAGCCGATCGCGGTGGCCGGGGTGATTGTGATCCTGTTGCTGTTGCAGCCGGACTTCGGCTCGGCGACGCTGATGATCGGAGTAACCATCGCGATGGTCTGGCTGGGCGGTGCGCGACCGCTGTTCCTGTTCATCATGGGTTTGCCGCTGATGCCGCTGCTGTATATCGCGGCAACCGGCGAGAGCTACCGGATGAAGCGGTTGACCTCGTTCATGGATCCCTGGAAGGACCCGTTCAACGACGGGTTCCAGTTGACCCAGTCGCTGATGGCGATCGGTCGGGGCGAGTGGACCGGCGTCGGCCTGGGGTCGAGTGTGCTGAAACTGTCGTACCTGCCGGAGGCGCACACCGACTTCATCTTCGCGGTCATCGGCGAGGAGCTCGGTCTGGCTGGCATCGTGCTGGTTATCAGCCTGTTTGCGCTGGTGGTGGGGCGTGGCCTGTATCTCGGGCTCAAGGGGGTGGAGGTCGGTCAGCGATTTGCCGGCTATATCGCCTTCGGCGTGTCGTTGATGCTGGCGATGCAGGCGATCGTCTCGGTCGGGGTCAATCTCGGTGCGTTGCCAACCAAAGGCCTGACCCTGCCGCTGATCAGTTACGGCGGCTCGTCGATGGCGCTGACCTGCGCGATGGCGGGGGTCCTGTTGCGCGCCACCTACGAGATCAATCGGGCACTCGATGCGCGTCAGATGGCGACGCGGATGCCGGCGTCCGCAGTGAACGATGCCAACCTCGCGGCAGCGCCGCGCGAAGCGGAGGCCGCATGAATGCGTCGCGGCCCGTGCTGATCATGGCTGGCGGTACCGGCGGCCACATTTTCCCGGGCCTGGCGGTGGCAGAAAGACTGCGCGCGCAGAACGTGCCTGTCGTCTGGCTTGGCGCGATCGGCGGCATGGAGGGAACCGTGGTGCCGGCGCAAGGCATCGAATTGCATGCCATTCCGGTCAGTGGTTTGCGCGGCAAGGGCTTGAAGACCCGGCTGCTGGCGCCGCTGATGCTGGTGCGCGCAGTGCTGAGTGCGCTGATCGTCGTCTACAAACTCAAGCCGCGCAGCGTGCTGTCGATGGGCGGATATGCGGCCGGGCCGGGCGGACTGGCCGCATGGCTGCTGCGGCGGCCGTTGCTGGTGCATGAGCAGAACCGGGTGGCGGGATTCACCAATCGCAAGCTGGCGCCCCATGCGCGACACGTGCTGCTTGGCTTTGCCGAAGCGTTGCCGGGGGGGCAGTGGGTGGGCAACCCGGTCCGTGATGCGATTGCCGCCTTGCCGCCGCCGGCGCACCGGATGAGCGGCCGCACCGGCAAGCCACGACTGCTGGTGCTTGGTGGCAGCCTGGGTGCCCGCGCACTGAACCACGCCTTGCCGCGTGCATTGGCACAGCTGCCGCCGGCGCAACGCCCCGATGTGCTGCACCAGGCCGGCTCACGTGGCCTGGATGAGGCGCGTGCCGCGTACACCCAGGCCGGTGTGGAGGCGCAAGTGGTGCCGTTCATCGACGACATGGCCGGCAGTTACGGCTGGGCCGATCTGGCGGTCTGCAGGGCCGGTGCGCTGACGCTGGCGGAACTCGCCGCCGCCGGACTGGGCGCGCTGCTGGTGCCTTACCCGCATGCCGTGGACGATCACCAGACCCGCAACGCCGAGGTCATGGTCGCCGCCGGCGCCGCCGAGTTGATCCAGGAAAGCGAATTGAACGAAACCACCTCCGACGCCCAGCGACTGCAGCAGCAGCTCGCTCCCTTGCTGACCGATCGACCACGGATGTTGTCGATGGCGCTTGCCGCGCGTGCGCTGGCCAAGCCGGATGCGGCCCGCAACATCGCCCGACTGTGTATCGAGGTGGCCGCATGACGACGCGACGCCTGTTGGCCCACGAGGATCTGATGAGCACCTTTCGCAAGGTGCACTTCATCGGTATCGGCGGCGTAGGCATGAGCGGCATCGCCGAAGTGCTGCACAACCTCGGCTACGCCGTGTCCGGCTCGGACCGCGCCAATTCGCCGACGACCCAGCGGCTGCAGAAGCTGGGCATCCGCGTGGCTATCGGCCATGCCGCGGAGCATGTCGGCGACGCCGACGTATTGGTCACTTCCAGTGCGATTCCGCCCGACAACCCGGAGCTGGTTGCTGCCCGTGCCGCCCGCATTCCGGTGATTCCGCGGGCGGAAATGCTCGGCGAGCTGATGCGCTTCCGCCGCGGCGTGGCGATTGCCGGCACGCATGGCAAGACCACCACCACCAGCCTCGTCGCCAGCGTACTGGCCGAAGCCGGTCACGACCCGACCTTCGTCATCGGCGGTCAGCTCAATGCGGTCGGTGCGAATGCCCGGCTGGGCACGGGCCAGTACCTGGTTGCCGAAGCGGACGAATCCGACGGTTCGTTCCTGCTGCTGTCGCCCGTGATTGCCGCCGTCACCAATATCGATGCCGATCATCTGGAAAATTACGGCGGCGACTTCGCCCAGGTGAAGAAGGCATTTGCCGACTTTCTGCATCGCCTGCCGTTCTACGGACTGGCGGTGCTGTGCATCGATGACGTCGAGGTCGCCGCGCTGGCTCGCGAGGTGGCGCGTCGGGTGCTGACCTATGGCATCGACAGCGGGGACGCCGACGTACGTGCGGTCGACCTGGTCCAGCACGGCTTCGAGATGCATTTCGGTCTGGTGCTGCCGGGCCGCGACGAGGCACTGCCGGTCAAGCTGAATCTGCCGGGACGACACAACGTACTCAACGCGCTGGCGGCGGCCGCGATCGGCTGGCAGCTGGGTGCCGACGCGGAGGCCATTGCCAGGGCGTTGGAGCACTTTGAAGGGGTCGGGCGGCGTTTCCACCGGCGCGGCGAGATTGCGCTGGATCAGGGGCATGCGTTGCTGATCGACGACTACGGACATCATCCGCGCGAACTGGCCGCGGTGTTCGAGGCGGTTCGCGGCGGCTGGCCCGAACGCCGCCTGGTGGTCGGCTTCCAGCCACATCGCTACAGCCGCACCCGCGACCTTCTCGACGATTTCGCCAACATCCTCGCCGAAGCGGACGTGCTGGTGCTGACCGATGTCTATCCGGCAGGCGAGGCACCGATTGCCGGCGCCGACGGCCGCGCGCTGGCGCGGGCGGTGAGGGCTCGCGGCAAGGTCGATCCGGTGCTGATCGAGCATCCGCGGGAATTCAGCGAAGCGCTGCCGGCGTTGCTGCGCGACGGCGACGTACTGCTGTTGCTGGGTGCCGGCGACATCGGGGCGGCGGCGCTGGAGCTGGCGCGGCTGGGCGCGTTGAAAAACCGGGGGACAGCGCGATGAGCAACAATCCATCGAGGCCCACCACGGCGCGCATCGTCGACCCCGCCCAGTTCGGCCGCGTGGCCGTGGTCATGGGCGGAAGTTCGGCCGAGCGGGCCGTATCGCTGGACTCCGGTCGCAATGTGCTGGCGGCACTGCAGGCCCGCGGCATCGATGCGCAGGCGATCGACGGCATTCCCGCCTTGCTCGATGCGCTTCGCGCCGGGCATTTCGCGCGGGTATTCAACATCTTGCACGGCCAGCACGGTGGCGGCGAAGACGGTGTGCTGCAGGGGGCGCTGGAATCCCTGAACGTGCCGTACACCGGCTCGGGGGTGCTCGGTTCGGCGTTGTCGATGGACAAGACCCGTTCCAAGCAGGTGTGGCAGTCGCTGGGCCTGCCGACACCGGCGTTCGTCGCGCTGCCGCGGGGTGCCGATGTGCACCATGCCGCGCGTCAGCTGGGGTTTCCGTTGATCGTCAAGCCGGCCTGCGAGGGTTCCAGCGTCGGCGTTACCCGCGTCTTCGCGGAGCAGGACCTCGACGCGGCGGTGGCGCTGGCGGCCAGGTATCCCGGGGATCTGCTGATGGAAACCCTGATCGAGGGCGACGAGCTGACGGTCGCGATCCTCGGCCGGCAGGTGCTGCCGAGCATCCACATCGTGCCGAGTACCGCGTTTTACGACTACGACGCAAAATATGTCGCCGACGATACCCGCTACATCTGCCCGGGCTTGGAGGGCGCTGCGGCCGAGGCCTTGCAGACTCTGTCGCTGGAGGCTTTCGATGCCCTCGCCTGCAGTGGCTGGGGTCGCGTCGACGTGATGCGCGACCGCAGCGGTCGCAGCTGGTTGCTGGAGGTCAATACCGCGCCGGGCATGACGTCGCATTCCCTGGTGCCCAAGGCCGCAGCGGCCGTGGGTATCGACTATCAGGAACTCTGCTGGCGTGTGCTGGAAACCAGTCTGCGGGAGGCACCATGAGAGGGGCCGTCCGCCTGGTCGCCTGGTCGCTGGCGCTGGCGCTGGTCGCGCTGCCGATTGTCGGCGTGCTGCGCGGATGGTTTGCGGTCAACCGCTGGCCGGTGACCCAGTTGACGGTGCAGGCCGAATTCAAGCATGTCAGCGCAGCCGAGATCCGCGCGGCCGTGTTGCCCCGTCTGAACAAGGGATTCTTCGCACTGGATCTCGGCGCGGTGCAAAAGGCGGTCGCCGCATTGCCCTGGGTGGAGTCCGTGGAGGCACGCAAGCGTTGGCCGGGAACACTGCTGTTGACGGTCCATGAGCGCACACCGTTTGCGACCTGGAACGGCAAGCAACTGATCAGCCGCCAGGGCAAGGTCTTCGACGCACCGCTTTCGGATGTTCATCGCGCGTTGCCCGATCTGCGCGGCCCCGACTCCCGGCTGGCCGAGGTAGTGAGCTTCTATGCGGAGACTCGCAAGGCTTTCGCAGCCGACAAGCTGCCGATTACCGGTGTGGCGTTGACCGAGCGCGGCAGCTGGAGTGTGACCACGGCCAAGGGCGCGCGCATCGTGATCGGCGACCGCAACCAGGCGGATAGCCGTCTGCATCGTTTTCTCGATGTCTACCCGCAATTGATGGCCGGACACGCCGACGGCTTTGCCTACGCCGATCTCCGCTACACCAACGGCTTTGCCGTGCGCTGGCCGCAAGCGGCTGACGCTCCAGCAGGAGGCTCGCCCCGCACATGACGACTTGCCCATGAAAACCCGCAACGACAAGCAACTGGTAGTCGGCCTCGATATCGGCACCTCCAAGGTGGTGGCGATCGTCGGTGAATACGAACCGGGTGAACCGATCACGGTGATCGGGATCGGCACCCATGTGTCACGCGGCATGAAGCGTGGCTCGGTGGTCGACATCGAGTCGACCGTGCATTCGATCCAGCGCGCGGTGGAAGAGGCCGAGCTGATGGCCGGCTGTGATATCCGCTCGGTCTACGCCTCGATCTCCGGCAGTCACCTCGAAACCCGCAACTCGCACGGCAACGCGGCGATCCGCGACCGCGAGGTAACCCCCGGCGACCTCGAGCAGGTGCTGGAGGCGGCCAGCGCGGTGGCGATTCCCGCCGATCGCAAGCTGCTCTACAAGGAGTCGCAGGAATACCGTATCGATGGGCAGGACGGTATCCGTTCGCCGGTCGGCATGAGTGGCGTGCGCCTGGAGGCCAACGTGCACCTGGTCACCGGTGCTGCGGCTGCGGTACAGAACATCAGCAAATGTATCCAGCGCTGCGGACTGTCGGTGGACGAGCTGGTGCCGTCGGCATTGGCCAGCGCCAGGGCCGTTTTGACGGACGATGAGCGCGAGCTTGGCGTCTGTCTGGTCGACATCGGCGCCGGCACGACCGACATCGCGATCTATACCCAGGGTTCGATCCGGCATACCGCTTCCCTGCCGATTGGCGGTGACCAGGTGACCAGCGACATTGCCTACGGCGTACACACGCCGACCGCGCATGCGGAGGAAATCAAGATCAAGTACGCCTGCGCCCAGACCGGTCTGGCCCACGCCGAGGAAACCATCCAGGTACCCAGCGTCGGTGATCGACCGCCGCGACGCCTCGCCCGCCAGTCGCTGGCGCAGAGCGTGCAGGCGCGCTACGAGGAAATTTTCGAGATGGTGCAGGACCAGTTGCGCCGCTCCGGCTATGAAAACCTGGTGGCAGCCGGCGTGGTCTTGACGGGCGGCGCCTCGCGGATGGAAGGCGCGCTGGAACTGGCCGAGGAGATCTTCCACAAGATGGTGCGCATCGGCATGCCGCAACAGGTAAGTGGCCTGGGCGACGTGGTTGCCAGTCCCTTGCACGCCACGGGCGTGGGCTTGCTGCTGCACGGTGCGCGCGCGGCCGGAACCCGCAGCAGCAGCCCGGTCGGAGGCAGTGTCGGTGGCCTGGTCGAGCGCGCGCGCAGCTGGCTTTCGAGAAATTTTTGACACGCTGGATCAAGGCTTTCAACGGTGATGCAGGAGGCATCACCTCGGGCGACAGGATGGTCGCCCACCACCATGAGCGGACAGGAGTCGGGTTTCGTGGTTACAACGACAACAACTCTACGGAGGACGGGAAATGTTTGAACTGATTGATAAACTCGCACCCAATGCGGTGATCAAGGTGATTGGCGTGGGCGGCGGCGGTGGCAATGCCGTGGCGCACATGCTCAATGCCAATATCGAAGGCGTGGAATTCATCGTCGCCAATACCGATGCCCAGGCCATGAGCAGTTGTGGCTCGCGGACCCATCTGCAGCTCGGTGGCAATGTGACCAAGGGCCTCGGTGCCGGCGCCAATCCGGAAGTGGGCCGTCAGGCGGCTCTGGAAGATCGTGAACGCATCGAGGCGATGCTCGAGGGCGCGGACATGGTGTTCATCACCGCTGGCATGGGTGGTGGGACAGGCACGGGCGCCGCTCCGGTGGTGGCGCAACTGGCCAAGGAGAAAGGTATCCTCACGGTGGCGGTGGTGACCAAGCCGTTCCCGTTCGAAGGTCGTCGGCGCATGCAGGTGGCGCTGAAGGGTATCGAGGATCTGTCCCAGCACGTCGATTCCTTGATTACCGTGCCGAACGAGAAGCTGCTGAGCGTGCTTGGCCGCGAGGTTACCCTGCTCAACGCGTTCAAGGCGGCCAACGACGTACTGCAGGGTGCAGTGCAGGGGATCGCCGACCTGATCACCGCGCCGGGCCTGATCAACGTCGATTTTGCCGATGTACGCACCGTGATGTCGGAGATGGGGCTGGCGATGATGGGCTCGGGTACGGCGCGCGGCGATGACCGGGCGCAGGCAGCGGCCGAGGCAGCGATCAAGAACCCGCTGCTGGAGGACGTCAACCTCAACGGGGCCTGCGGCATCCTGGTCAACGTCACGGCCGGGACCAACCTGACCATGCGTGAATTCGACGAGATCGGGCGGGTGATTCACGACTTTGCCAGCGAGGACGCGACCGTGGTGATCGGCACGTCGCTGGATCCGGAAATGAAGGATGATGTGCGGGTGACCGTGGTCGCGACCGGACTCAATCGTGCCGCTGCCTCGCGCTCGCCGATTCGCATGGTGGAGTCGCCACAGGTGCAGATGCGGCCCCGCCCGGTGATGCTGCGTACCGGTACCGGCAACGAAGTGGTCGACTATGCCCACCCCGAGCCTGCTGGCAACAGCCAGAGTCGCACCGAACCCGGCGTCGTGCCTGGCAAGAGCGGTGAGCCGGGGTTTGACTACCTGGATATCCCGGCGTTTCTGCGACGTCAGGCCGATTGAGCATGAACGCGACGTGTCGGAGCCATGCGATGAGGTGAACAAATGTCCCTGACATATGTCTTATGTTGAATGCCATACCTGCAGAGGCCTGTGAGCGTTAGACTTCGTGGCTGGGTGTCCTGGCCCAGCTCCTGTTGCCTGAGCCTGCCCGCTTCGGTGGTTCAGAATCGGGTTGCAAACGCCACGTACCGCCATCAGGCAACGCACAACCGGCGCGCCAGGGAATGGCCTGCTGGCGGAACATGGAATGATGTCCCGTGTCGGACTCCCGTCCCGGGCACGGGCATCGTTTCGGGGAGCTCGATTGCTTGTCGGGGGAGTCGTGCCGTATGCCGTTCGCTTTCATGCATGAAGGAAACATGAAAGTTCAACAAGACTGTACGGTACGGTTTGCTTTTAACTCAGGTTAAAACTGTGTTAGCATCCGCTCCGAATTGGCTGCTGCCTACACTCAGGTACCAACAACAATGATCAAGCAGCGTACGCTCAAAAATATTATCCGGGCCACCGGCGTCGGCTTGCACACCGGTGACAAGGTGTACATGACGCTGCGACCGGCGGCTCCGAATACCGGCATCGTATTCCGCCGAACGGACCTGAACCCGCCGGTGGATATACGCGCACGACAGGATCATGTCGGCGACACGCGCTTGTCCACCACGCTGGTCAACGGCGAGACGCGGGTCTCCACCGTGGAGCATCTGCTTTCGGCGATGGCGGGACTGGGTATCGACAATGCCTATGTCGACCTGTCCGCACCCGAAGTGCCGATCATGGATGGCAGTGCCGGCCCGTTTGTTTTCCTGCTGCAGTCGGCGGGAATCGAGGAGCAAAACGTTGCCAAGCGCTTCATTCGCATCAAGAAACCGGTGAAGGTGCAGGATGGTGACAAATGGGCGAGCTTTGACCCGTTCGAGGGCTTCAAGGTGGGCTTTTCGATCGACTTCAATCACCCGATCATCAGCAAGCGGACGTCGCGGGCGGAAATCGATTTTTCCACGACCTCGTTCGTCAAGGAAGTAAGCCGGGCACGGACGTTCGGTTTCATGCGGGATATCGAGATGTTGCGGGAACACAACCTCGCTCTGGGTGGCTCGATGGACAATGCCGTGGTGCTGGATGACTACCGGGTCCTGAACGAAGACGGCCTGCGGTACGAAGATGAGTTCGTCAAGCACAAGATTCTGGATGCGATCGGTGACTTGTATCTATTGGGTCACAGCCTGATTGGCGCCTACCATGCGCACAAGTCCGGGCACGAACTGAACAACAAGTTGCTGCGCACGCTGATGGCCGATGCCACGGCATGGGAAGAGGTCAGCTATCAGGACGACCCGGCGACCTCGCCCATCTCCTACGCGCATCCCGCGCAGGCGATCTGACAGCCCCACCTCTGCCGGCAGCCCTGCCGCACGTCACGAAAGGCCGCGTTCCCAACGCGGCCTTTTTGTTTTGTGACGGCGCTCCCGCCGCACCGTTCCCGCCTCGTCAAATACTCGTGATGTCTGACATCGGCAGGTTTTGCATGGTATAAACGCTCAGTACGTGAAGATCGCGTGATCGAAAAGAACGTAATTCACATGTGTGAAAACTTCAGCGTGTGCGTTGCGCTACGGTGCAGACGTCAGGGATCAAGGGTTTCGGCGAGGGAGGCCAGCTCCAGAAACAAGGCCCGCAGTTCGGGGTCGGAGAGCGAGGGTGCGGTCGCCCGAAGATGGGTGGCGGC
Organism: Rhodanobacter sp.; assembly: GCA_004298015.1. Classification (GTDB taxonomy): domain Bacteria; phylum Pseudomonadota; class Gammaproteobacteria; order Xanthomonadales; family Rhodanobacteraceae; genus Rhodanobacter. The sequence continues at coordinate 78,369 of SCSE01000079.1, forward strand.
AGCAGGAGAAAGCGGTTTTGGCCGAGCCGGTGCGCTAGCAGCCGGTGGCTGGGGGACCACTTTCACGGTGACTGAACTGGCGCAGGTGCCAATGGCATGTGCGGCGGCAAGGATTTGTGTCTGCATCAAGCGCAGGCGCGATGCCCAGGCCGGTGAAGACGCCAGAAAGACGAGGCGTTCGTTGCGCAGGTTGGCGAATCTCACCTGCTCGCGCAACGGTGACGGCAACGTCTGGCGCAGGGCTCGGTCCAGCGCTTCGAGCACGTGGGCTTTTCGGGCCAGCGTGGCGAAGGAGCCGCATTCGACGATGGATTTCGGTCCATGACCCGGGTGGCGGGGAGTGCTGGGGCTGGTGCGCTGCATGGTGCCGGAATTCGACTTTGGAAACATATGCAAATCATACTCGTCTCGCGTGCCAGAAAATTACCCAGGATTTTTGACCTGGCGGATCGCCGCATGCGCTGGAAACTGTTTCCGCTTGTGGCCGTCGCCGTTATCGGATGCATCGGGCTGGGAGCGGCGCTGGCGATGACGGTGTCGGGTCCGCGAGATCGTGCCTTGAGCGAAATTCGCGACCTGCAGCAGCAGATCAGGCAGCAGAACGCCAGGCTCGGCGGCGTGCGCCAGGATGCGCAGCGAAGCATCGATGCACTGGCCGTCAAACTTGGCCAGTTGCAAGCGCAATCGACCCGTCTCGATGCGCTTGGCGAGCGTCTTGCTGAGGTCGGGAAGCTGGATGCCAGCGAGTTCGATTTTGGCCAGCAACCGGCGGTGGGCGGCATCGAGGACGTCGGCAGTACGGCGTATGCGCTACCGCAGACGCTCAATAACGGTATCAGTCAGCTGACCCGGCGATTCGACACCCAGCAGGCACAATTGTCCGCGCTGCAGAGTCTGTTGCTGGACGCGAAGATCGAATCGAATCTGAAGCCGACCGGTATGCCCGTGCAAGGCTACATTTCGTCGTACTTCGGGGTAAGGACCGACCCGTTCGATGGTCATTCCGAACGGCATACCGGCATCGATATCCCTACCGCGTATGGCACGCCGGTGCATGCAGTGGCCGAAGGCATGGTGACCTTCGCCGGCGTGCGCCGCGGGTATGGCAACGTGGTTGAAATCGATCACGGCAATGGTTACATGACCCGTTATGCACACAACAGCAAGCTGATCGTGCATCCGGGTCAACATGTGCTGGTGGGCCAGGTTATTGCCAAGGCCGGCTCGACCGGACGATCGACGGGTCCGCACGTTCACTTCGAGGTCTGGTACAAGGGTCGCGTGATCAATCCGCTGGCTTTCGTGCGCAATCACCGCTAGGAGCTTGGGCCGTAGAAACTTTGGAGAGCGAGATTGCGCTATCGCCATAGGATGGGTGTATCGGAAGGAGCGCATAGTGGTTCTATGCAAGCCTGACGAGAGACGCAGTCTATGG
>SCSE01000007.1 GCA_004298015.1 Rhodanobacter sp.
GCCGCGGTGGGTGTCTCCGCGCGCCATGGCCCTGTGGGCGGCCAGGGCGATGGCCAGCAAGCGCCGCTGCTGCCGGAAGACAACCGGCCCGGCGACGGTGGAAGGGTAGCGGAGCACAAACCGTCGGTGCCGACGCCAGGCCCAGCACCGACCTCCCGCATCCAAGGATCGGTCGAGCGTCCGCTGGCGGCCAACCCCGGCAGGCCACCGGCCGATGATCGCTTCCCGCCGGCGGCAACCTTGCCCGGAATTTCCCTCGCGCCGGATGATCCGCAAGCCCACTTCTGGGACGTGCTGACGCGCTTTGCCAACGCCTGCGGGCTGGCGGATTGCTTGCGCGAAACCGACCGCCTGCCGCTGGGCTTCCTCATCGAGCCGCCCGAGCTGCCTGACGGCGAACCGCCGCTCGATGCCCAGGCGGCCGAAGGCATCGCGCCCCAGCGCTATTACGGCTGGTGGTGGCTCGTGCATCTATCGCAGCAGAACACCCCGGCCGGTCTGTGCGTGGTGCCGGAGGATAGCTATTTTGCGCAGTGTTCGCGCAGCGAGGACACCTGGCGGGCGGCTTGCGACGCGGTACTTGGCGAACCCGTGCTGGCCGACCGCTTCTATCGCCTGGTGCTCGCCATGCTCGATCCTCTGGATGAGGTGGGCGAGCTGCACCTACAGCTGATCATCGCGGTGCGGGCGCTGCGCACGGCGCTTCCAGAGCGCTTTAAGCCGGCATTCTGGATCGCCCAAGGGGTGGATCCGCGTCTTGTCGAAGTCGAGGTGTGAGATGGGGGATCGCCTGGTCGAACTGCAGTTGCCTGAATTACGGCGGCTGGCGTTGCTGGAGATGATCTCCCGCGCCCGCGCCGAGCCGACACAACCGATCCCCGGCTTGTCCGAGCTGACCTTGCGGATCCTGCGCGATCCGCACGCCGAGGCGGTGCTCGCCAAGCTGCTGGACATGAACGCGGTGCGCGTTCTCATTAACACGCATTTGCTCAATTTCCGCTGCGAGCATCTCGAACTGAAGGAATTCGAGGAGGCGGCCTTGCAGTATTTCATCAACGCACAGGCGAGCAATAAGCTCATTCGCCGTTGTTTTCCGGCGACGGGTCGCCGGCGAATCGACTTGGTCCGCAAAGCGCTGGGCGTGCCGCCGCCGGCGCGCGCACAGCAACTGTCCGAAACCTTAGGCCACCGGATCTATCGGGTATGGCAGGAGATCTGCCGTGAGACCCAAGACACGCGCGAGCGGTATATCGCACTACATGGAGAGTTTCCGCATCTGACGCTCACCACGCTACATGCCACGCTGAACGCGGGCGACGTCGCGGAGGATTGACATGACTGCTCGACCCACCCAAGCACCGTTAAGTGTATCCGACGAAACGCGCATCGCCATGGCGCTGGCGCTGTGCCGGCGCTGGCAGCAAAGTGAGTTTCATCAGCAGTTCTACGAACTTCGATCGGATGAACCCAAATTGCCGTATTGGCTAGACCTGGTCGATGCGGTCCTCGATCTGCTGCTGGGGGCATGGATCCGGCAGGCCCAAGGAGCAGCTCAATGACATCGTATCAATATCAGCTCGCCCCGGACGGCTCGCGCCTCCCGGACGACCACATGCAACACGCCAGCGTCATGGATCCCGTAGCCGAGGCGTCGCTCCTCGCCGCACTCGACGCACCCATCACCATCCACCGCGTGTTCGTGGAACTGTGCGGCAATCTCAACGCGGCGGCTGTGCTGACCGATCTTGGCTATCTGGCCCAGGATACAGGTGACGACTGGATCTCGGTGCCGCAGAACGACTGGGCTGAGCGCCTGGGGCTCTCGCCCAAAGAGCAAGTCACGGCGAGGCGGCTCTTGAAAGATCGAGGTTTTGTCGAAGAAGTGCTGACAGGTATGCCACCTAAGCTGTTGTTCCGCGTGTGTTGGTTGACCATCGATGCGGCTATCAAGGCGCAAGCCAAAGCGGCAGTCAAGACTCGGCCCCTGCCCGTTTATTCATGAGACTGCGAGGATGATGGCCATGCAAGAGACACCGTCCTCACTGCAGCTCAGTCCGGGATTTCGGCATCTGTGGCGTGCGCACTTTAGTGCGCGTGGCATTGACAACGAATTCACGGTGTTCGTTCGCGCCGTCACGCAGCAGACCGCGCACCGAAACATATGCAACGTGGTAAACGCCATTTGTCCATATCTGTCGCCCGATGACCTCGACGAGTCCTATTACAACTTGACGTCAGCGAAAGATCTGGCCAAGGAAGGACTGTCGATCGACATTGATCACAGGCTCTTTGAAACCGGCTGGCAAGGCAACCGAGTTACCAACTGGGTCGAACAACCCGTGTTTGCCGTCAGTGCACCCGCCGCGCTATTTGCGGCATGGTCGCAGGCACGCAGCATGTCGTCGCGATGACTGATATGTTCTCTTACGCGAACGAGATCACGAGCTTCTTGCCGCAGGCGGCTGCGTACTTGCGTAGCGTCATGAATAACGGCGAATGCCGCTCGCTGGCGAGCGAGGCTTCGAGCCGCGACACGGCCGATGCGGTGGTGCCTATGCGCTCGGCGATCTGCGCTTGCGTGAGGCCGGCATCCTTGCGTGCCGCGAGCAGCGCGTGCAGCGCTACATATTCTTCCTCGAGCGCATCGTATGCGGCTTTGAATTCAGGGTTTGCGAACAGCCGGGCGTCATCCTCCGCGGTGTGCGGGACTGGGCCGTACCGCTCTTCAATATCTCGTTTCAATCGGCGATTAGCCACGGCGAATCTCCTTCAGACGTCTAAGGACTGTGTCCAATTCGGCTGGCGGCGTCTCCTGCATCTTTTTGATGAACGAATGCAGGATCACGATCCAATGCCCCGCCTGCGTGCAATAAAACACGCGGCCAATACCTTCGCGGCCACGCGGGCGCAATTCAAACAGACCGCCGCCCAGTATCAGCGACTGAACGGCTTGGCCGACCGCGTCCATGCGCGCATCGAATTCCGCTTTGGTGACAAGCTCAACGGGTTGTTGTGTTCCGCTCATGGGATGGCTCCTGTGCAAAAGTTTCGGGAATGTCGCTGTCAACGACTCGCAAACGCTAGCATGGGCAGCCGTCCCGCCTTATTGGGGCGCGCGACATGATCGACGCCTACCGCGACCAGTTCGACCGCCTGTGGGCCGCGATGAAGGAAAACCGGCCCATTGCATTCGGCTTGCTGCTCGCCCGCGTCACGGATCATCCGAAGGCCGCGATCATGCTCTCGCAGCTCGTCTATTGGACGCGTCACGGGCGCGACGTCGAAGCCAATCATGGTTGGGTTTTCAAGACCCGCGAGCAGTGGCGGCATGAAACAGGCCTGTCGCGCGATGAGCAGGAGACGGCGCGCAAACGCCTCAAGGCGCTCGGATTGATCGACGAGTGGCGCGGTGGACGGCCCGCCAAGCTTTGGTATCGCCTCAATCTCGATCGGCTTTCGCAGGCCCTCCAAACTTACCGCCGCAATAACCTGCCCATCAACCTGTCGTTCGAGTTCATGCGGGCTGACGAGCGCGCCACGCGCGAGGCGTTTGGGCCCAGCGTCGCGTATCACCGCGTCCTGGCCGACTTGACAGGGAGCGTCAACGCGGCGTTGCTGCTCTCTCGCCTGCTGCATATCCAGCGCAAGATGCTGGACGGCGGCCAGGCCTGGATCAGCATCACAGCGGCGGACTGGAAAGCGCAGCTTGGATTCAATCGTCGTCAACTCGAAAATGCCAAGCATAAATTATGCCAACTTGATTTGATTGAAGACGTGCTGTCGCAACACCGCCAGAAGCGTGTTTTCACACAAGTGAAGCCGGGGCGTTTGCTGGCGATGCTGACCTCGCTGCTGGAGCAGATCGCCGCAAAGTCCCAAGGCACGGGGCTTTCAGCGGGCAATGTACGTTTCCCTCCTTCTAATTTCTCCCATCGGGAGATTCCAGTAGGTGGGAAACGTACATTGGTAGATGGTGGAAAACGTACATACCCAGTTGGCGGGAAACAGCCATTGCAGTTGGTGGAAAACGTACATGGCAGTTGGTGGGAAACGGACATTGCCAACGCGCACGCGTATAGAACTACATCTCTGAATACGTCTTCCACTACAAGCGCGCTGCCGGCCAACGCTCCCGCAATGCGGGCGCCGGGGCATGTGGGGGCGGATTCCTCAAAAGGCTGCCCACCAGAGCAAAGCCCGATGCCGGCTTGCAACGTCGGTCTCATTTGGCCCGCCTTTGTGCGCCAGGCGGAACAACAGGCAGTCACGCGCCACCGGGATCGGACTGGCCTGCCCATCGCTGCGCTGCAAGTCATTCTCGATGAAATGGCGGTGCGCCATCGCGCGGGGCCAATCAATAATCCCGCGGGGTATGCGCGGAGATTGATGGATTTGGCGAAGCAAGGGAATTTTGTTCCCGAACGGGCGCATGTGGAAGCCGAGCGGCGCCAGCTGGCACAGCGGGTCGTGGTGCAGCAGGAAACCGAGCTGCGGACCGCGCCGGCTGTGGCGCGTGCCCATCTGGCAGAGGCGTTGGCGATGCTGAAGCGGGGGCGGCGGGTATGACGGGTGATCAGACTCTGATCACCCGGGCAACGGCTGGTGAAGTGTTCACCCCGTGAACACCCTGGCGCAGCCGGCGGAGTGCATGTGGGAAGCAGAATTTTTTAAAGACTGACAAGGGATGGAGCGAAATTATGGCAACCAGTACACGACGCAAGCGACCCGATCCGGCATTGACCGCATTCGCCACATCCACGTCGTCGCCGTTTCCCGACGGCTATGACCTGGAGGGCGAACGCAAGATCCTCACCCACCTGCTGCAATCGGACGATCCGGATCCCGCCGACCCGTTCTACGGGCGCTACCAGCTTTTCGTCGAGCGCGAGGACAAATTCAAGCAGCTGCAGGCCGAGCATGGCGCCCGCGAAGCCGCTGATGCCGTCGTGCCCGCCTATGAGGCCCGCCAGATCAAGTGCATCACCCCGCTCGAAGCCGAGTCCCAGGACACCATGGTGCTGCACACCGCGCACGCCATGCGCCTTTTCCTCGGTGTGCAGAATGCTCCCGGCGAATCCGGCTCATCCAGCGCCGGTGGCAAACGCGTGGCCTCCGCCCTGCGTGCCCTTTGGTCCCTGTCCTCGAATGACAATCCCTACGCCGATTGGGCACTGATCGACATCACGTATCGTGTGGCGTCCGCGCGTAAATTCATCGACCACGAAGCGAACCGCATCCAGACCAAGCTCGAAGCGCTCAAGCAAAAGGGACTCAGCTATTCCGTGCTGCAATCTCGGGAACCCGCCGAAGTGCGCCTGGGCTTCTCGTCCCCCTACGGCTTCATGATCGCGCTCTTGCTGGTTGAGGTCGACTTTTACTGCCGGCTCGTCAAGTCCGCCCAGCATCGGGATGTGGCGTCCTCTCACGAGGCCCACGAGTCCATCCAGGCGGTCAAGCACAAGTGCCGCAGCCTCTTTGAGCGCGCCGTTTATTGGCAGAAGTACCTGACCCAGGAGACCCTGATCAAGCTGACCCGGCACGACTTCCTGCCCGGCGCTGACGATCTGTCGCAAAAGCGTGTACTGGCGCTCAAGACCCTGTTCGGCAATGTCCCCAAGGACATCTTCATGGGCGAGCAGCAGCCACGGCACACCAAGCGGCGCCTGTCGTTGAGCGACGCCGAATATCGCCTGCTCGACGCGGTGCCGCTGACCGATGACGCAACCGATTCGAATCCTGCGGCAGCGCAGTTGCTGCAATAACCTTGGGACTGCAGCAGATGACATCCGATTTGTCCTATCTCGATACCGAGACAGCCGGTAATCCGCCAGTGCAAGGCGGCCTTTCCTTAGTTGTTGATATAAAGGCTTTTAAGGGTAAGGGGGCCGTCCGGCTCCTGATGCATGACTACTGACACAACCTAGCGCGTGTGCACGCGGCCATGGCCGACCTGGCGGCGGAGGTCAATCATGTCGATGCGCCCATCACGCTGCGCCTGGTGCGCGATACGGTGCCCAACACCGGGGGTGAGCGAGGACGGTTGCGCTGGGGCGCCCGTCCGCACGACGGCTATCTGGGCTTTGACCGTATCCGGGCTTTGTTCCGCCTGGTGCCTGCGCCATTGCATCCGTACTACGAGCGCGTGAACCAGCACGCCGAGGAATTGAATGCGCTGGAGGCCGTGCTGCGCGGTGGGGCCACGCAGCTCGAATCTTTTCTTAATTTCGGCAAGGTGCGGCGGAAATCGCCGCGCTCCTAGCTACGCACAATGCCAGGCTGCACCTTCCGGTTTAAGGTGCAACCTGGGCAGCATCGAAAAATGAACATCGCCAGGAATTTCATCACGGGTATTGGAGCAGCGTTCGATAACGCGCCTTCACGCGGCCTCAAGCGTCAGGTGCGGCTGCAGACCGGCGCGTGCGGCTACCTTGACCAGCAGGTCAAGACTGAATTGATTGATTTTCCCGCGTTTGATATCGGACACACGCGCCTGGGTGATACCGAGCGTTTTGGCAGCCTCAGTCTGCGTCATACCGCAACCGCGCAACCAAGCCGTGAGGCCCGTTCAGCAGCATGGCACGCATTTCGAGTTCGGTTGCCTCACTCTCGGAAGACAGATCATGGAAAACACTTTTCCCGCTCATCCTGTGCTCTGTATGGGTTTTCATGACGGATTACCTCGTGATCGTTTTAAATCGGGTTTCGGCCAAGCGATCGATTTCTCATCCATCAAATTGGATGCGGTATGCAGGAGGATAGCTGCAACAAGCTCTTTGGTTTCCATGGGATGACTCCTTTGCAAAGGTTTCGGGAATATCGCTCTCAACGACCCGAAAACTCTAGCATGGGCAGCCGTCCCACCCATTCTCATAAAAACAGCAATACGACCAGTCAGCACCAGAGGTACGCCGATATGTCCCTCAATTACAGGAGTTTTTGACATGGGTATGTCCGCACGCCTCACGGGTAACGTTCTCGCGACCCCAACCCTCAAACACGTTCAAACCGCCAAGGGCGATCAGCCTCTGGTGCAGTTCCGCGTCATGTCGGCGTATTACCGCAAGACCGATGACGGAAAGTTCGAGCAGAACGATGACAAAACCTTTCCGGTCGATGTCACCGTCTGGAACGAGCGGTTGCACGACGGCATTTTGAAACACATTAAGACCGGCGCCAGTGTCACCATCACCGGCGACGTGTACGTGAATCCGTGGGTCACCGATGCCGGCACGGCCGAGGCCGGTGTCCAGATCTCGGCCGAGCAGGTGTCACTGAATCTCGCTCGGGTGGAGCAGGTGGTCTATCGGGAGCGCCGGCGCAATGAAGAACGCGCGGGCGACGCCGAGGCCTCCGATATTCCATTTTGAGCGAGGCCGCCATGAGATCGACGATCGAGCCCGGCCGCCTTGGCGCCGATATCGGTGGCGTTATGCGCGTCTTCATCACGACGAGCGGTGTGTGCTGCCTGTGCTATGGGGTGCTGCTGCTTGCCGCGCTTTTCAGTTTGCCGCAGAGCGCGAGCTTCAGCGCCTTGCTACGCGAGGCCCATTCACCGCTATTGACGGGTGCCGCGTGGCTGCTGGGGCTCGGGCTGTCGCTCTGGCGTCGAACTGGGCGGGATCGCCGACTGGATGCCTGAGACACCCTGGGCCAGGCCGGCAATTCACCGCCGGCTATGTCCCTCTGGCGCATTCGATGGGAGACGCTGATGAACACTGTAATGATCGTGCCGCAATCCGCCGAACTCGGCATGCTGCGCTCACTCGCGCGAGACGCGGTGGCACAAGCTTGTCGTGCAGGTGAATCTGACTACCAGTTTCACGGCTGGCACATTCACGCGTGGGTCTGGCCTTCGCGGGCCGGCCGCCTGGCCCATTGGGAGGTGTGCTATCGGCATGAATTGCTGGAGCAAGGGACCTGCTTGATCGATTCGGCGCGAGCGAATCCTACGATTTTAAAACATTGAGGAAGTGCACGATGAGTAAATTCCTCATGAAAACCCCGTTCTTCGGCTATTGGCTGACGGTCGACGAACTGCATGGCTATGGCACCGAGCGCGCGACTCTGTCGCTGCGCGAGCGCAACCGCCACGGTCAACCTGGCAAGCGCGTCGGCGCGGACTTCGGCATGAAGCGCGCCGCGGTCATCGCGACGGCGTTCGAGTTGCTCGACATCGCCGACAAGATGCTGCCGAGCACAACGTTTGCCACCAGCGACACCGAGTTCTGCACCAGCGCGGAACCGATCCCGTGCAACGACACATTTCTGGCAATGGAGCAGGAAGAGACCAACGTGCAGGCGCGATGCCAGCGCGCAGTCAATGCATTCTCCAACCTGCGCCGGCGCCTGCCGACATTGCAGCGACTCCAGCGGCTACTGGAGCAGTGCGACGACGATATCGCAGCCACGATGGACGTAATGTTGCTGATGCTGGAGCAGACCGGCGATTTGCCGTTCCGTGCGTCGGTGGGCGTGGTCGCTAACGTGAATTCGCCCGAGGGCGCGGTCAGGCATTAGCGTATGAGGAAAGACGAAGCATGAAACGCAATATCAATTGGCGGTGGGAACGCGCCTATCGCTCCCACGTGCTGTGGGATGTCCGGGGGCGACGGCTGGGCCGTATCCGGCTGGTGAGCGGTCCGCAACGAGGTTATGCGTGGCGGACCGCCGGTGCGGTGGGCATCGCGGGGAGCTTGCAGGAGGCCCGTCAATGGGTCGAATCAGCCGTGCAACAGAACGTCCGCCAGTACGACTTGTTCGATGCGCTGGATCCACAACGGGAATTTGTTGATCCCAGTGGTCAATACAGCAAGCTCGCTTTGAATTGAGGCTCATATGACATTTTCCGAACCTTTGACGCGCATTCCAGATCATTTGGTTTGCACCTCTGTCAACGCCGCGTCGCATGCGGATGCTGGAGCCATCCGGATTCTGTGTGACTGGTGGAACGACAATCATGCTGGATCGCCGCTTGCCATGGCATGTAGCGCTCACCTTTGGGTTATTGACCGCGTTAGGCCTACGGTTATCCGATCGTGCTGTGGGCATGGCTTAACGGTGCCCGTCCAGCTCTTTGCGCAGGCGTGGCGTAGCGCTACAGCCCAATGCGGCGATCAGCTATTGATCGCTTTCCTATCGCATCAGGCGACTCACCGAGCGGATCGACAGGGGTTCGTGACGACCCATCTGGTGAACGGTCAAATGTATGACAGCCAAGGGCTCGACTGGTGGGACGATGTTGCGGAAGCAAATCGTGAGTTAGCCAATTTCCCAAGGCGATTTGCCGAGGTATGGCAAGCGCTTCAACCCCCTCGTCGATCCGCATGAACCATGATCGACGAGCCTACCTATGCGCCAATCGGCGCGGTGGATGCCACAAGCGAGACTGGCACGATAAAAATATGAGCGCGCTCCTCGATATTGAACCAGCCCCATTGCTGAGTGCCGTGGGACTTCGCCTCCGGCGGGTCGACGCAATAGAAGAAGCAGTGCACCGGTTCGTTTTTGCTGGATGCATTGGAAAGTACTTCAGCCAGTCGACGATCGTCGGCCTCAAGCTGACTTTTGACGAACTTAATTTTTGCCACCGTGCGACGGTCAGTTTTAAGACCCCGAGGACTGAACTGGCTATCGAAAGTGATAATGAAGACGTTCGTCAGCTCCGCAATGGACGCTTGACCGTGGTAGATTCGCCGGGCTTGATATTCGGGGTGGAACGAAAAAATAGGCAGGCAGATGTCGTAATACGTACCAAGTGTCCCAGCACGACCGATGCCCAACGGCGCTCGCCGTCGTTGCTCCGGTGTCATGCGCAGATAATTCATGCCGACCGTCGCCAGAAAACGGGTTGTATCCGGGCGTTCCCAGTCATCGGCTACCTCGTTGTCTTCATTCTGAGTGTCTGCTTCCGCATCGTCAGACGGGCAAGATTTCGCCACCTTTCCTGGCTCCCTCGATTTGGATCGGTCGGGCAACCAGAGGAGCCCGTTGTCAGAATGATTAATACCGTGATCCTGCCCGAGCGGATCGTCATTGGCTGGACCACCGCTTGCCGGAGGTTCGTGCCATGTGCAATCGTCGATATGAGGCCATCGGTCATGGCTGCGAAAGTAGGGAGGCCGATGACGCCCCGATGCAATCGCATCAAGATCGAATGCATCCGAACGGCGGTAAACAGCGCCAACGACCCGCGCCTTTGTAATTGCTCGGCATTTTGGATCGCCGCACATGAAGTGGAAAGGCTTGCGTTGGGTTTCTGGCAGTGCAAAGTATGCCTCATGGGCTTCACGCAACGTCACAGCCCGCTTCAGTTCCACGCAGTACGCCTCTGCGCTCGCCATCGTTTGCACTCCTTTTTTTGTAACCGGTCACTATTATGGTAGCAGATACCCGTCGCGGCTCCATGACGGCTGCCGAGCGCAATCGGCGGCGCCGCTCCCGTGTCATGCAATCCGGGGGACGGCGCATCGAAGTTGTCCTCGATGCGGCAGCAGCGAGCTGCCTTGAGCAGATCCTCAACGCCTCGGGTGAATCCTTGTGTGCCTGCTTGTCCCGGCTTATTACCGAGGCGACCCAACAAGAAACATCGCAACGGACGTCACCATGAAACTCTATTTCTGCGAAAAACCTTCCCAGGCTAAAGATCTGGCACCGTTCGTCGGCGCGCGCACGCGCGGTAACGGCTGTTATACGGG
>SCSE01000008.1 GCA_004298015.1 Rhodanobacter sp.
AAGAGCGCTTGGGCAATTGCTTGATCAGCTGAAGCGGACTCTGGCGACGGCCGGACTCGACATCGAGCAACGCGTCCAGCTGGCTGATGTCGGACGGCGACAGGCGTTGTTGGACCAGGTGGGTTCTACCCCGTTTTCGCGGACAGTTGAGTTAAGGCCGTAAAGGCCCGGTCCCGAACCTCGATTCTGCGTTGCATTCGGGGATTGTGAAAGCGCTCGATATAGTCAAAGACGTCGGACCTTGCCTCGGCCAGAGTCAGGTAGCGGCGACGATGGACGCGTTCGCGTTTGATCATGCCGAAGAAGCCCTCGGCTGCCGCGTTGTCCGCACAATGACCGACCGCGCTCATGCTGCTTTGGATGTTGTGATCCGTGAGAAAACGCTGATATTCGCCGCTGGTAAATTGCGTGCCGCGATCCGAATGCAGCACCAATGGCTCTCGATCAGGACGCTGCCAGCAAGCCATCAGTACCGCCTTGATCACCATGTGCCTATCCTGAATATCGGACATCGACCATCCGACGATCTGATGGTTGAACAGGTCGAGCACGGTGCACAGATACAGCCACCCCTCGGCGGTGTGGATGTAGGTGATGTCAGTCACCCACTTCGTGTTGGGCTCCAGCGCCGAGAAGTCACGTTCGAGGTGATTCTGGACGTGATCTGGCCGCACGCCCGTGCGCTTGCGCTGCCACGAACGCTTCTGCGGCACCCCGAACAAGCCATCCCTGGCCATCAGCCGGGCGACACGATTACGGCTGGCCGTCTCGCCGGCATAGGACAGATCCTCATGCATGCGCGGCATGCCCATCACGCCATCGCTGGCGGCATGGAGCTCTCGAATGCGCGTCAGCAACCGCTGATTGTCGGTGGCACGAGCGCTCAACGGTCGTTTGTTCCAGGCATGAAAGCCGCTGGTCGACACCTTCAGGCATCGACACATCAGCTGGACAGGGTAGAGACCGCGACAGCGTTGGATCGTCTGATACTTCAGCTCGATTCCCTGGCGAAGAACGCTGCCGCATCGCGCAAAAAATCTCTCTCCTTCTTCACCCGGGCCAGCTCGCGCTTGAGGGTCGCCATCTCCTGGTCGCGCGGCACGCCCGAGCCGGCGAAGGCCTTCGCCTTGTCGGTCTCCAACTCGCGCCGCCACCGGCCCAGAACCCCCGCACCCACGCCAATATCGCGGGCCACCTGACTGAGCTGCGCGCCCGGCTGCCGGGTTAGGCCGACGGCCTCACGCTTGAACTCTTCGCTGAACTTTCTTCGCTTGGACATGACACTCCTTTTTGACCATGATCGGTCTTCTTAGAAGTGTCCGCGTTAACGGGGTAGAACCCGGCGCACGGATCCGCTGCTCACTCCGCATCGCGAGTACCTTGGGCTTGGCAACGACCCGGCAAGTCGCAGCTCGGCGTACCAGGCTTTGTTCGCCGAGGTGTTGTCCGACGAACTTGTCGAAGAGATCCGCATCCATTTGCAACAGCAGAAGGTGCTGGGGACGGATCGGTTCCGGTTGTGGGTTGAAGCCAGGACAGGCCGATTCGCTACCGTGCGGCCGGTCGGACGGCCGCCGGGACGTTCAAATTGTCCCTGACACCTTTTGCCTTACGAGAGGAAATCCACCAACAGCCGCCGCTTGGGCTCGGGCAGGTTGCGGAAGGCATCGAGCAGGCGGCCCTCGTTGTCGGTGAGGCGTCGATAGGCGGGGGATTTTTCTCCCACCCCCAGGTGGGCTTGCCCGCGGCCGGTGGCCAGCCATTCGAAGCTGACGTCGAAATCCTTCGCCAGCTCGATGATGCGGGCAAGCTCGGGCAGGGTGAGGCCGGTAAGCCATTTGCGGACGGTCTCGCGCGACACGGCATAGCGGTCGGCCAGGGCGCCCGTTCGTCCGCGCCCTTCCACGAAACGGGCACGGTCCAGCGTTTGCCGTAGGCGCTCCGCGAATTCTTCGTAGGGGGCAGCCATCCAGGTTCCTGTGGTTGCGTCGTCGCCAGGCGTGCACGCCTGGCGACGTTGAGTAGTTGCAACGATTGTTGCGCACCCGCATTCTCATGGTGGCACTTTCAAGTTGTTGACAACTACACGTATAAGTTGCAATGTGCCAACCATGAAGTGCATCGCAGCCACCGTTGCCAGCCTTGTCGAGCACGTTGCGGCCGGTTTCGCTGCGGCGCCTGCCACCTTCGAAAGTGGCGCCGGGGCGTTGCGCCGGCAGCGGTGCCGCGCTCGCATCATCAATGCACGCAGGTGCTGAACATG
>SCSE01000080.1 GCA_004298015.1 Rhodanobacter sp.
CATAGACTGCGTCTCTCGTCAGGCTTGCATAGAACCACTATGCGCTCCTTCCGATACACCCATCCTATGGCGATAGCGCAATCTCGCTCTCCAAAGTTTCTACGGCCCAAGCTCCTAGCCGGTTATGGGGCTTGGATGGTCGGGGCGAGAATTCGGCTGCGCCAGGACAGACAGCCTCTTGGCGCGTTGCCGATCGCCATATGGAGATAACGCCTGCCATCATGGTGATGGCCGCGGTTACAGGCGTGAACCCACTGCCCTGATCCGGGAATGGGACCGATGCGCAGGCCACTGCGCGATGAGCTCCCCTACGCTGCTGTGTGAGCGACAGGGCACCCTGAGGCCAACGCTGCAGACGCTCGAGTAGCGGGTCAGGCGTGATCGTCCTGATCGGTGGAGGCCCCCCGGTTTGCCTCGTCCTGTGGGATGTCCCCGGGGGAAACGTCAAGCAGATCCAGCAGCTCGGCCTCGATCCATTCCAGATCAGGTATCACGGCCACATCGTCGCGGACCAGCACCTGGGCGCGGACACCCGCCGGCAACGTGCTGCCATCGTGGGTCGGAATGATCAACTCGGCATTCAGAGTGGTCAGGCGCGGAAAGCCCTCGGTCATCACGGCGATGAAAGGCAGCCGGGGATTGTCACCCAGCGCCTTGAGCACCGCCACACGGCCACTCAGTCCAGCATCGCCTTCGGCGGCTCCCGTAAGGCGGGTGAACGACACCAGCGGCACACGCCAACCGCGCCATGCAATCCGACCCAGCAACCAGTCAGGCGCACGCGCCACCGGCTCGGGCGTGCTTTGGGTGATCACTTCGGCAATGGTGGCATTGGGCAACAACAGTCGCAGTTCGCCAGCTGGCACCAGCACGCAGCGGATCTCGCGGGGCAATACTTCATCACTGTTCATGGAAACACCTCGACCAGATGCGCTGCCAGCTCGTGCGGCGTACCTGAAAAACTGACCAACCGTTCGGCCACGATGCCACTGACCATGTCGGCGAAATGCTCACCGGACGACGTCTCCACCCAAACCTGGCCACCGCGATCGTGGATCGCCTGCGCACCGGCGACCCCATCGGTGCCGCGGCCGGCGAATACGATTCCCAGTGCGTCGCGTCCAAATGTATGGGCGGCCATAGTGAAACTGGCGTCGATCGACGGGGCTTGCGCGGCTTCTGCCGCGCCGCCGTGCAGTTCGATCTTGCCGTCCCGATGCAGTCTTATTTGCTGTCCTGTCGGAACCACCCATACGCTCCCCGACACTGCGACCTGACCGTGTCCGGCCTGATGCACCGGGAGTGCCGAATGGGTCGCCATCCGCTCCATCAATTCAGCCGTGGATTGGTCACCCTGATGCTGGGTAAGCACAAGGGTCAGCCGCGACGTGGCGGGCAACGCCGCCAGGAACGCACAAACCGCGTCGGTCGCCGATGCAGCCGCGCCCAGCACCACAATGCGTTTCAACGCGGTGCCACGATCGTGCAGCAGCATCTCGCCGGACGATTCAGATTCATACGCCAGCGGAGCCACCGCCTCCTCCATTGACATCAGCTGGAGATTCATCTCCACCGATTCATTGTCGGAGTCAGCCGCATCGGCATTCGGCGCGAAAAATTCCACCGCACTGATTTTTTCGATCCCGAATTCGCTGGCATCGGGTTTACCGGACGGTGCCGTGACCACGGATGCCGACGACGGCGTTTCGTCGTCACCCAGCAACGACCAGCCCTGGTGCTCACTGCCGAGCGGCGGGGCGACTTTTGCATCGCCTCCTTGTGATCCTGCATCGACCGGCTCGGAGGTCAGTGGCGCCAACTCCAGGTGATCCAGTTCGAACGCTGGCTTTGCCTGATGGTCGGCGGCCTGAGTGCTGGCAGCACCCGCATCCGCTGAATCGGGCATTGGCTGCATCCCGCTCGACGTTGCGACGTCCGCAAAGTCGCCGTCATGCAGCGGCAGGGGGTCGCGCTTGCCGTTTTGATACGGTCCCGAGCCTGCTGAAACGTCTTCCGGATCCTGGATTTCGCCAGAGGCCAGCAGCGCCTCCAGTTCGGCCTCCAGATTTTCCGACGCAGCGCTGACCTCACGTTCCCGCTCTGCGCCGGAATCCGCCTCGAGATCCAGGGTCTGCGCATCATCTGGCACCTCTGAAGCCACGCTGGGCAGCACCGCGCCCTCGGGTACCGATGAACCGACGGGCTCGGCGTCCGCGTCGGCAACCACGGCGATCTCCACATCACGGGCGTGCTCGGGCCGCGGTGGGTCCACATCGCCCATCGCCATGACCTTGACCGCCAGGTGACGTGCCCAACGGGCGCGATCCCAACCGGTCAGGGCGCGACTGGCCTCGGCATCGTTGAAAACCACCCTCAAGCTGGCGTTGTCGATCACCTCGTAAAATGCCTCCAGTGCATCCTCGGCGGCATCGTCCAGGTTGACCACCAGCACGTCCGCGCCCAGTTGCTGCAGCAGGTCCCGGTTGAGACTTGATACAGAGCCCTCATGCACGATCCGCGCGCCCCGATCACTCAGAGCCTGGCGCAACTGGCCTCCCAGTTCGGTGTCATCGAACAGCAGCGCAACCGCCGGCGACGACTCAGTCATCGCTCAACTCCATCGCTCGCTGGTCCAGCACCTCAGTGATCTGCAGCAGCAGATCAGCTTCCTGATACGGCTTGCCGAGATAGCGATCCACCCCGATGTCGAAGGCCCGCTGGCGGTGCTTGTCGCCACTGCGAGAGGTAATCATGATGATCGGTACGTTGCGCAGTCGCGGATCGGCCTTCATCTGGGTAGCCAGCTCGTAACCGTCCATCCGCGGCATTTCGATATCCAGCAGCATCAGGTCCGGCACGCGCTCATGCAGTTTCTCCAACGCATCGACACCGTCCTTTGCCGTACCGACTTCATATTCGTGACGTTCGAGCACACGACCGGTGACTTTGCGCATGGTGATTGAATCGTCGACCACCATGACCAGGGGACGTACTCTCACCTCCTCGATCACTGGCGCCTGCACCGCACTGAGGCCGTCTGCCAGCCGCTGCTGCTGACGTGCGATGCCGTAACGCACCAACGGCGCCAGGTCCAGAATGATCAAAACCGAGCCATCACCCATGATGGTCGCACCGAGCAGACCGGGTACCGAGCTGATCTGCGGCCCCACCGACTTGACCACGATTTCACGCGAACCGAGCACGGCGTCGATACGAATGGCTGCACGCAGATCGCCAGCGCGGGTGAGCAGCAGCGGCTGCTGCTCGTCCTCGGTCGGCAAACCGGGAGGAAGACCCAGCAACTCTGCAAGATCATGAATTCCGTATTCCTCGTTGCCATATTGGAACGAGGGTTCGTCCTCGGCCAGGCGCACCGCCAGATCATCCGGATTGACCCGCGCCACCCCTTGCACCGAGGTCATCGGAATCGCAAAGGTCGCCTCACCGATGCGCACCAGAATGGCCTGGGTCACGGCCAGCGTGAACGGCAGTCGCAACACGAATACGCTGCCCTTGCCCTCCTCCGACTCGATCGACAAGGAGCCGCCAAGCTGTTTGATTTCATTGGCGACCACGTCCATGCCCACGCCACGACCCGCCAGCTGGGTCACCTGGCTGGCGGTGGAGAAGCCGGGCTGGGTGATCAACGACAACAGCTGGTTGTCGGTGGGTGTGATGTTGGAACGCAGCAGGCCCCGCTCGATGCCGCGTTTGCGGATCGCCTCCCGATTCAGCCCACGCCCGTCGTCGCTGACCCGAATCACCACCTCGGTGGCTTCGCGGGCAACGCGGATATGCACCGAACCTTCGGGCGGCTTGCCGGCCTTGCGGCGCTGCGCCGGGGTTTCGATACCGTGCGCGATGGCGTTGCGCAGCATGTGCTCGAACGGCGCCTTGATGCGGTCGAGCAGGTTGCGATCCATTTCGCCATGCGCACCCTCGACATACAGCTGGGCGCTCTTGCCTTGCTCCTGGGCGGCCTGGCGCAGGGTGCGGCGCAAGTTCGGCACCATCGTGTCGAACGGCAGCATGCGTGTACGCAGCAAACCGTCCTGCAGCTCCGTGCTGACCCGGGACTGCTGGATGAGCAGCGTCTCCGCCTGCCGGGTCAATTCGTCGAGCATGTTCTGGATCGATACCAGATCGGATACCGACTCGGCCAGGGCGCGCGAATACTGCTGCAATTGTGAATAGCGATCGAGCTCCAGCGGATCGAATGCCGTCAGACCGGCTTCACGGTGTTCGCGCTGGAAGCGCGCGATGATCTGCGCTTCGGTTTCGATTTCCAGCATGCGTAGCTGGCTGCGCAGGCGCGCTACGGTCTGCTCCAGTTCGACCAGGTTGAAGCGGTAGCCGGCAACCTGTTGTTCCAGGCGGGAGCGATAGATCGCCACTTCGCCCGCGTGACTGACGAGGCTGTCGAGCAAGTCGGCGCGAACCCGGATCTGCTCCTGCGAGGAGTGGACCTCTTCCTCCATTTCAGGCAGCAATTCGGGCAGCTCGGTGGCGCTCTCGATGGGCTTCGCAATCGGCTTCGTCGGCGCCGGTGTGGGTGCGGATGCAGGCTTGGTATCGAGCTCCCAAGACGCTTCATCGGCGAGGATCTCGGTACCTGCCAGCTTCAAGAGGCGATCGATCGCCGCCTGCGGATAGTCGATGTCCTCACCCTGGGAAACACGCTGCACCAGTGCATGCAGCTGATCGAAGCTGGCTTCCAGCGCCGCGATCAGCGACTTCGCCGTCGCTTCATCGCCGATCGGCTTTTCGAGCAGCGTCTCGATCGCATGTGCCAGGTCACCCAACGGCGCCAGCCCTGCAATTCTTGCACCTCCCTTCAGGGTATGCAGGTCGCGCTGCAGCTCCGGCACATACGCCGCCCCCATCGGATCAGCGTGCCATTGCGCCAGCACCCCGTCGGCGTGATCAAGAATTTCACGAGCTTCGTCGATGAAAACCTCGAGCAGATCGGCATCGACCGGGTTGGGGCTGCCTTGCGCCTGCTCTTTTTTCGCGAAAGCACCGGTAGCGTCAAGGTCTGCCCTGCCCGGCGCCAGCTCGGTGGCAGCTCGATCTTCTTCCGTCTGCTCTGCGGCGACCTGCTCTGCGGCAGCTGGATCTTCTTCCGTCTGCTCGGTGGCGGCCTGCTCGGTGGCGGCCTGCTCTGCGGTCGCGCAGTCAACTGACGCAGCATCACCTACCATCTCACCGGGCTCGAACGCACCCAGCGCGGCAATCATCTCCGCAGCCAGCTGATCATGGTGATCATCGGCCAGACCATGAAATTCCTCGCCCTCGGCAGCCACTCCGGCAACGACGTCCGAAGGAGCGTCATCGTCCACACCCTGCCCGCCCACGAAATCCAGCGATGCCAGCTCGTCAGCATCCGGATCAGACACGATGTGGGGTGTCTTCGATTCGGGGTAGCAATCCCGCAGCGCAATGATTTGTGCCGTCAAAGCGCTTGTATCGGGAAGTCTGGGCTCAGCCGCATCGAACTGATCCATCACCTGGCTGACCACGTCAATCGACTCGCCGAGCATGCGCACGCCATCTTGCGGCAAGGGCAACCCGGCCCCGCGCAAACGCTTGACCAGCCCCTCCAGCGGTGACAACAGCTGTGTCAGCAGCGGGATATCGACCATTGCAATGGCGCCATGCAATGTGTGCACGGCACGCAACAGAGGCTCCCCGATGGGCAGCTCGTTGCCACTTTGCGCAATCGCGCGACGAATGGTCTGCTGGTATTGCCCGACCTCGCTGCGCAGGATCTCCAGCAATACCGGATCGACCGGCGGCAGCGACGGCATACCAAACGCCGGGGTGTCTTCCGCTGCATCGAGCGCCTCCGCGACGGCCGGCTCATCGACCGCCTTGCGTTCCGTGACGGCCGCCTCGGGTATGGCGTTTGCATCCACTTCCACGCGGGGGATACGACGACGAACCAGTTTACGAACAGTTTCGGTGCCGCTGGCGATGTAATCCTCGACTCGAGCCTGACGACCGGCTGTCAACTGCTCGGCGGCCCGCATGATGGCGCTGAGCGGGGCCTGCGGCGCCCCTTCGCCCTTGAGCGCCCCCAGCAGCCCGGGCAAGGCCTCAATGGCATGCCTGATCAAGGCCTGTACGTTGTCGTCAGGCTCGATCGAATGGTCCAGGACATGATTGAGCAAGTCCTCGACCTTCCACGCAAATTCACCGAGAACACCGGCGCCCACCAGCCGGCCAGAGCCTTTGAGCGTGTGAAATGAACGGCGAATGCCAGTCAGCGACGCATGCCTGGAGGGGTCGTCCAGCCAGTCTGCTTCGGCTTGCTTGAGGCTGTCGATTTCCTCCTGCATTTCCTCCAGGAAAATTTCACGAATATCGTCGTCAATACCCTCCGCCCGGGCATTGAAGCGGGTGTTGGCAGCAAGGGGATCGCGCACCGGCACCTGTTCGAAGATCTCTTCCTCGATCTCGCTCCACGCACTGTCTTCGCCGTCATGCACATCCACCGGATCGGATGGAGCCATGGCCTCGGTTTGCGCAAGGCGCAATCCATCGAGGTCCTGCGCGTCGATGCCTTGGCGTGCCTCCTGCTGGACAAACAGGTTGGACGCCTCATGACCCGGGTGCACACTGACCGACTCGGTAAGCTCGGGATATTGGCCCGAGACGCCGTCGTCTGCAGCCGCTTCGATGCCGGTGGCCGCGGCCGGAGGCTCGGGCAGCTCCCGTGGGACCGGTACCGGCCAGTAGCCGAGCAGACCAAGACTGTGCTCGGCCACATCGAGGATGTGATCGAGGCCGCCACGATGTTCCCGGGCCGCCTCCAGATAATATTCCAGCGCGGCGATCGCATCGGCGAGATGATCCATCTGGGTCCCGCTGGGCACCCGCTGATCTTCGAGCAGTTCGTAGCCGATGAAACGTCCTACCCCCTGCGCCAACTCCGCCGGGCGCGGCGTGGACATCATCCGCATCGCGCCTGCGACTTCGTCCATCAGCATCGGCGTGCCGACCAGACGTTCGTGCTCCCAGCCGGACTCCACGAAGGAAACGATCGCCTCCTTCACCGTGACGGTGTTCTTGATCGCCTCCTGCATCAGGGTGGCGACCACACCGAGTGCCTCGCTGCGCGGCAGGCCCTGGGTGATCCCCTGCTCATCCGGGTCGCTCTGCGATCCGAGACTTTCGATATGGTCGTCCAGCGACGCTTCGACATAGAGCAACGCGCCAGCCACATCCAGCAAGGTTTCTTCGTCCGGCGAGCGCATCCGGCTGGCAATTTCGTCAATGATACGTCGCTGCTCGCTGACTACCCGCCGGGGTACCGCCAACGCGAGCATCCCGAGGGTGTCCCCGACGCGCTCAAGTACCTCGCCCTGGACCCCGAGTTGTGCCGGATCGCCGTCGGACTGGCGCAGGAACAGGTCGAGCGCCTCCTTGACTCGC
This sequence comes from Rhodanobacter sp., assembly GCA_004298015.1. Taxonomy (GTDB): domain Bacteria; phylum Pseudomonadota; class Gammaproteobacteria; order Xanthomonadales; family Rhodanobacteraceae; genus Rhodanobacter. Next base: position 7,435 of record SCSE01000080.1, read on the forward strand.
AACAAATCATCCTTCAACGCTCGCGAAACCGAATCGAGCAGGGCGCGGTTGTGCCCCGACATCGAGCCACGCGCATGCTCAAGCTCTCCCGCGCCAGGAAGCAGGCTGTCCAGCTCATAGGTGGAGCGCAACAGCTCCATATGGGGGCTGTCCTGCTTTGCCTGGGCCACGATATAAAGCAGCTTGCAGGCCACCTCATCCGCGTCGCCATCGTGCAGGGCGTTCTCGCCGTGTTCGAGTAACTCGCGAATGTTGCGGTCGACCTTGCCGATCAGTTGCCGAATTTCGCCGACCTGACTTTTGAGCATGCCCTGCTCGACGCCCTCAAGCACGCCGGCAGTGATCCATCACAACCGCCGACCGTGCACGTGGTAGCAACGGGCGGTGACGGCGAGCAATGTCTTGCGCATCCCGACGAGCTGTTCCGCAGCATTCTGCCCACGGAACCAGCCAAGCAACTGCTGCTGGAATCGCAGCCGCAAGTCGACCAGTTCACCGCGATGAGCTTCGGCGTAAGCCTCGCTCATCGCGGCCGGCGCCTGCTCGGGCAGGAACGCATCGAGATTGGGGTGGAACATCGCCGATTCACTCAGCGGTGGCTGTTCCCGGCTGGCGCGCAAATCGTTGAGCAACGGCAACAACACCACCGGCACGTCCCGATGGCCGCCTGACAATCGCTCCAGATAATCGGGAAGCTGCATCAGGCCCCGCATCAAGGTGGCATAGGCCTCCTCGCGATAGGTGACCCGGTCATCCAGCAAGGTGGAACAGAGCGCCTCCATCTCGGCGGCAACCGTCGCCGCTCCGTACAACTCGACCATTCGCAAGGTGCCATGCACCTGATGAAGGTGGCTCGCGCACGAACGCATGACATCGACATCGCCAGGATTGTCGACGTAGGTCTCCAGTGCATCGCGGGCCATCGACAAGGATTCGTCGAGTTCCAGCTTGACCCACTGCAGGGTGGTGAAATCGATGTGATCTTGAAGTCTCATGCGCCTCTCTCAGCGGTCGCGTATCTGTCCTTCGCGCAACCTGCGAGACTACCCCCCGTCAAAATGCTGATACCGACCATGCCGAGGTCAACCCGGCAACTTGAAGTGGGCCACCGAACGTCGCAGATCGCTTGCCAGCTGGGCCAGCGTACCAATCGAGTCAGCAGTCTGGCTGGCGCCTTGCGAAGTCTGGGAGGTGATTTCCTGAATCGCGTTCATCGATACGGAAATATCCGTGGCCGCGGACGACTGCTCGCGGGCTGCCGAGGAAATGTTCTGAATCAGCGCCGAGAGGTCATGCGAGACTCGCTCGATGTCGCCCAGAGCGCTGCCGGCGTCTTCGGCCAGACGCGCGCCTGCAACGACCTCGGCGGTGGTCTGCTCCATCGAGTTGACCGCTTCGTTGGTATCGGACTGAATCGTCTGAACCAGCGTTTCGATGCGCTTGGTGGCACTGGTCGAGCGTTCGGCCAATCGCTGCACTTCGTCCGCGACCACCGCAAAGCCTCGACCGGCCTCACCGGCCGACGCGGCCTGAATGGCCGCGTTGAGCGCGAGAATGTTGGTCTGCTCGGCAATGTCGTTGATCAGTTCGACGATCGACCCGATTTCCTGCGACGACTCACCCAGCCGTTTGATGCGCTTCGAGGTCTCCTGGATCTGGTCGCGGATCGAGTCCATCCCGGAAATGGTCTCGCGCACCACTTCGGCGCCGCGCGAGGCAATCTTCACCGAGCGCTCGGCCACGCTGGCGGACTCGGCAGAGTCCTTGGACACCACATCCATCGAGCTCACGATCTGGTTGATCGCCGACGTCGCGGAGCTGATCTGCTGCGCCTGCTGTTCGGCCGCGTCCGCCAGATGGCGCGCCGTGGTCTGGGTTTCCTGCGCCGACGACGACACCTGCTCGGAAGTCTCATTGATGGTGGTCACCAGTGAGCGCAGCTCATCGATGGCGTAGTTCACCGAGTCGGCAATCGCACCGGTGATGTCCTCGGACACCGTGGTCTTGACCGTGAGATCACCTTCGGCCAGCGAACCCATCTCATCCAGCAAGCGCATGATCGCCTCCTGGTTACGCTGATTGAGCTCGGCACTGCTGGCAAAGCGCTTGCGTTGGTCGCGCACCAGGGTGATCACCAGCAGCAACGCGAATGCAACTGCCCCGACCGCACCAAGCAGGCCCCACAAGATGTTGGGAAACAGACGCCGCAGCGACAGCTTGCCGATCTGTTCGGACACATCGTTGGCGCGCAACAGGACCGTCTGCGAGTCCAGTGACGCCTGGTTACCGGCATGTTTGACGTCGGCGATATTGCCCGCTGCCGCAACCAGCTTGGCGAGCGGATCGGCGAGCTTGTTCCAGCTTGTATCCATGTCGGCCAGAATCTTGTGGGCGTTTGCATCCTTGACGGGTCTCACACCGCTGTCAGGGCTATTCACCAGCAACCCCTTCAGCACGCTGCCGTACAGCAAGGCGTCGCGCGACAGACCATCGGCGGCGGACTGTGCCGTGTCGCCACCCTGCAGGACCTCCTGCACGCGACGGATAATGCGGTCGGCCGACAGCATCTGACGAGACGTTCCGAGCATCTGCTCGGAGCTGCCGTTACGCTGCTGCAAGATGTTGACCACTTGTTCCATGCTTGAATTGAGCAACGGCATCTGTTGCGACAAGGTGTTCGCGCGCAGTCTCGAATCGAGCACCACCGCCTTGTTGGAAAGAATCTTGCTGATGTCGGCGTCAAGCTGTTTCCACGAACTGTCCAGCGCACTCACGGCGCGGCCGGCCGGTGTTGCATTGTTGTTGCTGTAGGCCTCCATACCGGTTGCGGGATCGCCCTTGTTGAGGCGCTGTACCGCCGAATCGATGGAGTCACGGGTACTTTCGAGCTCCTTGAAGGAGCTGGCATTGCCGTCCGCCGACTCCAGTGCGAACTTTGCCGTCTGCTGCGACAGCACCTGGATTTGCGTGGTCAACGCAATCGCTTGCCGATCCTCACCGTTCTTCTGGTTGAGCAGAAAGAAATCCAGTGCCGCGAAGCCGATCGCAATCAGCAGCAGGACAATGAGTACGGTGTAACCCCGTTCCCTGCTGACGCCCCCTGTAGTGCTCATGTTCACCTCGTCCGTCTCTACCTTGCCGCCACCGCCGCATCAGCGAGTATCGACCAGGGATTCACCATCCCAAATTTCCGGCCATCACCGGCCCGGCCCTTCGATCGCTGGAGCGCTAACCCGGCATCAGGCTGCGGCCCGACGAAAATCTGGCGCGCGCACCAACCGGCTCATGCTGAAAATTGCCAACTTCTGTTCACCGACCCGGTTCTCGACAAAACGCATCAGCCGAGGATCCTCCTCGCGTTCGGCCCCCTGCCGCTGCTCTTCGTCGACTGTTCGCTGACCGAACACCTCATCCACCAGCAACGCCACGTTGCCGCTGCCCTGGCGCACCACCAGAAGCCGGGTACGCTCGGTGTGCTGGGTCCGTTCGCCAAACAGGAAGCGCGCAAAATCAATCACGGGGACCAGATTGCCCCGCACATTGGCCACACCCAGCAGCCACGGCCGGGTCCCGGGCACCGGTGTGAGCACCGGCACCGCGAGCAACTCATTGATTTCATCGATCCCGCTGAGCAGGAGTCGCGAACCGACCCGGAAACCGATCCCGCGCCATAATCCCGGTGCCTCCAGCTTGTCCTGCGTGTCCGCCGCATGTGCCAGCGAAAGTCGCTCGTAGCGAGCAAGAATTTCGTAAGGGGTCTGATGGGCGACCAGACTCATGTGGCACCCGCGGAGAGATCGTTGATGCAGGCCAGAAGTTCCTTCTCGTTCACCGGCTTGGTAATGAACGCGCGAGCGCCTTGCCGCATGCCCCACACCCGGTCGGTCTCCATCGACTTGGTCGTGATCATCACGATCGGCACAGTCGATGTCGCCGGATCGCGCGTCAGGGTACGCGTCGCCTGAAAGCCATTCATGCCCGGCATGATGACATCCATGATGATCAAGTCGGGCAAGTCACTGCGTACGCGCTCGATACCTTCCTCGGCGCTGTTCACTGCGTCGACCTTGTGACCGGCGCGTTCGAGCAAGGTGGTGAAGACGCGCACATCGGTCGGCGAGTCGTCAATGATAAGAATATTGGCCACAGGTCCCCCTCAAAATCTGCAGTCAGTGGCTTGGCACTGTGCCGACATGGCGATGAATGGCACCAAGCAGCTCGTCCCGCGTGAATGGCTTGGTCAGATATTGTTCGGCACCCACGATGCGTCCACGCGCCTTGTCGAACAGGCCGTCCTTGGAGCTCAGCATGATCACTGGCGTGGCCCGAAACAGCGGATTGTTCTTGATCAGCGCACAGGTCTGATAGCCATCGAGCCGGGGCATCATGATATCCACGAAAATGATCGCCGGCCTCTGATCGGAAATCTTTGCCAGCGCCTCGAATCCGTCCACCGCGGTGAGTACGTCGCAACCTTCCTTTTTCAGCAAGGTCTCCGCTGTACGGCGAATGGTCTTGGAGTCATCGATCACCATGACCTTGAGGCCGGCCAAGTCATTTGCACTCACGTTCAAATTCACTTACTCCCCCTGCGGCCCGCCCCGAGCTCAGGATAGACATGCAAGACATGCAAGACATGCAACAGCCATGCCGCTGTCTGTGCATGTGGAAATTTCATCCCGACCGCCAGCCCGAACTCGCGCCAAGCCGCCTGTCAGATAGCTTCGTTGTTTACTGCCTGCCCGGCGAAACTGTCAAGCAATAATCACCGACAATGCGCACCGCACCACCAAGCTGCCGCATATTGACACCATCCGGCCCTGCGCGTCAGCCCCGGATCGCTTTCGCAGACAGCCATCACGCCGACGGGCCAGCATCGGCTTTAGTATGTCAGCCTTCAACCGGCAGGCCGGTTCAACCTGCTCGATACCGCATCCACCCCTGGAGAACTACGATGTCCCTTTCGGTCGCCGTGCTGATGGATCCCATTGACGCGATCAAGATGGCCAAAGACACCAGTCTGGCCATGCTGCTCGAAGCGCAGCGCCGCAAGCATACGCTTCATTACTTTGAGCAAGGCGACCTGGCCCTGCGCGATGGCGAGCCATGGGCACGCGCCACCCCACTGGAAGTGCGCGACGACCCACAGCACTGGTACACCCTGGGACAGCCGAAGTGGCGCGACCTGCGGGAAATGGACGTTGTGCTGATGCGCAAGGACCCACCGGTCGACACGCAGTTCATCTACGACAGCATGGTGCTGGAGGTGGCCCAGCGCGGAGGCGTCACCGTCGTCAACGACCCCCGTTCATTGCGCGACTGCAATGAAAAATTGTTTGCGCTGGCCTTTCCACAATGCACGGCACCGACCCTGGTGGCACGCAACGCGGAAGAGCTGCGACAGTTTGCCGCCGCGCATGGCGAAATCGTGCTGAAGCCACTCGACGGCATGGGCGGACGCGGGATCTTCCGGGTCAAGGCCGGCGACAGCAATCTCAACTCGATGCTGGAAACCCTGCTCGGTGGCAATGCCCACGGGGAGGGCCGGCAATTCGCGATTGCCCAGAAATACATCCCTGAAATCACAGCCGGTGACAAGCGAATCCTGGTCATCGATGGCGAACCGGTGCCGTATGCACTGGCACGAATTCCGCAAGGCAATGAATTTCGCGGCAACCTCGCCGCCGGTGGCCGCGGTGAAGGCGTGGCGTTGTCCGAACGTGATCGCTGGATCGTCGACCAGGTGGCACCTGAACTGCGCCGGCGGGGGCTGCTTTTCGTCGGCCTCGATGTGATCGGCGACTACCTGACCGAGATCAACGTCACGTCTCCGACCTGCGTGCGTGAACTCGATGCCCAGTTCGGGCTTAACATTGCGGGCCAGCTGTTCGACGTGATCGAACAACAAGCCAGTGGAACCCGTACTGCGTGAGCACCACCGTTACCGCTACCCGGACGGCCGACCCGATCGGCGCCACGCTGATTTTTTCGCTGTTGCTGCACGGCGTGCTGCTGCTGGGCATTACGTTCCACTTCGCCAAACCCACACCCAGGCTGCCGACCCTGGACGTGACGCTGGTCAATGTGGCCAACCGGGAAGCGCCCGACAAAGCCGATTTCCTGGCCCAGGCCAACAACCGCGGAGGCGGACAGAGCGATCGCGTGGCCAGACCCTCGCAACTGTTTTCCGGCGCGCTGCCAAGGCCGGATCCGGGGATTGCTGCGCATCGCGTCAGGAACACGACCCCGCCACCGCGCCAGGCCACACCGACACGGATGATCACCACTACCGGGGCCAGCGACTTCAGTGTGCCCAGCGACACCGCACACAGCCGTATCGACCCGCAAGACGCGCCGGCCACGGCCGCCGAACTGCGGCGCCAGCAGGAGATCGCCCAACTCGCGGCCGAGCTGCGCAAGAAGAAGGTGGCCTACGCGAAACGACCCAAGGTCAAATACCTTACTGCCAGCACCCGCGAGTATGCGTTTGCCGCGTACATGCGCCACTGGACCGACCGGATCGAACGGGTTGGCAACCTCAACTACCCGGAGGAAGCTCGCCGCCGCGGCCTGCACGGCGACGTGTTGCTGACCGTGGTGCTCAACCTGGATGGCAGCATCAAGCGGGTCGAAATCATCCAGAGTTCGGGCCATGAAGTACTCGACGAAGCCGCCAGGCGTATCGTGCGGCTGGCGGCGCCGTTTCCACCCGCGCCACGAACCGGTGAGCATCTGGACGAACTCAATATCACCCGCACCTGGCAGTTTCAGCCCAACAACGTGCTGCATACGCGTTGAAACCGGGCGCATGCCGATAACTGCGCATACAATGACGGCATGATCGCCGTGCAACCCCCGACCCTCACCGGGCATTTCCTGATCGCCATGCCGAACCTGGCGGAGCCACCGTTTTCCCGGGGCGTGGCGTTGCTATGCCAGCACGACGAAAACGGCGCGGTCGGACTGCTGGTGAACCGGCTTTCCGAGTACCGCCTGGGCGATGTGTTGATGCAGATGCGACTGGAGTGCGTTGACACCGAGCTGGCCGATGCCCCGGTGCTGATCGGCGGCCCGGTGCAGCAGGAGCGTGGCTTCGTGCTGCATCGCGAAGCGGGAAACTGGGAGTCCAGCTTCCGCATCAGCAACGACTGGTCGGTAACCACCTCGCGTGACATCCTGGTCGCCATGGCGGCCGGGGACGGCCCGCGCCAAGCGATCATGGCCCTCGGTTATGCCGGCTGGGAGGCCGGCCAGCTGGAACAGGAACTGATGGCCAACGCCTGGCTCACGGTCGAGGCCAGCGAGCGGGTGGTCTTCGATACGCCGCTGGAGGAACGCTGGAGTGCTGCTGCCGGACTGGTCGGCGTCGACCCGCGGCAGTTATCCGGCTACGCGGGCCACGCATGAGCTGCGTGCTCGGCTTCGATGTCGGCAGCCGACTGACCGGTGTAGCCGTCGGCAACGCCATCACGACCAGCGCCCGGGCGCTGACCACGATCATCATGCGTGACGGTGAACCGGACTGGTTGCGGCTGGACGCGCTGCGCCAGGAATGGCAGCCGGACACCTTGATCGTGGGTCTGCCCCTGCACCTCGACGGCACCGAACAAGCCGCCAGCCGCGCCGCACGGCGATTCTGCGCCCAGTTGCAGGCCCGCTACGGTCTGCCGGTAGCACTGGTCGACGAGCGCCACAGTTCGCGTGAAGCCGCCGAGCGATTCGCCGCGGCCCGCGCCGTCGGGCTCAAGCGCCGACGCGATGCCGCGGCCATCGATGCCCTTGCCGCCGCCGTCATCGTCGAGCGCTGGTTGCATGCAAGCCCGCTCATGCCCGACGACACCGCCGCACGCTGACTATCCCGATACTGACCCGAAATCATCGCCATGAGCCCTCGCCTGCGCCATCTCACCACCCTCGAAAATCTCCCCCGGCCGACCGTCGAACGCCTGCTCGATCGGGCCGAGCAACTGCGCGACGCCTGCGCCCACGGTACCCGCAAGCTCGACGTGCTGACCGGACGTACCGTGCTCAACCTGTTCTTCGAGCCATCTACCCGCACCCGCACCTCGTTCGAGCTTGCGGCCCGCCGACTCGGCGCGGACGTGGTCAATTTCGAGATCGGCTTCTCCTCCACCAGCAAGGGTGAGGAGCTGCTTGACACCCTGCACACGCTCGAGGCGATGCATCTGGACGCGATCATCGTGCGGCACAAGCAAACAGGCACGCCCGACCAGCTGGTACGCCACGCGATGAGCGGGGTTTCGGTGATCAACGCCGGCGACGGCAATCGCGCCCACCCGACCCAGGGGCTGCTGGATGCGCTCACCATCCGGCAGCATCGGCCGGATATCGAAAACCTCACGGTGACGATCTGCGGCGATGTCAGGCATTCACGCGTGGCGCGATCCGACGTGCATGCCCTGACCGCGCTGGGGGTGAAGGAAATCCGCCTGTGCGGTCCGGCGTCGCTGATGCCGGCGGCCGACGAGCTGGCGCATTGCCACCGCATCGACGATTTCGACCAGGCCATCGCCGGTGCCGATGCGGTGATCATGCTGCGCCTGCAAAAGGAGCGCATGGAGACCATCGAGTTGCCCGATGAAGCCGCCTACTTTTCCCTTTACGGCCTCGATCAACGGCGCCTGGCACTGGCGGCCAAAGGCTGCCTGGTGATGCACCCGGGGCCGATCAACCGTGGCATCGAAATCGCCTCGGACGTCGCTGACGGGGCCCAGTCGCGCATCCTCGAGCAGGTAGCCAACGGCGTCTTCGTGCGGATGGCGGTGCTCAGTGAGGTACTCGCACGCTGAGGGCGATTCGCGCTGTCCGGCGCCGCCTCCAGAGTACCAGTCACAGCTGGCATAATGCTCTGGCACATCCATCACTAGCAGGGGATAACCATGCGGACAACGACGCGTCTCATCGCGCTGGGCTTCGCCAGTGTTGCGCTGGCGGCATGCGGACACAAGGACAAGAATGCGCCGCTGGCCTTCGTGCCGGCCGACACGCCCTACGTGGTGGCCAATCTCGACATCCTCGACAAACCCACCCGCCAGGCCTTGCTGGCCCAGGCCGACGCACAGCTTCCCGCGCAACTGGCCCAGCTCGATGCCCTGGCTGGCAGACTGCAGGCCAGGGATCCCGACGGCGCCCACCTGCTGCGCGCCTTCGTTGCCGAGTTGAAGGGCGGCACCATCGAAACGTTCGCCCACAAGGCGGGACTGGATCTCAAGGGCCACCTGGCCTTCTACGGCCTGGGCATGGCCCCTGTACTTCGTTTCGAACTGGATGACCCCAAAGCCTTCGAGGACTTCGTGGGCCGGCTGGAAGCCGCCTACGGCAAGAAACTGGATCTCGCCAAGATCGGCAAGCAAAGCTACCGCGGGCATGCATTCGGTGCCTCGGGAACCGAGGTGATTCTTGCTGTCGTCGGCAAGCAGGCCGTGGCCGCACTGCTGCCGGCCGATGTTTCACCTGCGATGCTGCGTGAGACGCTCGGCCTGGACCGCCCGCACAAGAGCCTGCAGGACGATGGTCGTCTGGCTGCACTGGCCAAGGCCAAGGGCTACAAGCCATGGCTGGTGGGCGATCTCGACATGACCCGGTTTCTGCCGCTGACGCTGGCTGGCAAGGATCCCTTGCTGGAGGCGGTTCTCGAGGCCCAGGCCAAAGCCGAATCGGCCAAGACCGGCGAACCACTGGCCAACCAGCTGAAGGTGCCGCCCGTATGCGCCACCGAAGCCAGCCGGATCGCCGCCCGGGTACCGGACATCAGTTTTGGCTACACGCGCCTCGATGCCCGGCATCAGGACACCCGCCTCGACGTGGCGCTGGCGGCAGATATCAGCCAGGCCTTCGCCGGACTCAAGGTCAACCTGCCCGGCCTTGGCGAGCAAGGCAGCGCACCGTTTGACCTCAGCATCGCGCTGCCGATTTCCCAATTGCGCGCCTTCTGGTCCGCGCAATCCGACGCGGTCGCCGCCAAGCCGTTCACTTGCCCGGCGCTGAGCGGGCTCAATGACGGCTTTGCAAAGATCGGTGCCGCCATGCAGAAGGCGGCAATCCCGCCGTTCGGCGACCTGCGCGGCCTGCGGATCGCACTGGACACCCTCACCTCCAGCAAGATCTCCAGCCTACCCACATTCACCGGCCGGCTGGTGCTGGCGACCAAGAATCCGGCTGGCTTGCTGGCCATGGGGCAGATGATGGTGCCCGCCCTGTCACACATGAAGCCAGGCAGCGACGGCAAGCCGGTGCCCGTACCCGGTGACATGGCCAAGATCATCGGGCAACCCTCGTGGATCGCGATGGACACGACCGCCATCGCGCTGGGCGTGGGCACTGGCGAACAGGGCAAGTTGAGTGCGTCACTGAAAAATCCGCCGGGTACGCCCGGCCAGCTGATGCGCATGCACCTGAGTGGTGCAATGTACCTCGACTGGCTGCAGCTGATGGAAACGAAGTTCGACGCTTTCGCTGCCCGCAAAGCCGGACAACCGGCAGCTGACGCCACTTTTGCGCACTCGAAAGCACAGTTCGCGACCATGAAGGCCCAGGCAGCACGCATACAGAGCGTCGACGCGGAAGTACATGTCGATCACGACGGTCTCGTGACGACCAGTCAGACCATCCTCAAGTAACTTCCCATGACATCCCGGGACGTAAAACCGCCCCGGGATCATGCTCATGGGGTGCAGCCTTGAACTCCCTCCGACATCTTCCTGACCAACGCGTCGCTTTCACCAGCGCATGCTGAACCGGTCGCGAGGATTACGACGGAAATTTCACGGCGTTGCTGGTGCCATGGACCCGCGGAAGCAGACGACCACGGCCATCCGCCGTCCTCCGCGACCTACTTCCATCCTCACCAGGAGAACGCCATGCGCACCCCCACCCTGATCCGCAACAGCATGCTCGCCGGCGGCTTGATCATTGCCCTGGCTGCCGTGCCCTCCACTGCCGTCATCGCACAGGAGGCCGGCGCCAGCATGCACCACACGTCGGAAAACCGGACCCTGCCAGGCAAGGCTGCAGATGCGTGGATCACCACCAAGGTGAAGTCCGAGTTCGCCACCACCAAGGGCATCGAGGCGACCGATATATCCGTCACTACCGTCAATGGACGGGTGACCTTGACCGGGACTGTCGCCAGTGCCAAGGAAAAACTCCACGCTGAACGCGTCGCCCGTCATGTCAAGGGCGTCAAGGCTGTCGACGCGATCGGACTTCGTGTCAGCAATATGACGGAGAAATAATCCGCTTCGCATCGTCAACAAAAAAGGAGTCGCAAGACTCCTTTTTTGTTGACGGGGAACGGCGTTGCCTCAACGGTTCAGCAAATTGCTGCCACCCAGGTTCTGCCCGTCCCGGGTTTCCTCCAGTTCCACGCCGTCCAGGCCCTGCGACAAAGTGTGGGCGTCACCGCCTTGCGCCAGCTTGATCCGCAAACGCACCTCGTTGGCGCTGTCGGCGTAACGCAACGCATCCTCGTACGAAATCTCGCCGCCGTGATACAGCTCGACCAGGTTCTGATCGAACGTCTTCATGCCCAGCAGGGTCGAGTCCCGCATCACTTCCTTCAGCTTGTGGATCTCGCCCTGGCGGATGTAATCCTGCACCAGCGGCGTGCCCAGCAGCACTTCCACCGCCACCCGACGACTCTTGCCGTCAGGGGTGGGAATCAACATCTGCGCCACGATACCCTTCAGATTCAACGAGAGATCCATCAGCAACTGCTCACGTCGATCCTCGTTGAAGAAATGCAGGATGCGATCCATCGCCTGGTTGGCGTTGTTCGCATGCAGCGTGCACAGGCACAGGTGACCGGTTTCGGAGAAATTGATCGCGTGTTCCATCGTCTCCCGGGTTCGGACCTCGCCGATCATGATCACATCCGGCGCCTGGCGCAGGGTGTTTTTCAGGGCGTTTTCCCAGCTGTCGGTGTCGATGCCGAGCTCACGCTGGGTGATGATGCAGCCCTCGTGCTTGTGCACGTACTCGATCGGATCCTCGATCGTGATGATGTGGCCGGTCGAATTCTGGTTGCGGTAACCCACCATCGACGCCAGCGAGGTCGACTTGCCGGTACCGGTACCGCCGACGAAGATGATGATGCCGCGCTTGGTCATCGCCAGTTGCTTGATGATCGGCGGCAGGTTCAGCTCCTCGAGCGTCGGGATCTTCGATTCGATGCGGCGCAATACCATGCCGACGCAGTTGCGCTGATAGAAGCACGACACGCGAAAGCGCCCGACACCTTGCGCGGAAATCGCGAACTGGCATTCGTGGGTCTTCTCGAATTCCTCGCGCTGACCCGGTGTCATCACGTTGAGCACCATGTCGCGCGACTGCTGCACGCTGAGTGGGCTCTGCGTGATCGGCACGATTCGCCCCTGCACCTTCATCGACGGCGCCACGCCGGCGGTGATGAACAGATCGGAGGCCTTCTTGTGGACCATCAGTTTCAGAAACGAGGTGAAATCGAAATCGCTCATGAGGCGGGTCCTCCTGAAACGGAGAGCGGGGAACAGCGGACGGAGAACATGCGGCTTGAGGAAAAATCGGGATGCATGCTCCAATCACGCGTCAAGCCGGAACCCCGACTAGCGGCCTGCCGAGTATCTGGCGCTCCCCGTGCTACCTGCCCCGTCCCCCGCTTCACTTGAAGCTGTCCTTGTTCTTGGCGTAGGCGTAGGCCTGCTGGCGCGTTACGGCACCTCGCTTGACCAGATCCTGCAGGCACTGGTCCAGCGTCTGCATGCCGAACTGCTGGCCGGTCTGGATCGACGAATACATCTGCGCCACCTTGTCCTCGCGGATCAGATTGCGGATCGCCGGTATGCCGACCATGATCTCGTGCGCCGCAATGCGCCCGCCGCCCACCTTCTTCAGCAGCGACTGCGAGACCACCGCACGCAGCGATTCGGACAGCATCGAGCGCACCATCGGCTTTTCGCCGGCAGGGAACACGTCGATGATGCGGTCGATGGTCTTGGCCGCCGAGCTGGTGTGCACGGTGGCAAACACCAGATGCCCGGTTTCCGCTGCGGTCAGCGCCAGCCGGATGGTTTCCAGATCACGCAACTCACCGACCAGGATGAAGTCGGGATCCTCACGCAGCGCCGAACGCAAGGCTTCGTTGAAGCCCAACGTGTCGCGATGAATTTCACGCTGATTGACCAGGCACTTCTGCGAGGTGTGCACAAATTCGATCGGATCCTCGATCGTCAGCATGTGGCCGTATTCGGTCTTGTTGATGTGATCGACCATCGCTGCCAGCGTGGTCGACTTGCCCGAGCCCGTGGGCCCGGTGACCAGGATCAGGCCCTGCGGCTGCTCGATCAGCTCCTTGAATATCCGCGGACAACCCAGGTCCTCCAGGGTCAGCACTTCGGAGGGAATGGTGCGAAATACCGCACCGGCGCCACGGTTCTGGTTGAAGGCATTGACACGAAAACGCGCCAATCCGGGAATCTCGAAGGAGAAATCGGTTTCGTGGAACTCCTCGTAGTCGCGCCGCTGCTTGTCGGACATGATGTCGTAGATCAGCGAGTGCACCTGCTTGTGCTCAAGTGCGGGAATATTGATACGGCGCACGTCGCCGTCGACGCGGATCATCGGCGGCAGGCCTGCCGAAAGGTGCAGATCCGAGGCCTTGTTCTTCACCGAGAAGGCAAGCAGTTCGGCAATGTCCATCTATAGGGTTCCCCTCAACCGATCGTCTGGATGACTCAAGTGACACCGCAGCGAGGGCGACTCACGGAAACCGGCCTCATCGGCTGGTGCTGGCGCACGTCCTGCCCCAAAGCCGATACCGCCCCCCCTGCAGCTGTCCCGATACTACTCGGGCCGCGGGCGGTGCGGCCAGCATTTCCGATGACCGGCGCACAATATCGTCGACTCTGTTGCGCCTCATCCAGGAATCGTGCGTGGCACAACGCCATCTTCCGAGCTTTGCCGCCACCTTGGCGCCGACTCCGGTAAGGTTACGTTCTCAATAGTATTGCGAAGGAGCTTTTTGCATGACACGTATTGCCTTTGTCGGCGGTGGCAACATGGCACGAAGCCTGATCGGCGGCCTGCTGAAAACCGGCTTCGCTGCCGGCGACATTCGGGTGGCCGAACCCAACGCCGAAGCCCGTCAGTCGCTGGGGCGCGAATTCGGCGTGACCTGCTACGCGGAAAACGCGCTTGCGATCGCCGATGTCGATGTCATCCTGCTGGCGGTCAAGCCGCAGATCATGCCGATGATCCGCGACGAACTTCACGATACCCTGCAACGCAACCGGCCACTACTGATTTCTATCGCCGCCGGGGTGCGGCTGGATCAGCTCGAACGCTGGTTCGGCAGCCAGCTGCCGATCGTGCGCTGCATGCCGAACACGCCTTCCCTGATCGGCGCGGGCGCCACCGGGCTATGCGCCAACAAACACGTCAGCACTCCGCAAAAGGCCCTGGCCCAACATATCCTCGACGCCGCCGGCATCACCCGCTGGGTCGACGACGAGGCGCTGATGGACACGGTCACCGCCATATCCGGCTCCGCCCCGGCGTATTTCTTCGCCCTGGTCGAGGCCCTCGAAGACGCCGCAGCGGCGCAGGGACTGCCACGTGAAACCGCCCGTGCACTGGCCGCCCAGACCTGCCTCGGCGCCGGCCGCATGCTGGTGGAAAGCGGCGAGGCACCGGGGACACTGCGCCAGCGGGTGACATCCCCGAACGGCACCACCCAGGCGGCACTCGAGAGCTTCCAGGCCGATGGCCTGGCACGCATCACGGCGCGCGCGGTAGCCGCTGCCACCCAACGCGGCGCAGCGCTGGCGGCGGAACTGGACCACGGAGCTCCATCCAAGTGAGCTATCTGCTGAACGCTTTCTCGATGCTGATCGGCCTGGCCTTCGATGCCGTGGTCGCCCTGCTGGTGCTGCGCCTGTTGGCCGAAGCGTGCCGGGTCGACTTCAACAATCCGCTGAGCCAGTTTGTCTACCGCACCACCAATCCGGTACTGGCGCCGATCCGGCGCGTGGTGCCGAACTGGCGGCGAATCAACATCGCCGCCCTGCTGCTGGCGTGGCTGGCTGTCGTATTGAAGCAATTGCTGCTGTTTGGCTTGCTCGGCGTGATGCCGCATCCGCTCGGCTTGCTGCTGCTGGGTCTGGCCAAGTTGCTCGATTTCGTCCTGGTCTTCTACCTGATCGTGATCTTCGGCTGGTCGCTGCTCAGCATGTTTGCGCCGGATCAGCGCCAGCCGCTGCTGCGCCTGGCCAGTAGCCTGGTGGAGCCGCTGCTGCGACCGCTGCAGGGGCGGCTGGTGGTCGGCAGCATCGACTTCGCGCCAATGGCGGTGATGCTCGCACTGCTGCTCGCGCGCATGCTGATATCCGCGCCCTTGATGGACCTTGGCGCCCGACTGGCGCTGGGCGGCTGATCGTCGCCAGAGGGCGACGGCGCCCTCGGCGAGATGGCTGAGCCTCACTCCCACCGCAACGCCGAGGGCGTCTCGACCTGCTCAACTGCGGCAGCGCGTCCATCGCCACCGCAGCGACGAGAAGATGGCGTCATGGCCAACGCGGCCTCTCAGCGCAGCGCCCACGCCCTGATGAGGCGATGCATCGCCTCCAGGCCGTCGAACAGTGCCGCAGGTCCAGGCTGCAGGATGATCGGCGACTTGATCTCGTGCAGATCGCCGTGGCGTACGGCCGGAATGGTCTCCCAGCCCGGCCTTGCCGCCACGCGTTCGGGTCGGAACCGCTTGCCGCACCACGAGCCAAAAATGATGTCGGGGGCGCGTCGCACCACCTCGTCACCGTTGGCCAGGATGCGCTGCTTCGCCAGCGACTCTCGGGCCAGCTCGGGGAAGCAATCGTCGCCACCGGCGATGCCGACCAGCTCGGCGACCCAGCGGATACCGGTGATGATGGGATCGTCCCACTCCTCGAAATACACCTTCGGGCGGCACGGCAGCTGAGCGGCGGCGGCACGGATTTCCGCGATGTGCCGCTCGGCCGTTTGCGCGTACGCCTCGGCCTTCTCGTGTGCGCCGACCATCGCGCCGAGCCGGCGGATATAGGCGAGAATCCCGTCGACGCTGCGATGGTTGCTGACCCATACCTCGACGCCGGCCTTGATCAGCTCGCGCGCGATATCGGCCTGGATATCGGAAAAACCGATCGCCAGATCCGGCTGCAACTTCAGGATTTCACCGATCTTTGCACTGGTGAAGGCCGACACCTTGGGCTTTTCCTTGCGCGCCCGCGGCGGACGCACGGTAAAGCCCGAGATACCGACGATGCGGTGCTCCTCACCAAGCGCGTACAGCACTTCGGTGGGCTCCTCGGTGAGGCAGACGATGCGCCGGGGATAGGCGTCGCCCATTACGGGTAAAGCAGCCGGCTGGTCCAGGTCTGGCCGTGGCGACTCCACCTCAGCCGCTCATGCAGGCGGAATTCGGCGCCATACCAGAACTCCAGGATGTCCGGTTCAACCATATAGCCACCCCAGTGCGGCGGCCGGGGCACGTCGCGGCCCGCGTACTCCATTTCGCAGCGCGCCATGCGCTGCTCGAAGGTGTCACGATCCGGCAAGGTTTGCGATTGCAGCGAGGCCCATGCGCCGAGCTGACTCTGCCGCGGGCGACTGGCGAAGTAGGCATCGGACTCGTCGTCCTGAAGTTTGCGGGTCGTGCCTTCCACCCGGACCTGCACGCCGTGCCGAACTTTTTCCCAGAAGAAACACAACGCGACTTGGGGATGCGCCTCCATCTGGCTTCCCTTGTCGCTCTGGTAATTGGTAAAGAAACGGAATCCCCGCTCGTCTACGCCCTTCAGCAACACAATGCGCGAAGCTACGTGGCCCGCGCTGTCGACGGTGGCCAGATTCATCGGTATCGGAGCGCTGTCGTCCCCTGCCCTGGCCTCGTCCAGGAGTTTTCGAAAGGTCTCAAGTAGGTCGCGATTGAGCATGAACTGAAATCTTCCCTTTGGCATCGTGGCCGACACGCGCCATCATGTTATGGATGAACCGACGTGATGATAGTGCAATGCTCCTCCGATCCAGCAGCGCAAGTGCCGCATCCCCGGCCAAGGGCCCGACATCCTCGCTTCGCCGCCCTGGCTGCGGGGTCGAGCCAGAGTGGATCGGGTTCGAGCATCATCGGGGGGGCGCATGCGCTCGTTCGACCGCGCTACGGAGCCGATGATGCCGATCACAAGCCCTCAGAACGAAGCCCTTGCCGGTCACCTGCTTGACCATTATGGCGAACGTATCGCGCGCGCTCGGCGACCCTATATCCTTGGCCTTTCCGGCCTGCAGGGCAGTGGCAAAAGCACGCTGGCGCAAGTGATGAAGGCACAGGCCGAGCGCCGAGGCTGGTCCACGGTGGTGCTTTCGCTGGACGATTTCTACTACGCTCGCAGCGATCGTGAGGCACTGGCGCAGCAGGTGCACCCGCTGTTGCGCAGTCGCGGGGTGCCGGGCACCCACGAAATCGAACTGCTGCTTTCCGTGCTGGCAGCGCTGCCGCAGGCATCAGACAAGCTGCCGGTGCGTCACCCGCGCTTCGACAAGGGCCGCGACACGCGCATTCCGCCCTCGCGCTGGTCACGGATCGGCCAGCGCCCCAACCTGGTCATCGTCGAGGGTTGGGCGCTGGGCATTCGCCCGCAGTTGCAGAGCGCACTGACGGCGCCGATCAACGCCCTGGAGCGTACCGAAGATCCCGATGGGCGCTGGCGCCGATGGGTCAACCAGCAGTTGCGCAGCTACCAGCCGCTATGGCGCAAATTCGACGCCTTGATCGTACTGCAGGCGCCCAGTTGGGATGTCGTACGCCGTTGGCGCGGTGAACAGGAACAGGCTTTGCTGGCGCGTCATGCCCCACTCGCCATGGATGCCGTGGCGATGAAACGGTTCCTGGCGCATTTCGAACGCCTCAGCCGGCATGCTCTCGCCACCTTGCCGGCACTGGCCGACACCTGTGTGGAATACGACCGCACGCGCAAGGTGATCGGCATCAGTCACGATTGATCTGAAATGAAGGCTCAAGGGTATCTGCCACACTGCAGCCGATGTGGCGCAACAGAGACACGATCGACGCCCCCACAGCAGGGTTCGCAAGGTTTTTGCCGTTCCCCGCTCACCCCACCTCGACCTGTACCGCCGTGCCATAGGCCAGCACTTCGGTGACCCCCTCGGCCACGTCGTTGGCGTCATAGCGCATCGCCACCACGGCATTGGCACCCATCGCCGCCGCATGCTGCAGCATCAGCTCGAAGGCTTCTTCGTGGGCCTTTTCGCACAACTCGGTATAGATCGAGATATTGCCGCCAACCAGGGTCTGCAGCGCCGCGCCGAGATTGCCGATGACGCTGCGCGACCGCACCGTGATACCCCGCACGATGCCCATGGAGCGCACCACCCGTACGCCGTGCAGCTGGTCGGCGGTAGTGACCTGATGATGGGGGATACCTGGGGCCATGAGAGTTCTCCTATCGGTGGATTGTGGCAAAGCACAGGGTGTCAGGATTCAAGCAACGCAGCATAGCCCGCGCGCGCGTCGCGCCAGCGCGGAACGAAGCCGCTGGCGCGCAGGCGGGCGTTGCTGAGCCGCTTGCTGCCCACCGCCGCCGGTGCCGGACCGTCGATGGCAGTCGGTACGCCGATCAATGACGCCAGATGGTCGTACAGCCGGTCCAGCGGCAGCGGCGTGTCGTCCACGCCGAGGTAGAGTGGCAGCGGCGCATGCAGGTCCAGCAGATGCACGATCGCCGCGGCGGCATCGTCGACATGCATCCGGTTGGCCCAATGCGGTTGTGCGCGAGGTGCCCTGAGCTGGCCCGCCCGCAGCCGCTCCAGCCACTGCAGACGCCCCGGCCCGTAAAGCCCCGCCAGACGCAGCACGACCGCCGGCAGCTTTCGTGCTGCCAGCGCCTGCTCCGCCTGCAGCAACACCTGGCCATTGAAGCCCAACGGTGCCGGCGGCGTGCTTTCGTCGACCCAGGCACCGGCATGCTCGCCATAGACTGCACTCGAGGACACCAGCAGCACGCGTTGCATGCGATCCAGATCCAGTGCATCGAGCAGATGCCGCAAGCCATCGATGAAAATCGCCCGATACGCGCTCACTTCGCGACGATCCGGGGTCGGCAGATAGACCAGCCGCGTGATGCCGCCCGGCAGTTCATGCAGGCTTTCAACCCGGGTCAGGTCGCCACGCCGCCAGCAGATACCGCCGGGATCTTCCGGTGGCGGCTGTCGACGCAGCGCGAACACCTCGTCGCCACGCGCCAGCAAACGCTGTGCCACACGCCCACCCAGATCGCCGCAACCAGCCAGTAAAACCCGTTCGCCCATCACCGCCCCCGTGGCCGCCCTGTTAGCATTTACGCATGAATCCTTCGTCCAGCCTGTTCATTGTCGGACCGACCGGCGCCGGCAAGACGTCCGTCGGGCGCCGGCTTGCTGTGCATTATGGCCTGCCGTTCGTCGACCTCGATCAGGAGATCGAACAGCACACCGGGGTGGATGTGAGCACCGTCTTCGACATCGAGGGCGAGGCCGGCTTTCGCCAACGCGAGAGTACCCTGCTCGATGAATGCACCCGCCGCAGCCATATGGTCCTGGCCACCGGCGCTGGCGCGGTGCTTGATCCGCAGAATCGCCGGCACCTGGTCGCACGCGGTTTCGTGGTCTGGCTGCAGACCAGTATCGAACAGCAACTGGAGCGGCTGGAGCGCGACAATCGGCGTCCGCTGCTCGCCGGCACCCACCGGCTTGCGCGACTGCAGCTGATGGCACAGATTCGCGCACCGCTCTATCGCGACATCGCCGACATCGCCATACCCGGCGAGCACGGCAGCGTCAACGACGCCAGCGAACGCTGCATTGCGCTGATCGACAGCCACTGGCAGCGGCACCCGATTTCCTCGCCACCACAGATCGCATGAACATGACAGCAGTCCAGACCATCGACGTCGTCCTCGGCCAGCGCAGTTATCCGGTATGGATCGGCCCCGGCCTGCTCGACGACGCCGCACGCTGGCGCCGCGTGCTGCGTGGTCGTCATGTGCTGGTGCTGAGCAATACCACCGTCGCGCCGCTGTATCTGGAACGCCTGAGCCAGGGCTTGCAGGGGCTGACGTGGTCCTCGTTCCTGCTCGACGATGGCGAGGCACACAAGAGCTTCGCCAACGTCGGGCGAGCCCTGGAAGCACTCGGTCAGCTCGGCGCCACCCGCGATGCCTGCGTCATCGCGCTGGGCGGTGGTGTGGTCGGCGACCTGGCCGGCTTTACCGCCGCCTGCTGGATGCGCGGTATCGACTTCATCCAGATCCCCACTACCTTGCTGGCGATGGTCGACTCATCGGTGGGCGGCAAGACCGGCGTCAACCTGCCGACCGGCAAGAATCTGGTCGGCGCCTTCCACCAGCCCCGCGCGGTAGTGGCCGACATCGTGACCCTGGAAACCCTGCCTGAGCGCGAGTACCGCGCCGGGCTGGCCGAGGTGATCAAGGGCGCGGCGATCGGCGACGAGGCGTTCTTCAACTGGCTGGAGCAACAGGTCGAGGCACTGATCGCCCGTGAGCCGACGGTGCTGATCGAGGCGATCGCGCGCAAGGTGCGCTACAAGGCTGGCGTAGTTTCCCGTGACGAAACCGAACAAGGCGAGCGCGCCCTGCTCAACCTCGGCCATACCTTCGGCCATGCCCTGGAAACCGCCGGCGGCTATACCCGCTTGCTGCATGGCGAAGGCGTGGCCATCGGCATGGTACTGGCCGCACGCCTGTCCGAACGCCTCGGCATGAGCGATGCAACCCATACCGCCCGGCTGCAACATCTGCTGCAACGCCTTGGCCTGCCGATGGTGATCCCGACCGCGATGGATCCGCAGCAGCTGTTGGCATTGATGCGGCTGGACAAGAAAAACAGCGCCGGCCAGCTACGCTTGATCCTGTGGCGCGGTGTCGGCCATGCCGAAATTGTCAGCGGAGTCGATGAATCCGACGTGCTGGCCGTGCTGCAAAGCCCGTCCTGATGCCCCGCATCCAGCAGCCTCAATGTCGCGAATCCGCATCAGATGGCTCCTTGCAGCTGCGGTCTGCCACGTTTTTCTCGAGCCCACCGATCGAGGAAGGCCATCTCAAACCATGCTCCAAACGAGGGTACAGTCGATGGGTCGTCAGGAATGCCGTAGCAGCACACAACAGGCCGCGGGCACGGCGCACCGGCGCAAATCCTATAAACTGTGACGTCCGGCCGCGTGCCGGCCCGTGCTTGACCCACTGGAACCCATGCGCCTCTATCTGCAAACCAACCCCACCTCGGCCGAGGCTCCGCGCTATGTCCAGATCGTGCTGGAACAGGACCTTCTCGGCGGCTGGACGCTGTATCGCGAGTCCGGTGCCCAGGGTGGCCGCGCGACCTTGAAGCGCGAGCAGTTCCTGGAACGCGAACAGGCGATTGCCGCGTTCGAGAAAGCACGCGACACCCAGTTGAAGCGCGGTTACCGGGTAATGTTCGCCCAAGGCCAGGAAGGCCCGCACGGCCACTGAGAGACTGCGAAAAAATCGTCCGCTGGCTGCGATCGCCGTTAGACGCCCTTGCCGGCGGCGTTCGACAGGTTCCCAAGCTCCGATCCCTCCCACACGTTGATGACCATGTCCGATCTGCCGAGCCATGACCGCTACCTGCGCGCGCTGCGCTGCGAACCTGCCGACACCACGCCGGTATGGGTGATGCGTCAGGCCGGTCGCTACCTGCCCGAATACCGCGCCACCCGCGAGCGCGCCGGCAGCTTCATGGGGCTGGCGCAGAATCCGGAATACGCCTGCGAGGTCACATTGCAGCCGCTGCAGCGCTTCGAGCTGGATGCGGCGATCCTGTTTTCCGACATTCTCACGATCCCCGACGCGATGGGGCTGGGGCTGTCCTTTGCCGCTGGTGAAGGGCCGCAATTCGCCCGCCCGGTACGCCATGCCAGCGACGTCGCCCGCCTCGCCGTGCCGGACATGGACGGCGAACTGCGCTACGTGATGGATGCGCTGCGGCTGATCCGGCGCGAACTGGATGGCCGCGTGCCGCTGATCGGCTTTTCCGGCAGCCCCTGGACCCTGGCCTGCTACATGGTCGAAGGCCGTGGCTCGAAGGATTTCGCCACGCTGAAGACGATGTGCTGGAGTCAGCCGAAACTCGCCCACCAGCTGCTCGACACGCTGGCTCGCGCCGTCGCCTCGTACCTGATTGCCCAGGCGGCGGCCGGCGCCCAGGCGCTTATGATCTTCGACACCTGGGGCGGCCTGCTCGGGCCGGCGCCATTCCGCGAGTTTTCGCTGCGCTACATGACGCAGATCGTCGCCCGGCTGCAGGCCGACCCGGCATCACGCGAACTGCCGGTCACCCTGTTTTCCAAGGGCGCCACCGCGCACCTGGCGGCGCTGGCCGACAGCGGTTGCGCCGGCCTCGGCGTGGACTGGACCATCGATCTGGCCGACGCACGCGCGGCCGTCAACGGCAGGGTCGCGCTGCAAGGCAACCTCGACCCGGCGATCCTGCGGGCCACGCCCGAAGTGATCCGCCGCGAAGTGCGCGCGGTGATGGACAGCTACGGCAACCATCCTGGCCATGTGTTCAATCTCGGCCATGGCATCACCCCGGATATCGACCCTGAGCACGTCAAGGTCCTGGTCGACGAGGTCCACGCCTACGGGCGCCAGCTGCGCGAGCAGTAAGCCGCACTTCGGCGTCGCCTGGGAGATACGCGCTCAGACCGGCGTGATACCCAGCGGACAACTCACCCCGGTACCGCCGAGGCCGCAGTAACCCTGCGGGTTCTTCGACAGATACTGCTGATGCTCCGGCTCGGCGTAGTAGAACGGCCCCGCCAAGGCGATTTCGGTGGTGATCGCCGGCAATCCGGCCTGGTCGAGTTCACGCTGGTACTGCTGCGCCGAGGCTTCGGCGATCGCCAGCTGGGTCGCATCGGAGGTATGGATCGCCGAGCGGTACTGCGTGCCGCGATCGTTGCCCTGGCGCATGCCCTGGGTCGGGTCATGGCCTTCCCAGAACACCTTCAACAAGGCCTGCAGACTGATGCGTTTGGGATCGTAGACCACCTGTACCGTTTCGGTATGCCCGGTCTGGCCGGAGCAGACCTCGCGGTAGGTGGGGTTGGGCGTCTGGCCGCCGGCATAGCCCACGGCCGTGGCAAGGACGCCCGGCAGACCCCAGAACAGCCGTTCGGCACCCCAGAAACACCCCATGGCAAGCCATACCGTCGCGGACTGCGGATACGCCTGCGGCAACAGCGAGCGGCCGTGCACGTGATGCGGCCAGTCGGGCTGGATCGATTGCGCACGCCCCGGCAGCGCTTCAGCAGCTTGCGGCATGCGCTGTTTCCAGGCTCCGATTCCCAGCATGAGGCTCTCCTCGCACGTCGGATAGATAAAAAAGTCAGTATTTCAGCAGGCTATGCAGCGGAGCGCTGCCAGACCATCGATCGCGTCCGCGCAACGCCGTCAATTCTATGACGACGCTGGCACCGACAAGTTCACCACCAAGCATGCCGACCAGGGTTTGCGCTGCGGCCAGGGTGCCACCGGTCGCCAGCACGTCGTCGACGATGATCGCCCGCTTGCCCGCATCGGACGCATCGTCGTGGGCCTGCATGCAGTCGTGGCCATATTCCAGCTGAAATGCCACCGACTTCACCGGCGGCGGCAGCTTGCCCGGTTTGCGCAACGGCACAAAACCGGCGTGCAGCCGCTGTGCCAATGCTGCGCCGAAGATGAAGCCACGGGCATCGACGCCGCATACCGTCTGCACGTTACTGGCCCTCCACGGCTCGGCCAGCGCGTCCACACAACGGGAAAAAGCTTCTGCGTCGGCGAGCAGCGGCGTCAGGTCACGAAACAGCACCCCGGGCCGGGGAAAATCGACGACAGCACGGACCAGACTGGCAAGGCTCTTCATGACGGTCCGGGACACGTATCAGCGCGGCCGCCGTACTCAGCCAGGAACCGGCATCGGGTCGTCCGGTGCGGCGTGGTGCTCGTCGATGGCTTGTCGCGCCTCGCCCAGTTGCGCTTCGACCTCGTGCACGATACCGCTGGCCAGCGCCAGACTCGACGCCGGCACCATCACCGCGATGTAGTCCATGGCAGGCAACTGCCCCACCCCACCCGTGAGATATTCCCCGGCGATGAACGCGGGAATGCCCTCGGCTTCCAGCGCATCCTTGACCAGATGCGCATCGAACAGGTTTTCAGCGCGGTAGACCGTATGCATGAGCTGCACGCTAGCGCGCTCACGGCCGTCAGGCAAGCCCGCGGCTCAGACCCGCCGCCCCGGGTTCCCGTCTTTTCCGATTCCGGTATGAGCCTGAATTGGAAAACTCTACCCAGTTGCGCAAACATTGGCTTGCGCAAAAAAATGAAAAGTGGTTCACTTCTTTTCATGGCTTATCGGCGCACCACGAAAATGGCGACTCGGCTTGCCGCCACACGCGAGCGAATCGCGGATGCGGCACTGAGTCTCGTCGCCCGTGGCGGCTACGGTGCAGCCGATGTAACGGCGATCGCGGCGGAGGCCGGTGTCTCGACGGGGCTCCTGTACCGTTACTTTCCCTCCAAGGCCGATCTCTTCGACGAAGTATTCCAGCGGGCCTCGCAGCGTGAAATCGATGCCTGTACCGCAGCCGCATCCTTGCCCGGAAATTCGCGCGAGCGTCTCGCCCGTGTCGTCGAGACCTTTGCCCGACGCGCACTGAGGGGCCGACGACTCGCCTGGGCACTGCTCGCCGAACCGGTCGATCCGCTCATCGAGGCCGATCGAGTGCGCTTTCGCGAGCCCTATCGCGCGATTTTTGCCGGAATCATTCGTCGTGGCATCGAGTCGGGAGAGGTGGCGCCGCAGGACGCCAGGACGGTGGCTGCCGGAATGGTCGGGGCGATTGCCGAGGCGCTGCTCGGTCCGCTGAGCGAGCCGCCGCATCCCGACGACGAGGACACGCTGATAGCGACCGTGACGCGCTTGTGCGTTCAGTCGCTCGGGCAGAAGCCGGAGAGCACGATCCGCTGACTTGCGAGGTTATCGGCACCAGCCGCCCCGGTCCTGCAATCCCGGCGCGACAGTAAGGACTGAACGGAGGCACTGGCCGCGGAATCGGAGGTAGAGACGATGTGGACGATCAATGACGTGATGGCGAGTGCTGCCCGAAAATACGGAGGGCGCGTCGCCATTGTCGATGGCGAGCGGCGCGTCAGTTTCAGCGAGCTGGAGGCCGAGGTTGGGCGCACCGCTGCCTGGATGCAGGCACAAGGGATGCGCAAAGGTGACAAAGTCGCCATACAAGGCCGGAATTCGCTCGCCTGGGCGACGGCATTCTATGCCGTACTGCGTACCGGCGCGGTGGCCGTGCCGCTCAATCACAAACTGGCAGCGGCGGAAACCACGTACATCCTTGAGCACAGCGAAAGCCGCTTCTGGCTGGTCGAGGGCAGCTTATATCAGCAGACGGTAGCCATCGCGACGCCATCAAACGCACCCACGGCATTCGCGCTCGATCCCAAAGGTGACAAGTCGGTATTGCCGGCACTCGCCCCGCACACGGAAGCCGGCACCGGCACGTCGATCGATATCGGTGCCGACGACCTGGCGGAACTTCTCTACACGTCCGGCACGACAGGGCGTCCCAAGGGCTGTATGCACTCGCACGCCAGCGCCCTGCTCGCCGGCATAGGATCGAGCATGGTCTTCGGGCTCGGCCAGGACGATCGGGTGCTGATCGCGATGCCGATCTGGCACAGTTTTCCGCTCAACAACCTGCTCGTCAGCAGCCTGTATTTCGGCGCCTGTGTGGTGTTCATGCCGGAATACCATCCCCGGACCTTTCTGCAGACTATCCAGGCAGAACGCTGCACCCTCTTCTTCGGCGCTCCGATTGCCTACCTCATGCCACTCGAGAAGATTCCCGACTTCGACGAGTTCGACCTTTCCAGCGTGAGAGCCTGGCTCTACGGTGCCGGTCCCATCGATGCCGTCAGCGCACGCGTATTGATGGAGCGCTACAAGTCGGACCGTTTCTACCAGCTTTTCGGCATGACCGAAACAGGACCTACCGGCACCGCGCTGCTCCCCGACGAACAGCTCGCCAAGGCCGGTTCGATCGGACGCTGTGCGGTCAGCGGGTGCGACCTGAAGGTGATGCTTGACGGGGGAAAGATCGAGGCCGCACCGGGTGAGAACGGGGAAATCTGGATGCGCTGCCAGTCGATGATGAAGGGCTATTACCGCAATCCCGAGGCAACTGCCTCTGCCTTCCGCGACGGTTGGTACTGCACCGGCGATGTCGCACATATCGACGAGGAGGGGTATCTCTTCATCGTCGACCGGCTCAAGGACATGGTCATCATCGGTGGCGAGAACGTCTATTCAAAGGAGGTCGAAGACGTGCTCGCGCAGCATCCGGCCATCAGCGAAGTTGCGGTGATCGGCATGCCGGACATCGCGTGGGGAGAAAGCCTGACTGCGGTGATCGTGCCCAGGGCAGGCGAGACGGTTGATATCGATGACGTGAAAACCTACTGCGCGCGATACCTCGCCAGGTACAAGATCCCCCGCCTCATCAGGATTATCGAAACCATGCCGCGTACGCCGACCGGCAAAGTGAAGAAGTACATGTTGCGTGACGCTACCGGAACGCCCGGGGCGGGTTGACGCCGCCGAAGGACGATGCCGGCCACTCTGGTCGGGAAGCGCCCGCGGATTTGCCATTGGCTCGTCAAGTGCGAGCACGTCCAGCGAAGACAGGAGAAAGTCATGAACGCCCAGATCGAAGACGCTGTCCCTTCCCGGGACCAGGTCCTGGCCAAGACCCATGAGGTCATCAACCAGTCGCCGCCCCTGGAAAACTACAATGCATTCACCCAGGACCGGGCCTTGCAGGAGAGCGTGCGGCAAAACGGCGCTGGCTGGGCCGAGGCGGAACTCACCGAGTTCGGTGCACTCAGCGGTCGCGCCGACGTCATCGAGCTCGGTTTCCAGGCCAACGAGAACAAGCCCGTTCTGCACACGCACGACCGCCACGGTCATCGTGTCGATCTGGTCAAGTTCCACCCCGCCTATCATGCGCTGATGCGGATCGCGATCGAGCACGGCATCCACAGCGCGCCGTGGACGGCGCCTCGCGCCGGCGCCCACGTGGCACGGGCTGCCATGGCCTACCTGCAGTCCCAGGTGGAGGCGGCCCATCAGTGCCCGATCACCATGACCTTCGCCGCCATCCCCGCGCTGCGGCACCAGCCGGATCTGGCCGCAGCCTGGATACCGAAGATCACCGCCCGCGAGTACGATCCGCGCAACGTGCCGGACGGTGACAAGCAGGCGGTCACCATCGGCATGGCGATGACCGAGAAACAGGGCGGCTCCGACGTGCGTGCCAACACCACTCGCGCTTATCCGGTCGGCACCGGTGGTTCCGGCCAGGCCTACGAACTGGTGGGGCACAAATACTTTGTCTCGGCTCCCATGTGCGATGCTTTTCTGGCGCTTGCCCAGGCGCCGGGCGGATTGTCCTGTTTTCTGCTGCCACGCTGGCGCCCGGACGGCGAAAAGAACCCCCTGCAGATCCAGTGCCTGAAGAACAAGATGGGCAATCTTGCAAATGCCTCTAGCGAGACGGAATTGCGCGGCGCCCTGGCATGGATGGTGGGCGAGGAGGGTCGCGGCGTGCGGACCATCATCGAGATGGTCGCCATGACGCGTTTCGACTGCATGATCGGTTCCTCCGCGGGCATGCGCCAGGCCGCGGCCCAGGCACTCCATCACTGCCATTATCGCAGCGCCTTCGGCGCCCGATTGAGCGAGCAGCCCCTGATGCAGAACGTGCTGACCGATCTCGTGCTGGAGAGTGAGGCGGCGCTGGCCTACACGCTGCGCATCGGCCGGGCCCTCGATCATCAGGAGCAGGAGCACGAACGCCTGCTGGCACGGATCGGTACCGCCATCGGCAAGTACTGGATTTGCAAACGCACCCCGAATCACGCCTATGAGGCGATGGAATGCATCGGCGGCAGCGGCGTCATGGAAGACTGCATCATGCCACGTCTGCTACGCGAATCGCCGGTCAATGCGATCTGGGAGGGCAGCAGCAACGTACAGTGCCTGGACGTGCTGCGCGCCATGCACAAGGAGCCGGCCGTGGTCGATGCCTATTTTGCCGAGCTTGCGCTCGCCAGCGGCAACGATGGCCGCCTCGATCGCTTCGTCGAGCGTCTGCGGAAGGATCTGGGTGACCCGGTCGAGGCGCAGTATCGTTCACGCGACCTGGTGGATCGACTGGCCCTGGCCATGCAGGCATCGCTGTTGATCCGCAACGGCAACGCCGCTGTCGCGGATGCGTTTTGCAGCGGGCGCCTGCAGAGCCGCGACAGCCTCAGCTACGGTGCGTTGCCGAAGGGCATCGACTGCCGGCCGATCATCGAGCGCGCGCGACCGCAGGTGCCATGAGGAAAATATTCCGGGCCGACTGTTCCTGTGCCCGGCCGGGGTGACAAGGTAAACTTGGAAGTTCTGCCAACCCACGCGAGTCCCGACCCGATGTCGATTGAAAATCCTGTCGCCACAGCCAGCGACGTGACGGCCGCCATCAAACAGGACTTCATCCGGCAAATCGTGCGCGACGACCTGGCCTCGGGCAAGCATGCCGTGGTCCACACGCGCTTTCCGCCCGAACCCAACGGCTACCTGCATATTGGCCATGCCAAGGCGATTTGCCTCAACTTCGGCATCGCCGCCGAACTCGGTGGCTGGTGCAACCTGCGCCTGGACGATACCAATCCCGGCCGCGAGGACCCCGAGTTTGTCGAAGGCATCAAGGACGACGTGCGCTGGCTCGGCTTCGAGTGGCACGGTCTGCGCCACGCCTCGGACTACTTCGACGTGTTCTACCGCTCGGCAATCAAGCTGATCGAGGACGGCGTGGCGTATGTCGATGACCTGGACCCCGAACAGATGCGCGCGTATCGCGGCACACTGACCGAGCCCGGCCGCAACTCGCCGCATCGCGAGCGCAGCGTGGACGAAAACCTCGACCTGTTCCGGGGCATGCGCGCGGGCGAGTTCGCCGATGGCAGCAAGACGCTGCGCGCGAAGATCGACATGGCATCGGGCAACATCAACCTGCGCGACCCGGCGATCTATCGCATCCGCAAGGTGGCCCACCAGAATACCGGCGACGCGTGGCCGATCTACCCGATGTACGACTACGCGCACTGCCTGTCCGACGCGATGGAGGGCATCACCCACTCGTTGTGCACGCTGGAATTCGAGGACCATCGCCCGCTGTACGACTGGTTTGTCGACCATGTCGACCTGGTGAACCACCCGCAGCTGTGGCAATCGGTCGTTGCCGCAGGGCTCGAGGCCAGGCCTGCCAAGCCCCGGCAGATCGAATTCTCGCGGCTCAACCTTTCCTACAGCATCACCAGCAAACGCAAACTGGCGCAGCTGGTCGGCGAAGGCCATGTCGAGGGCTGGGACGACCCGCGGATGAATACCTTGCGGGGGCTGCGCCGACGCGGCTTCACCCCCGCAGCCGTGCGCCTGCTGATCGATCGGGTCGGGGTCAGCAAGCAGAACAGCGTGATCGACTATGCGGTGCTGGAAGGCTGCGTGCGCGAAGACCTGGACGCCACCTCGGCACGTCGCATGGCCGTGCTCGACCCCTTGAAGCTGGTCCTCACCAACCTGTCCGAGGCGCATGAAGAAACACTGCCGTTTCCCAATCACCCGAAGAACCCGGACTTCGGTATGCGCGAGGTACCGTTTGCGCGCGAGCTGTGGATCGAACGCGACGATTTTGCCGAAGTCCCGCCGAAGGGCTTTCATCGGCTGAAGCCCGACGGTGAGGTTCGCCTGCGCGGCATCGGCATCATCCGCTGCACCGGGCTGATCAAGGACGCTGCCGGTGCGCTGATCGAGCTGCACGGCACGCTGGATCCGGAAACCCGCCATGGCATGCCCGGCGCCGATCGCAAGGTGAAAGGCACGATCCACTGGGTCAGTGCAAGACATGCGGTCGCCACCGAGGTACGGTTGTATGACCGACTGTTCAACGTGGCGGCACCGGACAGCGAGGAGGACGGCAAGAACTGGCTCGAACACCTCAATCCGCAGGCCAAACGCGTTGTGCAGGCGTGGCTGGAGCCTGCCGCCGCGGCCGTCGCGCCGGAACAGCGCTTCCAGTTCGAGCGCTTGGGGTACTTTGTAGCCGACCGTATCGAGCACGCTGCCGACGCCCCGGTTTTCAATCGCACGGTGACCCTGCGCGACACCTGGGTCAGGCAGGCCGGGTCCTGAGCGACCCTGCGCGGGAGATCATGATGTTGCCATTGCAAATCCATCTTGCGCTGCCACCGTGGATCGACGATGTCGCGGACGCCGATCGCCCCTATCACGGGGATGAGGACCGGGTCGCGCTGGCGATCGCGTTGTCGCAACAGAATGTCCAGCGCGGCAGCGGCGGACCGTTCGGCGCGGCGATCTTCGATGCCGACGATGGCCGACTCGTCGCTGCCGCCGTCAACCGTGTGCTGCCACAGAACTGCTCGGTTGCCCACGCGGAAATGATGGCCATCATGATCGCCCAGCAGCGCCTCGGCCGGCACCGGTTGAACGAAGACGGGCGGCGCTATGTACTGGCCAGCAGCGCGCAGCCCTGCTGCCAGTGTTACGGCGGCAGCTTCTGGGCGGGTATCGACGAATTGCTGATCGGCGCGCGATCCGACGATGTCGAGGAACTCACCGAGTTCGACGAAGGCCCGCTTCCCGCTGACTGGATCGGTGAGCTGGAACGTCGCAACATTCGCGTGCGCCGCGACATCCTGCGCGATCGGGCGCGCGCGGTGCTGGGCGCTTATGGCGCCAGCGGCGCAGCATATTGAATCGCCTGCGCGCCGCCCTGCCGCTGTTCCTGCTGCTGTTGGCAGGTATCGTGTTGTTCGCCTCCGGCTCGCTGGATCAACTGACCCCGCACCAGCTGGTTCGTCATCAACACGAACTGCATGCACAGATCGCCGCTCATCCGTGGTTGAGCCGGCTGGCCTACATCGGCTTGTTGACCCTCACCGTCTCGACCGGCATTCCAGGCACCATCGTGGTGACCCTGGCCGGAGGATTCGCGTTCGGCGTGATCGACGGCACCGTCAGCTCGTCGATCGGATTGACCCTCGGCTCGCTGGTCCTGTATCTGGCCAGCCGCTATGCCTTCGGCGCCGGCAAGCGACGCCCACCGCCGCTGATTGCACGCCTGCACCAGGGTTTCGAACGGCATCCGGTGAGCTACACGCTTTTCCTGCGCTTTTTGCCGGTGGTGCCGTTCGGCGGGGTTACCGTTGCACTCGCCTGGCTGCGTTGCCCGTTGTGGCTGTTCCTCGGCGCGAGTTGGCTGGGTGGCACGATCACCCTGTTTTTCGAAAGCTCGGTCGGAGCGGGTATCGGCGATGTGCTGGGGAGAGGTGCGAGCAACAGCTTCAGTACCGCCATGCTCATGCATCGCGAAATCCTGCTGCCTTTGGGCGCGCTGGCCCTGCTCGCCCTGCTGCCACTGCTGATCGAGCGATTCACCCGCCGCCGCCGTTCGATCCCCAAGGCCGATTGAATCCACCCGGCCTCCGATTCGGCCGCTCCTGGATTGCCGCTGACGGCTCTGCGCGATTGCCCATCAGCCGTGCTTGCAGCTCAGAGGGTGGGAAAATGAGGTGGATCCTCCACCGCCCGCCTCGCTTTATCATGACGCCTCTGGCAGGGCCGGCGGACAGTGTTCGCCCTACGCCGACGCACGGGTTGCGACGGACGTGCGGATCCCCCAACTAACGCACCCGCGTTTCGAGAAAGGCATGAGATGGCCGTTGTTGAGGGATGTGGCGCAAGCAAGGTTTTGCTGAGCGCCGCTTCAAACAGCCCTCAGACGAGGCGCTGCGGAAGTCAGGATGCAACCAATGAGGAAATCAGGAGGTGAGTTGCAGGGAAATTCGGGGCGTTTGGTGAGTCAGATGACGCGGATTTTCCCGCAGCGGGCCATCGGCACGGGCATCTGGCGGCAATCGCAGCCCGAAGATTTTACGGCCCACTGCTCCTGGGCGGGCGATTTTTTCACAGCCTCTCAGGCCTTGCCTCGTTCGGCCAGCGTCATCGCCACCTTGTCGCGCAGGTACACCGGCAAGGCCAGTTCGGGAGCCTGCGCATGGCCGGCCCTGAACTCACGCATCGCCAGCTCGGCCACGTGCGCAGCCTGCGGATAGCGCATGCCATCGGCGGAGTGCAAGGTGCCGGTCAGGCGCTCGCATAACACCGTGGCATAGCTGGCCCAACCGGTACCGACCACCTGCCAGGCAGCCGCCTCGGGCAACTGCAGCGAATCCGCCGTACCGACCCGCTCGTCATCGAGTGGCGTCAGTCCACCGTTGTCGTCGCGACGAAAGCAGGCGGCATAAATTTCGCCCATGCGCGCATCGATCACGGCAAGAATCGTCGTGCCCTGCTCTTCCGGTGCCTCCAGCGCCAGCGCCGCCAGCGAGGAGATGGTGACCACCGGCAGGTCCAGGGCCAGCGCCATGCCCTGCGCCAGCGAAACCCCGAGCCGCACGCCGGTGAATGCCCCCGGCCCGCGTCCTACCGCGATCACGTCCAGCGCATGCCGACCGATGCCGGCCTCGGCCAGCAGGGCGTCGGCCATCGGCAACACCAGCTCGGTATGCCGCCGCGGCGCGATCTCGCTGCGTGCGATCAGTTGCTCACCGTGGATCAGTGCAACGGAACAGGCTTCGGTGGCGGTTTCGATGGCAAGCAGGTTCATGGTCGCTCCATGATAGCGGCTGGTGACCACGACCGCGGAATCTCTCGCGGCGCAGCGGTCGACTCGGACACACGCCGGTCGATGCGGCGCAGGCATCATCACCCACCATCCCTGGACCAGAGCCTTCATCACAGCAGCCGCGGCGGCGAAAACGCGGGCGAAAACGGGCGCTCAGCCGACGCCGGGATGACGTTGCCGGGATCCGTGCACCACGCGGCAGAACGTGCTGCCAGGGTGGATTGCCTCCAACCGCGGGTAGCCACCGTTCGACGCGCCGACCTCAGGTATCCATGATCCAGCCAGAGCGGCCAAACTCGCGGTCCTCGATACGCTCGTCAAACTCGAAAGCTGCAACACGCAGCTGTGCCAGCAGCGCACTCGATATCGTCGACGCGAAAGTCGACCATGAACGGCGAGGCACTCGGCTTGAAGAAAACACCGCCCAGCCCGATGTCCGTGCGCATGACCGGCCCCGCGTTGCGTGGTCTGAAACGGCTCCTGCGGTCACTCCGCCAGGGGCGCCGTGATGGCAGCTGCGCTCCCGGATATCTCATCGAAGAAGCCCTGCACCACCGCCAGTTCCCGCGTGCGCGGCATCCGTGGCAGGCTGGCCAGAAACAGCTTGCCGTAACCCTTGCCGGTAATGCGCGGGTCGCACAGCACCAGCACGCCGCGATCGTGCACGTCGCGGATCAGGCGACCGGCGCCCTGTTTCAGTGCGATCGCCGCGCTGGGCACCTGCCAGCCCATGAACGGATTGATACCGGACTGCTGCAGCGCGTCGAGCCGCGCCATCAGCACCGGATCGTCCGGTGCGGCAAACGGCAACTTGTCGATTACCACCACGCTCAACGCCTCGCCGACCACATCCACGCCTTCCCAGAAGCTCGCCGCACCGAGCAGTACGCCATGACCGCTGGCGCGGAATTCCTCCAGCAAGCGCGGCCGCGGCGCCGTACCCTGCACGAACAGCGGCCACGGCACCCGGTCTTGCAGCAACTCGGCAGCACGACGCAAGGCGCGGTGTGAGGTAAACAGCAGAAAGGCACGCCCATGTGATGCGTGCAGCACCGGCAATATCGCCTCCATCAACCGTTCGGTGTGGTCCCTGGAACCCGGATCGGGCAACCCCGGCGGCAGGTAGCACAGCGCCTGCCGCACATAGTCGAACGGACTTTCCAGGCTCAGTGTGCGTGGCTCATCGAGCCCGAGCTGGCGCGAAAAATGAGCGAAATCACCGGCGACCGACAACGTCGCCGAAGTGTGTATCCAGGCCGCCTGCGTGCGCTCGCGCATGGCTCGCATCGGCAACGCCAGATCCAGCGGTGTGGCGTACAGAGCGAACCCCCGCGGGTAATGCTCGTACCAGCGCACGTCATGGGTGCCCTGCGTCGTATCCGCAGGCTGATCGACGATGCGCTCCAGTCGCGCGACGAGTAACTGTGCACGCTCATGCAGATGGGCAAAGCCCCGCGAGCGCTCGGCCTGCGACGCAAGCAGGTCGACCAGCACCGCCAGCAACTCGCTTAGTTGATGCAACGCTTCGCCGGCGCCGGCGCGTTGTTCGAGCAGCTGAAACGCGCCGCGTTGCGGCAAGCCGTCGATCACCAGACGCAGACGACGCAGTGCATCCTGCAAGGCCTCGATCGGCTCCAGCAGCAAGCCGAGTGCGCCGGTCATGCCGCTGCACTCGGTCAGCGCATCCTGCGCCAGTTCGCTCAGCTGGCGCGCGCTGATGCTTTGCGAAAAAAACTGACCGGCCAGTTCGGGGATCTGGTGCGCTTCGTCCAGGATGAACGCCGACGCATCCGGCAGGATTTCGCCGAAACCCTCCTGCTTCAGGGCCAGGTCGGCAAACAGCAAGTGATGATTCACCACCACGATGTCCGCTTCCTGGGCTTCGCGGCGCGCCTGCACCACGTGACAGTCATCGAAGAACGCACACTCCACCCCGAGGCAGTTCTCCGCCGTGGAGGTGACCCGTGGCCACAGCAGGGACTCCTCCCGCACTTCCGCCAGCTCCATGCGGTCACCGCGGCGCGTCCGCGCCGACCAGGCGCGGACCGTCGCCAATTGCGCCGCCAGCGCAGGCTCGAAGTTCACGCCTTCATGTACCGTCTGGTCGAGCCGGTACAGACACAGGTAGTTGGCGCGCCCTTTCAGCAACGCCGTCTTCACGCGCGCGCCCAGTACCGCGCGAACCCTCGGCAGATCGCGGAAGTACAACTGGTCCTGCAACGCCTTGGTACCGGTGGAGATAATGATCCGCTCGCCCGACAACAACGCCGGCACCAGGTAGGCGTAGGTCTTGCCGGTACCGGTGCCGGCCTCGGCGATCAGGGTTTCGCGCTGGGCAATCGCCTGGGTCACCGCCCGCGCCATGGCCTGCTGCGCCGCGCGCGGCGCAAAATTCGGCAGTTCGCGGGCAAAGGGACCCTCCGCACCGAGCACGGCGTCGGTGTCGTCGATGTCACAGGAATCGATATCCATCATCGACGCAGTATCGCCCAGCGACCGCCGCGGGCATACCCGAACCGATGTCTGCGGTGACTGGCAGTCGACAGGGGAATGCTCCACCATGGCCCCTCCGTATCCGGAGGGGGAAGGACAAGATGAGCACTGAACTGTGCATGCTGGTGTGGAGTGTGGCGCTGGGACTGGTGCAGATCGCGCTGGCCGCAAGTGGCTCGGTAGTCCAGCGCGGACTGGGTTGGGCGGCCAGCTCGCGCGATGGTGAAGCCAGGCCACTGACCGGCATCGCGGCGCGACTTGATCGCGCACGCGGCAATTTCCTGGAGACCTTCCCGCTGTTCGCGGTGGCCGTGCTGGCTGCGTTCGCGCTGAATCGCCACACCGGGATGACCGTGTTGGGCGCGCAGCTCTACTTCTGGGCCCGTCTGGCCTACCTGCCGGTGTACGCCGCTGGCATTCCCTACCTGCGTACCCTGATCTGGGCGATCAGCCTGATCGGTATCGTGATGCTGGTGGCCGCCTTGTTCTGAGATACTCCG
Organism: Rhodanobacter sp.; assembly: GCA_004298015.1. Lineage (GTDB taxonomy): Bacteria > Pseudomonadota > Gammaproteobacteria > Xanthomonadales > Rhodanobacteraceae > Rhodanobacter. Next base: position 43,294 of record SCSE01000080.1, read on the forward strand.
CGTGCCCTTGCTGCACCGAGAACTAAGGGCACGCGGGCTTCACATGACAGACGCTCAGTAGCGTGTGATGCCGGCCTCGTGGCATTGCCCGACCTGATGGCGTGCGTTGGCAGCACCGGGCTGATCACCGGCCTGCAAGCGCATCTCGACGATCGTCTGCCAGTTGCGTGCGCACAGTGGCCCCAGTTTCGGACCGAGCGACCAGGATCGGCGGGCAAGCCGCTCGGCGGTCGCGAAATGCCGCAGACGCACCGCTATTTCGGCCCGATCCTGCAGCAGATCCGGTGCATCAGGATTGAGCTTGAGTGCCTGGTCCAGCTCGTTGCCCGCTTCGACGTAGTGCCCGGCCAGCTCGTTCCGCCGCGCCTCGTCACGCAGCACGGCGACACCTGGATCACGCAGCGGATTGACTGCGATAACGGAGTTTTCGCGCGCACCGGCAGCACGGATCGAGGCCACCATCTGGGCCGGCGTCGGCCCCGCCGGTCGGGCCGCGGTGGCCAACGGCGCTGGGGGAAACATGCTGCAGGCCGCCAGCCATCCCAGCGCCAGTAAACAGCCGAGCAGCAGAAAAGGTTTCACCAGGTGTCGCATGATCAGTTCCGAATCGGATGGTTGGCGGGTTGGGGCACCGTGCCAGTGTGCGCAGGTGCACCGCCGGCACCGAAGAAATTCTGCACACCTTGCCAGAAACAACCCTCGGTAGCCGTCGGCAGGCTGCCAGCGACCACCGGCACCTGCAGTGCGCCCTGGCATTGCGGCTCGGTACGCTTGCCATCGGCCGGATTGATCCAGGCCATGTCCAGCCCATCGCCCGGCGTGGCCGAGAGCGGCCGGGTCGGCAACTTGGCGAAAAGATGGCGCCAGGCGCGCAATGCGCCGCTGGCGCCGAACAAGGTGGTCGGCTTGTTGTCGTCACGGCCCATCCAGAACACCGCCAGATGCTCACCGGTGAAACCGGCAAACCAGCTGTCGCGCATGTCGTTGCTGGTACCGGTCTTGCCAGCGGCATGCAGCCAGGCCAGGCCCGAATCACCGATCGAGTGTGCGGTACCGTACAGCGCTACCTGTTGCATCGCCCAGGTGATCTGGGCCACCGCTTGCCGATACTCGCCTTTGCCACTCTGCACCTGGTAACGCTTGATCGTGCGTCCCTTGCCGTCCAGCACACCACGTACTGCCACCAGCGGCAACGCGTGTCCGCCGGCCGCCAGATATTGATACATCTGTGCCACCTGCAGCGGCGCCAGATCGAGCGCGCCGATCAACAGCGAGGGTCCCGGATTGATGTCGCCGAGCCCGAATGACTCCAGAAACGAGCGGACCCGCGGCAGGCCCACGGCCAGACCCAGGCGGATGCTGGCGATGTTCCAGGAATGCGCCAGCGCGTCGATCATCGGCACTTCGCCGTGACTCTTGTTGTCGTCGTTGTGCGGAGTCCAGGTGCTGCCGTCAGGCTCACGCATGCTCAACGGACTGTCATCCAGCAGGGTGGCGAGATTCCAGCGATCCGGCTGGGTCAACGCCACCAGATAGACAAATGGCTTCACCAGCGAGCCGATCGGTCGACGCGCATCCAGTGCCCGATTGAAGCCGGTGTCACCGGGAATCCTGCTGCCGACCACGGCCAGCACGCTGCCGGTACGCGCATCGGTCACCACCCCGGCCGCCTGGATGCCGTGGCCGCGCTTGCCGAGGCCTTTCAAGGTGTTGTCGATCGCCTGCTCGGTATATAGCTGCGCCGCCGGATCGAGGGTGGTGAAAATCGACAGGTTGCCCTGGCGCAGGGACTGCTCGTCGAAGTCGGCGGTGATCTGTTTGCGTACCAGCTGCATGAACGCGGGAAAGCGATTGTGCGGCAGCTGACCGTTGCTGACGATGTCCAGCGGCGCTGCCTGGGCGGCATTGGTCTGCGCTGCGGTCAGCAGGCCGGTCGTGGCGAATTCCTGCAACACCAGATTGCGACGCGCCAGGGCACGCGACGGATAGCGCCGCGGATCGTAATAACTGGGCCCTTTCACCATGCCGACCAGCAGCGCGATTTCCTGCGGTCGCAAATCCGCCAGCCGGCGCGCAAAGTAGAACTCCGATGCGGCGGCGAAACCGTGCACCGCCTGGCTACCGCGCTGACCGAGAAACACGTCGTTGACGTAGGCCTCGAGAATGCGCCCCTTGCTGTAATGCGCCTCAAGCAGCATCGACATCAGCGCTTCGTTGATCTTGCGGGTAAAGGTCTGGTCGCGATTGAGGAACAAGTTGCGCACCAGTTGCTGGGTCAGCGTCGAGCCACCCTGCACCGTGTGGCCAGCCCTCAGATTGGCTAGCGCAGCCCGCGCGATCGCCGCGAAGTCGATGCCGATATGATGCTTGAAATCGCGGTCCTCGACCGCCTGCAGGCCACTCAGCAAAAGCGGTGGCACATTGGCCAGCCGCACGATGCGACGATCCTCCTGTTTGGCGCCATAAAGCGTGGCGATCCGTGCCGGATCGAGATGCGTCTTCGCGATACGCTTGCCACTGGCCGCATCCTCCACCGAGCGCACGATCCCGCTGCCTAGCGTGACCTCGATGCGATCGGGAAGCTCACCGCCGTCCGGACCGGCGTACCCTCGTGAGGAAATCGTGTAGTGGCTGCCCTGATTCACCCAACTGCCAGGCACACGACCCTTGCCGTCATCGCTGTAGCCGGCGAACGTCAACTCCAGCTTCAATGCGGCAGGCGTCATCGGCTCACCCGCGACCAGCGGCAGGGGCCGCGCGTAGACGCGCGTAGGCACGGCAAACACCAGGTCGCTGAAACGATCCTGTACGCGCTTGTTCAACACCAGGATGTAAGGCAGCACGAAACCGAACAACAAGCCCATGCCGATCCAGAACGGAATGCACAGCCAGCGCCAGCTGACGCGTGCGAAGGAGCGGGTACGTGTCAAAAAAGCCAACGTGGAGAATTCCGGCAGTCAGAGTGGTTCGATCATAGGGCCTGCATCCCGGCGCGAGCATGAACACCGTCGGCCGATTACGGGCAAAACGCGGGCAATGCGACGTTGTCGAGCAAAAGCACACCCCGCGCTGCGCGCGAAAGCTCGTCGCACGAACCTCGGCGAAGGCTATCGCGCACAGGGCGCGATCCTACGGTTTCGGGGTCCACATCGACGCATGCGGCCGGAACGGCCGTGGGTTGATCCCCAGCAAGCGCTGCAGTTCGCCATTGTCGGCGATCAGGTCGGCATCCAGTCGCCGCAACGGGCCCGCCAGACGTGGCAGCGCGCCACGCCCTAGTCGCAGCAGCCATGCTGGCAGTGGCAGCGGCAGGGTCGCCACCGGCATGCTGCCACGTACGCGGGCGAACATCTCCCCTGCGGGAAGCCGCTCGCCCCCGCCGATCGACAGAATCCGACCGGCCGCCATCGGGCTGTCCAGGACCGCCAGCACCGCCTGGGCGATGTCGTCGGCATGCACCGGCTGGCGCAGGCCGCGACCGGCCGGCAAGGGAAAGCAGCGCGTCCGCAATGCACGTCGGGCGATCGGCGTAAGGCTTTTGTCGAGTCCGGCCCCGTAGACCAGGGTCGGCCGCAGCACCGTCCATGGCAGGCCGTTCCGGATGCAGGCGTTCGCCAGCGCCGCCTCGCCTTCACGCAACTGACGGGAAATGGCCCGCTCCGCCGCTACCGGCGAATTCCGCTTGCTCTCGGCGCTCATCGAGCTGGTAGCAATCACTTGCGGCGTGCCCGGCAGCGCAATCCGGGCAAGCCAGTCAGCGAACGCCGGCAGCGGTCCGAAACAGATGATCGCCGACAACGGCGGCAGCGCGGGGACGTCGGCAGGCAGCTCGCCCGTCAACCAGCGCAGGCCCTCTTGCCCGTTCCCGGGCGGGCGCCGACTCAAGGCCAGTACCGGATCACCACGCGCAACCAGCCTGGGCAACAGAAAGTGCCCGATCTGGCTACTGCCGCCGAAAACCAATGTCGTCATGCCGGGCTCATGAGCCACCCTGCAAGCGTGCGGTGAGATCCTGCACGCGGGGGTGGTTGGGTGCCAGCTTGCGGGCACGTTCCAGTGACTGCCTCGCCCCGCTGCGATCGCCACGCGCAAGTTGCTGTTCGGCCTGATCCAGCCACGCCGTGGCCAGCTGATTGCTGAGATCGACCTGTGCCGCATCGCCCGGGGACAGCTCGGCGAGGTTGTCCAGCATCTGGCCGGCCTGGCGCAGGTTGCCCCGCGAAAGCGCACGCCTGAAGTGCTTTTCGACCTGCGCGGGCAACCCCTGCAAACCCTGTCGGGCTGCCACGTTGTTGCCATCGATCGACAGTGCATTGCGATACAAGTCATACGCGCTGGCACCCGGTGGCAACATGATATGCCCTTCGCGGGTGGCCTCCCGCGCCCGCTTGATCAAACCCGCCACCACCGCCTGCTGCTGCGCCGACAGCATCGGCGTGACAAGCCCTGCGTCGCCTGGCGACGAGGTCGACGCCGCAGCCGGCGAAGAGCCTGCCGGCACGGCGCTGGCCAGCCGCGCCTGGGCGGCTGCCAGATCCGCCGATTTCGGCGCCAGTGCAGCGGCCTGATCCAGCAGTTGCTTCGCCTGCGTGCGGTCGCCTGCATCGATTGCCGCATTCGCCTGCACGGTAAGTGCCTGCGCCACCTTGCCCAGACCGGCCCTGGCCTGCGGATTGGTCGGATCCAGCGCCAGCGCGGCCTTGAAGTGCGCCAGCGCGGTATCGTCGCCGGCCCCGCTGATGCGACCGTCCCGCAAGGCCTGGGTGCCCTGGGTCAGGGCCGCATCCAGCGCGGCGCTGTTCTGCTGACGCGTTTGCGCCTGCAAGGCACGCAGCGACGGCAGCGCACCGTTGTTCGGCTGCAGGGCGGCAAGCTGGTCGATCCGTGTGTTCGCCGTGGCCGTGTCATGGGTGGCGAAAGCCTGGTGCGCCTGCGCCGCGAGGGCATCACCGACCTGATCCAGCCCGTGCGCCGCCACCGCGTTCTCGGGATCGGCTTGTAAAACCTGCTGATACAAGCCACCTGCACCGTGATCGCCGGTCAGGTTTCCGGCAGCGAACGCCTGCTGCGCCTGATCGATCAGGTCACCGGTCTTCGCCTTGGACACACGCGCCTTGTCGATCGCCCGATCGAGCCGGTCGATATCACTGCCACCCCCGAGCAGCTCACGGGCAACCGCCGCCTGCTGAGCCGCCTGATCGATGCGGCCTGCCTGCAACGCCGCGTCGGCCTGCGCCAGTTCGGCCTGACCAACTCGTTGCAGGCCGTTGCGGGCGCGGTCATTGTCCGGCTCCAGCGCGACCGCTGCCTGGAACAGTTCACGCGCGCTGGTGCCGTTCTGGCCATCCAGATCACCGGCCTGCAAGGCCGCCTGGGCCCGCGCCAGCACGCTGTTGAACTCGGTCCGCGGAAGCAGCGCACGCAACGAGCCCTGGTTGACCCAGATCGCCGTCGCCAGCAAGATCACCAGCAACAGCAGCAACGGGATCAACCAGCCGCGCCGGTCCGACCCGGGCGTGCCGAGCTTCCCCTCGGGGCGGCGCGACCGCGGCTCGATCGCCATCGACGGCAGGCCGTCGGACGGCACCGGTGGCGCGGGTGGCGGTGCATCGAGCTGCCCGATGTCGCCGAGCGTCGGTTCGGTGCGGCGACGTGGTCCGGTGTCGTTCTGGTCTCGATGTCCGCTCATGATTCAGTGGTTGCCAGGGCAATAGCTGATCAAGCTTAGCATCGGCCGGGGCAAGCGCTTCAGCTCGCAAAAACCCGCGTTCAGCAACACCTGGCGATTCAGCCGACGCCGATACGGCGCGCATCGATCACATTCGGCAACGCCTGCAGTTTGTCCAGCAAAGCGGACAGCTGCTCGAAGTCGCGCACCCGCAAGGTGAATCGCATTTCCACCTCGCCGGTTGCCGCGAACATCCGGCTGGTCGACGCGATGATCGGGGTGGCGGCATTGCTGATGACGGCGGTCACGTCTTTCTGCAGCCCCTTGCGGTCATAACTGCGCAGCTCGATCTCCACCTCATAGGCCTGCGCCGAGGCGGAGCCCCAGCTCACCTCGATCACCCGCTCCGGATCGCGTCGCGCCAGCCGCGCCAGGCTGGCGCAGTCGGCGCGATGCACCGAGACCCCGCGGCCACGGGTTACAAAGCCGCGCACCGGATCACCGGGCAGCGGCTGGCAGCAGCGCGCCAGGGTGGTCAGCAGGTTGCCGATGCCTTCGATGCTGAGCGCACCGCGATCGACGGTGGCGGCGCGCGGGCCGACGGCTGGTGGCGGCGAGGGCCTGGGGGCCTGCGGCTGCGCAGCCTCCTGCAGCACCCGGGCGATCTGCCCCGCGCTCACCTCGCCGAGCGCCAGCGCCACCAGCAGCTCGTCGTGGGTCTGCAGGTGGAAGTGCGCGGGCAGTTTTGCCAGCTCCGCCGCCGGCAATGCCAGTCGCTTCAGCTCACGCTCCAGCATGCTGCGGCCGGCGACGAGATTGGCGTCGTGGGCGATCCGGCGGAACCATGCGCGTACCTTGTCTTTCGCCCGCGACGTGTGCAGGTAGCCGTGATGCGGCGACAGCCAGTCGCGACTGGGCTCGCCCAGCTTGGTGGTGAGGATCTCGACCCGGTCGCCGCTGTGCGGCTGGAACGTCAGCGGCACGATACGACCATTGACCTTGGCGCCACGGCAGCGGTGGCCGACCTCGGTATGCACCAGATACGCAAAGTCCAGCACCGTCGCGCCACGCGCCAGGTCGAACACCTCGCCCTTGGGGGTCAGCAGGTAGACCCGGTCTTCCAGCAGTTCGGTCTGCAAATCGGCAGCCAGCGCGCTGTCATCCTCGCGCGGCTCCAGTAGCTTGCGCATCCAGGCGATCTTCGCCTCGAACTCAGCATCACCGCTGCCGCCTTCCTTGTATCGCCAGTGCGCCGCCACGCCGAGCTCGTTGTCGCGATGCATCTGGCGGGTGCGAATCTGCACTTCGAGGGTCTTGCCGGCCGGCCCCAGCACCGCGGTGTGCAACGAGCGATAGCCATTCGGCTTGGGCCGGGCGATGTAGTCGTCGAATTCGCCCGGCAGATGCGTCCAGCGCGCATGCACCACGCCCAATGCCGCGTAGCAATCGGTCACGTTGTCGACCAGCACGCGCACGGCGCGGATGTCGTACAGGTCGGAAAACTCCAGCGCCTTGCGCTGCATTTTCTTCCAGATCGAATAGATGTGCTTGGGCCGCCCGGCCAACTCGGCGTGCACACCTTCGGCCTGCAGCAGCTGGCCCAACTCGGCCAGCGATTCGCGGATGAATGCCTCGCGATCCGCGCGTCGCTCGTCGAGCAGCTTTGCGATGCGCTGATAGACGTCCGGTTGCAAGTAACGAAAAGCCAGATCCTCAAGCTCCCACTTCAGCTGCCAGATGCCGAGGCGATTCGCCAGCGGCGCATGGATGTCGCGGGTCAGGCGCGCCAGCTCCGCACTTTGCTGCGCCGGCCATGCGGCCGCGGCACGCATCCGTGCCAGCTGCCGCGTCAGCAGGACAAACACCACCCGCAGGTCGCGCACGATCGCCAGCAACAAACGGCGCAGGCCCTCGGCGGCACCCTCCGGCGGCGCGTGCCGCGCATGCAGCGCCCACACCTGTTCGGCAGCCTGCTGACCGGCCACCAGCCGTTGCAATTCGGCGGGCAGGCCAGAGCTCCTGGCCGCCCACAACGCGGAATCGGCACGCGCCAGTTCGAACCACAAGGCCGAGGCCTGGGTCTGCGCGTCACATCCAAGCATCGCGAGCAAGTCCAGCACGTCGCAGCATTCGGCTTCGGGGATGGACAGCGATGCACACGCCTGCAGTGCCTCGTCAAGCATCGGCGGCACCTCGCCAGCACGCTCGCGCCACTGGCTCAGACGGGTGGATTTGACGGTGTCGACCATGATCCGGCGGGTCCTGAACAAGCATCCATCTTAGCGGCAGCCCGCGTGTCTGCCGCGGCAATCGAGATCATCACCGACGAATCACCGGCGCGAACGAGGTCGCGCGCTGCACCCAGGCTATGGCGTTGTAACCGCTTGACGCGCAAAATCACCGACCATCTGCCGCCATCATGAAGGTCAGCCATGCCGATCCACCCTCGCCACGTGATCCTGCCGCTATTGCTGGCACTGCCGCTGTACTTCACCGCGCTGCATGCCCAGCAAACGGCGGGACTGCAGCAGCGCATGAGCAGCGCCGACTTCAGGCAAGCCGGCCTGGACAAGCTCTCACCACAGCAGCTGGCGCATCTCGACCAGTGGCTGCAAAAGCATCAGCACGACAAGATCACCACGCGCGTGGTCGACAGCAGCGGCAAACCGGTGTTTTATGCCGGCGACAAAAAGCGCCATGCGATCGAGAGCCACATCGTCGGCCATTTCAGCGGCTGGCATGGCAACGACGAATTCACCCTGGCCAACGGCCAGGTGTGGCAACAGGTCGGCTCGGACCAACCGATGTGCATGAACGCCGACAATCCGGTGGTCAAGGTCAAGCCGAGCCTGTTCGGCAACTGGCTGATGTATGTGCACGGCTGCAACGACAACGTGCACGTCAAGCGTATCCGCTGACCTCGACATTCACGACAGCGCCGACAGTGCCCGGGCCAGCCGCTTGGCCGACACCGGCTCGGCCGTCTTAAGCTCCTGCGCGAACAGCGAGACGCGCCACTCCTCGATCAGCCAGCGCAGCTCGGCGAGCGTTTCGGCCTCGGCGCCCGCGGCGCGATGCTGCAGATAAGCCCGCCAGTACGGCATCACCTGCAGCATGCGTTGCTGATCCTTTGACGGGTCCTGTCGCAAGCGCTCGGCGCGCAGCCGCATCGCCTTCAGGTAGCGTGGGTAATGCGCCAGCCGCGAGGGCGGCAGCTCGCGCAGGAAACCCGGCACCAGCAAGGCCTCCAGCTGTTCGTGCAGATCGTCGTAGCTGGCCCTGGCAAAACCCGGCAGTGGCGGCTGCAACCAGGACTTCGCCTCGGCCTGCGCCTCGATGATCGGTTCGGCCAGTTTCAGACGCTCGACGCCTGCGGCAAACAATTCGCGCGAACACTGCACACGCAGCCCCTCGAAAGCACCGGCCGTGCGCACGTCCAACTCATGCCGTTCGAGCAGGTCACCGAAACCGCCTTCGAGCAAGTCGTCGCGCAAGCCCTCCACGCCACCGAGCGGCGCATATTTCAGCGCCAGCGGATGGCTGATCGGCAACCGGCGGCGTGCCTGCCTGGCATCGCTGGCCAAGGCATTGCGCAACAAGCGCAACACGCCCCGGCGATGCGCCTCGAGCGCCTCGTCATGGCGCTCGAACACCCGCAAGGCCACCGCCTCGCCCAGATCGACCAGTGCGGGAAACGCCACCATGCCGCCGTCGGCGCGCACCTGCGGCGGAATTTCCTCGAAATCCCAACCGGTGACATTCTCACGGGTCAGCTCCACGTCGGTCTTGCGCGAGAAGGCTTCACGCGCCTTGCCCTCCCACTGCGCACGCAACGCCGGCAAGTCCCGGCCACTGGCCAGCGTCTTGCCCTGCGCATCGTCGCCTTCGTGCAAGCGATAGCGCATCAGGTAATGCGCAGGCAGTTCGACGGCGGCGAATTCAGCGAGACCGATGTCCACCCCCGTCGCACGCTTGAGAAACACCGCCAGGGCTTTCGCAAGCGGCTCGTCACGTGGTGCTTCGGCCTCGACGAAGGCCCGTGCAAAGTCCGGTGCCGGCACGAAGTTCCGACGCAGCGACTTCGGCAGGCCGCGGATCAGTTCGGCCACCTTCTCGCCCAGCAGACCGGGCACCAGCCATTCACACCGCGCTGCGGGCAAGGCGTTCAACATCGCCAGGGGAAGATGCACGGTCACGCCATCGGCCTCGTCCCCGGGCAGGAAACGGTATTCCAGCCGATAGCGCTGCCCCCCCAGTTCCAGCGTTGCCGGAAAGGCCTTGGCATCCAGGCCCGCACCACCGACCATCACGTCATCCAGCGACCAGCGCAGTGAAGCCTGCTCGGCGGGACGGGCCCTGCGATACCAGGCATCCAGCGCGCGTGTGCTGGCGATCTGCTCCGGCAGCTTGCCGACGAAGAAATCCACCAAATCGTCTTCGTGGCGGATCAAACCCTCGCGCCGCTGTTTCGCCTCGATGCCGCGCGCCTCCTCCAGCACGCGCTGGTTGGCACGCACGAAGTCGGCACGGGCATCGATGTCGCCGCGGGTCAGCGCCTCGCGCAGGAAGATCGCATGCGCCAGCGGCGGGTCCTGCGGCTGGAACGTCACCGCGCGTTTCTCCACCAGCACCAGGCCGAACAGGCTTACCTGCTCATAGGCGACCACCGCACCGCGCCTGGTCGACCAGTGCACACCGCGGCAATTGACCCGCAACAGATGCGCCGCCTGCTGCTCGATCCACAGCGGCTCCACCCGCGCGTTCATCATCCCCCACACGCGCCCGCCGATATCCAGGATCTGCGCCGAGAAGACCCACTTCGGCGGCAGCTTCGACAGCGCCGAGCCCGGAAACACCTGGAATTTTCGTTCGCGCGTGCTCTGGTAGACGCCTTTATCGTCCTTGCGCCCCACCTGGGTCGGCAGGCCGGCCAACAGGGAGCGATGGATCGCCTCGAAAAGGCGGTCCATCGCTCCCTGTTGATCAGCACCACGCTCTTCGCGTTCGCCCCCTCTCCCCTGCGGGGAGACGACCGCATGGATGCGGGAGGTAGAGCAATGCAGGGAGCGATTGCCGAGGGTTGGGGTGAGGGACGGGTGCTCGCGGGAAACCTTCTCGCCCTTGCTCTTCCGAACCTCTGCCGCGGCGGCGCGTGGGTTTTGGGACCGGACCGCCCCTTCTCCCCGCGAGGGAGAGGGGGCAGAGCCGGCAACATCCAGCTTCCAGCCAAGCTCATGTACCACCAGCAGCAACTGCCGATGCAACTCGCGCCATTCGCGCAGGCGCATGAAGCTGAGAAAATGTCGTGAGCACCAGTCACGCAGCTTCGATTGGGTCAATTCCTCATGGGCATCGTGGTAGGCGCGCCACAGGTTCAGCACGCCGATGAAATCGGAGGTCGGATCGGCGAACTGCGCATGCGCCGCGTCGGCCTGCTGACGCGCATCGGGCGGACGCTCGCGCGGGTCCTGCACGCTGAGAAAGCTGACGATGGTCAACACCTCGCGCAGGCTTTGTCGCTGTTCGGCCTCGACCAGCATCCGTGCCAGTTGCACGTCGATCGGCAGACGCGCCACGGTACGTCCGATCGCGGTGAGCTTGCGCGATTCGTCGATCGCGGAAATCTCGGCGAGGCGACGGTAGCCATCTGCCACCACGCGCGGATCGGGCGCATCCAGAAACGGGAACGCCTCTACATCGCCCAGCTGCAACGCCAGCATGCGCAGGATCACATTGGCCAGCGACGAGCGCAGCAACTCGGGATCGGTATAGGCGACGCGAGCGGCGAAATCGGTTTCGTCGTAAAGGCGATAGCAGACGCCGGGGCCGACGCGCCCGCAACGCCCCTTGCGCTGGTCTGCCGCCGCCTGCGAGATCGGCTCCACATGCAGTCGCTCGAGCTGGCTGCGCTGGCTGTAGCGCTTCACCCGCGCGGTGCCGGTGTCGATCACATAGCGGATGCGCGGCACCGTGAGCGAAGTCTCGGCCACATTGGTGGCCAGCACCACTCGGCGCTTGATACCCGGCTTGAACACGCGATCCTGCTCGCCCGCCGAAAGCCGCGCATACAGCGGCATGATCTCGGTCTCGCGGTACTGCCGGCGTGACAACAGCAGGTGCGCGTCGCGAATCTCCCGCTCGCCGGGCAAGAAGATCAGCACATCGCCACGCGGGTCATCGTAGGTGATTTCATCCAGCACCGCAGCGATGTGCTCGGCACTGCCCTGCTGCATGCTCCCGCGCTGGCTTTGTAGGAGCGCACCCTGTGCGCGATCGCTCTTCGTCGGGCTTGTAGCAAGAGCATCGCGCACAGGGTGCGCTCCTACAGCGTCATTCACGGGACGCCAGCGCAGCTCGACCGGGTGCGCACGGCCTTTCACCGAAACCACCGGTGCACCGTCGAAATGTTCGGCAAAGCGTGCGGTATCGATCGTCGCCGAGGTGACGATGATCTTCAGCTGCGGCCGCTTCAGCGCCAACTGCTTCAAGTAGCCAAGCAGGAAATCGATATTGAGGCTGCGCTCGTGCGCCTCGTCGATGATGATCGTGTCATACGCGCTGAGCCACGGATCGCCCTGCGTTTCGGCGAGCAGGATACCGTCGGTCATGAACTTGATCAGGCTGCGCTCGGAGACCTGGTCGTTGAAGCGCACCTGGAAACCGACGATCTCGCCCACCGGCGTACCCAGTTCCTCCGCCACCCGCCGCGCCACCGAACGGGCGGCCAATCGACGCGGCTGGGTACAGCCGATCATGCCCGCTTCGCCACGGCCTGCGGCGAGGCACAGCTTTGGCAGTTGGGTGGTCTTGCCCGACCCGGTCTCGCCGGCGATCACCACCACCTGGTGCTGCTGGATCAGCTTGACGATTTCCTCGCCCCGCGCGCTGATCGGCAGCGACTGGTCCAGCCGGATCGGCGGTTTCGCCGCCTTGCGTGCCGCGCGCTTCGCCGCCGACCGCTCGATATCGGCCCCCAACGTGGCCAGCTTGCCTTCGTCGGGTCGGCGCGACAGCCCGCGCCAGCGACCCAGCAGGCGACCGAAGTCGCGGCTGGACACCGCATCGAGGCCCCGCCGCAGCGCGCGCAGCTGCGCATCGGCCGAAGGAGGTGAGGAAGCGTTCTTGTCGTTCATCAGCCGCGCATGATAACCGCTGCCCCGGCATGCCTTTGCATGCCGGGGATTCGGCAGTTCGATAGCCGGCGACTATCGAACATATCGGCACCATGCATTTCCAACCGACGCCCCGGAGGACTATCGTTTCCACACGGCATATCTTCCCCTGACTTGAGGAGCGACACATGGCCATTTCCATCGGCATCGCCAAGAAGGATCGCGAGCAGGTTGCCAGGCAGCTGTCCAAGCTGCTGGCCGACACCTATTCGCTGTACCTGAAGACCCACAGTTTTCACTGGAATGTGACCGGCCCGCAGTTCAACAGCCTGCACCTGATGTTCGAAACCCAGTACAACGAGTTATGGCTGGCCGCCGACGAAGTCGCCGAGCGCATCCGCACACTCGACGTGGCCGCGCCTGGCTCGTACAGCCAGTTCGGCAAGCTCACCTCGATCAAGGAAGAGTCCGGCGTACCCGAGTGGAAGGAGATGGTGAAGCAACTGGTCGAAGGCCACGAGATCGCCGCACACACAGCCCGCGGCACCATCAAGGCCGCCGACAGCGCTGGCGACGAAGGCACCGCCGACCTGGTCACCGGTCGACTGAAGGAGCACGAGAAGACCGCCTGGATGCTGCGCTCGCTGCTGAAGTGATCACCCGCCCACGTAGGCGAATACGCCTCGCAGGGCGGACACCGCCCGCCGGGGTTCGTGTGCGACGTTCCGGAGTCGAGCGGCGGACAGTGTCCGCCCTACGCCGTTACTGAAGTAGATGCAGCCTGACGCAGGTCCCGACGCTGCAAAAGCCCTCGCTGATGTCCAGCACAACCGTGTATCGGCAGTCCCTGTCAAACCATCTCGGGTTGCGATCCCGTCATTCGCGAGTGAGCACAAGTGTCAGGCAAGCATTCCCCGGCAAAGCCGGGGCTTTCACTGTCGCCGTCTCGTGGCAGACCAGGGCATCAATTCGATCGACTGGCGGCCAGACTCATCGCACGGGCGACAATCCCAGCCGGAAAGCCGACCCGGCCCAGCAAGCGAATTGCGTTTCTTTCCACGGCCGCACCCGGCCGCAGCCGGTAGTCGAAGAAACCCTCGATGTCCGGGTTTTCCTGAAAGTGGTACAGGTCATAGTTGCCGGCCAGATCCTGCTGCAGTTCCACGTCGTGGGTGGTCACCAGCACCTGCGCCTCCATGCCCAGCTGCTCCAGCACCGCGCGGGCAATGGCAATGCGTTCGATGGTGTTGGTGCCGCTGAACAACTCGTCGATGACGAAGACCCGGCAACGCTGTTGCCTGGCGTAGTCGATAAAGGTCTGAAGCCGCTCGATCTCGCCAAAATAATGGCTTTTGCCGGACTCGACCGAATGCTCTCTGCGGATGGAAGCCATCACCGTGGACTGGGGAATGACGGCCCGCGAGGCCAGGCAAAAGCCCAGGGTACGGCCGATGATGATGTTGCTCCCGACCATCTTGATCAAGGTGGTCTTGCCGGCCATGTTGGAGCCGGCGATCAGCGCCGAGCGGCGGTCCAGGCGCAGCGAGTTGGGCGAGGGCTGTGCCAGCAGGGGATGGCAGCCATCCTCGATGTCGATCAGCGGCGTGAGGGATAGCTCCGGCAGACAATGCTTCGGGGAGCATTCGAGTGCACAGGCCAAGGCAATACTGGCATCGATTTCACCGAGCAGCACCCAGGTCGATTGCAACACCGCGCGCACCTCGGCCAGGTGCTTGAGGACCCTGGCGTAGGCGACCAGTTCGAGCAGGAAAGTGATATTGAACCAGATCGACACCCACTGCACCGCTTCCTTTTGGAACAGCGAAAACCCACGTAACTTCTGCGCAACCTGTTGGCGCTCCGGCCTCTGCGCTCGAAGCTGCGCCACGGACTTGAACCGTGAAGCATCATCGCCAGCACGCGCAACCGCCTCCGCCACCGGCAGCAGGGCGAGGCAGCGTTTCAAGGCCGCCGAATCGCGCCGCACACCGGCGAACGTCTGGATGATGATGGTCACGTTGATGGCCACCGTGACAAACACTGCCCATACCGGCAAGATCGAGCCGATCGCGCCCAGCAGTGTGAGCAGCCCTATGGCACTCCACAACAGCAGCCAGCGCGGATACTTCACCGCTCGCAGCGTTTCGCCGAAAACGACATCCACCACGTCGGCATAGCCACCATCCCTGAGCGCCGAAAGCGCGAGCTGGAAGCGCTCGCGCAAGGCATGATCGGCGCGAAGCGCCTGGGCGCCGTGGTAGCGCTCGGCAAGTAGCTGAGGGTCCTCCACATAGGTGCGCATCATGCAAAACAGGTACTGCCGACCCAGCGGTGTGATGGTGGTATCGAAGCGCGCAAAGATCTCCGGAAATTCTAGATCGAACCAGGTCTTGTCGTCCACATCGGCATCCGCTGCCGAGCCACGGACAAGATCGAAATAGGCACTGGCACGCCACGCCTTGCCGGGCCCTGACTGGCCCCAGCGCGAGCGGATCTCTGCAAGCAGCTTGCGGCGGGGGAAAACCCGTTCCAGCAAGTCATTCCATACCCCTGAAAAAGCATTCAACGTTTTCTCCTCAGCCGCTGCAGGCATTGCACCAGTATGGCGCCGATGTCGCCGGCGTTGGTGACCCTCTGCAGCAGGCAACCGAAGACCTGCGCCGATCGAGCTGCACACGGGCAGGTGAGGTACCGCGACGATCAATTCAGAAGACAAAGGGCTGCGCGGGAATACCGCGCAACCCTGTTTGCAATCAGCCCTTCGGCGCCGGCCCCTTCACCGCGGTGACGAAATCCGTCGGCCGGATATACGTCGCGTACGCCTGCTGCACCTGTTTCGCGGTGAGCTTGAGGTAGTGCTGGCCGGCGAGCGTCATCGCATTCAACGGCTTGCCTTCGATCGACAACTCCAGCAACTGGCCACCGATCGCGCCGAAGCTGGATTCACCCAGCGGGATCTGCCGCAGCAGGATGCCCTTGGCGCGCTTGAGATCGCTCGCCGATACCGGCTCACTCTGCATCTGCTTCAGGTCACGCACCACGATCGCGCTGGCTGCCGCCACCTTGTCCGGATCGGCACCGAAGGACACCGTGTACGTGCTGCGATGCTTGCCGAGGTCGAAGCGGGAGCCCACGGTGTAGACCAGCCCGGACTTGTCGCGCAGGTCGTGGTAGAGCCGCGACGCATAAAAACCGCCGCCCAGCACCTGGTTGCCGAGATTCAGGGCGAAACGCGCCGGATTGTCGCGGGTCACCGGGATCATCTGTGCCATCTGCACGCTGTCCTGCGAGGCACTGCTGTCCGGCACATGCAACTGGCCCGGCTTGTTCAACGGCACCGCGGCGTAGTCGACATCCGGTTTGGCGCCCTCGCGCTGCCAGCCCCCGAACGCCTTTTCCACCACCTGCTTTGCGGTGGCTGGATCGACCTTGCCGACCACCACGATGGTGGTCATGTCGGGACGGAAAGTCTTCGCGTAATACGCCTTCACCTTGGCCAGATCGAGGCCCATCACGTCCTTGGGCGTGGCGTAGCGCAACTGTGGGTCGGCGGCTGGCAGCAAGGCCTTTTGCAGGCCCATCGCGGCGAGAAATGCCGGGGACTGGATCTGCCCGGCGACCGCACCGGCCATCTGGTGCTGCACCACCGCGAACGCACGCGGCGGCAGCGCCGGATGCAACTCGTTGTCGGCCAGCAAGCGCATGCCTTGCGCAAAATGTGCCGACGGCACCGCCAGCGAGAAGCTGGAGCCGGCGCTGGCACGTGCACTGATCGCATCCAGCGCCTGCTGGTACTGCAACCGGTTCAGCGTGGTGGTGCCGAACGGGAACAGCCCCCCCAGCACCCCGGCGATGCCTTCCTCGCCCTTGGCCGATTGCAGATCCTGGTTGGTCTTGATCTGGCCGAACACCTCGACGGTGCCGCTGATCGATTCGGGCTGCACGATCAGGCGCAGACCGTTGGGCAAGGTGTACGACGTCGGCTTGAGGGTGGAGCGTGGCACCGCCAGCTTGGCGAACGCCTTGGCCGCCCAGGCCGGCAGTTGCACCGACTTGTCCGGACTGGAGGAGAAACTTTCGGCACCGCCAAACCCCTTACCGGCGACCGGCTTGCCCGAGCTTTGCGGGGTCAGGATCGCAGTCACCGCATGGGCCGGATTGAAGGTGACGCGGGCCAGCGCGTCGACCGCCTGCGGCGTCACCGCCTCGATCGCCTGCTTGATCGCATCGGGCGATTCCAGGCCCTGGAACGCCAGCGCCTGCGACCAGGCGTTGGCCAGGCCTGCTACTGAATTCTTCTTGAACTCCAGTGCGGCGATCGCCTTGCGTTTGGCCGCCTCGACCAGCGCCGGATCGATGCCCTTGGCCGCCGCCTTGGCGAGGATCGCCTGCATCCGCTTCAGCACCGGCTGCGGGTTGCCACCCCGCGGAAAGATACCCACCGCCATGCCGATGCCCGCCGCGGGCATCGCCTGATCGAAGAAGCCGCCAAACAAGGCAGTACCATTCATGCCCATGCCGTACAGCGCCGCGCGCTGCGAACCCAGCGCCTGGCTGAGCACCATCGCGGTGGCATAGTCGGCGGACTTCAAGCCCGGCATGCGCCAGCCCAGGTACACCGACCCATACGGGCTGTCGGTCGGCAAGCGTATGGTCTTCGCCATCACCGGCTTGAAGTGGAAGCCCGGCCGCGCCGGGATGGTCTTGCGCGGGATCGCACCGAACTCGCGCTTGACCTTGGCCAGCGTCGCCACCGGATCGACATCGCCGGCAATCACCAGGATCGCGTTGTTCGGCGCGTACCAGGCATCGTGGAACCGCTTCAGCATCGCCGCCGTGGTCTTGTTGAACGAATCGCGCGTGCCCAGCGGGGTATGCGCATACGGCGTGCCCTCGAACAGCTGCGCCTGCAACTGCTCATAGAATTTGTAGGACGGATTGGACAGGTCGCGCGAGACTTCCTGCTCGATCGCGCCACGCTCCTTCGCCCACGCCGCCGGCGCCATGTCCACCCCGCGCATGCGCAGGCTCTGTACGCGCAGCGCCACGTCCAGATCCTGCGACGGCGCGGTGAAGTAGTACTGGGTCACGCCCTGGGTGGTATCCGCATTGAACGCGCCTCCCATGTTTGCCGCGATCGCGGCCAGTTGGTCCTTGCTCAGGCCCGGACTGCCGCGAAACATCATGTGCTCCACCGCATGCACGGTACCGGGGAACCCCGCCGGCACCTCATCCGAACCGGCCAGGTAGTTGATCTCGGTGGTCACCACCGGCGCCAGCCTGTCGCGCACGATCACCACGCGCAATCCGTTGTCCAGGGTGGCGCGGGTGACGTCGCTCGCCCCGCTGGCAGCGGCCGTACCGGTGGCCAGGGCCAGCGCAATCGCGGTGGCCAGTTGCATGACTCGATTTTTCATTCGATCTGTCCTTGTGAGTAACGTGGATCAATGGAAACGCGCCGCGCAGGTGGTGAAGCACCCCGGCGCGACGCGGCGCCGGCCGGGGTCTGTGAAAAGGGGCACGCTCGCCGGTCTGACCACGGATAGCGCGTGTGCGTTCCCGCAGGCGCGACGCCCGATGCCAACCGCGGGTAAACGTTGCCCGGGCTAGTCATTGGCAAGAAACGGATGCGGCCGCGCCTGCAAGCCACGCCAGCCGCGGTGACCGAGCGAGAGCAGGAGCAGCGCCAGCACAAGCCAGGCGGCAGCAAACGCAGCGTCGGCCGCGATGACGGTCAACCCGCTCCAGTCATGCCATAGCACCGGCAGCAAGGCGGTGAGACTGAGCAAGACGAGCATGCCGATCACCACGAAAAACCCGCCCACACCGGACCACGCATGGCCGCCCAATACACCCAGCACCATCGCCACCAGATAACCCAGGCAGCCGACGACGATCAGCAACAAGGACAGCACGCCCGGCCAGCCAACGCCCAGGCTTGCGGCGTCCATGCCGATAACCAGCAATGACGCGCCAAGGAAGCGGGCCGGCCCCTGGAGCACGGCGCGCAGCACGACACGCTTGATGTCGCCAGCGCGCCCCAGCCCCGGCAGCAGCGCCAGCAACGGCAGCTCGGCATTCAAGCGCCCCCAGCGTCGCGTCACCACTGCGACGATTGTGATGACGCTCATCATGCTCACGAACGCGAAAAAAAAGGCGACATAGACGAACCCTTCGAGGCCGAACAGGTAGCGTATCTCCGGCCAAACACGGTGGTCGCCGAAGGGGCTAGCGACGAACATCAAACCCACCAGAACCATCAGCGCACTGGGCACCAGTTGATACAGCCGACCGCTCAGCGTTTGCGGCGTATACGCCCCGCCCAGCGCCATGCGCAGGGTCTTGATCGGGGCTTGCGGACCGACACCGCGCAGGTCGGGTCGGAGCGCAAGCCAGTCCGGGCGCGCCCGCAACGTCGCGGCTTCCGTCTGCGCGTCGGCCACCGACATGCCGAATACACGGCGCAAATTGATCACTTGCGGGGCACGCGATCTCGGCAGGGGAACATCGCCTCCCCGCAGCAGCTGACGCCACCGCCAGACTACCGCCAGCGCCAGCAAAGGAGCCGCCCCGGCGCCCCACGTCACAAAGCGCGGGTCGGTGAGTCCGGACAGGCGGAAAACGTGGAATACCGTAGCGTTCAACACCAGCAATACATACGCGAGGAGAGCCAGTCGGCCGGGCAGCAGCATGTACAACCCAGCGCTTGCAGCCGCCAGCACCAGCACGATGGCAAAGCGCGCCACATGGCCATCAGGCAGCTGCAGCAGCACCGGCACACCGAGGCTCAACACCGCATACAGCGGCAGGCTCCAGGCCACGTCGCGGCGGATTCCCGGCAAGCGCAGCTGCTGCGCATCGCGCACCAGCAAAACCGCGTTCGGCATCAGCAGCCCCCAGCAGATGCCGTTGCCGAGCCCAAGCATTACCGCACTCCATAGCCACCTGTGGTCGACGTGTCCAAAGATCCGGCCGACGCCATCGGCGACGATGCAAGCGCCCAGACCAAGCGCCACGATCCAGCGCAAGGAACGCGGCGTGGCAATCCATGGCGCCAGCAATACTCTGGAGAAGTTCATGTCAGCCCTCGCTCCTCAACGTGGCAAAAACGGATGCGGCCGCTGCTGCAAACCGCGCCAGCCGCGACGGCCAAGCCAGAGCAGCAATACGATCAGCAAGACCCAGCCGGCATCAAACAGCAGTGTCAGATGGCTCACGGCCAGATTTCCCAGGTGCCGGTCGCGGCCGGAGACGAACAGCGGGAGCATGATGAGAAGAGGCCACAGGAGGCTGATGCCAAGATTCAGCCAACGCCCCGCCACCTGACCACCCGTGATCAGCAGTGCGTAGGCGACAACGGCAGCAGCGAGCGATAGCTGGCTCAGCATCACAAACACGTCCGTTGACAGCGCCGCATGCAGTCCGAGCGCAAGCACCATCAAGGCCGCTAACAGCGACAATTGGATGCGCAATGGCGGTAGCAGGATGGCCAGCAGAAGGTTCCGTTTCACGTCAGCACCGGCGCGGCCCAACCCTGGCAACAGGGCCAGCAGCGACAGCTCGGCGTTGGGGTTTCGCCAGCGTTGCAATAAGCCCATCAGACAGTGGAACGTCATGGACGCCGAGGCGAAACCAGTGAGCATGGACAACACCAGCAGTTGCTCGTTGTGCCGACCACTGATCGGCGATAGATCATGCGTATCGCCCAAGGCCCGCCAAACCATGAAGCCACCGACCGCCAGGACGGCAGCCAGCATCACCATGTGCTTGCGCAGCCAACCCATGAAGTTGGTTGGCATGAATATTCCACCCAACGCCAACCGTAGACTCACCACGGGGCGACCCTGCCCGCAACCGCGCAAGCTGGCCCGGGCCTGCATCCAGTCCGCACGCCCGGCGATGGCGCGTGACCCGTATAGACCACCGCCGGCCGCAAAGGCGCCAGCGATAGCTCTGCCAAGGCCCAGCACTGACGGCGCATTCCGGCTTGGCGCATAGGGCTTGCTGGTTACCACCAACCCGTGAATACGCGCCAGCGCCAGCACCAGCAGGAGCAGCGCCAAGGGAAGGGCCCAAGCCAGAAAATTCGAATGGCCGAGGCTGAGGCCGAGCACAGAATGAGGATGGATGGCGGCAGCGTAAAAAGGGGCCCAGATGAGTATGTCAACATAGCGAGGCAGCAGCGCCAGCAGCAGGCCAGCGAGGCAGAACATGGCCATGATTACCGCAATAACCGCGACCTTCCCTGCCCACAGTCCGAGCCCAAACGCAGGCAACAGCACGCACAGCAGTCCGTAAAAAGCCCAACCCACGAACAAACTGCGCTGCATGCCGGGCAACCGCAGCTGATGCGCATCAATCGCAGGCAGCAGCATGTAGGAGAGAACAAACTTCCACAGCATGGCGGCACAGACACCGTCGATCACGGCTGAACCCACCCACCAGCTCGTCGTGTGCGCGAAGCATGCCCAGCCGGCCGCACCGAACACCGCCAATAGAACCAGCCCCAGCGCCAACCATCGTGTACCGGCCAGGTTGACCCGCCAGGGCGCCAGCAACGCCAGTGACAGATTCACTCCGCAATCTCCACAAACAGATCCTCCAGCCCCAGCGCATCGACGCGTGCACCGGGCAGGCTGGCCGCTTCCGGCCATTGGCCTTGCGCATCGCGTTCGACCACCAGGCTGAGGCTGCCGTCGTCATGCCTGCGCCGGCTCAGGCTTTGTGTGGGTGCGGCGTAGCTGATCTGGCCCGGAATCCACAGCCGGCCATAGCGCTCCTTGGTTGCATCGACGGTGCACTGCATCAGCAACTTGCCCTGATGCAGGAAGGCCACTTCGGAAGCGACGCGTTCCAGATCCGACACGATATGAGTGGAGAACAGCACCGTGGTGCCGGACTCGCCGGCGCGCAGCGCGATTTCGCGCAGCAGTTCGCGGCGGGCGACCGGATCGAGCGCGGCGGCGGGCTCGTCCAGCACCAGCAACTCCGGCTGCGAGGCCAGCGCGCGGATCAGGTCGACCCGCTGGCGCTCGCCCGGCGACAGCTTGGCCAGCAACTTGTTCGGCGGGATCTGCCAGCGCTCCAGCGTCCGGGTGGCGAAGGATTGATCCCAGCGCGGATAGAAACGGCCGACATAGTCGAGCATCTGTTGCGCGGTAAGCCAGGCCAGCGCCTCGGGTTGCTGCGGCACATAGGCCAGGCGCTCCTTGCTGCGGTCGCTGAGCTTGAGCGCCGGCTCGCCGAATACCGTGGCGGTGCCGGATAGCGGCTGTAGCAACCCCAGCATGGCCCGAATCAGGGTCGACTTGCCGGCGCCGTTGCGGCCGATCAGGCCGAGCACGCTGCCCGGCTGCACCGTGAGGTCGATCCCGCTCAGCACGTTGCTGCCATCGTAACAATGCACCAGGTCACGCACGATCAGCGGTGCGATCGCGGTCACTTCCCTTTCCTGTCGTACAGCGTTCATGGCTGCTCTCCCAGCAGTGCGGTCAACCGCCGCAGCACCTGCTCGGCGGGCAATTCAAGTTCTCGGGTCTGGCGCATCAGCGCCTGCAGTGATGGCTCCAGCATCGCCAGCCGGCGCGATTCGCTCTGGCTCGATCGGCTGGTGTTGGCCACCACCATGCCCTTGCCGCGCAGGCGCTCCAGCAGCCCTTCGGCTTCGGCCAGGCTGTAGGCGCGCGATACCGTCATCGGGTTGATCGCGTGGAAGCCGGCGACTTCGCGCACCGATGGCAGCGCATCACCCGCACCGAGCTGACCACCAGCGATCAACCGGCGCAGTTGCTCGACGATCTGGCGGTAGATCGGCTCGGGCGACGCGGGTTGAACGGTGAGCAGCGAGGCATCCATGTGTATCAATACAACAATACACTTGGAGCAAAGTCAAGCATGACCTTCGGCAGGGAATGCCAAACCGATTCAGCAGCGAGGAAAGCGAAGGGCCCGCGAGGCACTCACCCCGTCAACAGCTCAGGGAAATGGTCGCCCCGTTCCCGCCAAGGAGACGTTCCTCGGGGGCAAGATCACGTTGTCTGGCCGCGCGCCTGGGGATCGCCAAGTGAAACACCGACCATCAGGAAAATTATTGCCATGCTCCTCGGTCGAAACGTCATGGGTGCTCTCGCTATTCAAGGCCTGTGTGAACTGGAGTGGGCAGCATTCCACCGCCACATGAATTTGCGATTCAATACAAGCGACTTGCGCCGCAACCTTGCTCCTTGAATATTACATACTGCCCCAGTGCGCGTTACTCGACTCGATCAAGTCGATCCGTCCATTGCCATCTAAAGCCATGGGCAGGCGCGTCTTCACCCACATCATCAGACGAGGGAACGACCATGGCACTGACGCGACAGGTAATCTCGACATTGCAGGACGATGGCACGGACATCATGGGTCCGGACATCATGGCGTATCACTACCCCGATTCGAGCATCGTCTCCGGCAGTCTTCTCACCGTGGAGGCCAACCACTTCGCCGTACTCAAATCGCGCGGCGCGGTGTTGAGCGTCTACGACACTGGGCAATACCCGATCCAGACCCCGGACAAGCCGCTGATGGGTGGGTTCGTGACCGGCTTCTTTGGCGGCTCGTCACCTTGGCAATACGAGGTTCTGTACGTGAATCGCGCCAAGTTGCTGGTGCGCGCCAAGGGTGTAGCAACCTCGGCGGAAATGGCTGAAATGGTGTATCAGGTGGATTACTACATCCATGTGGATACCAAGGAGGACGCGCTGAAACTGATTACGCACATGCCGTTCAGCGGTCACTACATCCAGGCCGACGAGATCGCCAGCTATACCGGCCCGGTGGTCGAGCAGGCGATCAATCAGGTGGTGCAGGTCACGCCGATGGAACGGATCAACGAGCACATCCACGAGATCGTGGAACTGGTGAAGGAGCACATGAGTTCGTTTCTCTCGGTGTTCGGCATCACCTTGAACGACGCGAAAGTGCTGATCCTGCCGAAGGACGACCGCATGCGCGAACTCATTTCGCTGCGCGCCTTTGGGTTGAGTGAAATCGAGGCGGTGCGCTACTACACCGCGCTCAAGATGGCCGAGCGTGGTCTGGTTTCCGCACCCAACATGGCGGTGGGCGCGCCGTTCACGATTGGTGGCGCCACGATGGGCACGTACCCCATACCCGACAGTGCCTTGCAGCCAGCCGCGGTCAAGGAGTAAACCATTTCGCACGGATCGCACATGCACAGGCGATCCGTGCTTCGCTATACGAGGCCGCATGATGGAAATGAAATCGACGGTAAACCCAATCGAAGGCGCGGGCCCGGTAAAGCAGGTACTGGCGAACCTGTTTTACGGCTGGGGCTACAACTTCTATCGCAAGGAGAATCAGCAGCGCGCCGATGATTTGCTGATCCGCGCGCGAGTCAGCGAAATGCTTGGCATGGCACGTACGAGCCTCGCCGCGATGGAGCGCACTTATCGTCAGCAGCACTTGCCGGCGCCTACACGCGAAAAGCCGTTTCCCGATGCTGCGGCTGTGGCGACCGCGCAGGCGCTGCAGCGCGAACAGCAAGCGCTCGAATCGCTGGAGGTACGCGTGCGCAATGCCGCCGTGCCGGAGATGGACCGGGTAAACCAACGGCACCGCAATGAGCGCGAAACCCTGGATCGCCTGGCGGTGGTCGATGGGGATCTCGTGCTGGCCGCGAAAGCGATATCCGATGCCGTCGCGGCCTTGACCGATCCGGTAGCCGTTGTAGCCAGCGTGCCGGACATTCTGCAGCAATCAGGGGTGGAGTCGTTGCTCACCCAGCGCGCTCAGGTGTTGTCCGCCCTGGCGTCAAACTAAGGACTCCACCTCAGATCGGAGGAACGGGGTCGGGTCTTGGGGAACCTGCTCTCTACTCTACCCATGCTTTCCCATGACCCCGTGCTTTACCGTGCTTTCCCGGACCCCATGCTTTCCCGAAATCAATAACACTGACCCATTGATCAGGCAGCAATGTCCACGTACTCAACGCGGCTGCTAGGCGGGGGCACGGGCGCACCATCATCGCGAAGCCCTTCCACGTGGAAAGCGATCGCTTCGCGGATTTGCTGCTCGGCTTCCTCGACGCTGCCGCCAGTGGCCACGCAACCGGGAAGGTCTGGAACATAGGCGGAGTAGTTGCCTTCAGCCTTTTCAATGACGATTGCGTAGCGCATGGGAATTACCTCTTGAGACCGGCTTGCTTGAGGATACTGTTGAGTGTGCCGGGCGCCAAATCGTCGCTCGGCTTGCCAGGAACAGTCACTCGGCCAGACTTGGACGGATGCTTGTACTGGCGATGGCTACCGCGAGTCGCGGCGAGGAACCAGCCGTCATCTTGCAGAAGCCGCAGCACTTCACTGACTTTCATACGGCCAGCATACCGTGCAGATGGGTTGCGGCCCAACGATTAGCAGACCCCGCAGAGCTTGCAGAGCTTGCGCAGAGCTTGGGGTCAGGTCTAGCATCGTAGCATTTCGGTGGAGCGTGCTTAGCCGTTGCTCTTGCCGTTGCTCTTGCCGTTGCTCTTGCCGTTGCTCTTGAACTTCACCCCCTTGTGAGGCGGTGAGCCGTGGACGACAGGCCCGCAGGGGGATCGGCACGATGCCGGTCCCTTTTCGCCAGCACAGGGATGTGCTGTCGACAAGCCCGGCCGCGGCTCACGGACTTGTTGGGCGCAGCCCGACAAGCGCCGAGGAGGGTGGCCTCTCTTTTGGTGACTTTTCTCTGGCCACGCAGAGAAAAGCCACTCGCCCTCCGCAGGAGGACGAAACGCTCTTGTTCTTGAAATGCCTCACGTGGCCAACAATCAAACCACCATCACCGGAATCTTCCCAATTCGCGCCTGCCACTCCTTCGGCCCGGTCTGGTGCACCGACATGCCCGCCGCAGAACCTTACGGTCAGGTCCTGTTTCGTCACATTTCCGCCCGCGCAATCCGACTGATCGTCGCGTAATGCAGCCCGAAATGTTCACCGATCGCCTTCAATGTATAGGTGCCGCTGGCGTAGGCCGCGCGAATGGCGCTGTCACGATCGAGCGATCCACGCTCGTATTGCGCCAGCGACTTTTGCACGCGCTGCTTGCGCGGCACCTCCTGTGAAGGCGCCTGGGTGCGCGCTGCCATCCGCTGCGCGAATTCGTCATCACCGAGGAACAGTTGCTGCTTGTTCTCTGGCAACGACGCCCCGGCACCTTCCGCCACAAAGCGCGCAAAGGCGCGTCGCGCCACACCACGATCCGCGGAAAGCAGGCCCAGCGTGTCGGCCACGGCCAGCGTGTCCGGCGCCGCCGCCTTGCCCATCACTGCCCGGTAGCTGCTCCACCGCCAGTCGGCCGCTGTCTTGCACAGTCGCGCCCGCACGGGGTTCAGCACGATGTAGCGCGACAGCTCCAGCAGATAGCTGTCCTTGTCGACCAGGATCGCCTTGTAACGACCCTGCAGCACATGGCCGACCCGGCCATGGTGCCGATTGAACGCCTGTGTGTGATGGCTCAGGGGCAGCTCCATTGTGCCAGCGAAGTTCATTGTGTTACCCCGGACTACCCCTTGCCCCCGGCCGGCGATGATCGCTCATATACTGCCCACCCCGCACCGCACCCTCGATCACCGCCTCCTGATCTTTGACCGTCTTCGGCACACCACTTCGCTGACTCAAAAAGCGCTAATCTCGCCAAGGCGTCACGGTCAATACATCCATTTTCATCGGCACGGTCCGCGGGGCATATCTGAGTGAACTCATGCAGTGGAAAGAATTCGCATTCTTCGGCCGCGCAATTTCCCGCCGGTGGCGGCGCCGCCGGCACGATGATGCGAGCTGCCGGATGGACGTCTCCGGCACTGGGTGCGCCGGCCGACTGGACGCCGCCTCTGCGCGCCGTGGTCGAGCTGCTGCTCAACTCGAAATTTCCCATGTTCGTGGCGTGGGGTGAGAACCTGGGTTTCGTCTACAACGACGCCTACGCCCCCATCCTCGGCAACAGGCATCCGGACGCGCTGGGCAAGCCGTTTCGCGAGATATGGCCTGAAATCTGGCCGGACATCAGTCCACTCATCGACTCGGCGATGAAGGGCGATGCGAGCTATCACGAAAATCTGCCGTTGTTGATGAAGCGCAAGGGCTTCGAGGAACCCACCTGGTTTACCTTTTCGTATTCACCGGTTCGGGACGAGAACGGCGCGGTTGCTGGCATGTTCTGTGCCTGCACCGAAACCACAGAGCAAATGCTCGGTGCCCGCCGGCAGCGGTTTCGCTTGGCGCTGGAGGAACGCCTGAGCGGACTGGCCGATGCGCAGGAGATCATGCACAGCGCCGCCGAGCTGCTCGGCCAGGAGCTCGCTGCAGATCGCGCCGGCTACGCCGAAGTGATGCCCGAGGGCGAGGTGTTTACCGTCACCCAGGATTGGTCCCTGGATATCATGCCGAGCCTTGCCGGACGGTACCGGCTTGACGCTTTCGGTACCGCATTGATCGCCGAGCTCCGTGCCGGGCGGGCCGTGACGATCGACGACACGCTTGCCGATGACCATACCGGAGAGTCCACCGCTGAAGCCTATGACAAGGTTCGTGTCCGGGCCATTATCGCGGCGCCGCTGGTCAAGGACGGACGCCTCGTCGCAGTCTTTTACGTTCATCAGTCGACCCCACGTCGATGGCGTGAAGAGGAAAAAATGCTCGTGCTCGAGGGTGCCGACCGCACCTGGTCGGACGTCGAGCGCGCGCGCGCGCAAGCCGCCTTGCGGGAAGGCGAGGACCGGCTTCAACTGGCATTTGCAGCAGCCTCCGCGGTGGGCACCTGGGACTGGGACATCTCCGCCAACCGCGTGTATGCAGACGCCCGTTTCGCGCGGTTCTATGCCGTCGACCCCAAGGAGGCTGAAAGAGGCATACCGCTCGCCGGGTTCGTCCAGGGTATCCATCCAGATGATCGTGAAGGGGTAGAACAGGCGATCCAGCAAGCCATCGCCACACGCCAGGAGTATCAGTGTGAATACCGGGTGCGGGATTCCGCGGGTGTGGAACGCTGGCTGCTGGCGCGTGGACGTGTCTTTTACGATGCGGCAGGACTTCCGTTGCGGTTCCCCGGCGTCACCGTGGACATCACCGAAACCAAACGTATCCAGAGTGCACTGCGTGACAGCGAGGAAAGGCTGTCCCGTTCGCTGGATGCAGCGGAAATGGGCGTCTGGGAGCTGAATGTTGCAACACAACAAGCCTGGCGATCCGCCCAGCACGATCGAATCTTCGGCTACAACGAGATGCTGGCTGAATGGACCTATCAGAAATTCCTCGATCATGTCTTTCCGGCGGATCGGCCCGCGGTCGATCAACAGTTCACGAAGGCCATCGAGACGCGAGGCGCCTGGGATTTCGAGTGCCGCATCCTGCGCGCCGATGGGGTCGCCCGCTGGGTATGGGGCCACGGCAAGGTCGAGACCGATGCCCACAACAACCCTCTGCGAATCAAGGGCATGGTACGTGACATCGATCAACGCAAGCGCCTGGAAGAAGACCTTCACCGCCTGAATGACACTCTGGAAAACCAGGTCGCCGAACGAACCGCCAAGCTGCAGGCGAGCGAGGCGACGCTCAGGGCGATCTTCGAAACCAGTCATCAGTACCAGGGCTTTTTGACGCCGGAAGGCATCCTGCTGGATACCAATACGGCCTCCCTGGCCGGCATCCGGGGAACGCTTGCCGACGTCGTCGGCAAACCTTTCTGGGAGACACCCTGGTTTACCGGCACTCCGGGGATGCCGGAATCGATACGTGAGGCAATTCCCAAGATCGCTGCCGGCGAGACGATTCGCCATGAAATTCACCTCAACCTGCCCGAGGGTGGCTGGCGCTGGTTTGATTTCGCCATGCGACCGATTCGCGACAGCCACGGCGAAATTTTCGCGCTGGTACCCGAGGCGATGGAGACAACCCAGCGCCGCAAGGCCGAGGAGGCACTGCTGCAATCGCAGAAGCTCGAAGCCATGGGTCAACTCACCGGGGGGGTCGCCCACGATTTCAACAACTTGCTGACCCCGATCATCGGCACCCTCGACCTGTTGAGGGGCCGCGACTGGGGTACCGAACGCGAACAGAGGCTGATCTGCGGCGCACTGCAATCGGCGGATCGGGCCAAGGCGCTCGTTCAACGGCTGCTGGCCTTTGCCCGTCGCCAACCGTTGAAGCCGATCCCCGTGAACTTTGCGGAACTGATCGCCGGCATGAGCGAGCTGCTTTCCAGCACGCTCGGTCCGCAGATCAGCATCGTGCTCAGTGTCGATGAAAACCTCCCACCGGTCAGAGCAGACCCCCATCAACTCGAAATGGCCATGCTCAACCTCGCGGTCAATGCACGCGATGCGATGCCGGACGGCGGCATATTGCGGATTTCTGCAGTTCACGAAAGCCACGGGCAGGCGAACGATCTCGATCTGGAGCCCGGGGATTTTCTGCTGCTGTCACTTGCCGACACCGGCTTCGGCATGGATAAGTCCACCCTCGCACGAGCCGTTGAACCGTTCTATTCCACCAAGGGCGTGGGCAAGGGTACGGGACTGGGCTTGTCGATGGCACATGGGCTGGCCGCACAGCTTGGCGGTGCGCTGACGATCGCCAGCACCCCGGGTGTCGGCACCGAGGTGAAAATCCGCCTTCCCGTCAGCACCAAACGAGCGCCTGCAGTGGCGGATCCGGCGCAGCGGGGGATTGCGGCGGATCTCCAAGGCACGATCCTGCTGGTCGACGACGAGGAACTGGTCCGCTACAACACCGCGGCGATGCTGGTCGAAGCCGGCTTCGACGTGGTCGAGGTCGCAGGCGCCGAAGAAGCGCTGGGATTGCTCAGCAGCGGGCTTCAGATCGACGCCTTGCTGAGCGACTACCTGATGCCGGGCATGACCGGCTCCGATCTGGCACAAATCGTGGCAGCACGCTGGCCCGGCATTCCGGTGCTGATCGCCTCCGGATACACGGAAGCCGAGATGCTGGCGCCGGGTCTCCATCTGCTGGTCAAACCGTTCCGGCATGCGGAACTCCTGATGGCCTTGCGAACGGTCATGGCCAGGGATTGACGCCGCGCAAACATCCGCGTCTTGACCATCCCGTAGCACGCACCTGACCTTACGCTGACCGTTCCGGGCGATCTTTATTGAGCCTTTCACCACGCATTGGTTAAGCTCCCCGAGCTTTGTCGCCTGTAGCACAGGCTCCCCGGGAATTTCCTTGAGCGTCGCCACAACCCAGCACGACAGCCGACACCCTCTGCTTGCCGCCGTGATTCTCGCGCTGGTAGTGGCTTCGATGAATATCGGGCTGTGGTGGTGGGGCAACCTGCCGCATGGCCCCGAAGACTGGCATGGCAAGATCGGCGGCATGGCGTTGTCGGTGTTCCAGCGTTATCAGAGCCCGCTGAAAAACGACTTCCCCACCGACCAGCAGATCGACAGCGACCTGCGACTGGTCAGCCGCTATACCTCACACGTGCGCACCTATTCGATGCTGCAGAATCCGCAGTTGCCGCGACTGGCCGAGAAAGAAGGACTGAAGGTGATGGCTGGCGCGTGGATCGACCGCCGCCTGGACAACAACGAAAAGGAGATCGCCGCGCTGATTGCCCAGGCACGACGCTACCCCGGCACGATCACCCGGGTGATCGTCGGCAACGAAGTGCTGTTTCGCCACGACCTCACTCCCGATCAGCTGATGGCCTACGCCGACCGCGTACGCGCGGCACTGCACCAGCCGGTGTCGATCGCCGAGCCGGCGTATATCTGGGTGAAGTATCCGGAACTGGTGCAACACGTCGATTTCATCACCGTGCATCTGTTCCCGTACTGGAACGGGGTGCCGCGCAACCGCGCGATCGACGACGCCGTGGGCAGTTACGAGGCGCTGCGCCGGATGTACCCGAACAAGCCGATCGTGGTCGGCGAGATCGGCTGGCCATCCAACGGCGACCGCCACGAGTACGCCTACCCGTCGGTGTCCAACGAGGCGATCTTCCTGCGCCAGTGGTTCAACGCGGCGAAAAAGCTGCACATCGACTACTACGTGATGGAGGCATTCGACCAGCCGTGGAAGGAAAACCTCGGCGAGGGACGCACCGGCGCCTACTGGGGCATGTTCAATGCCGACCGCCAGCTGAAGTTTCCGTTCACCGGCCCGGTGGTCGAGGACACCAGCTGGCCGTGGAAGGCGCTGGCGGCCAGCCTGCTGGCGCTGATTCCGATGATCTGGTTCGGCCGCAAGTTCAGCCGCTTCAAGCTGACCGGACGGTTCTTCTTCGCCGCGCTGATCCAGCTCGCCTGCGGGCTGGTGGTGTGGTCGGCGACACTGCCGTTCCAGTTCTACCTGAGCTGGATCGACTGGACCATGCTGGTGCTGCTGTTCCCGGCGCAGATCGCGATCCTGGCGATCCTGCTGATCAACGGTTTTGAGTTCACCGAGGTGCTGTGGCGGCCTAGCTGGCTGCGCCATGCCGGCATGCTGCGCCCGGACCGGCCGGAAAAACAGCCGTTCGTGTCGATCCACCTGGCCTGCTACAACGAGCCGCCAGAGATGGTGATCATCACCCTCGACTCGCTGGTCGCGCTCGACTACGAAAATTACGAAGTGCTGGTGATCGACAACAACACCAAGGACCCGGCCGTGTGGAAGCCGGTACAGGATTACTGTGAAAAGCTCGGCAAGCGCTTCCGTTTTTTCCACCTGGAACCGTGGCCGGGCTACAAGGCTGGCGCGCTGAACTTCGGCCTGAAGGAAACCGACCCGGCCGCCGACGTGGTGGCGGTGATCGATGCCGACTACGAGGTGCGCCACGACTGGCTCTCGACCCTGACCGGGCATTTCCACGATCCCAAAGTGGCAGTGGTGCAGTGTCCGCAGGCGCACCGTGAGTTCGAGCACAACACGTTCCGGCGGATGACCGCATGGGAGTACGACGGTTTCTTCCGCATCGGCATGCATCATCGCAACGAGCGCAACGCGATCATCCAGCACGGCACCATGACGATGGTGCGGCGCTCGGCGCTGGAGGGCACCGGCGGCTGGTCGGAGTGGACGATCTGCGAGGATGCCGAGCTCGGCCTGCGCCTGATGCACGCCGGTTACGACCTGGTCTACGTCGACGAATTGATGGGCAAGGGACTGACACCAGCCGACTTCAAGGCCTACAAGAGCCAGCGTTACCGCTGGGCGTTCGGCGCGATGCAGATCCTCAAGGGCCGCTGGCGCTGGATGACCGGTCGCGGCCCGCTCAGCGCCGGCCAGCGTTTTCACTTTCTCACCGGCTGGTTCAGCTGGTTTGCCGACGCACTGCATCTGATCTTCACCCTGATGGCGCTGTTCTGGACCGCCGGCATGGTGGCGCTGCCGCAGTATTTCAGCCTGCCGATGCAGCTGTTCATGATCCCGGTGATCGGCTTCTTCGTCGCCAAGGCGATCTTTGGCATCGTGCTGTACCGTGCCCGCGTGCCGTGCAGTTGGCGCGACACCTTGATGGCCTCGCTGGCCAGCATGAGCCTCAGCCACGCCATCGCACGCGGCATCCTGCACGGGCTGACCCGCGAAAAGACTTCGTTTGTGGTCACCGCCAAGAGCCGGCGCCTGGGCGAGTCCGGTTTCGCCGCGTTTGCGCCGGTACGCGAGGAGCTGCTGATGGCGGTGGCGCTGACCTTGTGCGTGGTCGGCATGGCGCTGAGTTATGGCAACCGCTATGTCGAAGGCACACTGTGGATGTTTATCCTGAGCGCGCAGTCGATCCCGTATTTCTCGGCGGTGATCGGCGCCTGGATCGCGCACAAGGCCGGCGACAAGGCCGGCTGATACGGACGCCCGAATGCGGCGCACGAGCATGAAACCCGAAGCCCGGTGCCGCGACAGGCGCGGGGATCCTGCGTTCATGGGAAACCAACGCCTGTTTGGTTAAGCTTCTTCACCCCTCGAATGCCCCTGGACACCCTTCCCCCGCATGCGCCGAGTCCCCCGACGCCTGGCCCTGTTCGTGCTGCCACTGTTGCTGCTGACACCGCTGGCCCGTGCCGCGGTAACACTGACTGTGGACGGTGTTTCGGAGCCGTTGCAGAGCGCGGTGATTGCGGGCGTCGAACTGTCGCAATACGGTCAGCGCGAGGTCAGCGACGCGCAGATCCGCCGTCTGTACGACCGCGCACCGGCGCAAGCGAAGACCGCCTTGCAGCCCTACGGCTATTACGATGCCACCGTGGACGGCACGCTGAAACAGGTGGGCAAGGACTGGCATGTGACGCTGCACGTGAAGCCGGGTCAACCGATCAAGGTCACGGCGGTCCAGTTGCGGCTCGACCGGGATGCCATGGCGATCGCTGCGATCGCCAGCGCCCGCCAGGACATCGAGCAGATGAAGGGACATATCTTCAACGACGGCAGCTACGAAGCGGCGCGTGACGTACTGAGTGCCCAGCTGACCGCGAACGGCTTCCTCGGTGCCAAACTCATCACCCATCGGGTGGACGTCAATCGCGGCCAGCACAGCGCGGTAATCAAGCTGGCATGGCAGGCCGGGCCACGCTACCGCTTCGGCAAGGTGATCTTCAGGGGCTCGCAGTTCCGCCCCGGCTTCCTCGATCGCTACGTGCCGTTCAAGTCCGGCGAGTACTTCGCGCAGAACGACCTGCTCGACCTGCAACAGGCGCTCAACGGCGCCGACTATTTTTCGGTGGTCAACGTGATCCCCGACGTCAAGGACGCCAACCACGGCAGCGTCGACGTCACCGTGCAGCTGGCACCGGCCAAACGCACCATCTACACCGGCGGCCCGTTCATCGGCACCGACACCGGGGTCGGACTGCGCGCGGGTATCGAGCGGCGGTGGGTCAACCGCCGCGGGCACAAATGGAAGAACGAGCTGGTGCTGGCACAGCGACTGAAGACGCTCTCCACGCAATACTCGATTCCACTGTCGGGACGCCACCAGCGCAGCCTCAACTTCGGTGCCAACTACCGCGACGCCAACACCACCACCTCGCAGTCGCGCACGCTGGAGCTGGTCGGCAACGAGACGCGCCTGTGGCATGGATGGACCCGTACCCTGGGGGCACACGCCCTTTCCGGCACCTTTACCGTCGGCCGATACGGCAACGAACCGTACAACACGCCGGGGATCGAGCGCGGCACCAGCACGTTGCTGTTTGCCGAAGCGTCGCTGTCACGCAAGCACGCCGACAACTACAACTTCGTCCGCCACGGCTGGTCGCTCAATCTGGCCGCGCGCAGCACCGCCGGCACATTGCTGTCGACCACCCGCTTCAGCCAGATCACCGCCGACGCCAAATGGATTCACGCCTTTGCCGGCAACAACCGGCTGATCCTGCGCGGCAACGCCGGCATGACCTGGACCGGCCAGTTCACGGCGCTGCCGCCGCAGCTGCGTTTTTTCGCCGGTGGCGCCCGCTCGGTGCGCGGCTACCCGTTCCAGTCGATCGGCCCGCAGAACAGTTACGGCCGGGTGATCGGCGGACGCAACCTGCTGGTCGGCAGCAGCACCGTGGAGCACTACTTCACGCCACATTGGGGCATTGCAGCCTTCGTCGATGCAGGCAATGCCTTCAACGGCATCGACTACCGACCCAGGATCGGCACCGGACTGGGAGTGCGCTGGGTGTCGCCGGTGGGCATGATCCGGGTCGACCTCGGCACGCCGATCCACGACGCACAACGCCACGGTGTGGAGTTGCATATCGTGATCGGGCCGGACCTGTAGGTGCCGACGATGACTGAAACCAGCAAAGCACCCGTCACCACGAAACGCCGTCGCTGGCCACGCCGGCTCGGTCTCGCCCTGCTGCTGGTACTGGTGCTGCTGGGCAGCGCCATCGGCTGGCTGCTGGGTACCGGCTCAGGGTTGCGTTTCGCGCTGTCGCAGGCGCGCAGCGCCAGTGCCGGCGCGCTCACCGTGCAGCGCGCGCAGGGGCGCCTGATCGGGCCATTGCAACTGCACGGCGTGCGCTATCGCCAGGCCGACGGTCTCGATGTGCAGATCGCCGATCTGCGCTTGAACCTGGCATTCTGGCCGCTGTTGCGCCAGCGCCTGCACGTTCTCGACCTGCAACTGGACGGTGTCGACGTCGCCTTGCCACCGGCCTCGCCGAACGCGCCCGGCAGCAGCGGCGGGTTCAGCCTGACGCCGCCCGTGGATCTGTTGCTGGACCGTGTGCAGGTCGAGCACATCGCCATCAGGCGCGACGGAAAGCCGCTGTTCGTCTCCCGCCAGTTGCTGCTGGCCGGTGCCTGGAGCACGGACGGCCTCGTGGTGCGCCAACTCGAACTGCAAGCCGCCGATGGCCATGCCACACTCAAGGGCAAACTTCTGCTCGGCGGCACGCATGCCGACCACTACCGTGGCGATGGCAGTGCCAGTTTCAGCTGGAAGCTCGACGGCAGCGACTATGCCGGCAGCGTGCAAGTGCGCAGCGATGGACGCCAGGCGACGGTCGATGCCGCCCTGAGCCAGCCGGTTGTAGCCCACTTGAAGGTGCAACTGGCCCAGTCAGGCACCCACGCCTGGACTGCCACGCTGAACGCGCCACGCTTCGATCCGCGCCCACTGCTCGGCCCCGGCAAGCTCACCGCGATGGCACTGTCGCTGCACGGTAGCGGCGACCAGCACAGCGGCAGCGTCAACGGCGAGATCGAGCTCAATGGCTACCAGCTGCGACTGGCGCCGCTGCGCGCCCGTTTCGGCGAGCATTTCGAAACCCTGCAACTGCAGCAGTTGGCGATCACCTCGCCACAGATACCTGGCAGCCTCGACGTCAGTGGCCGGCTGCAGCTGAATGCCAAACCGCTGGGTGGCACATTGCAGATCGACTGGCGCGGCCTGCAATTGCCGGTCGACCTGGCCGGCCAGAAACTGGCCAGCCACGGCAGCCTGCGGGCCAACGGCAACCTCGAACGCTTTCGCGCCACGATCGATGGCGAACTGGGGCCACCCGGCAAGCCGGCGGCGCTGAAGCTCGCGCTGGACGGCACACCGCAGCGGATCGCCCTGAAAACGCTGAACCTGAAGCAGCCGCAAGGCCAGCTGCAGATCAGCGGTGTGCTGCAGCTGAAGCCTGCGCTCGCCTGGCAGGCCTCCCTGCAAGGCCGGCGGTTCGACCCCGGACAACTGCTGGCCGGCTGGCCCGGCGCGCTGGATTTCGACATCGACAGCCACGGAACAGCGATGCGCCAGGGCGTGGATGCCCGGGTCGAGATCCGCCAGCTTCACGGCCGACTACGCCAGCGACCGGTGCGCGCCAGCGGCAACGTGCACCTGGCACCGAACAAGGTGATCGACGGTAATCTTGACCTCACCTCGGGCGCCAGCACAATCCACCTGCGCGCCAGCCGCGGCGCCAGCAACCACGCCACGGTAAAGCTCTCGATCGCCTCGCTCGGCGACTGGCTGCCTGCCGCAAGCGGCCGTCTGGACGGCCAATTCGTGATCGCCGGAAACGCACCGCGGCTCAGCCTCAACGGCACCATGCAGGGCACCAAACTGGCGTACCGGCAACAACGCATCGACCGGCTGAAAGTGATCGTCGGGATACCGAACATCAGCCATCCCAGCGGCATGCTCGACGTACAAGGCGAGGGCGTACATGTGCAGGGCCTGCTGTTCCAGCAACTCAAGCTGCATGCCGAAGGCAGTCAGGCCAGCCACCGCCTGACCCTCAACGTTCGAGGACGCCAGCTGTCCGGTGCGTTGCGGCTGGACGGCTCACGCCGCGGCTCGACCTGGACCGGCTCCCTGTCGACCCTGACCATCGAGCCACAGGGCTTGCCCGCCTGGCATCTTCAGCAGCCGGCAAAACTGGCCTGGCGCCGTGGCGCGATGAGGCTGTCGGAGTTGTGCCTCAGCGCCGGCGATCCGCTGCTGTGCGTCGCCGCCAGCCAGGACGCGGCCGGCAACCTCGACGTCAGCTACCGGCTGCGGGCACTGCCGCTGGCGCTGCTGCTCAACGCCGGCGGTCTGGCCGAGCTGCCGATCCGCGCCGACGGCAGCTTGCAGGGCGACGGCAGCATTCGCCGCAGTGCCCGTGGTGTACTCAGTGGCAAGGCCTCGATCCAGTCCGCGCAGGGCCTCATCAGCTATACCGATCAGCCCGCACAGCCACTGCTGAGCTATCACCAGTTGGCGCTCGACGCGACCCTCGGTGGCGCCCACCAGCAAGTCACCATAGCCGCCGACCTGGACCAGAATGGCCGGCTGGATGGCAAGCTCGAGATCAGCGGCAAACAACAGGCGCTGCAGGGACAGGTCGCGCTGAAGCTGCACAACCTGGCCTTCGTCGAGTTGCTGACCAGCGAGCTGGCCAAGGTCAGCGGTCAGCTCGACGGCCACTTCACCCTGGGCGGCACGCTGGCCCACCCCGCCGTGACCGGTCAGGCTACCATGGACCGCTTTGCCGCCGAGGTGCCGGCAGCCGGCCTGAAGCTGCGCGAAGGCCACGTCGTACTCAGCACCGGCGACGCGAAAACGTTTCGCCTTGACGGTACGGTGAAGTCCGGCCAGGGCACACTGGCCCTCAACGGCACCGCTACGCTCGGCAGCGCAGCGCATGCAGCGATCACCCTCAAGGGCAGGCAGTTCACCGCCGCCGACATCCCGGCCGCACGCGTGGTGGTATCGCCTGACTTGCTGATCGCGCAAAACGCCCAGGGCATCGACATCACCGGCAAGCTGGCACTGGACAGCGCCAACGTGGATCTGGCGAAGCTGCCGGGTGCCGGTGCGGCATCGGTGTCTGCCGACGTGGTCGTGGTCGACCAGAAACAGCAACAAGTGCAGCAGAAACAGATGCCGATCAGCGCCGCGGTAACCATCGACCTCGGCAAGCAGGCGCATATCGTCGGCATGGGTCTCAACGGCAACCTGCAAGGCCAGCTGAAAGTGATCCAGCAACCGGGTCACGCGCCGATTGGCCAGGGCCAGGTGGCGATCGACGGCACCTACAAGGCCTATGGACAGGATCTCGATATCGAGCGTGGGCAGCTGTTGTTTGCCAGCACGCCACTGGACAACCCCGGCCTGAACATCCGCGCCGTGCGCAAGCTCAACCCCAACGCCACCATCGACCAGGGGCAGAAGGTCGGGCTGTATATCGCCGGCACCGCGCAACGCCCGATACTCACGGTGTTTTCCAACCCGGTGATGGAGCAGTCCGACGCGCTGTCCTACCTGATCACCGGCAAGCCGCTGTCGCAGTTGAAGGGCGGCCAGGGCAGCATGGTCAGTTCGGCAGCGCAGGCGCTCGGTTCGGCCGGTGGCAACTTGCTGGCCAAGCAGATCGGCTCGCGACTCGGCATCGACGACATCGGTGTCTCCAGCAACGCGGCGCTCGGCGGCAACTCGGCGTTCACGGTCGGCAAATACCTCTCGCCGCGGCTGTACCTGAGCTATGGCGTCGGCCTGTTCCAGCCCGGCCAGGTCATCACCCTGCGCTACCGGCTCAGCAAACGCTGGGACCTGGAAACCGAGAACGCCACCGACTTCAACCGGGCCAGCCTGAACTACCGTTACGAAAAGTGAGCCAGGCGGGAGCGCACCGTGCCATCGGGCATGATGCGTCTGCGCCGGATCCGGTTTAGTGTCGGCCGATGTCCACCAACGGAATCACCCCCATGCTACCTGTACGCTGGATACTCGCCGCCGCCATCTGCACCGCCCTCGCCGCCTGCGGCAACGCGTCCGACCACGCGGCCAGCACCGCCGACGGCCCGCTTGCCCACGCCGGCAGTAGTGCGACGGCGACCGTGGCGGCGCCTGCGCACAAGCCGATCGGCATCGACCTGGCCTACATGGACAAGGCCGTGAAGCCGGGCGACAACTTCTTCGACTACGCCAACGGCGACTGGCTGAAGACCGCCACCATTCCCGCCGACCGCTCCGGTACCGGCGCGTTTCTCCAGCTCTACGAAAAGGCCCAGAAACGCACCGCCGAGTTGATCAGCAACGCCGGCAAGAGCCATCCCGCCGCCGGCAGCAATGCGCGCAAGATTGCCGATGACTACGCCGCCTACATGGACGTGGGGGCAATCCAGAAGCTGGGGCTGAAGCCGCTCCAACCCGAGCTTTCCGCGGTTGCGCACATCCGCTCGCGAGCAGAACTCGCCAGCGTGCTCGGAAGCCGCCTGCGCGCCGACGTCGACCCGATCAACGCCACCCACTTCCACACCGATCACCTGTTCGGGCTGTTCGTCACCCAGGGGCTGGAAGACCCCACCCACCACGTGGCCTATCTGCTGCAGGGCGGCCTGAGCATGCCCAGCCGCGACTATTACCTGTCCGACGACGCGAGCATGAAGGGTTTCCGCGCCAAGTACCGGGTCTATGTCGCCGCCTTGCTCAAGCAGGCCGGCACGCCGCATGCGCAGGCCGCCGCGAAGACCGTGATCGCGCTGGAAACCCGTATCGCCAAGGCGCAAGAAAGCCTGATCGACAGCCAGAACGTGCACAAGGCCAACAACCTCTGGCGCATGGCCGACTTCACGAGGAAGGCGCCGGGGCTGGACTGGAAAGCGTATTTCATGGCCGCCGGGCTGGCCGACCAGAAGCAGATCGATGTGTGGCAACCGCAGGCTGTCACCGGGCTGTCGAAGCTGGTGGCGCATGCGCCGCTGTCCGCATGGAAACTGCTGCTGCGCTTCCACACGCTGGATCGCAATGCAGCGCTGCTGCCCAAGCCCTATGCCGAGCTCGCCTTCGACTTCCACAACCGCACCCTGCAAGGCGTGCCGCAGCAGCGTGAGCGCAGCAAGCGCGCGGTCGATGCGGTCAGCACCGACCTCGGCGATGCGGTCGGCCAGCTGTATGTGAAGCAGTACTTCCCGGCCTCCTCGCGCGCCGAGGTCGAGCAGATGGTGAAAAACATCATCGCCGCCTTCGGTCAGCGCATCGACACCCTCAGCTGGATGGCCCCTGCCACCAAGGAAAAGGCCCGCGCCAAGCTCACCACGCTGCGCGTCAGCGTCGGCTATCCCGACACCTGGCGCGACTATGCCTCGCTGAAAATAAGTCCCACCGAAGCACTGGGCAATCACCTGCGCGCCGAAAAGTTTGAGTACCAGCACCAGAAAGCCAAACTGCATCAACCGGTGGACAAGGGCGAGTGGTGGATGACCCCGCAAACCGTCAATGCAGTCAATCTGCCGCTGCAGAATGCGCTGAACTTCCCGGCCGCGATCCTCGAGGCGCCGTTCTTCGATCCCAAGGCCGACCCGGCCGCGAACTACGGCTCGATCGGCGCGGTGATCGGTCACGAAATCAGTCACAGCTTCGACAACACCGGTGCCGAATTCGACGCCGATGGACGCCTCGCCAACTGGTGGACGCCCGCCGACGCCGCACACTTCAAGGCCGCCACCGAGCAACTGGTCAAGCAATACGACCAGTACCAGCCGCTGCCCGGCCTGCACGTCGACGGCGAGCAGACCCTGGGCGAAAACATCGCCGACATCTCCGGCCTCACCGTGGCCTATGCCGCCTACCAGAAGTCGCTCGACGGCAAGCCGGCACCGGTCATCGACGGCCTCACCGGCGATCAGCGCTTCTTCATCGCCTTCGGCCAGACCTGGCGCTCGAAGATGCGCGACGCCGCGATCCGCCAACGGCTCAACACCGACGTCCACTCGCCCGCCCCGTTCCGCGCCGAAACCGTGCGCAACCTCGACGCCTGGTACACCGCCTTCGGGGTAAAGCCCGACGCGAAGCTGTACCTCGCACCGAAGGATCGAGTGAAGATCTGGTAACCCGACCCGGTAGGTCAACGCCGGAGAGCCGCGTACAAGTGCGGCTTTCCGGCTGGCGTGAAAGGGCGGTTGATCGGCCGTCATCGGAAGCAGACGGACACAGTCGCTGGCGCGGCTTACCGGTGCCGCCCCTTCAGCACATTGCGTTCCGACGCTCGTCGACGTATAACGTGCGTTATAACGTCCTCGGGAGGCCGCCATGAAACTCAAGATCACCACCATCGGCAACTCTGCCGGCGTCATCCTGCCGCGCGAACTGCTGGCCCGCCTGCGGCTGGAAAAAGGCGACGAGCTGTTCGCCCTGGAAACCCCCGACGGCCTCCGCCTCACCACCTACGACCCCACCCTCGCCCAGCAAATGGAAGTGGCCGAGGAGGTCATGCGCAAGCGCCGCACCCTGCTGCGCAAGCTGGCGCAGTAGGTCATCGCCATGATCATCTGGGTCGAAAGATCGCTCGCCATCGCCATCCACGAACGCCAGCTGGCCGAACATGGCGGCGGTAGTGGCGTGCGCGACGAGGGACTGCTGGATTCCGCGCTCGCCAGACCTCAGCAATTGCATACCTATGGCGACCCGCCGCCGGACCTCGCCGATCTCGCCGCAAGCCTCGCCTTCGGTCTCGCGCGCAACCATCCGTTTGTCGACGGCAACAAGCGTACGGCAGCCGTGGCTTGCGAAGCCTTCATCATGCTCAACGGCGCTGTCCTGAATGCTGATGATCTCGACCTGTATCCACGCTATGTCGCCCTCGCCGAAGGCAGCCTGCCCGAAGCCGAGCTCGCCGACTGGCTGCGCCAGCACATCAGCCTGGATGGCAACAAGCGAGTGAATGAGCCGCGTGCACGCTACGCGCGCTGAGTCGAGTGGCACCTGCCTGGCAGGCTGCCAGGCGAAAACCTCACTTTTCGTCATTCCCGCGGCTCTCAACCGCCGAATGGCGGATCAAGCGGGAATCCAGTGACTTCGGGTAGAGCGAACGACCCGATGGGTAGTCAGGCCTCCGCGGCAACCCGCGCATCGCCGTAGGGCGGACACCGTCCGCCGCACTTCGTCATGACGATCCGGGCCGAGCTGGCGGACAGTGTCCGCCCTACGCGGTGAAAGAAAGCGAGCTCCCTGATTCCGCGTACGGTGCATCCTC
>SCSE01000081.1 GCA_004298015.1 Rhodanobacter sp.
CCCGTTTTCCGTCATTCCTGCGAAAGCAGGAATCCAGTGACTTCTGCCGTTTGCAGGCTACATAAGGCGCTGGATTCCCGCTTTCGCGAGAATGACGAGCTTAAGTAAGTGCCATTCGTGCCTGGATCCATTGCTCGATCTGCGGCAGCTCCCGGATAACACTTCGTTGCGGCGCGCGCTCGCTGTGGAAGTGGTTTGGCGGCGGATATTTCGATAAGGGTTCCACTACTGTCAAGCAGTCGCGCAACCCTGAACGTGCGGCCGATGATGGCACGTTTGGGCCGGCGGGAATGATCTCCGGATATCGCGACATCGATGGTTCCGATATATAGGGAGTTCGCTGGCTATTCATGTTGTGTTATTGGGCAGGTCTCAAGGTAGGGGCCGGATACGCGCTATATACGGCTACTGGCAGATCTTGTCGCTACTGCAACAAATCGAGTTACAGTTATGCCACGGTGCGCCGTGAAATGGCTAAATGAGAAAGCGCGGCGAGGGGAGTGATTTTGCCTGCGCTTGGAGGTAGGGTGACGATGGCTACTGTGCACATGGGAATGATCGGTTGCAATGACAGCATAATTCGATGGTTTGCCTTGTTCGCTGTTGGAGCGAGCCCGCTTTTCGGCGTAGCGCATGCGGCGACGGTGGTGACGGATCGTGTGGTCAGCGAGACCAGACACACGCAAACCGGCGTACCCATCACGTTTGGCCAGATATTCAAGGTCGGCGACGTAGCTAAAAATGAAACTTTAGAGGCGACGTTGAACGGGCAATCCGTCGCGTTGCAAGTTGATGTCAAGGCGACCAATCCGGATGGCAGCGTGCGGCACGCGGTTCTGACAGCCATGGTTCCCTCGCTGCAGGGCCGCGCAGTGCTACCTCTGACGCTTTCCACGGGCACCACTCCCAAGGGCCAGGCCAGCCCCATCGGTCTTTCGCAACTGCTTGCGACAAACTATGGCGCCGACATATCGTTCAGCGTCGAAGGCAAGCCCTACTCGGCCAACGCCCGTGCCCTGTTGCAGTCTGCGAACGCGGCCGGGGCTTGCAAGCCCTGGGGCAGGCAATGCGACGTGTGGCTTTCCGGCTCACTGGTCAGCGAGTGGGTGGTGAACGGGCTGGCGAGCGCAACGGACGGCACCACCAACCCGAACCTGCGAGTCTACTTCGCGGTGCGTGCCTATGCAGGCGCCGCGCCAGGCACGGTGGGCGAGGTGCGCACGGATGTCATTGTCGAGAACACGTCGGCATTTGCCCCGCAGGCGCAGCCGCAATACACCGCGACCCTGACCTCGGGAAGCGCGAGCTACACCACCCCGGCACTCACCCAGTACGCGTACACACGCTGGCACAAGCTGCTGTGGTGGAACAACGTCCAGCCGCAGGTCTATCTGCAGCAGGACACACAATATATCCAGGCAAGCAAGGCGGTATCGCGCTATATGCGGCTGACGCCTGACGAAAAGTTTCTGGCCGGACTGCGACAGTCATGCGCGCCGCTGGACTACTGCGACCAGACCAAGGCCATGAGCGATACCGGTGCGCACGCGGCGATCGGTCCGCTACCGCGCTGGAGCAGCGTCTACATCGTCGACCCCGATGTGCGCGCCTACCACTGGATGCTGGCCAACACCGATGCTCTGGGGACCTTCCCGGTCCACTACCGAGACCACGCCACCGGCTGGCCGTTGAGCATTCAACGCCACCCTTATGTCACCCTTGACGATTGGTCCTGGGCGAACAAGGCATCGCTGTCGAGTTCAGCGACGGGCCAGAAGTACAAAGCCGATCTTTTACCCAACTGCGTCAACAACCCTGTCGTAACCCGTTGCAAATCCGGCTCGTACGGTACCGGCAATCCTTACGGCTGGTCCAACGCGCACCAGCCCGCCGCCGGCTACGTGGCGTACATGGTCACCGGCTCCTACTACTACATGGAGGAGATGGCGTACTACGCCTCGATGAGCGAGCTGTCGGCCAACGAGACCTATCGTGGATTCTCGCAAGGTCTGATCGACCCGGCGCGCAGCCAGGTGCGCGGCAAGGCCTGGGTACTGCGCGAGATGGTCGATGCCGCCTGGCTGCTACCCGATGGCTATCCGCTGAAGGCCGAGTTCACCGCCGACGTGAACCATTCGATCGCCAACTTCAACGCCACCTATACCGACAACCCCGACGCCAATCCGCTTGGCATGATGAAAAGTGGCTCCCTGTATTCCATGAACGGCGGAACCCGCAACGCGGGGACCCCCTGGCAGCACAACTTCCTCATCTGGTCGGTTGGACATGCGGCAGAGCTTGGCTTTGCGGGCGCCGCCGAGTTTCGCAACTGGCTGGCGAAATTCGAGATCGGGCTGATGACCGA
>SCSE01000082.1 GCA_004298015.1 Rhodanobacter sp.
ATAGACTGCGTCTCTCGTCAGGCTTGCATAGAACCACTATGCGCTCCTTCCGATACACCCATCCTATGGCGATAGCGCAATCTCGCTATCCAAAGGTTCTACGGCCCAAGCTCCTAGCGGCATCCACGGCATCCGTGGCCCAGCGTCCGGCCGGCGAGTACGTGATTCATGCCGGGCATCCCGCCCAGACAGGGTAGGGATCGCCGCGTAGTCGGGAAAACGGAGAGCATGTCGGCAAGCGTGTAGTCGAGTCATCGTGGCTCCTGCAGGCACAGGGGCTGGCCAGCGATCTGTATCCCCATTTCGCCGTCATACCACACCGTCGTGCGCCGGCATTCCGGATATTGACCGGCAGTTTCCGATGCTGTCCGGGAAGGACGCAGGGGCATCGGCTTGATGTCGGCCTGAACCACCGTGCGGTGGACGAGAAGTCAGCGGGCCAGGCGTGTACTGGATGTTGCGCCGCTTGATGCCACGCGCCGGTGCATGGGCAGTGTTTCGCATTTTCGGGCGGTCCTGCTGGCAAATCGTCTGGTGGAGATCAGGATGATTTTCAGGAAATAGCGCTCCTGTA
The DNA here is from genome assembly GCA_004298015.1 of Rhodanobacter sp. Taxonomy (GTDB): domain Bacteria; phylum Pseudomonadota; class Gammaproteobacteria; order Xanthomonadales; family Rhodanobacteraceae; genus Rhodanobacter. The sequence continues at coordinate 575 of SCSE01000082.1, forward strand.
GCGGTGTTTTTACCGGCCGCATCGTGGATTTTGGGGGCTGCGTCACGAATTCGGCAAGACGTGTTCAACCTTCACATCGATGCGGTCGATGTGGTTGATCGTGGTCGCAGGAAAATACGCTGCTGCCGGGTCGGGACAGTTATTGCGTCCCACGGATGCTCCGGCGAAGTGACGCACGCTATGGGGCCGGACGCCGGTTAGGCATGCGGCAAGGGGATCGGGAGCACGTTCAATCGTGAACAAGGGACGAGCCATGGTGTTGTCAAAGTTTTCCATCAAAGCCAGGTTATTGATCACCCTGGGTGTCACGAGTGTGATGCTGATAGCGGTGAGTCTGCTGGGGATAAGGGACCTGCGGTACAGCAATCAATCACTGCACGACATCTATATCAACAAACTGGTTCCTTCCAACGCGCTGGCGATGGCGTTCGAACTGCTGGGTGGCGAGCGGGCGGCAGCTCTACGGGCGGCACATGCAGGCAGTCCCGAGAAAGCGGACGCCGCCATCGCCGTCGTGCATGACGAACAGGCCGAACTCACTCCGCTGCTGGCGACGTTCCGGAGCGCAAAACTGTCGGAGCGAGAACGCGCGCTGGTTAAACGGTTCGAAGCGGACCGGAACGCCATGGATGTGGCGATGGGAGAGGTGTTGCAGGCGCTGGCTGCACGTAACTTCAAGCGGGCGGTGAAGTTGCTCGATGGCGACGTCGAGGACCACTACGCTGCGGCGAGGCAGGATGTCATCCTGATCTTCAAGCTGGAAAAGGATCTCGCGCGGGAAATCTATACTCATGACGAACAGCAGGTAAGGCGCAATGCGCTCGTCGCTTACGTGGCGATGGGGGCCGGAGTGACCCTCAGTCTGCTGTTCGGCTTCCTGTTGATTCGTTCCATCACACGCTCGCTTCGAACCGCCTTGCGCGTTGCTGACAATATTGCCGAGGGAAGGCTTGGCAATACCGTCGAGATCGAGAGTCGGGACGAATTGGGTCGGTTGCTGGAGTCACTCAGAAACATGGACTGCAAGCTGACTGGGATCGTGTATGGGGTGCGCTCGAGTTCGGCCTCGGTGGGAGCCGCCGCGAAACAGATTGCGCAAGGCAACAATGACCTCAGTGAGCGCACCCAGGAACAGGCCTCCAGTCTCGAGGAAACGGCGGCGTCGATGGAGGAGATGACGGCTACGGTCAAGCAGAATGCAGGCAATGTGGCGCGGGCCAGCCAACTGGCACACGAATCGCGCGATCAGGCGACCCGGGGTGGCGAAGTAGCGGCGCAGGCGGCGCGAGCCATGGATGAGATCAATTCCTCGAGCCGGAAGATTGCGGACATCGTCGGCTTGATCGATGAAATTGCCTTCCAGACCAACTTGCTGGCGCTCAATGCCGCGGTAGAGGCGGCTCGCGCCGGCGAGCAGGGGCGTGGTTTTGCGGTAGTGGCGGGTGAAGTGCGTAATCTGGCGCAACGTGCGGCCGGTGCAGCGCGGGAGGTCAAGGGGCTGATCGGCGATTCGATGGAGAAGGTGGTGGCTGGAACCGACCTGGTGAGCCAGTCGGGTCATGCCCTGGAAGGCATTGTGGAAAGCGTGGCAGAGGTAACTGACATCGTCGCCGAGATAGCAGCGGCCAGTCGGGAACAATCATCCGGGATCGACCAGGTCAACACTGCCGTCATCCAGATGGACGAGGTGACGCAGAAGAATGCCGCGTTGGTGGAAGAGGCGGCTGCTGCTAGCCACGCCATGCAGGAGCAGGCGCAGCTGCTGCTGCGACATGTCGCCTTTTTCCATATTGGAGACGAGCCCGATCAGGGCGTTGAACATATCCCGGTGACACCGGGCGATGCCACCCAGAAACGCGTGGCCATGCCATCCCCGGCGCCACCTCGTGCGTTGGGTAAGCCTCAGCGACAGCGCACCGCCGAGAACGTTGCGCTTGAGGGCATGGAGCAGGTGGCCGCAGTGGAACTGGCCGTTATTTGATCCGGCGCAGGCCAGCGTGTCGAACACCGTCGGGATGGCCTCTTGCGGAACTCTTGCGGAGCAGACCCGATGGCATCGCGGTAGCGCGGTCCATGATGGTCGATGAAGGCTTCTCTGTGCGCCGCAGCGCGCCGGATACCGTCAAGCCTCCGAGCCGGCTGCAGCGCTGCCTCGGCCATGGCGCACCTGGCCGTTGCCGCGCAACACAAAGCGCTCGATGGTCAGCGATTCGGCACCCATCGGACCGTAGGCGTGCAGACGGGTGGTGGAGATGCCGATTTCCGCGCCGAGGCCGAGTTCGCCGCCGTCACTGAATCGCGAAGAGGTATTGACCATCACCACCGCCGATCGCAGCGCATGCACGAAGCGGTTGGCGATCGCCTCGTCACGGGTAGCGATGACTTCGGTGTGATCCGAACCGTAGTGACGGATATGCGCAATGGCGGCGTCGATGTCCTCGACCACCGCGACGCTCAGCTTGAGCGCCAGGAATTCCGTGGCGTAGTCGTCGTCGGTGGCGGCCGCCATGGTGGGCACGCGTTGACGCGAAGCCTCATCGCCGAGCAATTCCACCCCGCGCTCGACCAGTGCCGCTGCCGCTCGCGGCAGGAAGGCATCGGCGATATCCCGGTGCACCAGCAAGGTTTCCAGTGAATTGCAGGCAGAAGGACGGGTGGTCTTGCCGTCGATCAGGATATCCAGCGCGGCGTCGAGGTCGGCACTGGCATCGACGTAGAGATGGCACACACCCTTGTAGTGCTTGATCACCGGTACCCGGGCGTTTTCCGTGACGAAACGGATCAGGCCTTCGCCGCCGCGGGGGATGATCAGGTCGACGATGTCCGACAGCTGCATCAGTTCGAGCATGGCCTCGCGACTGAGGTCGTCGAGCAGCATCAGCGCGTGTTCGGACAAGCCAGCGTCGCGCAGTGCACCGCGCAGGCAGCGCGCGATGGCCTGATTGGAGTTCACCGCTTCGGAGCCACCGCGCAGGATCACCCCGTTGCCGGCCTTGATGCACAGCGCCGCCGCGTCGGCGGTGACATTGGGGCGGGCCTCGTAAATCATCGCAACCACGCCCAGCGGCACCCTCACGCGCTCGATACTGAAACCCTTGTCGGACTGGATCCGGCGGGTGACCTGTCCCACCGGGTCGGGCATGGCGGCGATTTCACGCAAGGCGTTGGCGATGCCTGCGACGCGTGACTCGTCCAGCGCAAGACGATCGAGCATGGCCTCGGAAATGCCTTTGTCGCGAGCGCCTTGCATGTCCCTGGCGTTGGCGGCGAGCAGGTCGGTCGTGCCGGCCTCAAGGGCCTCAGCCATGGCATGCAACAAGGCGTTCTTCGCGTCCTCGGGCAGCTCGGCGATCTGGGCCGCGGCATCGCGGCACTTGAGCGCATTTTCGCGTACGGTGGTAGTCATGTGGATAGTCCTGTGTCCAGGGTGACGAGGTCGTCGCGATGCACCACGGCTTCACCGTAGCTGTATCCGAGCGTGGCCTCGACTTCCCGGGTGTGTGAGCCGGCAATCTGGTTGATTTCGGCAGCACCGTACTGGGTGATGCCCCGAGCCATGGAGAATCGCTGTCCCTCATCGCCAGCAATGATCTCGACCATGTCACCACGATGAAAATCGCCCTCGGCGGCGATCACGCCCTTGGGCAGCAGAGAGGCGCCTTCATCATTCAGGGCCTTGACGGCGCCGGCGTCGATCAGGATATGGCCAGGCACCGGTGGCACATGCAGCAGCCAGTACTTGCGCGCGTGCAAACGGGTGGCTGAGGTACGTACGCGTGTCCCGCGCAGCAGATCGCGCGCGAGCAGCCGCACGACTTCGCTGTCGCGACCGTTGAACAAAACCGTCTCGATGCCTGCAGCAGCGGCCTTTTCGGCGGCCACAAGCTTGCTGCGCATGCCACCGGTACCGACCGAACTGGCCGAGCCGCCTGCCATGGCCATGATCTCGGCGGTCATTTCCTCGACCACATCGATGGGTGCCGCGTCGCGGGCACTTCGTGGATCGGCGGTGTACAGGCCATCGATGTCGGTGGCGATCAGCAACAGGTCGGCATCCATCTGCGCCGCCACAATGGCGGCGAGGTTGTCATTGTCGCCAAGGGTGAGCTCGTCCACCGCCACGGTGTCGTTTTCATTGACTACCGGCAGGATGTGGTGGTTCAGGAGTTCGCGCAGGGTGGCGCGGGCATTCAGATAACGGCGGCGATTACGCAGATCGTCGTGGGTCAGTAGCACCTGAGCCAACGGACGATCAAACAGGCGTTGCCACAGCGCGATGGTCTGGGTCTGGCCCAGCGCGGCCATGGCCTGGCGGCGCGCATTGGATGCAACGCGTTGGTCGACATGGTCTTGCATCAACAGGCGGCCGGCAGCGACCGCACCGGAAGAAACCAGGATAATTTCCCGACCGGATACGTGGCAGGCGGTCATGAATTGCGCCAGGCCCAGGGCGTAACGGGTGCTCAGGCCACCGCCGTCAGCGGCAAGCAGGCTGCTGCCGACTTTCAGTACGGCGCGCTTCCACGGTGGGACGGATTGTTCGGTGAAGGTCTTTAGTGTCGTCATCAACTCGTGCGTGGTGGTTTCGAGGATGGGTGCCTGCACGCTTTCACAGTGCACAGCCGAATATAACTGGGGGCATACAGCCCTGAAAACAAGGTGCTGTGCTCGGAGCGTGCAAGGTCGAGCGCTGATGCAAACGGCTCAGCCAAGGAGGTGCGGAAGTACCGACCGTCATTCTGACAGATAGAGGTGACCGCGACATTGCGATGGTAGCCACGCGCGATTTCACGATGCTGAACCCAAGCTGCAGGCCAACGGCCAGCCAACAACGGAGTCACAGAGTCTCCACCGTCGCGCAGATATATCTCCCAGTGTCCGCAATCCTGCGGATGCTGCGGAGATACTCCATGGATCACAATCGTGTTGAAGGCACCAAGCATCAGGTCAAAGGTGCCACCAAGGAAGTTGTCGGCAAGGCAACCGGCAACAAGGTGAAGGAAGCCACGGGCAATGTGGAAAAAAACGCTGGCAAGGTACAGAAAGAGGTAGGCAAGACGCTGGATAACGAACGCAAGGAAGAAAACAAGCACCGTCGCTGAGACGCGGTCAGCACGGTTGTTGCAGGGCGCGATCGCTCGACAGCTTGCTGAAAAGCGACCTGTCGGGGGATCGCGCGGTTCTGCTTTTGCCGTGTCCGCACGGAGGTGGGGAAAATATCGAACGCCGTAGCGAGAGCGTCGCCAGCTCCCAGATGCGTGATAGGCAAGTTCGGGGAGTTTGGCGCGCCCGATGCCCCGGGTTCGCTTTCAGTGCGCCATCGGCCCCGGCGTCTGACGGGGATCGCGGTAGGCGGCGCATTTTCACCGCCTCTCAGGCAGCCTGCTCCTGTTGCAACAAGTCCCGGAGATGCTGTTCTATCGCATAGACGTGAGGGTCGTTCGCCCCGAGTCTTCGCAGGGCGGCGGCGAGATCGGTCAGATAATCGCGGTTGGCGCCGCTGGGGCCGCTCGAAGCCGCAATTTGCCGTGCGATATCCGCTTCGGGTGCCGGCCCGAGAAAGGCCGCATTGTCTTCGGTCGCGATGTAGACCAACCCTTCGGCGACGTTGCCGTCGTCCAGGTGCATGTCGGTGACAAATCGCAGGTAACCGTTTTTTTCCCGCGTGTCCAGATGATTCAACACTTGCGGAATGACCAGATAGGCCATGCCGGTACAGACGGCGTCGGGCTCGGGGATCAGGGTGACGACCCGGCCAGGGGCATCGAGCGTGCCGCGATGATCATGCGAGCCTTGCCAGAATCGGCGCGTCCAGTGCCGGATACGGGCCGGTCGACGCTCGATGTAGGGAAAGTCGGCCTTGTAGATCAGCGAGCCGTAGCCGAATACCCAGATGCGTTCGTGGCCGCTGAAGTGATCCATCTGCTGGTTGGTGGTAATGGTATTGGTCGACATGGTTCCGTTGATGTGGTGAATGCGTCGTCATGCCCGTGGCTTGGCCCCGGGCACGTCGACAGTAGGCTGAATGGCGCTGAGCAATCCGTGCAGTTGCTCACGTAATGACTCCAGGCTCGCGTCGGGCAGTGCAATCCGGCAACGCATCTGTCCGGGAACATCGCCCGCCCGGTGCTTCAATGCCCGCCCCTGGGCGGATAGAGCGATGCGCACGCAACGTTCATCCGGCATGTCGCGGGTACGGGTGATCAGGCCGTTGCCTTGCATCCGTTTCAGCAGCGGTGTCAAGGTGCCCGAGTCCAGCATCAGGCGGCTGCCGATTTCGCCCACCGTGCACGACGTATGCTGCCACAGCACCAGCATCACCAGGTATTGCGGATAGGTCAGGCCCAACTGGTCCAGCATCGGTCTTGCCAGGCGGGTGACCTGATTGCTGGCCGCATACAAGGCGAAACACAGTTGGCGTTCGAGACATAGCGCCGAACTGTCTTCCGCGATGCTGCCGCCCGGTGATGGAGAGTGCTTGGACTTCATGCCGGCAACGCGCGCCAGGTCGGCGATGCAGACAAGCCGAAGCTGGCGCGCCGGCCTGTGCGTGCTTTCACCTGCTCAGTCCAGCGTCGGGTAGTCGGTATAGCCATGTTCGTCACCACCATAGAAGGTGTTCGGATCACCCTGGTTCAGCCCGGCGTTCTCGCGCAGGCGACGGGTCAGGTCCGGATTGGCGATGAACGGCCGGCCAAACGCAATCAGGTCGGCTTGTCCGGCCCGGAGCGCCTCGATGGCCATGCTGCGGTCATAGCCATTGTTGAGCATCCATGCGCCGCGGAATGGCTTGCGCATGGCGGCGTAGTCGAACGGCTGCGGTCGACGCTCGCCGCCGGTCTCGCCCTCGATGATATGCAGGTAAGCGAGGTCGAGGCTGGCCAGCCGCTCGACCACGTGATTGAACAATGCCTGGGGTTGACTGTCGGCGATGTCACCGAAAGAGGTCACAGGAGACAGGCGGACACCGGTGCGGCCGGCACCGATCTCGCCGGCAACAGCCGCACTGACCTCGAACAGCAAACGGCTGCGGTCGTCGATGCTGCCGCCGTAGGCGTCGGTGCGCTGGTTGGTGCTGTCGCGCAGAAACTGGTCGAGAAGGTAGCCGTTGGCCGCATGAATCTCCACGCCATCGAAGCCGGCGGCGCGGGCATTGGCCGCTGCCTGTCGATAGCTTTCGATCAGGGCGGGGATTTCCGCCGTGGTAAGTGCACGCGGTGTGGAAACATCGACAAAGCCTTCGGCGACAAAGGTCTTGGCGTTCGCACGAATAGCCGATGGCGCCACCGGCGCCTTGCCGTCGGGCTGCAGCGAGGTATGAGAGATACGCCCTACATGCCACAACTGCAGCACGATCCGACCGCCACGTTCGTGCACGGCCCCGGTGACCTGTTTCCAGCCCGCGATCTGCTCGTCAGAGTGAATGCCCGGTGTGGCAATGTAGCCTTGGCCTTCGGGGCAGATCTGGGTGGCTTCAGCGATCAGCAAACCGGCATCGGCACGTTGGGCATAATAGGTGGCATTCATCGCGTTGGGCACGTTGCCGGCGCTGGCACGATTGCGGGTAAGAGGCGCCATCACCACACGATTGGGCAGATTCAGTTCGCCCACCTGGATCGGCTGGAACAGGATGGTAGCGTCGGTTGCATCGGTCGCACGCTGATTCATGAAGAGTCCTCGGGGGATGACGTGGTGGTGACAACAGGCAGGACAGTTTGCCGTCGGCAATCGTTTATCAAGCAATATGTTTGTGCGCAACCTATATGGTGACGTCCGGATAGACGATCAACCCGGGTATCGAGGCTGATCGGTGCGAGCTGACCAGTCACTTCGCGTCCTGCGGTTCATCAAACGGAGACCGCGGCAGGGCACAATAGGCAAACAGGCGGTCGTCGGCCGTCGCAATAGATTCGGCGTGTTGTACATGTCGCGTCGTGAGTCGGTGGAGATTGCACGACTTCGGGGTGCACTATGGTCTGCAAGCGATGGTTTCGGCATTCCCTCGCGTCCTTCGTCACCTGTCGACACAGGAACACAGCAGAAGATGACCCCAGCACAAAAGCCAGCCAACGAAAACGAACGCCTCGCCCGGTTGCGTGCTCTGGCCGTGCTGGACTCCGCTGCGGAACCACTGTTCGACGCGCTGACCCGGGCTGCGGCCCTGGTGGTCGGCGTGCCGATTGCACTGGTCAGCCTGATTGATGCCGACCGGCAGTGGTTCAAATCCAATCACGGCCTGGAAGAGGCTACCCAAACGCCGCGTGACGCAGCTTTTTGCGCTCATGCGATCCTCGGTGATGAGGTTTTCGAGGTGCCCGATACACAGCTGGATCAGCGGTTCACCGACAATCCACTGGTGGTCGGCAGTCCCGGCATACGTTTCTATGCGGGTGCGCCGATCACGCTGCGTGACGGGTTGCGGATGGGCACCTTGTGTGTGATCGACCGTGAGCCCCGCAGGCTGACCGAGCATCAACGCAAGATATTGACTGAATTGGCGCGTGTTGCCAGTGAGGCGCTGGAGCAGCGCCGGCTCGCGCGTGAACGGTCGGAGGCATTGCGCCGCGAATCCAGATTGGGTGAAATGCTGACGCACATTCTTGAGGCAACCCGGGCGGGCACTCTTGAGTGGGAGCTGGATACCGACGAGTTGCGCGTCAACAACCACTGGCGGGAGCTCAGTGGTTATCCGGAGCGCAAAGATTCCGACAGCTTTGCCATGCGCCGTGGGCGCGCGCCGTGGTTGGTGGATGTACACCCGGATCAGCTGTTGCATTTGCAGGCACTGCTCGAGCAGCACATGCGGGGGGAGAGCGCCCTCTACCAGGCCGAAGTACGCATCCGTCATGCTGACGGACACTGGTTATGGGTGCTGGACCGCGTCCGGGTCAATGCACGCGACATTCAGGGCCGACCCCGGTCGATGTTCGGCGTGCGTGTTGACATCTCGGCCCAAAAGCAGGCGGAGCAGGCGTTGACGGCTAGCGAGTCGCGTACCCGCGCACTGTACGAGAGCACGCCGGCGATGCTGCACTCGATCGATCCGGAAGGCCACCTTCTCTCCGTAAGCAATCGCTGGCTCGATCGTCTTGGCTATGAGCGCGAGGAAGTGATCGGGAGGCGTTCCATCGAATTTCTCACCCCGGAATCGAAAGCTCACGCCCGTTCGGTGCTGGACGACTTCCACAAGACCGGCTATTGCCACCGGATCGGCTATCAAATGGTCTGCAAGAGCGGCGAAATCATCGACGTGGAACTGTCCGCCCAACTCGAGCGTGATGCTGAAGGCAGGCCGATAAGAAGTATGGCGGTGATCGAGGACGTCACCACCCGGCTGCTGGCCCAAGGTCGGCTGCGCGCCAGCGAAGCGTTTCTGGAGCAAACCGGAAAGCTGGCCGGGGTCGGTGGCTGGGAGCTGGACCTGATAACCAAACGCGTTGTCTGGTCCGATGAAACCTGCCGTCTCCATGAGCTGCCGCCAGGTTATGAGCCGAGCTTCGAGGAAGCGATCAATTTCTATGCACCCGAAGCGCGCGAGGTGGTGGGGGCAGCGGTGCAAAAAGCGATGGAAGACGGCAGTGGCTGGGATTTGGAGCTGCCGATGATCACCGCCAAGGGACGCGCCTTCTGGGGCCGCGCGATCGGCTCGGTGGAGTTCGAGGACGAACATCCGCGACGGCTGATCGGTGCCTTCCAGGACATCACCATACGTCGACGGGTGGTGCAGTCGCTGGAAGCCAGCGATCGCCGTTTTCGCAAGCTGTTCGAGCACAGCCTGGGCTTGATCTGCACCCATGACCTCGATGGTGTCATTCTGTCGGTGAATCCGGCAGCGGCGAAGTCGCTCGGGTATGGACTCGCCGACCTGCTGGGCCGTGGGCTCGACGAGTTCATGAGCCCCGTATTCCGCGATAATTTTCCGCAGTACTTGGCCCGAATCAAGGAAAAAGGGGAGGACGCCGGGCTGATGCGGCTGGTTGCCGCGGGAGGCTGCGAACGCACGTGGCAGTACCGTAACGTGCTGGATGACGAAGGCGGTGAGCCTTATATCCTCGGCCATGCCCAGGACATCACCGAACGCCAGCAGCATGTGGAACAGCTTCGCGACTGGAGCATCCGCGACACCTTGACCGGCTGTTTCAACCGGCGTTATCTGGCCGAGTTGGCCGCAGATATGGAGCCAGGCGATGCATGGGGGTGCATCGCGATCGACCTGGACCGGTTCAAGCAGGTCAACGATACCTACGGGCATCAACGTGGCGATGAAGTGCTGGTTGCGATGAGCCGGTTTCTGGCGCGTCACGTGCGCCCGACCGATGCAGTCGTGCGCGTGGGTGGCGATGAGTTCGTGATTTTGCTCAAGGATGCCGACCTGGCGGCAACCGACAAAGCGGTGCAGCGTCTTGAGGAAGGCAGCGGCAATGCTCCCATCGCCTTTACCGTGGGTGCAGCCGTTCGTCAGCCAGGCGGCTCGCTGGATGAGCTGCTCGGCGAGGCGGACACGCGCCTGTATGCGTCGAGAGCTGGGCGTGATAAGCGTCGCCATTGAATCGGCGTCGGTGTCTTGCCACGCTCCGGCACTGCTACATACGCGCCTTGATGCCGGCCCGGATCAGCCAGGCGTCGACCGGCCAGGTCGTGACAAAGCCAGCCAGCATCGCCACCTGCATCGTCAGCCAGAATACCGGCCCGGTCTTGTCCAGGCTATGGCCGAAAATCAGGAACGTGGCGATCGCCATCCAGCCGTACATGCCAGCCTGCCACGCAGTCAATGACAGCGTGTCGGCCTTGATCGCCACCATCAGCGCCTGCCTCGGCGACTTGTCGCTCATCGGGCGGATGGTGAAGTACTGGAACGCGATACCGAGCACAAAGGCGAAGATGTAGTCGAGGATCCAGCTGGTCAGCAGTTCGTTGCCGAACCAGGCCAGTGGCAACACGATCAGCAGGGATCCGGCGAGGATGTCGCCCAGGTACAGCCGCTGCCGCAGTGCGTGGCCGACAACGAGATGCTCTGGGCCAACAAGTGCTTGCAGTGGCCGCCTGCTTTGCCGTTGCTGCGGCCGAAGCTGTAGCGGCTCCGCATATAGCGCGTTGAGCGGCCATACCACGTTGGTGATTTTCATCGGCTGCGCATGCCCGCGCAGGATGTCTTGAAGAATCCACAGGGCGCAGCCGGCTGCCAGCAGCAGTGAGCCTATGGCCAGCACGTTCAATCAGGTTGGCATGGTACCGCCCTGACGACAAAGCCTGGCGATGACGAGCGACCCGCGGAGTCTAGGAGCTTGGGCCGTAGAACCTTTGGATAGCGAGATTGCGCTATCGCCATGGATGGGTCTATCGGAAGGAGCGCATAGTGGTTCCATGCAAACCTGAGGAGAGACTCAGCCTATGGATGAGAGCACAATCGCAGCCCGAAGATTTCTACGGCCCACGCTCCTAGGTCCAGGCTGGGTGCAGGGCAGGTATCGGCCAACGGCGTCGGGCCGCGAAATCGCGGCCCGACGTTTGACAAGTGAGGTCGGCGTCGGCGTCCCTCCCGTCGTGTAAGGATTCCCGGGGGTTACTGACAGCCGGGGAACTTGAACGAGGCGATCCGCGTGTTCCAATTGAACGAACCGGTATTTTGCAGGTACTCGCTCGTATACCAGAACGTGCAGTCATCGACTGGGTCGACCGTCATTGCACTGTAGTCACCCCAGCGCGACAGGTTGTTGCCGCTTTGCGAGCCGAGACCTTCGACAATACTGTTCTCCGCTTCCATTGTGCTCAGCGGGTCACCGACCAGACGCCCGGTATAGCGGATCGCCGGGTGAATGTTGCTGCTCGATACGCTGTAACCCAACGCCATGTTGCCTTGCTTGTCCATCGCCACCGAGCCCATCCAGCGGTACTCGCTGTCCGGCGAGAAGGTGGATTGCTGGTAAACCGTCGGGGTGGTGCCCGGGTTGCGGATTTCATACCAGCGCACGCCGGTGTACGGATTCCTGCGCGAGGTGCCTACCTTCACCGAATGACTGACCACCAGCGACTCGTAGCTGCCGAAGTTGCGGTATGCCAGGCGGAACATGAGGCGGTCGGCGAGCGAATCGAGTTGCTGATGGGTGCCGGTTTGCGGAATACAGGTGCCGCCGCCGCAGGCTGCCGAGAACGAGGCGACCGGGATGTTGATCGGACCGCTCAACGTGGTATTCGCGCTGTTCGTCCAGTCGACATGGAAACGCCACATGTTCAGTGCATTGGCGGTGTAGTTGAGCATGTAGTTCGGCGAGCCGCTCGGTGGTGCCGTGGAACCGTCGAGATCCGCTGGCAGCACGCCGCCGTAGCTGCTGGAAAGCTGGAAGCATTGTTGTGTCGCGGCAGCGCCGGTCAGCATGGCGTTGCGGTCGTATGCACAAAGTTTCGCACCGGCGAAGGTATTGCCGTTGAACATGTTGAACGTTTCGTAATAACCATCGGGCCACACGCCCATCTTCGGGTAATCGGGGAAGGTGCTGCCATAGGAAAATGCATACCGGTAGTACGCACCGGTTGCATCGCTGGTCGCCGAGACCGCCACGCACTCAAAATACGGCGCGGCCGTGACCGCAAACTGCGAGATGATCCAGCGACCGGCGGCCTTGTCGTATACCACCGTCGCATCGCCGTCGTTGTCCGCTTCGCAAGGACCGCCGAAACCTGTCCACAGGGTATTGGTCGCGACCGGGCCGTAGGTCACTGTTTTGGTGGCCTTGTCGAATACCGCGAAGGCACTGTTGACGACTTGTACGTACTGCGTTGCTCCTACTGCACCGTTGGTATCCGGTGGTGCGCTATTGACGGTGAAGGTGCCTTGCGGGCCGCTGAAGCCCTGCCCCACGCCATCGAAGCCAGAGCCCAGTGCAGGGGCGAAGCTGCCGGTAGGGCTGCTCTGCACCGCGCCGTCAGGTGGACTGCCAGGGCCATCCAGCCACGGCAAGGGCCGGGCCGGGTGCTGATGCCCACTTTTGGAGAAGTCATCGGGCTTGGGCATGGTGCCGCGCAGGGAGTGCAGGGTATCGTGGTGTATCGCGTTGGTGACTTGTGGTCCCGTGGTGGCGTTCGACTGGGCGGCGCCGGCAACGACGAGCCCCAGCGCGGCGCACAGCGCAAGGCTGAGACCGTTCGGTTTGATGCCTGACATGTGGTACCCCTTTTGAAAGACTATCGATGGATCTTTCGGGCCGGACAGGCACTCATCCCCCGCAGTGGTCCGCGAATGCGACCAGTGCGCAATGCCCATCATCGGTGTCGTGCCTTCGTACCGCAGCATCCGCTATCACGGCTCCCCACGAAGGCCTTTCGAGCATCGTCGAGCCAATCTTTCGTCAATCTTTCAATTGCGCCGATTCGCAAAAACTTTCGCCGTGATGAGGCGCAATTGCGTACTCGGCCGTGAAATTGTTGTGCACGCCCGGGCCAGCTCTCCGTCGGCTGTTTATCCACGAGGCGAGGAGACGTTGTCGGCAACCTCGAGCCAGACGGCTTCGCCGCACCGGATATCAGGTGTACTGCATTTTCACGGTCATTCCGCCGTCGAGCACGAACGACTGGCCCGTGACAAAGCCCGATTGGGTGGACAGCAGGTAGACCGCGAGCGCGCCCACGTCTCGCGGTGTGCCGACGCGACCTACCGGATGCTGGGCGCGATCCTGGGGTTCAAGCGCCGGGACCTTGCGTGCCTCAGGCTTGCGCCAGTCGTCGGTGGCGATCCAGCCGGGCAGGATCGCATTGACACGTACCGCCGGGCCGGTGCTGACCGCGAGTGCGTGGCTGAGCGCCAGCAAGCCACCCTTGCTGGCGGCGTAGGCTTCGGTGTCCGGTTCCGACTGCAACGCACGGGTGGAGGCAATGTTGACGATGGCACCCTGAGCGCGCGCCAACGCCGGCAAGGCATGCTTGCTGCACAGGAACGCACCGGTGAGGTTGCTGCCAAGATAGCGGTTCCACTCGGTCAGGCTCAGCTCGGTGACGGGGCCGCGATGCGGGTCGGCGATGCCGGCATTGTTCACCAGTCCGTCGATGCGGCCGAAGCGGCGCATTGCGGCGTCGATCCAGCGTCGGACACTGGCCTCGCGGGAGACATCCAGGTGGCGAAATGCGGCGCGCTGGCCGACCTGCCATTCCCTCAGGCAGGCACGGCCGGCCGCTGCATCAAGGTCACCGATCATCACGTTGCCGCCGGCAGCCAGCACGGCCTGTGCGATACCGCGGCCGATACCCTGGGCGCCGCCGGTAACCAACACCACGCGGTCGCGCAACGGTTGGAGGTCATGGGGGATGATCGCAGGTGGTTGCAACATGAGGTGTTCTCCGGAGCGTCGATCTGAACCCGGGATCTTGATGCAACCGTTGCATCGGTATCGTGGAGAAGGGCGCGGCGACTTTCATTCGGCTGATCGATGCGCCTTGGCACGCGGGTCCATCACGCTTCGCCATAACGGCGGCAACAAGGCGAGTGCGAACATGCTGGCGTAACCGGCCGGCAACTGCGGACTGTCCGCATGATGGCGCAGCACCCGATAACGTCGGCGCGCCATCGCGTGATGGTCGGAATGACGCTGCAGGTTGAACAGCAGCCAGTTGGTGTAACGCTGGGGTGCATTCCACGAATGATGATGGGTGACGCGCTGGTAACGATCCGCTGCGATCTCCCGACGTTCCAGGCCGTAATGCTCGATGTAGTTGAGGACCTCCAGCGTGGCGGCGGCGAGCAAGCCCTGGGCGACAAGGACCAAGGCACCGGTCGGCCCCCAGGTCAGCGCGGCGGTTCCCGGCATGAGCAACCACACCAGGCTCCAACTGACCATCTCGTTGTGCCAGGAGTGGATCCGGTAGCCACGCTCGCGCAGCCTGCCTGCTTCCAGTCGCCAGGCATTGCGGGTGTTGTGCCACAGCACTCTTGGCACGAATCGATACACCGATTCGCCGAGCCGGGCCGAGGATGAGTCGCGGGGCGTCGCCACGTGCCGATGATGGCCGCGAACATGCTCCACCTTGAAGCCGTGATAGCCGACGCCGACCAGCAGGATGCCGCCAGCGATCGGTTCGATGCCGCTGGACTTGTGCACCAGCTCGTGTGCGGGATTGATCGCCAGCACCCCGCCGATCACTCCCGTTGAAACAAGCCACCCGAGCTGGGCGGCGATCCCCCAGGGCTGGACGACAAACTGCTGCATGCACCACGCCAGGGTCGACAGCCAGATCGGCACGACCGGCAGCACCAGCACGCGAAAGTACCGCCGGTTTTCCAGCTCATCGGCCTGGGCCGGTGTCCGCCAATGGCTGCGACCCTGCCCGCACAGCATATCGAGCAGCGGGATCACCCCGAACATGAAGACGACTGGCAACCACGCCGCCAGGCCCGGGGGGAGGCCGTGATCGACCAGCGTGATTGCGGCGGTCGGCAGCAAGGCCGTGCTGAAGGCGAGCAGGAATCCGGTGTCGCGCAGTTTCATGGGGACAATATGGCGCCGCCGGAAATCAAAAAACGGCAGCGTGGCGGTTTTCCGTCGAAGCTGTCCAACAGGGGATTCACGGCAGCGTCGATACGCGTTGTCGCGTAGCATGTCCTGTCCATCAACCCCATGATCGATCAGGGAGGCCGGCGTGCGGCAAGCAGAATCTGCAGTGTTAATGACCTGTAAGGCCTCAAGCGCCTGTGGCAGGCTTGCGACATGAGCTGGCAGGCATGGGCCGTGGTGGCGGTGATCGTCAGCGCGATGGGGCTGTTCGCCAGCGAGAAGGTGCGCATCGACCTGGTCGCGCTGATGGTGCTGGCCGCCCTGGTCATCCTGGGTATCGTGACTCCAGTCGAGGCGCTTAGCGGTTTCAGCAACGAAGCCACCGTGACGGTCGCGGCGATGTTCGCCCTGAGCATGGGGATCGAGCGCTCCGGCGCGCTGGAGCCACTCAGTCAGTTACTGATGCGGATACGGCGACCGTGGGTGCTGACGCTAGCCTTGATGCTGGTGATCGCGCCGCTGGGTGCGTTCATCAAGAACATCGCGCTGGTCGCCACTTTCCTGCCGCTGGCGCTCAAGGTCTGTCAGCGTACCGGCACCTCGCCGGCGCGGGTACTGATGCCGATGGCGTTTGCGGCACAGATGGGTGGCGTGGCCACGCTGATCGGTACTTCCTCGAACCTGCTCGCCGATACCCTGGCACGCAAGGAGGGGCTACCGGGTTTCGGGGTGTTTGAATTCACCGAGATGGGCGCCGTGCTGGCGGTGGTCGGCATCGTCTATCTGATGCTGGTCGGCCGTTGGCTGTTGCCACGCGAGGTCAATGCCGAAGTGCCGGTGAAGGCCGATATCGGCAAGTATGTCGCCGAGCTGGAAATTACCGAGCAATCGTCGTTGCTGGGCAAAAGCATTGCCGATGCGACCCTGGGCGAACGCTTCGGCGTCTACCCGCTGGAGTTGCTGCGCGGCGAACGGCGCATGTGGTCACCACGCTCGCAACTGATGGCCGTGGGCGATGTGCTGCTGATCCGTGGCGACTGGGAAAAAATCGAGGAATTTCGCCGGCAAACGCACTTGCGCAACGCCACCGATACGCCTTACGCACATCACGCCGACCGTCCGCGGGTGTTGGTCGAGATCATGGTGGCGCCGGCCAGTGCGGTCGAGGGCAAGCGCTTCGTCGAAACCGGCATCGGCTGGCGCTACGACGCAGTGGCGCTGGCGATTCATCGACGTGGTCAGCTGTTGCGAGAAAAGCTCAGCGAGGTAGCGCTGGCCGTGGGCGATGTGTTGATGGTGCTGGTGGACGAGGACGCCATGGCCAACCTGCGCGGTGACGAATCGTTCATTGTGCTCAGCGAGCGCGAGGACGCGCCCAAGACACCGCGCAAGGCGATTGTTGCGGTCGCGATCATGGCGGCAGTGGTAGTGATTTCGGGGATGCACTGGTTGCCGATCCCGATTGCCGCAATCTGTGGTGTTGCCGCGATGGCGCTGGCCGGCTGCTTCGGCCGCAAGGACGTGTACGAAGGTATGGACTGGAAGATCATCATCCTGCTCGGCGCCATTTTGCCGTTAGGTATGGCGATCGAAAAAAGTGGCTTGTCGATAGTGGTCGTCGACGCCGGGATGGCGCTGGTCGGCAGTCACGGGCCGCTGGCGGCACTGTTGATGGTTTATCTGCTGACAGCGCTGTTGACCGAACTGATGGGGCACAACCCGTCTGTCGTATTGATGGTTGGCATCGCCGCGTCGGTGGGGCATGCGATGCACGTCGATCCACGGCCGTTCGTGGTGGCGGTGGCGTTCGCCGCAGCGACCTCTTTCGCCACCCCGGTCGGCTACCCGACCAATACCATGGTGTACTACGCGGGGGGGTATCGGTTCACCGATTTCATGAAGGTCGGCATCCCACTGATTGCGTTGTTCTGTGCCCTGTCGATGTGGCTGATCCCGCATTTCTGGCCATTCCAGCCGGTGCGATGATGGGGGCGGGTAAACTGGCTGCGACCTGTGCGGCAAGATCACCCAGGTCGCGATGACGTGAACGAATTCCTGGCAGGCAAGTCGAACGCCATACAGGATCAGAGGAGATGGATATGAGCAGGCAATCGTCGGTGGGCAGCTGGATCGTGGCGGTAGTCGTGGTCGCGGTGGTCGTGGTTGCCGGTGTGTATCTGGCCCGGAAGGCGACCCATGAGAGCGCGCCGACGGCGGTGTCACCCCCGGCCACGTCGACATCGGTCGTCAAGCCCGCGCCCGCCGTGGTGCAACATCCGATTACCCGGGCTGAGTCCGCTCCGGCATCCGCTGCCAGCAGCGCGTTACCGACACTGGAGGGCAGTGACGCCAGTGTGACCGCCGCACTGGTTGCCTTGACCGGCGACAATGCGTTGCGGACCCTGCTGGTGCCCACCCGGATCATTCCGCATATCGTGGCCACGGTGGATGCCCTGCCACGTCGCATGGTGGGTCGTCGCGTGTTGCCGCTGCATGGTCCGAAGGGTGCCTTCGTGGTCACCTCAGTGGATGGCAAGACGGTTATCAGCACGAAGAACGCAGCGCGCTATGCCCCCTACATGCACGCGCTGGAGGCTGCCGACACCACCCAGCTCACCGACTGGTACGTCAGTCACTATCCGTTGTTCCAGCAGGCCTATGAGCAACTCGGCTATCCCAAGGGCTACTTCAACGATCGCCTGATCGCGGTGATCGACAATCTGCTGGCGACGCCTGACCTCAGTCAGCCGCCGGCGTTGGCGCAGCCGAATGTGCTTTACACCTACGCGGATCCATCGCTCGATTCGCTGTCGGCGGGTCAAAAGATGTTGCTTCGGGTAGGTCCGGTCAATGAGGCGAAGATCAAGGCCAAGCTGCGCGCCATCCGGGCACGGCTGGTGGGGCAGAAGCTGCCGGCGACGCCGGCAGCGGCAAGCAGCGCCGGCGCTTGATCGTCAGCGTGGCCATGCTTGTTCGTACAGGGGGAGAGACGCGATATGACCAAGCCCTGGATGGTGGGTGAGCAAGTGGCACAGTGGCTTGATTGTGCCGCTGTCGCGACTTGGAATGGCATTTTCCTCGCGGCGTGTGGGTCGACGGTGGGCGGCGCGTGAGCCCCCCGAGCGCGTACCTGGCGCTGTGGCAGGTCGGCCTGGCCGGTGATCAATCACTGGCGCGCTTCTCTACCGGCCCGGTTTATCGTGAGCTGTCGGTCGAGGTGTTGGCGCGAGACTATCCTCTGCAGCATGAGGTGATCATCCACCGGACGCCCACATTGCCGATCCAGGCGGTGAGGATTGAGTGCGTGGCACTGGGGGATTTGCCGCAGGATGATGCCGGTGTTTCGGTTACCGCAAGTTTTGGTGTCGCCGCTACCGCATGCTCCGGTTACCAGTTGCGCCCGCTGCTGATTCAGGCGGATGACGCCTTGTACCGGGCAAAGGGCGCCGGGCGGAATCGCGTCGTGGTATTCGATTGTCCAGACGACTTGGCGTCGCGGCCGCAGCGAAAGTCCCGCACCGAGATGGATGCCCCTCGCTGAAATTGCCGAACCTGATACTTGCTAGGCTTCGCCCTGCGCTGCTAGGCAGGCAGGCGGATGTCTGCTGCCTGCGCGACGCTGCGTGGATGGCATTTTGCCATGGACAGGTGACCCCGATAGCGTTAAAAAGAGCGCTTGTCCGTTGTCAGGGGATGTACGTGATGCGTTTAGTGAATTCTGCTTTCCTTGCGGTGCTTGGCGTCCTGGCAGGTTCACTGCTGGCGGCGACCCCGGCTGCCGCCGACGCGCCTGGATCGGCTCCTCCGGTCGCCTTGGCGCCCCAGATCAACGCCAGGGATTTCGCCCGCTTCGACAAGACCTTGAGCTCGGATGCCTTCGGTGGTCGCAAGCCCGGCACACTGGGCGCGCAGCGGACCACCGACTGGCTGGTAAAGGAGTTCAAGCGGATGGGGCTGCAGCCCGGCAACCATGGCTCCTGGTACCAGACGGTGCCGGCCGACTCCACCTTGCTGCTGAACACCGATGTCGCGCTGAAGATTGCCACGCATGGCAAGCAGGTGAGCTTCGCTTACCGCACCGACATGATGGCGCAGACCCTGCAGGCGAAAGCCACGGTCGACCTGGCGCATTCGCCGGTGGTGTTCCTGGGCTACGGCGTGGATGCCCCCGCCTGGCACTGGAACGATTACAAGGGTGTCGACGTGAAGGGCAAGACGGTGATCGTGCTGGTCAACGACCCGGGTTTCGCCACGTCCGACCCGAAGCTGTTCAACGGCCGTGCCATGACCTACTACGGCCGCTGGACCTACAAGTATGCCGAGGCCGCGCTGAAGGGTGCGGCGGCATGTTTCATCGTGCATACCAGCGATGCGGCGGCCGGATATCCGTTCAGCGTGTTGCAGAACAGCGGCAGCGGCCCGCAGCTGAGCCTGCCGTCGCGTATCGATCCGGCACCGCGCCTGCCGGTGGCCGGGTGGTTGACCCATGCGGCTGCGCAGCGCCTGTTTGCCGCCGCCGGGATGAATTTCGACACCCTGGCGAAGGCCGCGGCCAAGCCCGGCTTCCAGCCGGTAGCGCTCGACGCCACGGCCTCGTTGACCTTGCACAACAAGATCGGCCATATCCAGTCGAAAAACGTGCTGGCGATGGTCAAGGGCAGCAGCAAGCCGGATCAGGCGGTGATCTACACTGCACACTGGGATCACCTGGGCACCGATCCCTCGCTGAAAGGGCACAAGGTCTACAGCGGCGCGATCGACAACGGCACCGGTCTGAGCATGTTGCTGGAAATCGCCGATGCATTTGCGCACCAGAAAAAGCCGCCGCAGCGCAGCGTGCTGTTCTTCATGCCGACGCTGGAGGAGTCCGGCCTGCTTGGTTCGCAGTATTACGTCGCCAAGCCGGTGTTTGCGCTGGACAAGACCGTGGCCGACATCGCCGTCGATGCGTTGCCGATCATCGGCCGCGCCCACGACATGACGGTGATCGGCAAGGGCCAATCGCAGCTGGAGAACATGCTGGCCACGGTATTGAAGTCGCAGGGGCGGGTGATCTCACCCGAGGCCACGCCGGAAAACGGCTTCTATTTCCGCTCCGACCATTTCAACTTTGCCAGGGTCGGGGTGCCGGCGATGCTGGCCAGCTCGGGCCTGGATCTGCTCAAGGGTGGCCGCGCGGCGGGCGAGAAAGCCGCGAATGACTACACCGCGCACCGTTACCACACGCCCAACGATGTGTTCAATCCGCACTGGGACTACGCCGGCATTCTGGAAGATACCCAGGCGTTGTACGAACTCGGTCAGCGCCTGAGTCGGGACGGTGTCTGGCCGCACTGGTATGCCAACAGCCCGTTCAAGGCACCGCGTCAGGCCATGATGAAGCACAAGTAGCCTGCCGCAGGACGGGCCGACCGGCCGGCCAAAGCCCGGGCTGCTAGGATGAGCTTGTCGATGACGCCTGTCATCGGGGAGGTTGCCATGATGGCGCGTGGTTGGTGGTTGGTTGGGTGGCTGATCGCGGGAGCGCTGCTGCCGGCGGTGTGTTTCGGGTCGACTGCGGCGGCGATGCCGCGGACGGCCCCCGCAGGGAGGGTGGCGCAACTCACGCTCGATGGGCCGATCGGTCCGGCGGCAGCCGAATATTTCGACGATGCCAGCAAGCGGGCGGTGGCCGACGGCGCGGTCGCCATCGTGTTGCGACTGGATACCCCGGGCGGGCTATCCAGCTCGATGCGGCAGATCATCAGCCGCATGCTGGCCTGCCGCGTGCCCGTATTGGTGTATGTCGCGCCGGAAGGCGCGCGGGCGGCGTCGGCAGGCACTTATATTCTCTACGCCGCCCAGATCGCGGCGATGGCGCCGGCGACACACCTTGGTGCGGCGACGCCGGTGAGCCTTGGCGGCAGCACGCCGATGCCGTTGCCCAAGGGTACGAAGGCTCCGCCGGCCGCGGCCAGATCCTCAACCGGGCCGCTCTCCGGCGACGCGGGCGATGCCGAGTCGCACAAGGTACTGAATGACGCGATTGCCTATATCCGCTCGCTGGCACAACTGCGCGAACGCAATGCGGTCTGGGCCGAGCAGGCGGTGCGTGGTGCGGCCACGCTGACCGCCAGCGAAGCGTTGCAGCGGCATGTGATCGACTTCGTCGCGAACGACGTTTCCGAGCTGCTGATCAAGGCCAGTGGTCGCAAGGTCGAGGTGGGCGGCCGTACGGTGACCTTGCAGTTGCAGGGCCTCACCGTGCGCGACTATGCACCGAATGCGCGTGCACGCTTCCTGGCGATCATCACCAACCCCACCATCGCCTACATGCTGTTGCTGGTCGGTGTGGTCGGACTGTTTCTCGAGGCGACCCATCCGGGCGTACTGTTACCGGGCATCGTGGGCGGCATTTGTCTGGTGATCGGGCTGTATGCGCTGCAGTTGCTGCCGGTGAATTATGCGGGGCTGGCGTTGATGGCCCTGGGGGTCGGTTTGCTGGTGGCCGAGGTGATCCACCCGACGGTGGGCGCACTGGGCGTTGGCGGGGTGATTTCATTCGTACTTGGATCGGTGATGCTGATGAATACCGGTGTGCCGGGTTATGCGGTCAATCTCGGCGTGATCGCCGGCATCGCGACGTGTGCGGCCGGGGTGCTGGTGCTGATCCTGTGGCTGGCATTGCGCGCACGACGCTCGCGCCAGGTCACCGGCGACGAGGCCATGCTGAGCGAGACAGCCGAGCTGCTGGAGCCGGTGGCTGCGGGCGGTGAAGCGTGGGCGATCGTGCACGGCGAGCGCTGGCGGGTTCGCAGCGAGTCGGCGTTGCCCGCCGGTGCGCGTACACGCATCGTGCGGCGGCAAGGGCTGGTACTGTGGGTGGCGCCGCGTTGAGTTCCACCGCGCTTAGGCAAGCCCGGCAGGCAAGCCACCACCTGCAGTACGTGGTGAGGTAACCGTTCGCGTCAGTATCGATGCGAATGCAGTGAAATTTACGGGAGCGTGTCATGTTCGGATTTATTGGCGTATTGGTGATACTCGGGTTGATGCTGTTGCTCTCCTCGATCAAGGTGCTGCCGGAGTACCAGCGTGGCGTGATGCTGACGCTGGGTCGTTATACCGGTACCAAGGGCCCGGGCCTGGTGATCATGATTCCGGTGGTGCAGCGCATGGTGCGGGTCGACCTTCGCATCAGCGTGATGGATGTGCCGCCACAGGACGTGATCTCGCGCGACAATGTCTCGGTACGGGTCAATGCGGTGGTGTATTTCCGCGTACTCGAGCCGGAAAAATCGGTGTTGCAGGTCGCCGATTACTACCAGGCCACCAGCCAGCTGGCACAGACCCGTTTGCGTTCGGTGCTGGGTCAGCACGAGCTGGACGAAATTCTTTCGCAGCGCGAGTCGATCAATCGCACCTTGCAGGGCATTCTCGACGAGGCCACCGACCCGTGGGGCATCAAGATCGCCAACGTCGAGATCAAGGATGTCGATCTCAACGACACCATGGTGCGCGCGATCGCCCGTCAGGCCGAGGCCGAACGCGAACGGCGCGCCAAGGTGATCCATGCCGAAGGCGAGATGCAGGCCGCCGAGAAGCTGCGCGATGCCGCCGCGATGCTGTCGCAGCAACCGCAGGCGCTGCAGTTGCGCTATCTGCAGACGCTGGCGGACATGTCCAGCAACGGCAAGTCCTCGACCATCGTGTTCCCGCTACCGCTGGATCTGATCACGCCGTTGATGGACATGCTGCCGCGCAAGCCGGGTTGATCCCACCTGGATTGCCCGAGCCGTGCACCGCCAATCTGTACGGCGGGCATCGTCCGCCGTGGTGCTTGTCGTTCCTTCGCTGGCTGGCGGCGGGCGGTGCCCGCCTTGCGGCGCAGCCTGTCGAACCTGGCTCGGTGCCTTGTCAGTGCGTCGTCGTGCCTGAGTCCAGCGCGTTGAAATGGGTGATCGCGTTGAGTACCAGCGGGTAGCTGCCGATGGTCTCGCCACGCCAGATCGGGTTGCTGGCGAACAGCAGCACGTGACCCTTGCCGTAGCGGGCGTCGACCACGGCGGCGCGTTTGGCCATCTCGCCACCATGATCGAGCAAGCCGGCCAGCAGCAGGTGGTCGGCAGCGGCGAAGCGCAGGATCACCCGTGGCCGTTGGTCGGCCGGGATCACCCAGGGGTTGTTGCGCATCTGCTCGGCGTTCAGCGGCAGTGCCTGCCACGGCTCGGCCTTGGGCAGCGCCGGCGGCATCACCTGCGGGCGTGCTTGCGGGATGTCCATGTCGTGCGGGCCACCCCGTCCGGTCGGGCGCTGATAATCGGTTGCATTGGGCAGGCCGCGGTCGCCGGTGACCAGGTTGGAGACCATGAACGACTGGCCTGCCTCGCTGTACAAGGCCAGATCATCGCTGCCGTAGCCGGCTGCGATCGGGCTGTTGCGATCGACGAAACGGGCCTGCAACACGCTGCCAGCCACCTTCAGCTGGTGGGTCGGGGTGATGAAGACGCCGGGCGCCAAGCCGATGTCGACGGCGAATTTTGCCGTGTCCTCGGAGGCGATCAGCAGGCCGCCAGCCCGCACGAAACGTTTCAGATGGGCCACGCCGCTGGAACCCAGGCCGGGACGGATGTCGTCGGTGCTGTCGATGCGGCCGATATTCGGGGTGAGTCGGGTGGTCTTCCACGGCATCGGGTTACCCCACATCGGCAGCCCGTCGATGATCTGCTGGTCGCTGACGCCACCGACCGGGGCGAACAGGATCACGTCGTACTTGTCGCGCAGATTGGCGATGTGCGCCACGTCCTGGGTGCTAATGTAGTCGTACGGTACGTGCAGCTGGTCCAGCGCCATGCGCCACCAGCCCTCGGTCTGCGTGTTCAGCCAGGTGTGCATCAGGGCGATGCGCGGGAACCGTGTCTTGGGCAGGTCGACAGCGGCGAGCCCTTGCGGCACCGCGACCGGCTGGGTGAGAAGCTTCATCGGTGCCTTGAGGATGCGGGTGTCGGTCACCCGCACCAGCTTCACGTCGAACAGGTCGCCCATCGACCAGCCGGTATCGTCGTAAGGGTGTTTCTGCGGATCGTTCGGCGCCCAGTATTGGCGGTCCAGCAAGGTATCGGCGATGCGCGAATACGGTTGATCCATGCGCACCACGTAACTGCCGGCGGCGAAGGTACGGCTGCGGCGCGGGCTCGCCGTGGCCTCATGCCGGCTCTTGTCCTGCGCCGGTGGCGGCAGGCTGACCGTGATGGGAGCCGTGCTGCGGCTGATCTCGACATGCTGTCGCTGCAGTATCCGCAGCAGTTGCGCGCGCGAGCCGCGACGCGTGTCGCTGGCGGGGAACACGTAGGCGGCGGGGCCGGCGTTTTGCGGTTTCTCGATCGAGCGTTTGCTCTTCAGGTAGAAGTTTTTCAGAAACAGCTGGCTGTGCCCGGAAAAATAGTGCAGCGCAGTCAGCAGGCCGGTCTGCTCGTAGTTGTTGTTGTCGCGCTGCGACCAGGTGACTTCGGGCAGCGGCGGATTCGGCTTGTACCAGGTGCGCTGGTATTCGCTCGGGTCGAGGATGCGCTTCTCGGTATCGGCGCCCCCGTTGCCGAAGGTCTCGTACAGCCGGCTGATACCGTTGTGCATGGCGGCGATGAACATCAGGTAGCCCGGGCTCCAGGTATCGAAGTTGCCGTGGGTGAACACACCGGGCATGCCGAACTTGGTCATCTCCTGCACATTGTCCCAGCCAAGCTGCTGCCACTCGCCGGTCAGGATCGGATCGATCCACGCGTTGTACGGGCCGGCGCCGACCGTGTTGTCGTAGAAGAACGGTACCGACTCGTGCAGGTCGTGCAAAACCTGCGCATGCCAGCCGATATAGGTATTGGCCACGTTACGGGTGAGATCCAGTGTCATCGTCATCGCATCGCGGTTGTTGTCGTGCGCCACGTAGTGACCCCAGTACATCAGTGGCGGATAGTTCTGCCCCGGATGCGCAAGATGCCAGTTGTACAGATCCACCATGCGGTCGCGGCCATCGACTTCGACGATCGGCGTGATCAGGGTGATCACGTGCGATCGGATCTGCTGGACATAAGGGGCGTTGTCCACCGCCAGTCGGTAGGCCAGTTCCATCAGCGCCGTCGGCGCGCCGGTTTCGGTGGAGTGGATGGTGCCGGTGATGTAATAGACCGGCGTGGATTGCGCGATCAGCCGGTCGGCGGTGGCGTCATCCATGTGGATGGTGCGCGGATCGGCCAGCTGGGCCAGGCGTGCCTTGTTGGCATCAAGCTTAGCCAGCAGGTTTTCGTCGGCGACCGCTACCGCGATCATCTCGCGGCCTTCCTCGGTCTTGCCGATGGAAAACACTTTCACCCGCGGACTGGCCGCCGCCAGCGCGCGGAAGTAGCGATAGACATCCGCGGAGTAGGGCAGGTAGTTCGGCGCACCGGCGATATGTCCCAGCACTTTTTCGGGCGTGGGCACGGTTGGCGAAGCGGGCAGGTACTCGGTCAGCGGCGAATTGAACGACGGCTCGGTGGTGAACTTGAGGATCTGCGCGGTATACGCCCGGTCGAGTGGCTGGGTCGGGTCGCGCGCATACACGATCGAGCCGTTCGGGTCGGTTGCCGCCGAGGCACCGAGGGCGACAAGCGCCAGCACGGACGCAAGAAAAAAACGGGTGGACACGCGCATGATGTAAGGGTTCCCCGCGCCTGAGTGGCGACGCCATGGCGTACTTTGCCAGATCCCGGGCTGCCGGGCGTAGCCCATAGGTTGGGGGGCAACCTTTCGACCTGCGCCGGATGACGTGGTAGCCGACGGTGCCGCCGTGCCTGGCCACATCAGCGCCGATTCCAACGCCGGGTTGGCGTAGGATGGACGCAGTCCGGACCCGATCGAGGAAACCCGCGGTGAACATGTCCAACCTCCTGTGGGGCGTTCTGTTCGGTTCGATCGGATTTGGCTTTTTCCTCTATGGCAAAAAGCAGGGTGCGCTGATTCCGCTGATGTGCGGCGTCGCACTGATGGCCTTTCCCTATTTCGTGAGTGGCACCGTATTGCTGGTCGGCATCGGCATCGTGCTGATGGCGATTCCGTATTTCGTGCGGCTGTGAACCGACACTGGCGCCCCTGAGTGGTTGGTGTCGTCGGAATGCCGGGTGTAGCCACTCTTCGCCGTGCACGAAGTCGATGGCGGCTCCGGCAGGGCCGTCGAGTTCAAGGTGAATAGGGGAAGTGCGCCCCGGCAGTTCGTACCCATCCCTGTGCCGGCCGTATGCATGCGCCAGCACCGCGATTACCTTGAGCCCGGCTTCGAGATAAACAGCCGGATTGTAGTCGTCCAGGGGTTGCTGCAACGATCGGCGTCACGAGCGGCAAGGACTCCGTTGACATGGAGACGGTAGCGCCCATCGGAGAATGCAAGCCACTTCGCCGACGTGACAGTGCCGCGGAGCTGTATGGTCGGGCGAAAATAGACGTAGCGATTGGCCTCTTCACCAATTCTGCAGGCTTCCGGCACAAGAGTCGCCCCACCGAGCTGGCATGGATGCCAGATCCACTGGGTACGACGCGAGAGATTGCTCCGATATTGGCGTGCAGCATTCCTGAAGCGCACCAGTCCCTGCGGCGCGTGTCGTAAGTTGTGTGATCAGCTTTTCGCCTGCCCGACGGCCGCGAAAGCGCGCTCGAAGAAATCTACTGTGGCCTGCCGCGATCTGGCCGCAGCGTCCAGGTTGGCTTCAAATCTCACCTCACCGCCTTGCCCGAGATGAGCAAAGGGATCGCTAACGGTTTGCGCTGGTTCGAGTCGATTGAACGCATGTTTCGCCTCGGGGTACATCGTGACCGTGACTTGACCTCGCACCGGCTCGGGCAGGCCGTTCACCAGCTCCGTGCATGAACTGGGCTCGTCATACGCGTCGCACTCTCCGCTCTGGATAAATACCGGCGCACCGGTGAGCTCGGCAAATTCGTAGCCGGGGACCCGGTTGTAGCCCCAGCACACCGGATAGAACGGGGCGTGTGCTGCGAAGCGCAGCGGGTTGGTGGCCAGGTACAACTCGCTGTACGGTCGTGTCGCCGTCAACATCGATACGACCCCGCCCCAAGAAAACCCGGTGATACCGATGCGCTGCGGATCGATTCCAGGCCGCGAGGCGAGATACAGGAGTGCGCCATAGGCGTCCGGCAGCGTTTCAGGGACGCTCTCCGGGCGCCCGCCTGGTCCCGCATCCCCATTCAGCCCGCGTGGCGACCACATGTCCAGTTCCAGCGTGGCGATACCCGCATCGTTGAGTGCCTGGGCATGGTAGCCGCCACGACTGTCCACCCCGTTGGTGCCGTGTACCACCACCACGGCGGGAGCGTTGCCGACGCGCGTGGGGACACGCATCTGTGCGGCGATGATCAGGGGATGCTCCTGTGACGCGTTCGGGAACGTGATGTAGGACACCCGGGGCTGTGGACGAAGCTGGATCTGGGGCATGTCGACTCTCTCTGGAATGCCTCGATGCTAGCGATTAGCTCAGTTCCTGTGTACCTGTCATTTTTGACAGTTATGCCGCCTGATTCACTATGTCTATGCTGGATGTGAAGCTTCCCGGAGGGGTCCATGAGCATCAAGCCGAACAGCCTGACTTTTGCCATCGTTGCAGTTCTCGCCCTCCAGTCTGCCCATGCGCAGCAGAGCGGGAAAGCGGACGCCACGACTTCCGAAACTGGAAACAGGCAGCTCACCGAAGGGCGGAGCGCACCGGTGTCGGCGCAGGCCGAGGCCGGACAGTCGAGAACTCTGGCGGCAATCACGGTCACGGCCACCAAGCGTGTCGAACTGATGCAGGATGTGCCAATTGCCATCAACGTGGTGACCGCTCAGGATATCGAGTCGGCGGGACTGACCAGTGCGGCTGACCTGTCCATGCTGGTTTCGGGGATTACCATGATCCCGGTGGCCGGACCGGCGGCATCGAACGTGGTCATACGCGGCATGTCGAGCACGATCGGCGAGCCCAACGTAAGTTTCTTCATTGACGGCGTGTATATCCCCTCGCGCAACGCGCTCAACTTCTTGCTGGCTAACAATATTGCGCGCGTCGAAGTGGCAAAGGGGCCGCAGTACGCCCTGTACGGCCGCAACAGCTTTGCTGGTGCGGTCAACTTCATCACCAAAAAGCCGAGTAACCGGCAGGAAGGCTCGATCAGCGGCGGCCTCGGCAATTATGGTCGCCGTGACGCCGAAGTCATCGCGTCCGGCCCCTTCTCCGACGGATCCTCCTACCACTATCGGGTGGGTGTGGCCCGCAGCGACTTCGGTGGCTTTTACCGCAACGAACTTACCGGGAAAAAGCTGGACAAAACGAGTGCCCGCGGCGCTTTTCTTACACTGAACGGCGCGCCTACGGACCGTCTGAACGGGAAGTTCAATGTGATCTACGACGGAATGCACCGGCGTGATTTCGCGCAGCGGTTTGTCTCGAACAATGCCGGATTCGTGCCCAATTTCAATGACAACCAGCAGTATTTCGGCGATGTGCCGTCATTGACGAATGGCTTTGCGGTCACGCCAGGGCGCTTCAACCGCGACAGCATCCTTGCATCACTGACAGTGAACTACGACATGGATTGGGCCACCTTGACGTCGGTGACCTCCTATAACCATCTCAAGCTCGATTACAACTACGACTCGGACTACTCGGCAGCGCAGATCGCCATGGCCGGAACTCACGGGCCCGAGACGTCGATAAGCCAGGACTTTCGCCTAGTTTCGCCCGGAAGTGAGCAGTTCGACTGGCTACTTGGCCTGTACTACTACCACCTCAGCAACGACCACGTCGACGATAGCCAGTTCGTGGGCCAGGCGGCTGCCTTGGGTGGGCTCAGCAGCGACAATCGCGAGCGCACTCGCAGTGCCGCGATGTACGGTATGGCAACCTGGCACATGACCCCCAGGTGGGATCTGGGCCTGGCGATGCGCTATACCCGGGAAACCAAGTCGGTCGATGCCACCACGACCAGCCTGCCCAGCGCCCGTAATCCCGCCGGCTCAACCGCCTTGTTTGGTGCAACACGCACGTTTACACCGTTTACGCCGGGCCTGTATCTAACCTTCAAGCCCTCCCGGAACAGCACTTTTTACGCTAGCGCTGTCAAGGCTATCAAGGTCGGTGGGTTCAACACTTTTACGGCCAACGGCGCGATTGCAGCGAACGAGCGCTCCTACAATATGGAGCGCAGCACGAACTATGAGCTTGGCGCGAAATTCAGTCTGCTTGACGGCCGAATTTTTCTCGACATGGATGTGTACCGCATCAACTGGCGGAACCAGATCGTGCGCACCATCGGCTCGATGGGCGCTTTGCTGAACGCCAACGCCGGCCAAACCACCTCGAAAGGCGTCGAAGCCAATCTCCAATACGAGGCCAATCGGCACTGGTCGTTCAAGCTTGGCGGTACCTACAACAATGCCAAATATGACGAGTACACGTTTCCGATCATCGCCCTTCTTGGCGGCAATCCCGACCTGTCTGGCGTGCGGCTTCAGTACTCGCCGCGCTACACCGCCAACCTGAGCGTGATCAGCCGGCAGCCGCTCAGCAACGGCTGGGCGTGGACCACCCGGTTGGACGGCCATTACCGGTCGGACATGGTTGCTATCCAGACCGGCACGGCGACCATCCCTGCCGCGGTACTTTTCAACCTCAACAGCAGCCTCGAGATCGGTCGGTTGCGCATGTCGCTGTGGGTCGACAACATGTTCAACAACAAGGATGCCCCCGGTGCGGTATTCACTGGTGACCCGGCAACGACATTCCAGTTCGCCGCCCGGCAGCGACCCGGACTTCAGCTGTTCCAGGCATTGGTCAACGCACCCAAGCTGCGCACGTTTGGCGTCGACTTTCGCTACCGGTTCTGAGTGATGAGAGTCACTTTCCGAGGTGAGGCCTGCGGATCCGGGCGCGCGTGCAATTCGACACGGTGCCCTGGATGAACGCCCCTGCGTTGAGGCCGTGGCGGCTGGCTGGCTACGGCAGCGGCAGCATGGTGCTGGCGGCCTATTATCTGGTCAGCGCCTCGTTCCTGTTCTACGCGACTGCCATCCTGCGCGTACCACCCGATATCGCGAGCCTGGTGATGGCGGCATCGACGCTGTGGGACGCGATGATCGATCTGCCACTGGGCTGGATGTCCGATCACACGCGCTCGCAGCGCCTGGGGCGCCGCCATCCATTCCTGATCATTGGCGGGGTTGCCGTAGCCACGCTGAGCGTACTGTTGTGGTCCATCCCGGATGGCCTCGATCTGTGGGTCAGGACAACCTGGCTGGCTGTGGCGCTGGTGGGTCTGAAGACGGCCATCAGTACCTTCGTGGTACCGCATACCGCCATGGGTGGCGATCTGGTCACCACTTACGATGCACGTACTGTCGCGCAAGGCTATCGGGCCACCTTCCAGGTGCTTGGGATGGCGCTGGCACTGGTCGGCAGCAGTGCCTGGTTCTTTCGGCCCACGTCCGCTTTTCCACAGGGCCAGCTCAACCCCGCGGTCTACGCACCGATGGGCTGGGCCTGCGCCATCCTGGTGTTGGGAGCGACCCTGGTCACCGTGGCCAGCACCTGGCGTTTCATACCGCGGATGCGCGCCGAGCGCGACATTCCGAGACTGGACTGGCATGCGATCCGGGGCGTTCTGCGCGATCGCAACCTGCGTGCCTTGGTGTTGATGATCCTGGTAACTGAAGCGGGCGTACAGCTCACCGTGGCCTTGGGGTTTCACATCAACACCTTTACGTACGGCTTGTCCGGCCCGCAAATAGCCATCCTTGCCGGGGCCTTGTTGCTCTCGGCGATCGTGGCGCAACCGATATGGATTCGGGTGAGCAGGCGCTTCGACAAGAAGCCCGCGCTGTATGCCGCCATTGCCCTGGCCGTTATCGGCCTGGTCGGTGCACCGCTGACCCACGTGGCCTGGCACTGGTTCCCGCTCAAGCCATCGGCACATCTGGTCGCTACCCTGCTGCCTTTTCAGGTACTCGCAGGCCTTGGCAACGGGGCTTTCTGGTCGCTGCCCTACGCCATGGTCACCGATTGCGCACACGCGCGCGAACGCACGAGTGGCAGCAACCTGACCGGAACCTACTCCGGGCTGTACATTTTCGCCTACAAGCTAGGCGGCAGCCTGAGCATCGCTGGAAGTGGCGCCTTGCTGGGCTTCATCGGTTACCAGAGCAGCACCTCCGTTCAGATGGCAACGACGCGCTACGATCTGGCGGTCTATCCTGCGTTACTGATGCTGCTATTGTTGCCGGCGATAGTCTGGTTGCTTCACGCGTATCGCCTCAAGCGCGCGGATTTCGTGGAGTCCGGCAGCGATATGCCCGGGTGACCCGAGGCCTGTCGGGGCCATCGCATTGTTTTAGCGTGGAGGCGTCGGTTGCACGCGCCAGCACGCCGGCTGTGCTTCATCGCTTGCCGAGGACGGAAACTTCATGACGCGGTCACTGATTGTCGACGAAGCAAGCAACGAACTGTGTGCCAGTGATCGCCTGCAATTGTTTGTACGGGGGGAAGAACTTCTTTCGTTGTCCAGTCGCAGCGGTTTGGCCGATTGTCTGGAGAGCCTGCGCGCATGGCTCGACCTGAGTGAAATCGTGGTGGCTACCGGCATGATCGATACGTTGCCGGATGCGCACGTGATTGGCTCCGGATACGACCCGAAATGGATGGAGTTGTATTTGCGCGAGCAGTTTGTCCTGGTCGACCCGATAGTTCGGGCAATCGTCAACGGCCAACGATTCCTGAGCCGGTCTCGGGCGATAGCCGAGAACAACGCGGTCGCCCGTATGGGGCGGCGCAGACATATGCTTGAGCGTTTTCTGGAGGCCGCGCAAGACCATGGTCGCCTCGGCTACGGGTTCGCCAGCGGAGTAGTGTTCAACGGTCGCATTGCTCTGTGCTCGGTGATTACCTCACGGGATCAGGGCGATCAGCGCGCCCAACTGGCCCTGCGTGCCTTGCGCCCGATGCTGTACCAGGCAATGATGCGGGTGTCGCTATCAGCGCCGGTTTTTCCCCATCTGAGTCAGCGCGAGGTTGCCATGCTCGAATGCCTTGCCAGCGGCTATGGTGACATTCAGATTGCCGATGCCATGTCGATTTCCGCATCGACCGTTCGCTTCCACCTGGGCAATGTGTTCGAAAAACTCGGGGCGCGCAACCGCTGTCATGCCGTCGCCATTGGCTTCCAGTCCGGCCTGCTGCAGCGCTAGACAAGTCTGGCCACGCCTGTCAGCGCCTCGCTGATCGTCGCCCCGGCACCGCTCAACGCCATACGCGCGGTGGCACAAGTCGACGTGAATTGGGTAAATCTGTGCATTACGCCGGGGTATCCGGCACAGCTGCCTGGAACACTCGATATACTGCGATCTAATGCGTCGGCGTTGAGCCGAACGAGGCTTCATACCATCCCTGCCATCCTCAGCAACACGCCGGCCAGACTCTTCAGATCCTGTGCATTGTGCGCCGCTACGCGCCGGAGATTTTTCGCTGCGCCGCCGCGTAGATAGGTGAGCCACGCCGCCGGTGCCTCGGAACCGGGCAAATCGTCTTCGCGCACTACACCAAGCAATTGCCGTTCCGCCGTGGCCAGCCGGCAGTTTTCCCATTGGCCTTTCCAGTGCCGGCGCACCGGGTGTAGCAAGTCGATGTGGGCAAGCCCCAGTAGTGGATTCGCCAACCGGGCGAGGCGATACCGGGTGGCCAGCAGCGGCGCGTCGTAGCATTTGCCGTTGTAGCTGACGAGCACGCTGTCGTCGCCGACCCATGCAGCGAAGGTCCGCAGCATGGCGGCTTCGGCGGCCATGCTGGTGATGGTTAGTTGGCGGATACGGAAGCGGCCGTCGACCCAGTCGGCGGCGCCGATCATGAAAGCGCGGGTGCCGGTACCGCCGGCCAGGCCGGTGGTTTCGGTATCGAAGTGCAGCAGGCGCTGGTGATGCACTGGCTTCACTCTCGCGAAGCCGGCGTCGATGATCACCGGCGGCTTGAGCCAGTCGACGCAGGTTTCGGTGTAGCGCAGACCGGGTGACAGCTCGATGCCGGGCACGTCGCGGTCGGTCGATGCGAGGTACGCCGGTCCCCGTTTGAGGTGCGCATGCCGTTGCAGCAGGCGGCGCACCTCGGGCGACAGCGAGGTGTTTGCAAGAGTGTGATCCTTCGCTGTCGCCACGCCGCACCCGGCGCGAGCGGTGGCGAGCGGGGAGGTGAGTTGCGGGTGTCCGGCCTGCGTGCGTAGCTGACGCAACCTGGCGTGCAACGGACTCACAGTGCCACCAGCAGGGCCAGCACGCGCAACGCCAGCACCTTGGGTGTGCCGGCTTCCGCTGCTTCGTTTTGTGGGTCGGCCGAGCGCGCTTCGGCGGCATGCTCGTCGGCGGCCAGCACCGGCCCGACACAGGCAGGGCAGCCAGCGCGGCAATCGCAGCGTTCGATCAGGCTGACCGACTGGGCGATCAGGTCCTCGCGGCGCTGGAACAGCGGCTCGCTGTGGCCGATGCCGCCGGGAAAGGCATCGTACAGATACACGGTGGGGGTGAACGGCGCATCCGCTGCCAGCGCGGCGGGTTGGCCGTCGGTACCGCGCAGCTGGCCACGGCCTTGCCTGTCGGCGCTGACGAACCAGGCGCCGTCGCCGCTGCCAACGGATTTCTGCAGGTCGCGCGCTTCGGCCATCACGGCCACGGTGGCTACCAGGTGCAGTGCGTTGGCAGCACCGAGAAACCCGTCCAGCGCCTGCTGGCGCTGCTCGAACACGGCGTCCAGCACGGCTTGTGGCAGCTGCCACCAGACCGCGGTGGTGTGCAGCTCCTGGTCGGGCAGGTTGACCGGACCGTAGCCGATGTTTTCGTGCGAGTAGAAGCGGATCTTCTTGTAGCCGGGCACGTGGCGCACCACGTGCACCTCGCCGTGATGCGCCTCGCCGGCACCGGCGTGGGAGCTGTCGAAGCAGTCCAGCACCTTGAGCCGGGTATAGTCGATGGCGTCGGTGTAGTAGTCGACCTGGGTGCGGGTGACATAGGCCTTGCGGCCTTCCCAGTCCAGCCGCTCGACCTGGTAGGGCGTGGACTGGATCATGTGGATGGCACCCTCGTACAAGGTGACGGCCGCGGCGGAATAATCGACTTCGGCAATGATGGTCTGGCGGCCGTCGGTGCGGTCGACCACCACAAAGTTGCCATCGGCCACCGAACGCAGCGAGACCGCGATGGCCGGGTAGCTGTCGGCGATCCACTCCCAGCGCTCGCCCTCGCGATGCAGCACGCCTTCCTCGCCCAGCACTTCGAGCCACGGCGTGGCGACTTCAGTGCCGAACATCTCGTCGCCGTTGAATGGCAGCTCGAACGCGGCGCAGCGGATGTGGTCGAGCAGGATCAGCGGTTGATCGGGCTGGATCCGCGCGTGCTCCGGCGTGGCACCCTGGAAGAATTCCGGATGGCGTACCAGGTATTGATCGAGCGGATGGGAACTGGCCACCAGCACGCCCAGCGCCGACTGCTGGCGCCGGCCGGCGCGGCCGAAGCGCTGCCAGGTGGCCGCGACCGAACCGGGGTAGCCGTTGAGTACCACCACGTCGAGGCTGCCGATATCCACGCCCAGCTCCAGCGCCGAGGTGCTGACAATGCCGTCGATGCTGCCGGCACGCATCGCGCGTTCGGCGGCGCGGCGTTCCTTCGGCAGGTAGCCGCCGCGGTAGGCACGGATGCGCGGTGGCTTGCGCGGATCATGATCAAACACGTCCTTGAGGTATTTGGTCAGCACCTCGACCATGCTGCGCGACTGTGCGAACACTAGCGTCTTCATGCCCGATTTGATCGCCAGCCGCGCGATGCGGTTGGTCTGCGAGCGGGCCGAGGCGCGCAAGCCCAGGTCGGGATTCACCACCGGCGGGTTCCACAGCAGCACGTGCTGGTCGCCCGTCGGCGCGCCGCTCTCGGTGATCGCGGTGACGGCATCCTCGATCAACGCCTCGGCGTGTTCGTGCGGATTGCCGATGGTGGCCGAGCACAGGATGAATTGCGGGGTGACGCCATAGAACGCGCACACCCGCTTGAGCCGGCGGATCACGTTGGCGACATGCGAGCCGAACACGCCGCGGTAGGTGTGCACCTCGTCGATCACCACGTAGCGCAGGTTCTCGAAGAACTGCGCCCACTTGGTGTGATGCGGCAGGATCGCCTGATGCAGCATGTCCGGGTTGCTCACCACGATGTCACCGTGCAGGCGGATCGCCTGGCGCGCGTCGCCCGGGGTGTCGCCGTCGAAGGTGAAGGCCTTCACCCCCAGCTCGCCGGCGTTGTTGAGTTCCAGCAGCTCGGCCACCTGATCCTGCGCCAGCGCCTTGGTCGGAAACAGGTAAAGCGCCTTGGCGCGGTTCGCCATCGCCGCCGTGATGACGGGCAAGGTGTAGCACAGCGACTTGCCCGAGGCGGTGGGTGTGACGACGGCCACATGCTCGCCCGCCTGACTGGCGGCCCATGCCTGTGCCTGGTGGCTGTACAACTGCTCGATCCCGCGCGAGCGCAAGGCGGTGGCCAGCGCGGGCGGCAGGTCCTCCGGCAGCGGCGCGAACGAACCTTTGCGACCGGGCACCACGAAGGCGCCGGTGATCCGCGCGGCGTAGCGTTTTGACAGCCGCTGCGCCAGCGTGCGGCCATCGGATGGGGCGCGCAGCACCAGTTCGTCGGCGGTGTCATAGCGGTCAGGCAAGGCATTCATGGCGAGTGTTCCGGGGTCGTTCCGGGATTAGGCCGGTGAGCTGTCTCATGCGGTGAGATGACCGCAACCGCGGG
Source organism: Rhodanobacter sp. (assembly GCA_004298015.1). GTDB lineage: Bacteria > Pseudomonadota > Gammaproteobacteria > Xanthomonadales > Rhodanobacteraceae > Rhodanobacter. Next base: position 36,872 of record SCSE01000082.1, read on the forward strand.
GTCTCGGCAGCAGCGTGCATGGCATTACCGGGAGGTTGGGCGCGCGAGCGCCTGTCGGGTTGTTGGGCGCACTGAGGCCGTGGCAATGGCATGACTCGCGTCATCGGGGTTCGCTGACAGATACTCGCCGTTCCGACATGTCCACAAGCCAAGGTCGACCATGAACAAGAACCGACTCGAAGCCTTCAGTGATGGGGTGCTCGCCATCATCATCACGATCATGGTGCTGGAGATGAAGGTGCCGCACGGTGAAACCGTGGCCGCGCTACTGCCGCTGGCGCCGGTGTTTCTCAGTTATGTGCTCAGCTTCATCTATGTGGGTATCTACTGGAGCAACCATCACCATATGCTGCATCTGGCCGGTCGGGTGAACGGCACGATCCTGTAGGCCAACCTGCATCTGTTGTTCTGGTTGTCGGTGTTGCCATTTGCTACCGGCTGGATGGGTGAAAACCACTTTGCTTCCGCTCCATCCGCGCTCTACGGCGTGGTGCTGCTGATGGCGGCGGTGGCGTACTGGATCTTGCAGCGGGCAATCATCGGCACCGAGGGGAGGAACTCGACGCTGGCACGCGCCATCGGTGGTGACTGGAAGGGCAAGATCTCGCCGGTGATCTACGTCGCCGGCATCGCTGTTTCGTTCCGGGCGGCATGGGTATCCCAACTGCTATACGCCGCGGTGGCGCTGTTATGGTTGGTACCGGATCGGCGCATCGAGCGCGCGCTGGATGTAAGGCCACCATGAGCTGTTTTCCTGTCAGCGCTGATCTCCAGGAGTGGGGCGACCTGACACCAACTGCCGGAGCAGCCGGCGAGGCTGCCTGTCGTTCCATCGGGCCTGCCCTGGACGCGGGATCGCGCGGAAAACGCGACGTCGCCGCGGCGACGTCGCTGATTTCAGTCGTGTCCTGGCACGTCATTGCCCCGGGTTTGTTTATTGTCCGGCCACCGGCGGTTGCGGCGGTTGCGGCGGCATGGGAGCCGGCGGAGGCATCGGTGGACGTGGCGGCATGCTGGCGCGCTCCCAGCGGCTCATGGTCTTGTCGCTCACAATGCTGCGCAGCTTGGCGCAAGTAGCCTCGTCCTCGGCCCGGCGCTGCTTCTGTTCTGCTTCGTGCTTTTCAGCCTGTTGCTTGAACAGTTGCTGCACTTGTGCGGCCTGCAAATCGCTGACGCCGAGCGCGCTGCGCCAGGCTGGATTGGCGCTGAAGTCCGGCATGTGGCGGTGCGGCGGCGGGGGCAGGTCGCTGCGGCAACCGGGTGGCAGTGGCGGCACATGATCGTCGAATGCGCCGGGTGGCGGCATCGGTGGCGCATCTTGCGGCGGCATGACACGTTGGGCGCTGGCGCTGCCGGCTAGCGCCAGGCCGACCAGGATGGCGATCAGGCGGGTTTTCATGGGGTGGTCTCCTTGGCTTGCCGGGGGATCCGACAGCGCTCACGATGACCTGCAAGTTCGCAGAGAATATGCATGAATTGTGGACGCACGGTGTGCACCGGGCGGCTATGCTGCGGCCGTATGACTCGGCCACTCCCTCGACCTGCATGGCGCTTTCGTCTGCGCCTGGCACACAAACTGTTTCTGCTGCTGGCCACTGCAATCGGTCTGGCCCTGCTCGCCATGGGCGCCTTGTCCGTCTACAACCTGCGCAGCGGCTTTGTCGACTACGTGAATACCACGGACCTCGCCCGGCTCGATCCGTTGGTACAGGCGCTGGACCAGCGTGCCGATGCGACGCGGGGCTTTGCCGGCCTGCGCCGGCGTGGCCCATGGGATGCGTTGCTGCGTGACACGCTGGAGCAGGGTGAGCCGACAGCCCCACCGGCCGCGCCCCGGCCGCCGCAGCCACCCGAGCCACCACGGCCGCCAGCACCTCCACCGCCGCCACAACCACCGGGTGTTGCTCCGCCGCCGCCCCCGTTGCCACCGCGCGTGGCGCTGCTGGATGCCGGGCAGCGGCTGGTGGCGGGCAGCCCACCTCCTGCCGATGCGCTGAAACGCCCGTTGCGCCACGATGGCGTCACCATCGGCTGGCTGGTGCTGCGCCCTCTGAAGCAACCGGAGGGGCGGCGCGACAAGGCCTTCCTCGCCAGCCAGGTGCGTAACATGGCGCTGCTGGCCTCGGCGCTGCTGCTGCTGGCGATGGCGCTGGCCTGGTTTTTCGCGCGCCATCTGCTGGCGCCGTTGCGCACGGTGGAGCAGGCCGCGCGGCAGCTGTCCGATGGCAAGTATGGCGTGCAACTGGACACCTGCCGACAGGACGAACTGGGCGACCTGGTGCATCACGTGAATCGACTCAGCCTTGCGCTGCAGGCGCACGAGACGGCGCGACAGCGCTGGATGGCGGATATCTCGCACGAGTTGCGCACGCCGCTGGCGATTGTGCGTGGCGAGCTGGAAGGCATGCGCGATGGTGTGCGCATGGCCGATGCCGCCGGACTGCAATCCCTGCATGACGAGGTGATGCGGCTGGACCATCTGGTCGGTGACCTGCATCAATGGTCGCTGGCCGATCAGGGCTCGCTTAGCTACCGGCCACAGCCACTGGATCTGGCCGAGCTGGTCGCCGACGCCTGCGCGCGCTTTGCCTCGACGGCGCGCGAGGCAGGTCTGCAGGTCGAATCAGATCTGAGTCCGGCGCCGGTCAATGCGGACCCCGACCGTCTGCGCCAGCTTGCCGACAACCTGCTGGGCAACAGCCTGCACTACAGCGACCGCGGTGGCCGGGTACAGGTCAGCGTGTTCAACGAACATGGCGAGGCGCTCCTGCGCGTGGACGACACCCCGCCGGGCGTGCCCGAGCAGGACCTCCAGCGGCTGTTCGAACCGCTGTATCGGGGCGAGCTGTCACGCAATCGCGCCCATGGTGGCAGCGGCCTGGGGCTGGCCCTCGCACAGCGCATTGCACTGGCGCACGGCGGCCACTTGAGCGCGTCGCTCTCGCCGCTCGGCGGCCTGCGACTGGAACTGCGGCTGCCGCGGCGAGTGAGCTGAGATGATCGCCGCGCATATCCTGATCGCCGAAGACGAGCCCAAAATCGCCGCACTGCTCGCCGACTATCTGCGGATGGCCGGCTATGAGTCCACGACGGTGGGTGAGGGCGATCGCGTGCTCGCTGCCATCGCCGCGCAGACACCGGACCTGCTGTTGCTGGACGTGATGCTGCCCGGCAAGGACGGGCTGCAGATACTGCGCGAGTTGCGCCAGCGCAGCACGCTGCCGGTGATCATGCTGACCGCCCGCGCCGACGAGATCGACCGCCTGCTCGGCCTCGATCTGGGCGCGGATGACTACATCTGCAAACCGTTCAGCCCGCGCGAAGTGGTGGCGCGGGTGCGCGCCCTGCTGCGCCGGGCAGCGCCGGATGCCGCCGCCAATCCCTTCACCATCGACGAGGCCGCGCAGCGCATTTTCCTGGCCGGTCGCCCGGTCGCGCTCACCACCAGCGAATACCGTCTGTTGCATGTGCTGATGACGCATCGCGGCCGCATCTACTCACGCGATCAGCTGCTCGACCTGATGCATGGCGACCTGCGCGACGTGACCGACCGGGTCGTCGACAGCCATATCCGCAACCTGCGTCGCAAGCTGGAAGATCTGGCGCCCGGGCAGTCCTATATTCATGCCGTCTACGGCGCGGGTTACCGGTTCGAGGTTGCGGAGGGGTGAGCGGCAGATGGATGAACTGGAGCCTGAGGGGATGCGAATGTTTCAGGCCCAGCAGGAGGCGGCGACTTGAATCTTCAGAGCCTGTCCTTCTATCGGCGCGACAACTGATATGACGCAGGAGGTGGCCTGAGCGGCGGAGGCGAGCGGAAATCAAGCCGGTGCTCACCTGACTTTCTCCGTCCCGGTTTCGGCTTCTGGTAAGTGAACCTCATGCCGCTTGAAAATCAATATTGTTAATTTTAGTATTGAGTTTTTAAATTTTATTGGCTATGTTGTTTGAAAAAGGAGCGATCCTATGGATATCTCGAAAGCCATTTGTCCTGAATGCTTGGCTCCCATGCGGGTGCAGCGGCTGACTTGCCCCCAGGGCCACATCGCCATGGAGGGGCACGTTGAGGTGCCTCCCCTGGCAAGCTTGACCTTGGATGAGCAGCTCTTCGTGACGGCCTTCATGCGCTGCCACGGATCCATAAAGCGCATGGAGGACATGTTCGATATCAGCTATCCGACGGTCAAGAACCGGTTGAACAGCATCGTAGACAAGCTCGACCACGCGCTGGATGCGCCTTCCTCGAACCTCAAGATTCTAGAGCGCCTGGAACAGGGCGAGATCACGGTGAAGGAAGCGTTGGCAAGGCTCCAGTGAGAAACAGTAAGTTGGATTTTTGAACACTTGCACGCAAACGGCAGAAAGGGAGAACGACGATGACGGCAGAACGACGCAAAGTGCTGGACATGCTCGCAGACGGCAAGATCAAACCGGACGAAGCGGAGCAGATACTCAATCACCTGGCTTCATCAGAATCGAAAAATGCTGCCGATGGTGACGTACATACCGCTGCCGAGGACAGCAAGGGTGACAAACGCCCCCGGGATTTTCGTTATCTTCGCGTGGCCGTGGAGAGGCTAGGTCGCGACAACGTCAACATCCGGCTGCCGCTGAAACTCGTCCTGACCGGCCTCAAACTGTCGACCCTGCTGCCGGGAAAGGCCGGCATCCACCTGTCTGATCAATCCATTGACCTCTCGTACCTGGGCAAGCTCAAAGGCGAAGCACTGAACGCCGCGCTTGCTGAACTCGACATCGAGATCGAGACTGAGAAGGGCGAGAAAGTCCATATATTCTGTGAGTAAGAGAAAAGGGAGAAAAGGCGTCAGGGACAATTTGAGCGTCTCGGTGGGCGTTCGACCGGCCGCACTGTACAAATCGCCCCATCCCCGCTTGGACCCACGCGCAGACGCAATCAGATTTGTCCCACACGCTGTCAAGCTTGCGGCTGCGTTGAAATCTTCGTCGTGTGTGCAGCTGCCTACGCCGCCCGCGGCTCCACCTGACGCATGATTTCCGTGTGCGTGGGGAGGGTCTTGAACTCGCTACCCTTGAACAGCGCCTGCATATCCTTTCAGTGGAAGCTTCTCTTTGACTGGAAATAGTACGCCGGGCGTAATACGTCAAAAGCATCAGGAAGTTGCCACAAACCACAACAGCGCCGTATCGCTACGGCGCCGCTATCGATTCCAGCAAAAGTCACTGGATGCCAGCTTCCGCTGGCATGACGGTGAGGACTACAGCGCTTCGAAGATTCCTGCCGCGCCCATGCCGGTGCCGATGCACATGGTGACCATGCCGTACTTCTGCTTGCGACGACGCATGCCGTGCAGCAGGGTGGCGATGCGCACCGCGCCGGTGGCGCCGAGCGGATGGCCGAGCGCGATCGCACCGCCGAGCGGGTTGACCTTGGCGGGGTCGAGCTGGAGGTCGCCCATCACGGCCAGTGCCTGCGCGGCGAAGGCTTCATTGAGCTCGATCCAGTCGAGCTGATCCTGGGTGATGCCGGTCTGCTTGAGGGCCTTGGGGATCGCTTCCTTCGGGCCGATGCCCATCACCTCGGGTTTCACGCCGGCGACGGAGAAGCCGACGAAGCGGGCCAGTGGGGTCAGATTGTATTCCTTGATTGCTTTTTCGCTGGCCAGCATCACCGCGCCGGCGCCATCAGACATCTGCGAGGAGTTGCCGGCGGTGACGGTGCCGCCGAACTGGCCGTTGCGGAACACCGTGCGCAGCTTGGCCAGCACCTCCAGCGTGGTGCCGGCGCGTGGGCCCTCATCCATGTTGATGCTGCGGCTGTCGGTGACGATGCCGCGGGTGGCGAGATCGGGGTAGTGGTCATCCAGCGCAAACGGGCTGATCTCGTCGCTGAACTCGCCGGCGGCCTGGGCGGCCAGGGCGCGGCGGTGGCTTTCGACCGCGAACGCGTCCTGTTGCTCGCGGCTGACCTTCCACTGCTTGGCCACGTTCTCGGCAGTGATGCCCATGCCGTAGGCGATGCCGATGTTCTCGTCGGAGAAGATGGCCGGATTCATCGCGACCTTGTGGCCCATCATCGGCACCATGCTCATGCTCTCGGTGCCGCCGGCGAGCATCAGGTCGTCCTCGCCCAGACGGATGCGGTCGGCGGCCATTGCCACCGCTTGCAACCCGGAGGAGCAGAAGCGGTTGATGGTGACGCCGGGCAAGGTGTCGGGCAGGCCGGCCAGCAGCACGCCGATGCGCGCCACGTTCATGCCTTGCTCGGCTTCGGGCATGGCGCAGCCGATGATGGCGTCGCCGATGCGGTGCGGATCGATGCCCGGGCACTGCGCCATCACGGCGCGGATCACGTGGGCGAGCATGTCGTCCGGGCGGGTATTGCGGAACACACCGCGCGGCGCCTTGCCGACCGGGGTGCGGGTGGCGGCGACGATGTAGGCGTCTTGCACTTGCTTGCTCATTTTTTCTGCTCCGTTGCGTCGCGCTTTCAGCTGCGGCGGCTTTGGTTCTTGATCGTCATGCCAGCGAATGCTGGTATCCAGTGTCGTTGCAGTTGGCTTGAAGGCGCTGGGTCCCAGCTTTCGCTGGGATGACGGCTAGGTGAAACAAGGATCGGTCGAGAACTCGTCAATTCCTCAACGGCTTGCCGGTAGTCATGGTGTGGGCGATGCGGGCCTGGGTTTTCTCGGTCTGCGCCAGCGCCACGAAGTGCTTGCGCTCCAGGGCCAGCAGCCACTCCTCGTCGACGGTCGAGCCACGTTCGATCACGCCGCCGCAGAGGCAGTCGGCGATGCGGGTGGCGATGTCGATGTCATGCGGCGAGGCGAAGTAGCCAGCTTGCAGGTTGGCCAGCGAGGCCTGGAAGGTGGCGGTGCCGACGTCGCCGGCCACCGGCACGTTGCGCCCGGGCAGCGGCGGGCGGTAGCCGCTTTCGGCCAGCGAACGGGCCACCTGCTTGGCGATGTAGAGCAGTTCGAAGCTGTTGAACACGACGACGTCGCTGTCGCGCAGCAGGCCCATTTTCTTTGCCTCCAACGCACTGCTGGAAACCTTGGCCATCGCCACGGTTTCGAAGACTTTCTTCAGCTCCTCGAACGGATCGCCCGGGTTGGCCTTTGCCGCGCGCACGGCCAGTTCATGCAGGCCGCCACCGGCGGGCAGCAGGCCGACGCCGGCCTCGACCAGGCCGATGTAGCTTTCCAGCGCCGCCACGGTGCGTGCCGAGTGCATCTGGAATTCGCAGCCGCCACCGAAGGCCATGCCACGTACGGCGGAGACCACCGGCACCAGCGAAAACTTGATCGCCATGCTGGTGGCCTGGAAGTTCGCCACCATCTTCTCGAACTCGGCGATCTTGCCTTCCTTGATCAGGCCCAGCGCACCCTTGAGGTCGGCACCGGCGGAGAACGGCTCACCGGTCTGCCAGATCACCACCGCCTTGAGCTTTTCCTCGGCGATCCTGATCGCCTGCTGCACGCCGTCCAGCACGAAATCGTTGACCGTGTTCATCTTGGTCTTGAACGAGAGGATGCCGACGCCGTCGTCACCCAACGTCCACAGCCGTACGCCCTCGTTCTCCCACACCGTGGTGCCCTGGTCGAATTTCTCGCCGAGGATCGGATCGGGGAACAACTGGCGCGCGTAGACCGGATGCTGCGAGCGCGGCTTGTCGGTCTTGGTGCTGGCCGAGTACGAGCCGGCCTTGCCGTGCACGCCGCTGCGACCGTCGGTGACCCAGCTCGGCAGTGGCGCGTTGCTCATGGCCTTGCCGGCAGCGATGTCCTCGTCGATCCAGCCGGCAACCTGCTGCCAGCCGGCGGCCTGCCAGGTCTCGAACGGGCCGAGTTTCCAGCCGTAACCCCAGCGGATCGCGAAGTCGACGTCACGCGCAGTATCGGCGATGTCGGCCAGGTGGAAGGCGGTGTAGTGGAACAGGTCGCGGAAGGTGGCCCACAGGAACTGCGCCTGTGCGTCGCCGCTGGCGCGCAGCTTGGCAAATTTCTCGGCCGGGTCCTTGATCGCCAGGATCGCGGCGACCTCGTCGGAGGGTTTTTGCTCGGACGGGCGGAAATCACCCTTTTCCAAATCCAGCACCACGATGTCCTTGCCGACCTTCTGGTAGAAGCCGCCACGGGTTTTCTGGCCCAGCGCGCCCTTGTCGATCAGGCCCTGCAGCCATACCGGCGCCTTGAAGTACTTGTGCCAGGGGTCATCGGGCAAGGTGTCGGCCATGGTCTTGATGACGTGGGCCATGGTGTCCAGGCCCACCACATCGGCGGTGCGGTAGGTGGCGCTCTTGGGGCGACCGATGGCCGGGCCGGTAAGTGCGTCGACGGTGTCGAAGCCGAGCTTGAACTGTTCGGTATGGTGCATCGCGGCCAGCATGGAGAACACGCCGATGCGATTGCCGATGAAGTTCGGGGTGTCCTTGGCGATCACCACGCCCTTGCCGACGGTGGTGGTGAGGAAGGCCTCGAGGCCTTCGACCACGCTCTGCTCGGTGAGCCGGGTCGGAATGACTTCCACCAGATGCATGTAGCGCGGCGGGTTGAAGAAATGCACGCCGGTGAAGCGATGGCGCATTTCTTCGGGAAGTGCTTCGGCGAGACCGGTGATCGACAGCCCGGAGGTGTTGCTGGCCAGTACGGCGGTGGCGGACACGAACGGGGCGATCTTCTTGTACAGGTCGAGCTTCCAGTCCATCCGCTCGGCGATCGCCTCGATCACCAGGTCGACGTGCTTCAGTTGCTCGAGGTCCTCGTCATAGTTGGCGGGGATGATCGCGCTGACGAGGCTCTTGTCGGCAAGCGGGGCTGGCGACAGCTTGCCGAGGTTGGCAATCGCCTTGAGCGCGATGCCACTCTTCGGACCTTCCTTGGCGGGCAGGTCGAACAGGACGGTCTCGACGCCGGCGTTGGTCAGGTGCGCGGCGATCTGCGCGCCCATGACTCCGGCGCCCAGCACGGCGGCCTTGCGGATGCGTAGGGGGATTGCGGTCATTGGCTTCTCCAGGGGTGCGATGGCAAAAAACAAACAGGATGTAGCGGCCGTGATCGGTCAGATCGTCAATTCAGGGGTGGCTGAGGCCGGCAACGGCGAAACGGATCAGGTGGTCTGCGGTCTGTTCACGATGCTGGTGCTCGCTGACGCCGCTCTTGCGCTGGATCATGCCGAAACCGGACATCGCGTGTGTCAGCGCCCCAGTCACCAGATCGATCCGCCAGTACAGCTCTGATTTGCTCAGTTGCGGCAGCAGGCGGGCGAACTCATGGGTGAACTGGCGCATGACGTGACCGTAGTTTTCGGACAGGAACTGTCGCAGGGAGTCGTCGTGTTCAGCGAACGCCCGTGCCAGCACCCGCATGAACAGCGCGCCGTTGTCATCGTTGGAAAGATCCAGCGCGGGACGAATGTAGGCGGCGAGCACGTCTTCGAGGCGGGTTTCGTCGCGACCGTTCACTTTGGCCAGCGCTTCCAGTCGGCTGCCGTTCAGCGCGTCGAGGCGCCGCCGGAAGACCTGCTCGACCAGTTTTTCCTTCGAGCCAAAGTGGTAATTGACCGCCGCCAGGTTGACCCCGGCGGCGGCGGTGAGCTGCCGCAACGAGGCGCCATCGAAGCCACGCCGCGCAAACAGGACTTCGGCGGCGCCGAGGATGCGTTCCTTGGTCAAGGTGGAGCTGCCTGCCACGAGCATGATCCTTGCGGTCGAAAGTGAGTTCAAACGATCGTTTGAGCATACGCGGCCAGCTCGGTTATCGTCAAACAGTCGTTTGTTGTAAACAACGGCTTACTTGCGTCTGAGCTAGAATCTGTCAGACTTTCGTGAGCTAAATACGTAATCCTCGTCAGTTTTAGCCCGTCTCGCGGCCCACAGGGGGCACGACGACTTTCCTCAAATCCGTTTTCCGGAGCAGACCCCTATGGCGCTGGAGCGCACCCTTTCCATTATCAAGCCCGATGCTGTCGCCAAGAATGTCATCGGTGAAATCTATGCCCGTTTCGAGAAGGCCGGCCTGAAGGTCGTCGCCGCCAAGCTGAAGCAGCTTTCGCGCAAGGAAGCGGAGGGCTTTTACGCCGTGCATCGCGAGCGTCCATTCTTCAACGCGCTGGTCGAGTTCATGATTTCCGGCCCGGTGATGATCACTGCGCTGCAGGGCGACAACGCCGTACTTGCACATCGCGACCTGATGGGAGCGACCAATCCAAAAGAAGCCGCGCCGGGCACGATCCGCGCTGACTTCGCCGAATCGATCGACGCCAATGCGGTGCACGGCTCCGATGCCGTGGAGACCGCCAAGGTCGAAATCGCCTACTTCTTCGCCGAGACGGAAGTGCTTGCGCATTAATTTGTGCGTTCATTCTTGAACGCGAAGATCAAAAAGCGGTCATTCGTGGCCGCACTCTTCACAAGAGCCATTCCTTGAACCAAGTTGTCGCCAGTTCCAACAAGATCAACCTGATGGATTTCGATCGTCAGGGGCTGCGTGATTTTTTCACGCAGATCGGCGAGAAGCCCTATCGTGCCGAACAGGTCATGAAGTGGATCTACCACGACCTGGAAGACAACTTCGACAACATGACCGACGTGGGCAAGGCATTGCGTGCCAAGCTCACCGAGGTCTGTTACATCGGTGCGCCGAAGACGATACTGGACAAGGCAGCCACCGATGGCACGCACAAGTGGCTGCTGGGCATGGACAGCGGCAACGCGGTCGAGACGGTATACATCCCGGAGCCGACCCGCGGTACCTTGTGCGTCTCCTCGCAGATTGGCTGCGCGCTGAACTGCCAGTTCTGCTCCACCGGTGCCCAGGGCTTCAACCGCAACCTTTCCACCGCCGAAATCATCGGCCAGGTCTGGGTCGCGGCAAAATACCTCGGTAACCTGACCCATCAGAATCGCCGTATCACCAACGTGGTGATGATGGGCATGGGCGAGCCGCTGGCCAATTTCGACAACGTGGTCCGGGCCATGAAGTTGATGCGCGACGATCTGGGCTTTGGCCTGGCGGCCAAACGGGTGACCCTGTCAACCGCCGGCATGGTGCCGATGATCGATCAGCTGTCGGATACGATCGACGTCTCGCTGGCGGTGTCGCTGCACGCGGCCAACGACGAGCTGCGTACCGAACTGGTGCCACTCAACAAGCGCTATCCGATCGTTGAGCTGGTCGCGGCCTGCAAGCGTTGGGTGGCACGCAAGCCACGTACCTCGATTACCTTCGAGTACACCTTGATGAAGGGTATCAACGACCAGGCGCTGCATGCGCGCCAGTTGATCAAGCTGATGCGCCAGCTGCCGACATGCAAGGTAAACCTGATCCCGTTCAATCCCTTTCCCGGCACCCGCTTCGAGCGCTCGGACGCGAACATGATCCGCGACTTCCAGACGCAACTGCTGAACGCCGGTGTGTTGACGATGCTGCGGCGCACTCGTGGCGACGACATCGATGCGGCCTGTGGCCAGTTGGCCGGTCAGGTCACTGATCGCACGCGGCGCAGTGCCGACTTGCGCAAGCGGCAGGAACAAGGGGCGACCCATGCGATTTGAGCGAACACTTCTGATCACTCTGGCGTTGTCACTGCTGTTGACCGGCTGTGTCACCACGCAGACCGACAGCAGCTCGCTGGGCAAGAACATGCCTCAGACCAGCCGCACGGAGCGCGCGAGGGACGCGGCGCGCATCCATACCGAGCTGGCGCAGCGCTATATGGCCAGCGGCGACCTGCAGTCGGCGCTCACCAGATTGAAGATGGCGTTGAACTTCGACCCTGACTACGCGCCGGCACATACCGTGATTGCGGTGCTGTACGAGAAGATCAACAACCTCCCCAAGGCCGAATTGCACTACCGCAAGGCGGAAGCCCTGGAACCCACCAAGGGCGCGCCGAACAACAACCTCGGTGCATTCCTGTGCCGTACCGGCAAGGTCGAGGAGTCGCTCGGCTATTTTCGCAAGGCGGTTGCCGATCCGTTTTACCAGACCCCCGATGTGGCGTTGACGAACGCCGGCGTCTGCAACCTCAAGCTGCACCGGACGGCGGCTGCCGAAGCAAGTTTTCGTGACGCCATCGCGCGCAATCCGAAAAATGCGGAGGCACTCTTCCAGCTTGCCCATACGCTTTATGTGAACAAGGACGCATTTCGCGCGCGGGCTTTCCTGCAACGATTCGATGCATTGGGGAAGCCGAGCGCAGCCTCGCTGAAACTTGGACACGATATCGAAACCCGTTTGGGTAACCCGGAGGGTGCCCAGAACTACGCCAGGCGATTGCAAAGCCGCTTCCCGGACTCGGAACAGGCGCACGCCCTAGATACAGCCGCCAAGCCATGACCACCATGCAGCCACATCTGGATGAACATTCCGCATACCCTGTCGAGCTGCCGGCAACGATGCCGCCGACGGAGTCAGTGAGTTTCGGTAACCGCTTGCATGCGGCACGTCAGGCTCGTGGGCTGGACTTGCCGACGTGTGCGCAGACCTTGAAGCTACCGGCACGGGTGCTGCGGCAGTTGGAGCGTGACGAATACGACGGTATCGATTCGAAGATCTACCTGGTCAGCTATATCACGACTTACGGTCGCTTCCTGGGGATCAACCAGACATCGATCCAGGTGGAGCTGGACCGCGTCAAGCAGTTCGAGCCAGCCCTGGTCACCACCGGTGGCATCTCACACTCGCGTTTCCTGCTGGATCGTTACGTCACCGCGGCTACCTACGTGATACTCACCGCCGTGATCGTGGTGCCGATGATCTGGCTGGGTGTGCGTGGAACCCTCAATCGCGATCTCAGTCATCTGTCGCCGCTGGATGCCAAGCCGGTTGCCCAGCAGGATGCCACCGGCGGCCGTGATGGCAAACCGGGTCCAGTCGACGTCGTCGAATCGACCGGCGCGCAAGCGCCCAAGTCGGCGACGATGACGGCGAAACAGGACCAGCCCTTGCTGGCATCGATGGCGCCATTTCCCAACCTGGACGCTGCCGCCAGCGTGACCACAGCGCCTGCGACCACACCGGCTGTTGCGGGAGTCGTCGCTGGATCGGGCAGCCATAGCCTGAGCCTGAAACTGGCCTCGCCCAGCTGGGTCGAAGTGACAGAGCACGATGGCACCAAACTGGAGTACGGTCTGTTGCCGGCAGGCAGCAGCAAAATCTACCGCAGCGACCAGCCGCTGGATATCAGCATAGGCAATGTCAGCGGCGCCCAAGTCAGCATCGATGGCTCGGTGGTCGGTTTGAACAGTTTCCGTCGCGCCAACGTGGCGCACTTCCGCATGCAGATCCAGGACGGAAAAGCTTCCGCCACCAGCTTCTGATCGAGCTCGACGGCGCTGCGGGCGGGATATATCGGTTATGCTTGTTCATTAGGTCCATTCCTGATCGGATGGACTGGATACACCCATCTTGAATGATCGACCAATTCGGCCTTTCCTCGCGCCAGCTGAGGAGAGGCCTTCTGAATGGTGAACGCATGGCAATTGACGAATACGACGATTACGAACAGAGCGAGCGGGTACAGAAGTGGCTGCGTGAAAACGGCCTCTCCATCGTGGTGGGCATCGTGCTGGGCCTGGTCGGCATTTTCGGCTGGCAACAATGGCGCAACCATCAGGCCCGCAATGAAGGCGAGGCGGCACAGCTCTATCAGCAGTTGCAGGTCGCCACGGCGGCCGGCAACTCGAATGCCGTCGTCCAACTGGTCGGGCAGTTGATGACCGATCATGCCAAGTCGCCGTATGCGATTTTCGCCGTCACCGATCGTGCCCGGCAGCAGGTCGACGCCAACCAGTTGCAGAAGGCGGAGGCCTCGCTGGCGTGGGCTCGTCAGCACGCCACGGTCCCGGCGCTGAAGTCGTTGACCATGCTGCGCATTGCCCAGGTGGAGTTGGCCCGTGGCAATGGCAAGGCGGCATTGGCGACCCTGGCTGGTTTGCCGGCGAACAGTTTTTCGGGGCTGGCCGAGGAACTCCGTGGTGATGTGCTGGTCAAGCTTGGACGCCCGACGGATGCGCGCAAGGCCTATCAGGCGGCACTGGCGGCGTTGAGTGTGGAGGCGCCGCAACGAGGTATCTTGCAAATGAAGATCGATGATTTGGCTGTGGCCGGGAAGCAGGGTGCATGAAGCCTGAAATGATGAAACGCGTTGTCTTGATTACGTTGGTGTCGCTGCTGGGGCTCGCCGGTTGCCACTCCTTCAAGAAAGAGAACATGCAGCCGCCGACACCGTTGGCCAAGGACTTCAAGCCTACCGTGCAGGTAACCCGGTTGTGGCATGCCAGCGTCGGTGACGGTGCCGGGCGCAGCGGTGTGCGTTTGCGCCCGACGGTGGTTGACGGCGTGCTCTATGCCGACAGCACCGATGGCAAGCTGGCGGCGTTCGATGCCACCACCGGCAAGACCCTGTGGTCGAAAAGTTCGCGGACGCATGGCTGGTTCGGTTGGGGCGACAAGAAGCGCAAGGACGCCACCTATGCCGGCGGCCCGTCGGTCAGTGGTGACCTGCTTGCGGTGGGCACGCTCGACGGCCATGTCTATGGCGTCAACGCGAAGGACGGCAGCCCGCGCTGGGAGACCGAGCTCGACTCCGAAGTGCTCGCCTCGCCAGTCGTCGACGGCGACCTGGTGGTAGTGCGCACTGAAGATGGCCGGGTTTACGGGCTCGATGCCGCAACCGGCAAGCGTAACTGGATATATGACCAGGGCACGGTGCCCTTGCTCAGCCTGCGCGGCAATGGCGCGCTGCTGGTTGCCAATGGCGTGGTGTTCTTCGGCAGCGACGATGGCAAGCTGGTCGCGTTGCGCGCCGACAACGGCACCAAGCTGTGGGAGCAAAAGTTCAGCAATGGCGAGGGTCGTACCGAGATCGCGCGCCTGGACGACGCCGATGGCGCGATCCTGCTCGATGGCAGCACGCTCTACGGCGCGGCGTATCACGGCAACCTGATGGCCGTGGACGGCCCCAGTGGGCGCCCGCTGTGGAGCCATCCGTTTTCCACCTATACATCGCTGGCGCTCAGCGGCAATACGATCTTCGGCGTCGATGACCAGGGGCGGGTGTGGGCGTTCGATAAGGCTACCGGTACCGATATCTGGAAGAACAGCGCGCTGAAGTACCGCTGGTTGAGCGGTCCGTCGGTGCAGGGCAACTACGTGGTGGTGGGCGATCGCGAGGGTTACGTACATTGGCTGCAGACCGGCGACGGTGCGCTGGCAGCACGTGAAAGGCTGTCGCACAAGGCGATCCGCGCCCAGCCACTGGTGGTGGACGGCATCGTCTATGTGGTGGACGTGAAAGGCGATATCGCCGCCTACCGCCTGGCCGGTCACTGATTCAGCCGTTCCGGGCGATCGGCCCGGAACGTCGTCGTATCCGGCGCCCGATAGCGGTGTCGGGGCCAGGGCCGCCAAGATGCCGGTCGCGGTATGTGTAAACGTGCACTGCCCTGGGCGAAGCGCTACCACAGCGCGGCTGGGATGACGCGCTGCGGCACGCCAGCCTTCGGCGCTTTTTCATCCCTCAGCGGTGTATTGGCATACACTTCTGCAATCTTTTTCGTCTTGCGCGCCATCCGTTTGCGCTGCGAGCTTTTCGCTATACGGAGCCAGGCTCACCATCATGTTGCCCGTCGTCGCACTAGTCGGTCGCCCCAACGTCGGTAAATCGACCCTGTTCAACGTGCTGACGCGCAGCCGTGATGCCTTGGTGGCCGACCTTCCAGGCGTAACCCGCGACCGCCACTACGGTGTTTGCCGCAGCGGCGAGCGTCCGTTCGTGGTCGTCGATACCGGTGGCTTGTCCGGGGTCGAGGAAGCGATGGACGTGCTCACCGCCCGGCAAGTACGCCTGGCCATCGAGGAGGCGAACGTGCTGGTGTTCGTCGTCGACGCCCGTGAGGGACTGTTGCCACAGGACTACGTCATCCTCAACGAGCTGCGGCGCAGTGGCAAGACCATCATCGCCGCGGTGAACAAGACCGACGGCCTGGAAGAGGACGCCGTGCTGGCGGAATTCTCGGCGTTCGGTGTCGGCAGGATTCTCCCGCTGTCTGCCGCGCACAATCGCGGTACCGGCGAGCTGATCGAGATGGTCCTGCCGCTGCTGCCGGAAGACGCGCTCGATGCGGGCGATGCGGAGGGCGAGGACGGTACCATCCGGGTGGCTATCGTCGGACGTCCGAATGCCGGCAAGTCGACGCTGATCAACCGCCTGCTGGGTGAGGAGCGGCTGATCGTCTCCGATGTGGCTGGCACCACGCGTGATCCGATCCGGGTGGCGCTGGAGCGCGACGGCAAGCGTTATACGCTGATCGACACCGCGGGAATCCGGCGCAAGGCCCGGGTCGAGGAGGCCGTCGAGAAGTTCAGCGTCATCAAGACCCTGCAGTCGATTGCCGCCGCGCAGGTGGTGGTGGTGATGATCGATGCCCGCGAAAACCTAGCCGATCAGGACCTGACCCTGATCGGCTATGCGATGGACGAGGGCAGGGCGTTGGTGATCGCCATCAACAAGTGGGACGGCCTCGATCCGTACCAGCGCGATGAATGCATGCGCGCACTCGATCGCCGCCTGGTCTTCGTCGACTGGGCAAAGCAGGTACATATCTCGGCGCTGCACGGTTCGGGCATGCGCGAGTTGATGCGTGCGGTGGTACGTGCCCACGCGTCGGCCACCAAGGTGCTGGTGTCGTCGGATCTCACCAAGACGCTGGAAAAGGCCTACGAGGGATATCAACCACCGCTGGTCCATGGCCACGCGCCGAAGTTGCGCTTTGCCCATCCTGGCGGCAACAACCCGCCGACCATCGTGATCCACGGCACCCGGACCAAGCACATCGCGCCGGCCTACCAGCGCTATCTGGAAAATTTCTTCCGCAAGCGCTACAAGCTCGAAGGCACGCCGGTGAGGATCAGTTTCCGCGAGGGCGAGAATCCCTACGCGGGGCGCAAGAAGGTGTTCACCAAGGAGCAGCAGCAGAAGCGCCGACGCATGGTCACTGAGTTGATCAAGCGTACGCGTTGACGCAAACCCCGATCACAGGTCTGTGGGCGTTCGTCGGCCGTGGATGGCATGCGGCGCGCGGTTTGCCTGCTGAAGATCCTGCGGGATCAACGCATAGGCCTCGGCATCGTGCGGTTTTCCCTTGATCCACAGCCGCTGGCGCAATCTGCCTTCATGCTGGGCGCCGAGCTTTTCGGCAACCCGGCGGCTAGGTCGGTTTTCAGGCATCACGATGATCTCCAGCCGGACCAATCCCAGTCTGTCGAACCCGAAACGTGCCACCATTCCGCTCGCCGCCACCGCAATGCCTTGCCGCTGATGCGACTGCCGGACCCAGTAGCCAAGATTTGCACGGTGATGCCGTGCGTCGCGTTGATTGAGCCCGACGCCGCCCAGCAACCAGCCATCGACTGCATCGAAGATGGCGAATGCGAAATGCCCGCCGTCGCGCCAGCCAGCCCGGCAGTGGTTGATCCACGCGACGGCATCGGACCGTGCGTAGCCGGCATGGCACCAGGGCAGCCATTGGCCGACGCTGTCTCGAGACTCGTGGGCGGCAGCCCACAGCGACTCGGCATCGGCATCGGCCCACGGCCGCAGGCGGTAACGGCCGTCGGTGAGTTCCAGCGTGGTGGGCTGCGGTCTGGCGGTTGGCATGGATATGGCGTTTGTGTGCATTGAGCGCAGACTCGATAATGGCGCGGTCACAGGCCAGGTATCAACATGAGCGCACGCATTCTCGACGGTAAACGGATCGCCCAGGAAGTGCTGGAAAGGGTCGGCAGGCGGGTCGTCGAGCGCAAGGCGCAAGGCTTGCCGGAGCCGGGCTTGGCCGTGGTGCTGGTCGGTAACGATGCGGCCTCATCGGTGTACGTGCGGAACAAGCGCAAGGCCTGTCTCCAGGTCGGTTTCCGCTCGTTCGATTTCGATATGCCGGCACTGACCACCCAGGTCGAGCTGTTCGCCTTGATCGATCGCCTCAATGTCGATCCGGCCGTGCACGGAATCCTGGTGCAGTCGCCGCTGCCAGCGCATATCGACGAGGACGCCCTGGTCGACCGGATCGAGCCTGAAAAGGACGTGGACGGCTTCCAGGCGGTCAACGTAGGGCGCCTGGCACTGCGCCGGTTCGGGCTTCGACCGTGTACGCCACGGGGGGTGATGACCCTGCTCGGGCACACCGATCGCCCGGTCCGTGGGCAGCATGCCGTCGTGGTCGGCGTGTCCAACCATGTTGGCAGGCCATTGGCGCTGGAGTTGCTGATTGCCGGCTGCACGGTGACTTGTTGCCATCGGTTCACGCGTGACCTGGACGGCTTCGTGCGCCAGGCCGATATCGTGATTGTTGCCGTCGGCAAGCCCGGCCTGGTCAAGGGCGAGTGGATCAAGCCCGGAGCGGTCGTGATCGACGTGGGGATCAACCGACTGGAGGACGGCCGGCTGGTCGGCGATGTCGGCTTCGCCGCCGCCGCCGAACGTGCCAGCTGGATTACGCCGGTCCCCGGCGGGGTGGGGCCGATGACTGTGGCTACCCTGATCGAGAATACGCTGGAGGCTGCCGAAGCCAGCGATGCCCATTGATCGGCAAGGCAGCGACGGCGCGCGAACGAATGGCCACGCTGGTGCCGTGTGGCATCTGGCGAGCGACACGGCAGGGCGCGTATAATTCCCTCTTTGCAGCGGGACTTTTCGCATGCGTATCATCGCCGAGGCGCTGACCTACGACGACGTTTATCTGGTTCCGGCCCATTCGGTGGTCTTGCCGCGTGACGTGGACACCTCCTCACGCCTCACCCGCAACTTGCGGCTGAACATCCCGATTCTCTCGGCCGCCATGGACACGGTGACCGAGGCGCGGTTCGCCATCACCATGGCACAATGCGGCGGTATCGGCATCATCCACAAGAACATGACGGCCGAGCAGCAGTCGGCGGAAGTGCGATTGGTGAAGAAATTCGAGGCCGGGGTGATCCGCAACCCGTTCAGTGTGGGGCCGGATACCTCGATCCGTGACGTGCTGCAACTGACCCGGGCGCACAATATCTCCGGCGTGCCGGTGGTCGATGGCGAGAAGCTGGTCGGCATCGTCACCAGCCGCGACATGCGTTTCGAGCGCAAGCACGACGACCCGGTGCGCAACATCATGACCCGCCAGGAGAAATTGGTGACGGTGCGTGAGGGGGCCAGTCAGGACGAGGTGATGCAGCTGCTGCACAAGCACCGCATCGAGAAGGTGCTGGTGGTCAACGATGCGTTCCAGTTGCGAGGCCTGATCACGGTCAAGGACATCCAGAAGGCGCGCGACAATCCGCATGCGGCCAAGGACGCCAACGAAGCGCTGCTGGTAGGCGCGGCGGTCGGCGTCGGCGGCGATACCGAACAGCGCGTGGCCGCCCTGGTCGACGCAGGCGTGGATGTGTTGGTAGTGGATACCGCGCACGGCCATTCGCAAGGCGTGCTCGATCGCGTCGGTTGGGTCAAGAAGCACTATCCGCAGGTGCAGGTGATCGCCGGCAACATCGTCACCGGTGATGCGGCACGCGCCTTGCGCGATGTCGGTGCCGATGCGGTCAAGGTCGGCGTCGGTCCCGGTTCGATCTGCACCACGCGGGTGGTTGCGGGCGTCGGCGTGCCGCAGATCACCGCCATCGACATGGTTGCCAGCGCGCTGCAGGACGAGATTCCGCTGATCGCCGATGGCGGCATCCGCTATTCCGGCGACATCCCTAAGGCGCTGGCGGCCGGCGCGTCCACCGTGATGCTCGGCTCGATGTTCGCCGGCACCGAGGAGTCCCCCGGCGAGGTGGAACTGTTCCAGGGGCGTTCCTACAAGAGCTATCGCGGCATGGGGTCGCTCAGTGCGATGGCGCTGGGTTCGAAGGACCGCTACTTCCAGGACGAAGCCGACGCCGACAAGCTGGTGCCGGAGGGCATCGAAGGCCGGGTGCCATATCGCGGTCCGCTGCGCAACATCATCCACCAGCTGATCGGTGGCCTGCGCGCCTCGATGGGCTATCTCGGTGCCGCCACGATCGACGATGTGCGCAACCACGCGCAGTTCGTCAAGGTGACCTCCGCCGGTGTTACCGAGGCCCATCCACATGACATCCAGATCACCAAGGAAGCACCGAACTACCGGTTGAATTCCTGAGCGGGGCGGGGAACGGGAAACAGGGGACAGGCAGCCTCAGGCGGGCGAACAGTCCGCGCTTGGTCCGCGGTGGCAGACACCGGTCTCTCGACTCGCGTTACGTTCCCCGCTTCTTCGTTTCCAGTTGCCCACCTGAGACCTCATGACCAATATCCATTCCGACAAGCTGCTGATTCTCGATTTCGGCGCGCAATACACGCAGCTGATCGCGCGGCGGATCCGCGAACTTGGCGTGTACTGCGAAATCTGGGCGTGGGACCACGAGCCGGCCGAGATCGCCGCGTTCGGCGCCCGGGGCATCATTCTTTCGGGCGGCCCGGAGTCGACCACGCTGGAACAGGCGCCGCGGGCACCGCAGGAAGTGTTCGATGCCGGCGTGCCGATTCTCGGTATCTGCTACGGCATGCAGACCCTGGCGGCGCAACTCGGCGGTACCACCGAAGCGGCCGATGCCCGTGAATTCGGTCATGCCCAGGTGGATATCGTGGCGCCCGGACGCCTGTTTGACGGTCTAAGCGATCACCCGGACAGCCATCAGCTGGAAGTCTGGATGAGTCACGGCGACCACGTCACCTTGGCCCCACCGGGATTTGTCGTCACCGGTCGCACCGAGCGCATACCGGTGGCGGTGATGGAGAATGAGAGCCGGCACTGGTACGGCGTGCAGTTCCATCCAGAGGTGACGCATACGCGTCAGGGCGGCGCACTGCTGAAGCGCTTTGCCACCGAGATCTGCGGCTGCGCTACCTTGTGGACCGCCGCCAACATCATCGATGACCAGATCGCTCGTGTACACGAACAGGTCGGTGGCGACCACGTCTTGCTGGGCCTGTCCGGCGGCGTCGACTCCTCGGTGGTGGCGGCGTTGCTGCACCGGGCGATCGGCGACCGGCTCACCTGCGTCTTCGTCGACACCGGCCTGCTGCGCTGGCAGGAGGGCGATCAGGTGATGGCAATGTTTGCCGCCGAGGCCGAAAGCGGCGGCATGGGCATCAAGGTGATTCGCGTCGACGCGGCCGACCGCTACTTCAAGGCACTTGAAGGCGTCGCCGACCCGGAAGCCAAACGCAAGATCATCGGTGGCCTGTTCGTGGAGATCTTCGACGAGGAATCGGAGAAGCTGATTGCCGCCGGTGGCGACGTGAAATGGCTGGCGCAGGGCACCATCTACCCCGATGTAATCGAGTCGGCTGGCAGCAAGACCGGCAAGGCGCACGTGATCAAGAGCCACCACAATGTCGGTGGTCTGCCGGCGCACATGAAGCTGAAGCTGGTCGAGCCATTGCGCGAATTGTTCAAGGACGAGGTTCGCCGGATCGGCGTTGAGCTCGGCCTGCCGCAGGCGATGGTCTACCGCCATCCGTTCCCGGGGCCGGGGCTTGGCGTGCGTATCCTCGGCGCGGTAAAGCCGGAGTACGCCGAACTGCTGGCGAAGGCTGACGCGATCTTCATCGACGAATTGCGCAAGGCGGACCTCTACGACAAGACCAGCCAGGCGTTCGCGGTGTTCCTGCCGGTGAAATCGGTGGGTGTGGTCGGTGATGCGCGTGCCTACGAATGGGTGATCGCGCTGCGCGCGGTGGAGACTGTCGACTTCATGACCGCTCACTGGGCGCACTTGCCATATGAGTTTCTTGGCAAGGTTTCAAATAGAATTATCAATGAATTACGCGGCATTTCTCGTGTCGTTTATGACATCAGTGGCAAGCCACCGGCGACGATCGAGTGGGAGTAGCAAAATCAGTCACTTGCGTTGTGATCACGTATTCGGTGGCGCGCCGACTTCGGCATATACTCACTGCAATGCATTGAAATGACTGAAGAAATTTTAAGTGTGCCCGAGCGGTTTTCGGCGCAGGATGTGCGCTACATGCGGCACGCCCTGCAACTGGCCGCGCACGCCCGCGATGCGGAAGACGAAGTGCCGGTGGGCGCTGTCCTGGTGCTGGCGGGCGAGGTTGCCGGACTGGGCTGGAACCGCAACATCACCCTGCACGATCCGAGTGCGCACGCCGAGATCCAGGCGTTGCGTGCGGCGGGCGCCAAACTCGCCAATCACCGGCTGGCCGGTGCCACCTTGTACGTGACGCTGGAGCCGTGTTCGATGTGCGCCATGGCAATGATCCACGCCCGGCTGGGGCGGGTGGTCTACGCCGCGCCCGATCCGAAGACTGGTGCCGCCGGCAGCGTATTCGATACCTTGATCGACCCGCGCCACAACCATCGCATCGAGGTGGCGGGTGGTCTGCTGGGCGAGGAATCCGCGCGCCTGCTGCGCGACTTCTTCCGCGCCCGGCGCTGACCTTCGGCAAACGTCAGCGACGGTGCTTTCAAACCTGGCCGCACCGCGGGCTCAGGGATTTTTTTCCGGCCATTGCTGCGGCACCTTGCGCATGCCCGACATGTCGTAACCGAGCTTTTTGACGCGCCCCATCAGGGCGTCGTAATCGGCTGGGGACAGGGTCGGCGTGCGCGCCATTACCCAGACGTAGTCGCGCTTGTCGCGGGCGATGATGGTCTGGCTGTAATCCTTATTCAGGTAAGCCACGAGGTATTGGGCCTTGATCGGCCAGATGATCTGTATGCCCCAGACCGCATTGCCGGTGTCGGGGCGGACGAAGCCGGTGGAGTGAATCGTCTTGACCGGGTTGCTGAAGGCGTTGTTGTGGTAGCGAAAGGTGGTGGCAATCGTGCCCTTCGGCGTGATCCGGTAGGTTTCGGTGGCGTTGTAGGCCTCGTTCTCCAGAAACGAGGGGATCGACGCGATTACATACCAGCGCCCCATGAAGCGGTTGAGGTCGACCTTGGCCACCGGCTGGATCGGCTTCAGATTACTGCTGGCGCAGCCGCTGAGCGTGATCAGCGACACGCTCAGCGCCAGCAGGCACAGTCGGGACAGGCGCATGGGATTCTCCTGGGAAGGTCTGGGTTCAAGGTTGCGGATCGTGGGATATCTGATTACGGCCGGACAAAACGGTAGTGCGCCACCAGCCATTCCTGGCCGTCGGCGTAGCCGAACAGCTCGGCACAGGACATCCAGAACATCCGCCAGCGCTGGAACCAGAGCGGTGCCGATCGGGTGCCGTATGCCGCGATCAGCGTGGCCATGACCTGATCGCGGCGGTGGTCCTGGTTGGCCAGCCATTGATTGGCGGTGCGCTGGTAGTGCGTGCCATCGAGATGCCAGCGCTGCTCGATGTTCAGTTCGCGCTGGAACCACAGCAGCGTGTCCGAGGCCGGCATCAGACCACCGGTGAAAAAGTGCCGGCCCATCCAGTTGTCGTCGCCGCTGGTCTCGAACGGGTACATCAGGGTCTTGTGCGCAAAGATGTGCACGAACAGCTTGCCGCCCGGTCGCAGCCAGCTGCCGATGCGCCCGAGCAACACCTCGTAATTGCGCATGTGCTCGAACATCTCGATCGACACGCAGCGGTCGAACTGCGCCGGTTCCAGTTGCAGCTGATTCACGTCCTGGGTGATGACCCGCAGGTTGAACAGGCCACGCTTGTGGCACTGCGCCTCGATGTGCGCGCGCTGCTGGTGCGAGTTGGACACGGCGGTGATCCGCGCGTTCGGATAGCGTTCGGCCATCCACAGCGTCAGCGAACCCCAGCCGCAGCCGAGTTCGAGAATCTGCTGGCCATCGGCCAGTTCGGCGCGTTGGCCGTACAGCGCCAGCATGGCGTCCTCGGCCTGCTCCAGCGATTCGTCGCCGCGCGGGTAATAGCAACTCGAATACTTCAACTGCCGACCCAGGCATTGCTGGAAGAACGCTGGCGGCAACTCGTAGTGCTGGGTATTGGCCGCATCGGTGTGGATGGCCACCGGGCTGTGACGCAGCATCTCGATGCGCTCGGCGAAGCGGGCGGCTTGCGCATCCAGCCCGCCTTCCTGCTCCTCGCGCAGGCGTTGCGCACACAGGCGGCGAATCCCCTGACGCAGCAACGCATCGGGGATATGCCCGCGTTCGGCCATGCCCAGCAGGCCCGTGGCCGGTTTTTCCGCGGGCAGTTCGGTGGTGGCTATGGCGGCAATATTCATCGTTCAGTCCTCTTGGGAAACCATGGAAACAGCATTGGCGTGCTGCGCTGGTAGGCGCGATAGTCGTCGCCGCGCGTGCGCAGCGCCTGCATTTCGGTAAAGGGAATGCCGCTGATCCAGCGCAGAAACACGTACATCACCAACGGGCCGGCCCAGGCCAGCCACGCCAGCGGCGACCCCAGCGCCAGACAGACATAGGCGAACCAGTGCAGCCACTCGAAGAAGTAATTGGGGTGTCGCGAATAGCGCCATAACCCGCTGCGGCAAGTCAGGGCCCGGTTCGCCGGGTTGCTGCGAAACCGGGCGAGCTGGCGATCGGCAACCGATTCACCGAGCACGCTGAGCAGCCAGATGGCAGCACCGATGAACATCCACGGGCCCAGTGCATCGGGGTTGCGCGACACCGCCAGAAACGGCAACGCGAACAGCACGATCAGCAGGGCCTGAAACTGGAAGAACAGGAAAAACTTCAGCTGGCTACCCTGCCAATGAGTGCGCAGGTTGCGGTAGCGGCCATCCTCCGGCTCATCGCGTACCCGGCTCCACAGGTAGCGCGCCAGCCGCATTCCCCACAGACCGCCGAGTACTGCCAGAAAAAGCCGTGGCCACGGCGCGCCATCGCCGATCAGCGCGAACAGCACCGCGCTGCCACCCAGGCCGCTGGCCCAGAGCACGTCGACGATGCCGGCGTTCGCGCGCGGTCGCTGCCAGCGCCAGCCGAAGCTCATCATGCTGGCCGCCAGCAACCACACCATCAGCAAGGACCAGCACGCATTCATGAGCCGTGTCCTTGCAGGGAAACCGGCGTCGAAGCGGGGTGACCGGGACGGTGCCGGGCCAGCCGGGCCAGTAGCGGGGTGGCCAGGCCCCAGCCGATCGCCAGCCACAGCAGTGCCGGCCAGACTGGCTGGGCAAAACTCACCACATGCCAGCCGCGGGCGGCACCCTGGTAGGCCAGCGGGCCACCGATGCTGCCCAGCAGTGCGGCCAGCCAGAGTTTGTTCTGCAGGTAGCTCAGCGACTGGGTGAAGGTCAGCGCAAAGGTGGCCCACAACGCGAGAATCCAGGCCGGTGGAGCCGGCGCGACCCACGACGCGGCGTAGCTGGCCAGGCCCAGGTGCAACAGTCCGCCGTCCAGCAGCAAGCCCATGACCAATGCCGCGGCGATCAGCCTGAGGTCGGTCGAGCGCCGGTCCGAGACGCGAAACTGCCACGTCGCATACAGCAGCATACCGAGTACGCCCGGCCATGCCAGGCCATGTCCGGCCCCGATCACCGCGGCGAACCAGACAGCCTGGTAGCCGATCAGGCTGATCCAGAATTTCATCCCGTCAGGCCCTGCATGCGGGGGATCTCCGGCAGCGGCGCGGTGCGGCGGTTGCCGGGCCGGGCCAGCAGCAAATGGGCCACGCCGATCGAGCGCTCGCGGAAGCCGCCCTCGCAATAGGCCAGGTAGAACTCCCACATGCGGATGAAGCGTTCATCGAAACCCTGCGCCCGTACTCGCGGCAGGCAGGCAAGAAAGCGTTCGCGCCAGGCTTTCAACGTCAACGCGTAGGAGCTGCCGAAATCCTCCAGATGGGTCAGCGCCAGATCACTGGCACGGGTCTTGGCGGCCAGCAGGGCGTTGATTGACGGGATGAAGCTGCCCGGAAACACGTGACGCTTGATGAAGTCGACCGAGTTCAATGCCTGGACATAGCGGTGATCCTCGATCGTGATCGCCTGTACCAGCGCCAGTCCATCGGGCTTGAGCAGGGCGCCGAGCTGGCTGAAATAGGTATCCAGGTAACTGGCGCCGATCGCCTCGACCATCTCGATCGATACCAGCTTGTCGTACTGGCCGTGCAGGTCGCGGTAATCCTCCAGCAGCAGCTCGACCCGCCCACCGAGGCCGGCAGCTGCCACCTTGGCGCTGGCCAACGCATGCTGCTCGCGCGAGATCGTGGTGGTGGTGACATGGCAGCCGTAGTGTTGGGCGGCATAGAGCGCGAAACCGCCCCAGCCGGTGCCGATCTCGACGACCCGGTCGCCCGGCTGCAGGTCGAGTTTGCGGCAGATCCGTTCCAGCTTGCGTGCCGAGGCTTGTTCGAGGGTATCCGATGCGTGCTCCCAGATCGCCGAGGAGTACATCAGGTCGCCGGACAGGAACAGGCCGAAGAATTCGTTGCCGAGGTCGTAATGCGCCGCAATATTGCGGCGGCTGCCATCGCGCGTGTTGCGGCGCATCGCGTGCCAGCCGCGCATCGCCATCCCGCCGAGTCGGGCCAGACCGCTTTCCATGCCGTCGAGCAAGTCGCGATTGCGCACCAGCAACTGGATCAGGCCGACCAGGTTGTCGCAGCGCCACAGGCCATCCATATAGGCCTCGCCGGCGCCGACGCTGCCATTGCCGGCGATCGCGCGGTAAAAGTCGGCATCGAGCACTTCCAGGTGTATCTGCAGGTCCGGGTGGGATGCAGCCGGTTCGCCCAGTTCAAGCGTGCCGCAGGCGTCGTCGAGTACCAGTCGGCCGTGCTTCAGCCCGGCCATCTGGCCAGCCAGTTGTTGACGCAGGAAGCGGTCCAGCGCGCCGAAAGCCCGCTTTTCACAAGTGACGGTGTTGGCGATGTCATTCATCAGGAACCTCGGGATGTATCGGGGTGATCGTGGACGGGATTGCCTTTGAGCCAGAGGCGCAGCGCCTGCCAGTGGATCGCGCCGACGACCTGGGTGGTCATCAGTGGGTAGCGCCACAGCACGCGGGCGAGCGAGGCGCGGCTCAGTGGGCGTCGTTGCAGGGTCAGTGTCGCGTCGAACTCGCGCTGGTCGTCGCGCAGCACATCCATGTGCACCAGCAGGTCGGACGCCGGCGTGGTGAAACGCCAGTCGTATTCGCGATCCATCGGCATGAACGGCGAGACGTGAAAGGTCTTGGGGAAACGCCAATGCAGGGCGCGGCCATGGTGTTGCGCGGTTTCGATCGGCAACACGTAACTGTGGCGTTCCTTCCAGGGCGTATTGGTGATCTCGGCGAGGATCGCCACCAGGGTTTCGCCGTCTTCGGCGAAGCAGTAATAGAAGCTGACGGGATTGAACGCCACGCCGAAATAGCGCATATGGGTCAGCAGGCGGATCGGTCCGACCGGGCGATGGCCGGTGGCTTGCTCGACCCGCTGACGCACCGCTTCGGCCAGTGGCATGCTGGACGGTCCGAGGTAGTCGCTGCGCCGGAACTGGGCGAGGTTGCGGCGTTCGCTGGACCACAGCCAGTGCTGTGCGAAAACCTGATCGATTTCGTCCAGGTCCAGATACAGCTGCGCCATCCGGTACTCGAAGGCGTGCGGATGCGGCGCCATGCGACGGTGGCGAACCACCCCTTCATAAACGGCGCTGGCCAACGGCAGCGCGCTGCTGGCAGGCCTGGCGGTCACGCGGCCACCTGCTGCGGCCGAGCCAGCGGTGCATGTTCCGGCCTGCTTGGCGTCGACCAGGGTGCGCCCAGCGCCACTGCAACGTCCAGTGCGCTGCGCATGCCGTCCTCGTGAAAGCCCCAGCCCCAATAGGCGCCGGCATACCAGGTTCGACGCCAGCCCTGGATTTCGGCCTTGCGCGCCTGCGCGGCAACCGAGGCGCGGGTATACACCGGGTGGTGGTAGCGCATGCGGGCCAGCACCTTGGCCGGATCGATCGCGGCGGTACGGTTCAGGGTGACGACAAACGGCTCAGGCGACTCGATACCCTGCAGCAGGTTCATGCAATAGCTGACCGTGCACGCCTCGGTCGGGTCGCGCGGCAGCCAGGCATTCCACGCGGCCCATGCCTTGCGCTGCACCGGCAGCACGCTGGCATCGGTGTGCAGCACCGTGTTGTTGGCCTGGTAGGGCATCGCGCCGAGGATGGATTGCTCGCGTTCGTTGGCATCCGCCAGCAAGGCCAGTGCCTGGTCGCTGTGACAGGCCAGCACGATGGTGTCGAAATGCTCGGTCCCGGCGACACTGTCGACCTCCACCCCGTCTTCGCGGCGGCGGATCGCGTGCACCGCGCAATTCAGACGCTCGCGTACGCTCCAGCGTGCACGCAGTGCCTGCACATACGTGGAAGATCCACCCTGCACGACGCGCCATTGCGGGCGGTCGCTGACTTGCAGCATCTGGTGGTTGGCCATGAACTGGATCAGGTAGCGGGCCGGGAAACTGAGGATCTGCGTGGCCGGTGAAGACCACAGCGCCGATGCCATCGGGATCAAGTGCTCGTCGCGAAAGGCGGCGCCGTAGCGGTGCTGCGTCAGGTAGTCCCCCAGCGTGGTCATGTCGTCGGGTTGCGACAGCAACGCCGCTGCCTCGCGGTAGAAGCGCATCAGGTCATACACCATGCCCAGAAAACGCGGCGAGCAGAGGTTGCGGCGCTGACAGAACAGGGTGTCCAGGCTGGTGGCGTTGTACTCCAGCCCGCTGGCTTCGTTGTGCACGGCGAAGCTCATCGTGGTCGGCTGCGATGCCACGCCGAGTTCCTGAAACAACCGGGTCAACAGGGGGTAGTGACTGGGGTTGTGCACGATGAACCCGCTGTCGATGCGATAGTTCCTGCCCTGCAACACCACGTCGTGGGTATGGGTGTGTCCGCCCAGGTAGGCGTTGGATTCGAACAGGGTTACCTCATGCTTGCGCGACAACAGCCACGCCGAAGCCAGTCCTGCAATACCTGATCCCACCACGGCAATGCGCATCGCTCAGCGCCTCGCCCTGGCCAGCACCCAGGCGGGTACCGGCTTGAGACCGCGGACCAGGCCCAGCGCCGACATCAGGCGCAGCCCGTACCAGGTCAGGTCGATCTCCCACCAGCGGAAACCCTGGCGGCTGGAACCGGGAAAGAAATGGTGGTTGTTGTGCCAGCCTTCGCCGAAGGTGATCAGCGCCAGCCACAGGTTGTTGCGGCTGTCGTCACGGGTCTCGAAGCGGCGCTTGCCGAAACGGTGGGCCAACGAGTTGATCGTCACCGTGGCATGGAACAGCACCACGGTAGACACGAAGAAACCCCACGTCAGCATCTGACCACCGCTGGTGCCCAGTTGTGGCGCGAGATGTTGCAACAACTCGCCCAGCCCGAACAGCGCCAGCGCCAGCAGCACCGGTACCAGCGTATCGAAGCGATCCAGTATTCGCAGCTCAGGGAATTTGGCGAGGTCCGGCACCCGAGACAGGTCGGTGCGGAAATTGCGCGGGGTCAGGAACCAGCCGACGTGGCTCCATACGAAACCGTGTACGCGCGGCGAATGGACGTCGCGGGCCGTATCGGCGTGGCGGTGATGGTTGCGGTGATGTGCCGCCCACCACAGTGGCCCGCGCTGCACGCAGGAGGCGCCGATCAAGGCAAACACGAACTGCACGGTGCGTGAGGTCTGAAAGGTGCGGTGGGAAAAATAACGATGATAGAAGCCGGTCAGCGCGAACATGCGCACCGCATACAGCGTCGTGGCCACGATCAGCGCGACCGGCGAGACGCCGACCCACAGCACGCCGATACAGGCCAGGTGCATGGCCACGAACGGCGCCGCACGCAACCAGTCGACCCGGTCCGCACGCGCATCGTCCAGCGCGCTTGACGCACTGGTGTCGAACCAGCTGCGCAACTTCTGCCCCAGCGAGGCGTCTGCTGCGGCAGGCTCGACGGCGTCGGAATCATCGGCATGTCGGCCCGGGGCGAGGGAGGTTGAGGCGGGTGTCGAAAGGGTCATGGGGCTCTGCCTGTCAGCTGTCACCCAATAACTACGTAGCAGCAGCGTGGATGGATGCAGCCGGACCGGCCGTGGCTGATGGCAAGCCGGTGGAGGTTGGCTGACAGAAATCCCGCGGTTCGGGTCCTTGAGCTCGATCCATGCTCTAGACTGCGCCGCATGAGCACACCAACTGACTCACTGACCATCGGTGTCGTCGCCAGGCGTGTCGGCGTGGCGATCGACACGATCCGCTACTACGAGCGTGAAGGCCTGCTGCCGGAACCGGCACGGCGCGCCTCGGGCTACCGTAGCTATGACGCCGGCACCATTGCCCAGCTGCGGTTCATCCGGCGCGCCAAGGCACTGGGTTTTACGTTGAGTGAGATTCGCGAGTTGCTGAGCCTCTCGGTGGACCGCCAGCGCGGGGTGAAGGCGGTAAAAGCGCGGGCGCAAGCGCGATTGACGGTGCTGGATGCGCGGCTTGCCGAGTTGCAGCGGGTACGCGACGGCCTGGCGCAGCTGATCGACGCCTGCCCGGGCCATGGTGCGCCGGGTCAGTGTCCAATTTTGCGTGCATTGAGCGACGAGCAGCCGTCGCCCTGATCCTGCGCCCGCGTTCGCGCCAGCGAGAGGTTGATGGCGACGGTGGTTCGGTCGTCATGCCGTTTTGGCGACTTTGGCGGTGGCTGCGGGGCGCGTGAGCGCTGATCAGGCCGGTATCATGCAGATTGCGTATCCGCGTTGTCCGACAGCCTCCCGGCAACGGTGCGCGGCAAATTCAATGCACAGCACCCGGTGAATCCCCGCATGTCCCGTAACCTCGCTGAATGGCTGGCCTACCAGGAGCGCGTCAACCCGCGCAGCATCGAGCTGGGACTCGATCGGGTGAACGCCGTATGGCAACGCATGGGTGCCGCAGCACCGGCACCTCGGGTGATCACGGTGGCTGGCACCAATGGCAAGGGCTCGACCGTGGCCTTGCTGGAGGCCATGTTGATGGCCGCCGGTCTGCGCGTAGGCTGTTTCACCTCGCCACATCTGCTCAGTTACAACGAGCGGGTGCGTATCGACGGGATCAACGCTGACGACGATGCGCTGACAGCGGCGTTCGAACGGATCGAGGCGGCGCGCGGCGCTGACTCGGCCGTGGCGATTCCGTTGACCTATTTCGAGTTTGGCACGCTGGCGGCACTGGACCTGTTTGCCCGGGACCTGCTCGACGTGGCGATTCTTGAAGTGGGCCTGGGCGGTCGCCTCGATGCGGTGAACATCGTCGATGCCGACGTGGCGATCATCACCACCGTGGATCTGGATCACATGGAATGGCTGGGTGCGGATCGCGACAGCATCGGACGTGAAAAGGCGGGTATTGCCCGTGCTGGTCGGCCGGCAATCGTCGGGGAGGCGGACCCGCCTGACGGCCTGCTCGACACGCTCGCTGCCACGGACGCATGGGTCGAGCGCGCTGGCATTGATTTCTGGTTCGAGCGCGCTGCGCACGGGTGGCAGTGGCAGCATCGCGACGGGGAGGTACTGCACTTGCCCGATCCGGCATTGACCGCGCCGGTACAGTTCGTCAATGCCAGCGCGGCGATTGCTGCGCTGCACACGTTGTATGCGGATGGCTCGCTTGCCATCGACGATTTTCTCGCCGCGGCAAGTGTGGGCCTGCAGACCGCGCAGGTGCCGGCACGCTTGCAGTCGCTTGGTGGCGATCCGGTGCTGATGGTGGATGTCGGGCACAACCCCCAGGCGGCGCGGGCGCTGGCCGAATGGCTGGACCGGCGGGCGGGCGGTCCCTTGCATGCGGTCTATGGTGCCCTGGCCGACAAGGATATTGCCGGAGTCATGGCAGCACTCGGCGAACGGGTCGAGCACTGGCACCTGGCCGGGCTCGATCAGGTCACGCCGCGAGGGATGGCGGCCGGGCAACTGGCGGCGAGCTTGCGGCAAACCCTGGCCGGGGCGACCTTCGACGAACATACCGATGTAGCGGCCGCACTGAGCGCGGCCCGCGCGGCGACGCCAGCGGGTGGCTGCATCCTGGCGTTCGGTTCGTTCTTCGTGGCCAGTGCGGTGATCGCCGGCGAGCGAGACTGAACCGTTGTAGGGAAGGTGGTCATGACCCATGGCGCGGACGGGTATAATCGCGCCGTCACCTGCCGCGTTTGCCGCTTTGGAGCGAAGTCTTGAATACACGCTTGCTGGGAGCCGCCGTTCTGATTGCCTTGGCGGTGATCTTTCTGCCGATGGTCTTCAGCGGCAAGTCGCCGCCCGCTGAAGGAGGCGACACAGTCAGTCTGGCGATTCCGAATGCGCCGGAGCAGGCGCTGAAGACCAAGACGATGAACCTGGCGCCGGACGCCGTGATCCATGGGTCGAACCCCGCGTCCGGCCAGTCGAGCACGACGCCGGCGTCCAGCGACCGGTTGCCCACGGTGAACATCGGTTCGAACCGGCCGCGTGACGTGGAAACCGACCCGCAAGCGGGCAAGCCGGCGGCACCGACCACGGTGACGATCGGTTCCGGCGCATCGCCTTCGCAACCGGTGATTCCAGCTCAGGGCAAATCGACGGCCGCGTCAGTGAAGACCACGCCGGCGAGCGTCAAACCCGCGGCTGCCCCGGTCCGGCCGGTTGCCAAGGCAACGGCCAAAGCGCCGGCCAAGACCAGCCAGAGCGAAGCGATCGGCCACGGCGCTTACACGCTCAACCTCAGCGCCTATGCCAGCGCTGCGGGCGCGGCGCGGTTGCAGCGCCGGGTGCGTGCACTGGGGTATCCGGTCAAGGGCTATCCGCTGACTCATGCCGGCAAGAAGCGCACCCTGGTCATCGCCGGTCCTTTCGAGACGCGCACCGCGGCGGAGGCAGCGCGCCTGAAGATTACCCAGTCGATTCCCGGTGTGCCGGCGCGCCTGGCGCAGGATGCCGCGCCGGCAAGCCGTGCATCCGTCGTGGCGCCTGCTGGCGCGAACCACACCAAGGCGGGTGGTTGGGCCGTGCAACTGGCGGCGATGAGTACCGAGGCCGACGCCATCGCGTTGCGTGACAAGCTGCGCGCCGATGGTTTCGATGCTTTCGTGGATTCGGTGCAATCCGGTGGCAAGCGCCTGTGGCGTGTGCGTGCCGGTCCGCAAACCCGGCGTGCCGATGCACAGCGGGTGCATGACGCGATCAAGGCCAAGCTGGGCATCGACGGCAACGTGGTTTCAGTGCCTTGAGGACGGCCGAATCCAGCTGCGGATCAGACGGGTGAGCAGGTGAACTGGACCGACTACATCATCATCGGCGTGCTGGGCCTGTCGGTCATGATCGGGCTGTGGCGCGGGCTGATCTCCGAGGTGCTAGCGCTGGCAATCTGGATTGCCGCGTTCTGGGTGGCATGGGCCTTCGGGCCGGTGGTGGCGAAGCATCTCGAGTCGCTGATCAGCCTGCCGTCGGCGCGGATCATCGTCGCGTATGCGCTGTGCTTTGTGGTGGTGTTGATCCTGGGTGCCTTGTTGCGCTTTGCCATCGACAAGCTGGTCGAGAGTACCGGCTTGACGGGCACCGATCGCCTGCTCGGCATGGTGTTCGGTTTTGCCCGGGGCGTGCTGCTGGTGACGGTGCTGGTGTTTCTGGCCGGCTTTACCGCGTTTACCCGCGACCCCTGGTGGCAGCGCTCGGTGCTGCTGCCGCAGTTCCAGCACGTGGCGGCGTGGCTGGGCCAGCAGGTGCCGCCCGGCGTGCGCGATCATCTGCATCCTTCGGTGGTGCTGAGCCACCTGCCGCAGTTGCCGAAGGCGATGTCCGCCCCCATATCCGGCGCGACGCCGGCATCGGCAGCCACGGCTTCGCCGGCGGGCGCCGTCAGTGCGGCCCATCCTCATGCGACTTTCTGAAACGCGACATTCCTGAAGCAGGCAGCAAATCATGTGCGGAATCATCGGCATCGTCGGTACCACCGAGGTGGCATCGGCACTTTATGACGGACTTACGGTGCTGCAGCACCGCGGCCAGGATGCGGCCGGTATCGTGACCGTGGATGGTTCCCGCCTGCGTTTGCACAAGGGCAACGGCCTGGTCAGCGATGTATTCAACCAGACCGCGATGGCGCGTCTGCGCGGGCGCATCGGACTCGGTCATTGCCGTTACCCCACCGCCGGTTCGGAGGGTGCCGAGGAGGCGCAACCGCTGTACGTCAACTCGCCCTACGGTATCGCCTTCGCCCACAACGGCAACCTGGTGAATACCGAGGCGCTGCGGCGCGAGATGTTCGAGGACGACCGGCGTCACATCAATACCGATTCAGATTCCGAGGTGCTGCTGAACGTGCTGGCGCACGAGCTGCAGATCCTGGACCGGATGGCGCTGACCCCGGATCACATCTTCAAGGCAGTCGCCGGTGTGCATGCGCGCGCGCGCGGCGGCTATGCCTGCGTGGCGTTGATCCAGGGATATGGCCTGCTGGCGTTTCGCGACCCCCACGGCATCCGGCCACTGGTGCTGGGCGAGCGCATCAGCGCGGAAGGGCACGAGTATGCGGTGGCGTCGGAGTCGGTGGCCTTCGACGTACTCGGCTTCAAGCGGGTTCGCGACGTGGCGCCGGGCGAGGCGATTTTCATCAGCAACGCCGGTCAGCTGCATGCGCGTCATTGCGCCGAGGATGTGACGCACTCGCCGTGCATCTTCGAATATGTCTACCTGGCGCGCCCCGATTCGATGATCGAGGATGTCTCGGTCTACAAGGCGCGCCTGCGCATGGGCGAGAAGCTGGCCGAAAAAATTCTGCGCGAGCGGCCCGATCACGGCATCGATGCGGTAATCCCGATTCCCGATACGGCGCGTACGGCAGCCAGTGCACTGGCTGAGGCGCTCGGCGTGCCGTTTCGCGAGGGTTTCGTCAAGAATCGCTATGTCGGTCGCACCTTCATCATGCCGGGGCAGGGCGACCGGGTGAAGTCGGTGCGCCGCAAGCTCAATGCGATCCATCTGGAGTTCCGCAACAAGAACGTGTTGCTGGTGGATGACTCGATCGTGCGCGGCACTACCTCGCGGCAGATCATCCAGATGGCACGCGACGCCGGTGCGAAGAATGTCTACTTCGCGTCGGCGGCGCCGCCGGTGCGCTATCCCAACGTCTACGGTATCGACATGCCGTCGGCCTCCGAACTGGTCGCCGCGGGACGTACCGAGCAGGAAGTGGAGAAGGTGCTCGGCGCGGACTGGCTGATCTACCAGGATCTGCAGGATCTGGTGCGCGCGGTGCAGGAGGGCAATGAGATGCTGACGCACTTCGATACCTCCTGTTTTTCCGGTGAATATGTGACCGGACTCGGTCAGAGCTACCTGGAACAGATCGAGTTGCTGCGTTCGGACGACGCCAAGGCGGCACGGCGCGCGATGTGAACCGTCGTTGCCGTTCAGCGATGTTGGACAGGGAATGGCGATGGAAGGGCATTCCCTTCCAGGATTACTGAGGGGCCGCTGCCGCCATGGACGCCATGACCGATCTCCACGCCACCGCCAAACAATGTCTCGATGCCACCGATCCGGCCGAGAAGCCGCGTCTCACCGAGGCCCGCATGGGTTGCGCTCCAGGCCGGCAGGCTGCGCTCCGATCCAGCGTCGCCGTCGCCTGAGCCGATCGATGCACCCGGTCGCCCGCAACGACCGTGGCTGGTGCCGCAACGTCAGGTTCCCAGGCGCGGACTCGGCTCCGATGAGCGCCGCGCCGCGCTGGTGCATGCCATGGCGCGTATCGAGTTCAATGCCATCAAGAACGGGCGGAAAGCTAGTCTCAAGGCTGCCATGCCGTAATATTTGACGGATGACCACACTCCGTCAACAAGCCCTCGCCGTCGTCCAACAGACCGGTCCACTGTCCAAGGTCGATCTGACTCGTCAGCTTGCAGCCTCTTCAGCGCCCATCGGCAGCGAGCTTTCCATCCCGGAACCCTCTGGGCTGCCGGGGCGACCAGAGCACCCGAAGCTAGTGCCGCACAGGCAGCTAGAGCACCCCTCACTTGCAACGGTGGAAGGGCGAGCAGCCCTGATTCACTCGATCACGCACATAGAACTGAACGCCATCGACCTGGCCCTTGACGTGGTTTGGCGGTTCGCGGGGATGCCTGACGAGTTCTACCGGGATTGGATACGCATTGCGGCAGAAGAAGCGCTGCACTTCACCCTCCTGCGGGAACACCTTGTTGGGATCGGTTTCGACTATGGTTCGTTCCCAGCCCACAATGCCTTGTGGGAAATGGCCGAAAGAACCAAGGGTGACGTCCTTGCAAGGATTGGCTTGGTGCCTAGAACGCTAGAGGCTCGTGGGCTTGATGCTTCGCCAACGGTAAAGCGCAAGCTGGTCAGTGCGGGAGACCACAGGGTCGGCGAGATTCTGGATGTGATCTTGAGAGATGAGATCGGTCACGTTGCCGCTGGCAACCGTTGGTATCGGTGGGCGTGCGAGCAACGTGGGCTTGACCCGATCGGCACGTATAGTGACTTGGCGACAAGGTATCGAGCACCACACCTTAGGGGGCCGTTCAACTTTGACGCTCGACGGTCTGCGGGGTTTACCGAAGAAGAACTGACTTTGCTGTCGTCAGAGGGAACGCCATGAATTGGTTCAACATCGTGACGCTCGTTATCGCTGGCTGGGGTGCAGTGCTATCGACTTGTGTTGCGATTTGGCAGTGGCGACACTCTGGACCGCGACTGTGTGTTACCGCAATCACGGATACGGTTGCTCAGGGAGCATGGATCGGTGGCCCAAAACGTGTTTCGAAGAATACTTACAGAGTGATTGTGAGATTGGTCAATCGGGGAGGTAGGGCGACCACCATCAACGATGTGACTGTTCGTTTTCGATCGTCATGCTGAAGGGCTTACGTCCACGCCCCTATACCGATGGTGGTATCAAGGGTTCCGACGTTGTAACGCAGGTGCCAAGAACGGAGATTGAGACCTCAGGGTCAGAATGCACTTTTTGAGTGGCAAATGCCGACCTTGCGCGTCCGAAGGGCGCCGGGTGTTCTATCTCGCGGGTAGCCAGGCCATGTCCGCTCAGCGCCTCCAGGAAAGGAGGGTGTTTTTCGTCTGTCGGCCATGCACGCCAAGCGCACACTAAATATCCAGCGTCTGCAGCACAATGGCCCGCTCGGCGCGTTCCCAGACGTGGTCGAAATGCTGTTGCAACGGGGCCTGGGCGGCGCGGTCGTGACACGCGGCGCGGCCCTGGGGACGGTTGGCTTCGGGTTGGAACAGGTAGCCGCCGGCATCGTTGAGCAGGTAGCTGGACGGGTAGGCGAGGTCGGCTTCTTCCAGCGGGGTGCGGATCTGCATGGCGCTGGGCAGGCGCTGAGCCAGTGCGATCAGTCGATGGTCGTTGCGCAGGCCGGCGGCCGGGTCGTGCAGCAGGATGCGGATGTGTGCGCCGCGACCGGAGATTGCGATGCGCCGCAGCGCAGCCAGTTCGTCGACGCTGGCATAGCTGTCAGCGGTGAGCACGGGGATGCAGATGGCCAGGCGATGGCGGGTTTCCTGAAGCAGTTGCAGTCGGGTGGCGGCGGTCTGGTCACGGTCTGATGCGGGCAGCGAGCCCACATCACGGGCCTCGACGTCGCCATGCCCGGCTGGGGGCAGGGTCAGCTGCATCATCCGATGGGGCAGGCCGGCGTCGTCGAATACGTCGCCATGGGCGCTGAAGCCGGCGCGTTCGTAGAAGCCGATAGCGCTGAGTTGGGCTGCCAGTATCACGGCGGTGGCACCCTGGGTACGCGCTCGGCTCATCAACTCGCACAGCAGCGCCGCGCCGACGCCGTGACCGCGCCAGGCGGGCAGCACTGCCAGGCGACCGATCTTGTGGTCGTCGCCGAGTCGGCCACAGCCGATCGGCGTGCCGTCGTCGTCGCGCGCCAACACGTGCCAGCAGTTATCGTCGTGTCCGTCGCGCTCGCGTGACTCGGGCACGGCTTGCTCGTCAATGAAGACGCGTTGGCGAATGTCCAGCAGCGCTTCCCGATCACGTTCGCGCGACCAGTCGGCGCTTGCCACGTGAAAGGTCTGCAGCTTCACCGGCGGCGAGGTTTGCGCGGCAGCAGATGACCGTCATTGACCAGCGCCAGCAGCAAGGCGATGTCGTTGGCGTCGAGCGTATCTGTGGGCGTCAGTGTGCGTTGCTCGCACAGTCGGGTCGCGATGTCCGCGCTGGCCGGGTAGCCCTGGCCGCAGGCGAACAGGGTGCATCCGTTCCGGCCGCGGGTCCAGGCCAGTCGCGACCACGGGTGGCGCAGCAGTTGGGCGCCGTCGGCAAGTTTCTTGCGCAGCACCGGCTCGGTCAGCGGCTTGCCCAGCGGTGCCGGCGTCTGCGCATTGCGGTAGCGGGTGATGAAGCCCCCGAACCAGTCGCGCAGGCCGTCTTCATCCAGCGCGGCGGCAAATGGCAGGCTGTTTTTGAGACGGGTGATGGTGGCTTTGTCGATCTCGCCAGCTGCCTTGGCCGGCACCAGGTCGGGGTCGGCGTAGCGCTGCTCGTCGCTCAGCCGCTCGGCGAGGTAGTCGGCCAGGTCGCCGGTCAATTCGGCTTGCGAGGGCGCGCGCATGCCGACCGAAATCGTCATGCATGGACCACCGAAGGCAACACCATCGTGCGCAAGATTCGGTGGCAGATACAGCATGTCGCCCGGCTCCAGCAGCCACTCGTGGGTGGGCTCGAAGTGGGCCAGCTGCTTGAGTTCGATGTCCGGGCGAAATGCTTTCGGTGCGTGGGGGTCGTCGCTGATCGCCCAGTGCCGTTGCCCCAGTGCCTGCAGCAGGAAGACGTCGTATTGATCGACATGCGCACCGACCCCGCCTCCCGGTTCGGCGTAGGAGATCATGATGTCATCCATGCGCCAACTGGGCAGGAAGCGAAAGTGCTCCAGCAATTGCGCGACATCCGCATCCCATTTGTCGACATCCTGCACCAGCAGGGTCCAGTCGGTGTCGGGTGTCTTGCCAAACTCGGCTTCGTCGAGTGGCCCGCTCTTGACGCGCCAGCGGTCGAGCTTCGCGTCGTGCACGATCAGTCGCGACAATGCACCGTCTTCGCAGGCCAGGCCGGCGAGATCTTCCGGCTGCAGTGGCAGCTGGAAGTCGGGGAACGCGTTGCGGATCAGCAGCGGACGTTTTTGCCAGTAGTTGCGCAGGAACCGTGCCGGGCTCATGCCCAGCGGCAGGCGGGCGGAACCGCGGACTTCGATGGGTAGATCAGGAGATTGGCTCATCCGCCAATTGTAGCGAGGTGTGGGGCCAGGACAGTACCCTCAGTGAAACGCCTGCACCACGTGGTCCACACCCAGGCCGAGTACGGCGGTTGCTGCCAGCAGGGTTGCCAGTCGCGGTGGCAGGCGTCGTGCAAGCACGGCGCCGAACGGTGCGGCGAACACACCGCCGACGATCAGCCCGAGCACGGCGCCGCTGGCGTGGGCGCCGAGCAGCAGCAGGAAGCTCACGCTGGCGGCGGCGCTGACCACCGCCTTGGCCAGATGCACGCTGCCGATGACCATGCGCGGCGTGGCGCCACGTGCCACCAGGGTCGTCACGGTCAGGGCGCTCCAGCCGCCGCCGGAAATAGCGTCGGCAAAGCCCGCCAGCAGTCCCAGTGGCGGGGCAAGTTGCGGCACCTGATCCTCGCGCTCGTGGCCGCCGCCGCGCAGGCCGCGCAGCAACAACAGCAGGCCGATGCCGATCAGGTATGGTGTGAGCGCCAGGCGCATCCAGGCGGCGGGAACGTGGCTGACAACGCAGGCGCCGATCACCGCGCCGAGCACGCCCGGAATGGTCAGACTCCAGAACAGGCGCCGCCGCACGTTGCCGGCCGCCAGGTGACTGAGCCCGGAGGCGCTGCAGGTGAACGCTTCTGCATAGTGCACGCTGGCGCTGGCAACGACCGGTGGCAGACCCAGGCCAAGCAGCATTGCCGCCGAGGCCACGCCATAGGCCATGCCCAATGCGCCATCGATCAGCTGGGCGAGGGCGCCGATGGCAGCAAAGGTGAGAAATTCCGGTAGCGACGGCATGCCGCGAAGTATCGGCAGCCAAGGCAGCCGGCGGAAATAAGGCGTCGGCATATGCTCATGCCGACACATCCTTTCCATCGATGCGATACCACGACTATGTTTGGACGCCAAGAGGTATGGACGTCCAAAAGGAAGATGCCGTGAATGCTGTTGCCGCGCCGGAATTTCCGGCTGTCACGCTGGATGCTGCGAGAATTTCCCAATTGGCGGCTCTCGTCGACGAACTGACGCCAGCCGAACTCTACCGGGTGGCCGCGTGGTGCGCTGCACGGGCGGAACAGATCCCGGTCGGCAGTACGCAGGCCAAGGCTGTCGGCGCGGCCGAACCGGCGCCGCAATTGACCATTGTGTACGGCAGCCAGACCGGCAACGCGAAGCGGCTGGCGGAACAGCTGGCCGGCCGCAGCACGGATAGCGGTTTGCCGGTGCGGCTGCTGCGTGCCGATGCCTACCCGCAGCGCGAGCTGGCCAGGGAAAGCCACCTGGTGGTGGTGATCAGCACGCAGGGCGAGGGTGAGCCGCCGGACGATGCGCGTGGACTGGTTGAGTTCATCACTGGCAAGCGCGCGCCGAAACTTCCCGCGCTGCAGTTTGCGGTGCTGGGTCTGGGCGATTCCAGCTACCCGTTGTTCTGCGCGATCGGTCGCCAGCTCGACGCCCGGCTGGCCGAGCTCGGTGGACAGCGTTTCGTGCCGCTGGGCGAGGCGGACGTCGATTTT
Organism: Rhodanobacter sp.; assembly: GCA_004298015.1. Lineage (GTDB taxonomy): Bacteria > Pseudomonadota > Gammaproteobacteria > Xanthomonadales > Rhodanobacteraceae > Rhodanobacter. The sequence goes on from SCSE01000082.1 coordinate 77,507, forward strand.
GAAACGGTAACCACGCCGTGGCTGGATACCACGCTGGCGCGCGCGAGCGAGGTGTTGAAAACGGCCAGTCCGGCGCTGCGGCCGGCACCGCTGCATGCGGTATCGACGCGGACGCTGCCTTCGCGCGAGCAGCCGTTTGCCGCCACCGTGCTGGGCAACCAGCGCATCGTGGCACGCGACAGTGAGCGCGATGTGCGGCACCTGGAACTGTCACTGGAAGGCTCCGGTCTGCATTACCGACCCGGCGATGCGCTGGGCGTATGGCCGCGCAATCCGCCGACGCTGGTAACGCAATGGCTGGAGGTGTTGAAGCTCGATGCGGCGTCCGAGGTCAGTCATCAGGGCCGCACGCTAGCGCTGAGCCAATGGCTGGGTGCCGAGCGCGAGCTCACCCGCCTGAATCGGCCCCTGGTCAAGGCGCTGGCCGAAGCCGGTGGCCATACCGACCTGCTTGCGCTGCTGCGCCCGGAAAATTCGGCCGCGCTTGCGACCCTGCTGACCGATAACCAGCCGATCGACCTGTTACGCCGTTACCCGACGAACTGGGATGCCGAAGCCTTGCTGGCGGCGTTGCGACCGCTCACTCCACGCCTGTATTCGATCGCCTCCAGCCCGAAGCTGGTCGGTGACGAGGTGCATCTGACCGTCGCCGTAGTCGACTACCAGGCGCACGGCAGCGCACACTGGGGCGCGGCCTCGTCATTTCTTGCCGACGCCGACGAGGACGCCAGGATTCCCGTCTTCATCGAGTCGAACGAGCGCTTCCGTTTGCCGGCCGATCCAGCGCGCGACATCATCATGATCGGTCCCGGCACCGGCGTGGCGCCGTTTCGCGCCTTTATGCAGGAACGTGAGGAAACTGCCGCGAGCGGCCGCAACTGGCTGTTTTTCGGCAATCGCCATTTCGCACGCGATTTTCTCTACCAGACCGAGTGGCAGGACGCCCTGAAACGCGGTGCACTGGATCGCCTCGATCTGGCGTTCTCACGCGACGAAAGCCACAAGACCTACGTACAGGATCGCCTGCGCGAGCACGGCGCCGAGGTTTACGCCTGGCTCAAGGGTGGCGCGCATCTGTACGTTTGCGGCGACTCCAGTCATATGGCGAAGGATGTGCATGCCGCGCTGGGCGCGCTGGTGGCCGAGCACGGTCAGCTTTCCGCCGATGCCGCCCGGGCCTGGCTCGACGAACTTCTGCAACAGGGCCGCTATGCCCGGGATGTGTACTGAGATGAGCACGACTGTTTCCGACTTCGAGCAGGTCAAGGCCGACAGCCGTTTCCTTCGCGGCGGTATCGTCGAGGGACTGGCTGACCCGGTTACCGGCGCGATCAGCGACAACGACGGCAAATTGCTGAAGTTCCACGGCAGCTATCAGCAGGACGACCGTGACCTGCGCGATGAACGTCGTCGGCAGAAGCTGGAGCCGGCTTATGCGTTCATGTTGCGTGCGCGCCTGCCTGGCGGGGTGGTGACGCCGGCACAGTGGCTGGTATTCGATCGCATCGCCCGTGAGTACGCCAACGGCAGCTTGCGCATCACCACCCGGCAGACGTTCCAGTGGCACGGCATCATCAAACGCAAGCTCAAGCCCACCATCGCGGCGATCCACCAGGCGCTGGCCACGACCATCGCCGCGTGCGGCGACGTGGTTCGCAACGTGGTGAGCACGGCCAACCCGGTCGAGTCGCCTGCGCACGCGATCACCTACGCGTGGGCGGCGAAATTGTCGGAGGAGCTGGCGCCGAAGACCCATGCGTATCATGAAATCTGGCTGGATGGCGAGCAACTGGTCGGTGAACAGGCCCCCCGCGGCGAAGAGGGTGAGCCGCTTTACGGCACCACGTATCTGCCGCGCAAGTTCAAGATCGGCGTGGCGATCCCGCCACTCAACGATGTCGATGTGTTTGCCCAGGACCTCGGCCTGATCGCAATCATCGAGCACGGCCAGTTAGTGGGCTTCAACGTCGCCATCGGCGGCGGTATGGGCGCCACCCACAACGATGCGAGCACGTATCCACGGCTGGCCGACGTGATCGGTTTTGTGCCGCCGGAGCAGGTCTCGGCGGTGGCTGAAGCGGCGGTCAGCGTGCAGCGCGACTGGGGTGATCGCCACGAACGCAAACACGCGCGACTGAAATACACACTCGACCGTCGCGGGGTGGATGCCTTTGTCGCCGAACTGGAGTCCCGCCTGGGTTTCGCACTGCAGCCGGCGCGGCCGTACCGCTTTGATCACAACGGCGACCGCTACGGCTGGGTCGAGGGCCACGACGGTCGTTGGCACTTGACCCTGCACATCGAATCGGGCCGCCTCGCCGATGTCGGCGAGCGGCGGGGATTGACCGGCTTGCGTGAACTGGCGAAGGTGCACACCGGCGATTTTCGCCTCACCTGCAACCAGAACCTGATCGTGGCCGATGTGGAAACTGCCGATCGTGCGCGCATCGACGCCATTGTTGAGGCGCACGGCCTTGACGGCTATCGCCGGCAGAGTGCGATTCGCCGCCACGCGGTGGCGTGTGTGGCGCTGCCCACCTGCGGGCTGGCGATGGCCGAAAGCGAGCGCTATCTGCCGCAACTGCTGCCCCGGCTGGAAGCCGCGCTGGAACGTCACGGCCTGTCCGATGCGCCGATCCTGCTGCGCCTGTCCGGTTGCCCGAACGGCTGCTCGCGTCCGTACCTGGGTGAAATCGCGTTGGTCGGGCGCGGGCCGGGTCGCTACGATCTACGCCTCGGCGCCGACTTCAGCGGCCAGAGGTTGAACCAGGTCTACCGCGAAAACGTGGACGAAGCGACCATCCTGGACACGCTCGATCCCTTGTTCGCCCGTTACGCCGCCGAACGGGCGCAAGACGAGGGTTTTGGCGACTTTCTGCTGCGTGCCGGGGTGCTGGCACCGCCTCCGACACGGTCGACTGCGGCGACTGTGCTGGCATGAGAGCTCTCGCCGCGGCAGCAGAGGCTGTCGAACCGGGTGCACTGGCCAGGCTGAATGCCGAACTGGCTGGACTCGGCGCCGAGCAACGGGTGGCCTGGACCTTGCGGCACATCCCCGGGCAGCCGGTGCTGTCGTCGAGCTTCGGCGCACAGGCGGCCGTATCCCTGCACATGATCACCCGCCAGCAGCCTGACATCCCGGTGGTGCTGATCGATACCGGCTACCTGTTTCCCGAAACCTACCGCTTCGTCGATGAACTGAGCGAGCGGCTGGCACTCAACCTCAAGGTCTATCGCCCGTCCTTGAGCCCCGCCTGGATGGAAGCACGCCACGGACGGCTGTGGGAGCAGGGCGTGGCCGGCATCGATCACTACAACCAGCTGCGCAAGGTCGAGCCGATGCAACGTGCCTTGAGCGAGTTGCAGGCGAACGCCTGGTTTGCCGGCCTGCGACGGCAGCAATCGCGCAGCCGTGCGTCGATCGATTTTGCCGAGCGGCGCAACGGCCACTGGAAATTCCACCCGCTGGCGGACTGGACCGACCGCGATATCGGTGAGTATCTCGCGCGCCAGGGCCTGCCGTATCACCCGCTGTGGCAGCACGGTTACGTGTCCATCGGCGACCACCACACCAGCCACCGCTGGCAGCCCGGCATGGACGCCGAGGACACCCGCTTTTTCGGTCTCAAACGCGAATGCGGATTGCACGGCATCGCATGAGGCAGTCGTTGTCAGATCCGAGTGGAGGACTGGTTGCTGGAAACGTTATGGGTCGGCGGCCGTTCGAAAGCGGCATGTGGGCGCGGGCCATAGATTGCCAGGCCCCGGATGATGGCCGGCGTGCACTTGCCGTTGGGACCGGACAGGCCTGTCTAGAAATGACTCACCCGTAGGCTGACAGGGTGACGACCCACGCGCTTGAATCCAGGGCGTTAGTTATCGTCGGGCTGTTTGTCGTGCCTTGCCGAGGATCGCTTGGTTGTATCGCCGGCAGAGCGGTGCAAACGCCATTCCACGCGCGCGGCATAGAGCGTGCCCAGGAGCACACCCAAAGCCATCAGATACCAGGTGATCAGGTAGGCGAGGTGGTTGTTGGGGAAATGGATCACGGTCAGGCCGGCATGGGGCCATGCGGCGCTGGTGGAGGAGTTGGGTGATCCGGCGTCGGCATCGACGAAGTACGGTGCCACCCCGGTTGCCGCCAGGCCACGCGCCGAGGCAATGGCCGACACATCGCGTGAATACCACTGGCCGGTAGCGGGCCGATTGGGACGCAAAAAGCCGCCACCCGGTTCGGAGAAACGCAGCAGTCCGGTCAGGGTGACTTCGCCGGCGGGCGGCTTCGCCTGCGCGTAGGCCGGCGTACCCGGCAAGCTGGCCGGTATATAGCCACGATTGACCAGCACGATAAAACCACGATCGGTGCGCAACGGGGCGATGACCCAGAAACCGTAACCTTGCTTGCTGGTGCCGTGTACCAGTGTCTGCGCGCCAGCAAGAAACCGGCCTTGCAGACGCACGTGCAGGTATTGCTGGTGTCCGTCGGCAATTCGTGCCCAGTGCGCAGGACCGGGCGTCGCCACCGGCGCGGCGTGCACGCGTGTGGCGACGTCGTGGATGAGATGAAGCTTCCAGCCCAGGCGGCGCACCTGCCAGTTGCCCAGCAGGATGAAGCCAGTGAACAGCACCGCCGCCAGAATCATCCATGCCGTCTGTGCAACAGGGCCGCGCGCCGTCCTCCGGTTGTGCGCCGGAGCGTTGCGCGACGCCCGGCTCATGCGCCTTGTTTGTGATGTATGTATTGCGGCGACATCGGCATCATGTTCGCGTTTTCGTTGTACATGACCCAGACCGAAGCGCCCAGCACGATCACGACCAGCACGAGTGTGAACATGAACGCCAGCATGTTCCAGCCGTTTTCAGACTTGGTGTCCAGGTGCAGGAAGTAAATCATGTGCACCACGATCTGCACCGCCGCCAGGCCGAGCACGATCAGGATGGTCGTCTGGGGGCTGGCGATCACATGCCCCATCACCAGCCAGAACGGAATGATGGTCAGGACGGCGGCCAGCACGAATCCAGTCAGGTAGCTGCGAAGGCTCCCGTGACCTGCGTGCATGGTGTCGTGGCCTGCATCGTGTGACGTACCGTGGTCATGCACGGAGGGGGATGGATGACTCATCGAAGCACTCCCACCAGATAGACGTAGCTGAAGACGCCGATCCATACCAGATCAAGAAAATGCCAGAACATGCTCAGGCAAAACAGACGCCGCCGGTTGGCCTCGGTGAAGCCGTGTTTGCCCAGCTGGAACATCAGCACGATCAGCCACAGGATGCCGACGGACACATGCAGACCGTGCGTACCGACCAAAGCGAAGAACGATGACAGGAAGGCGCTGCGGTCCGGACCGGCGCCGGCGGCGATCATGGTGACAAACTCGTGGATCTCCAGCCCCACGAAGGCCGCCGCCAGCAGGCCTGACACCGCCAGCCAGACGAGCACGGCGCGCTTGCGCTGGCGCGCCATTTCTAGCATGGCAAAGCCGAACGTAACCGATGAGATCAGCAGCAGCGCGGTGTTCACGGCCAGGCCGGGGAGGTCGAACACGTCGTGGCCGGTGGGGCCACCCGCATAACTGGTACCCAGTACCGCGTTGCAGGCAAACAGTGACGCAAAGATGAAGCAATCACTCATCAGGTAGAGCCAGAACCCGAGCAGCGTTCCGTTGTGCGGATGCGCTTCCTCCAGGCACAGGAACTTTCTCGGCTCAGCGGGAGCGGTATCGATTGCGACGGTATTCATGCGGTTGCACCCTGTGCCTTCGGCTCCCAGTTGCCGGTGTGTTCGAACTGGCTCACTTCCTCCGCGGAGATGTGGCCGTCACGGTCATAGTTGAAGGTATGCACGATGGCGACGGCAATCAGTGCGACAAACGAAACGACCGCCAGCCACCAGATGTACCAGACCATGGCAAAGCCAAAGACGGTGCCCAGCGCCGCAAGCACGACACCTGTACCGGTATTTTTCGGCATGTGGATGGCATTGAAGCCTTCCAGCGGACGCTGGTAGCCATGTTTCTTCATGTCGGTCCAGGCGTCACGCTCATGCACCATCGGGATAAACGCGAAGTTGTACGGCGGCGGCGGCGAAGATGTGGACCATTCCAGGGTGCGACCACCCCACGGATCGTTGCCGACGGCCAGCTGGTCGCGGCGGCGGATACTGACGTAGATCTGCATCACGAAGGAGAGGATGCCAAGCAGGATCAGGAACGCACCGAATGCGGCGATGATGAACCAGATCTGCAGACTCGGATCGGTGAAGTGGCTGAGGCGACGCGTCACACCCATCAGACCCAGCACGTACAAGGGTCCGAAGGCCACCCAAAAGCCGATCTGCCAAAACCAGAAACTCATCTTGCCCCAGAACTCATCGAGGCGGAACCCGAATGCCTTGGGAAACCAGTAGTTGATGCCGGCAAACACCCCGAATACCACGCCACCGATGATGACGTTATGGAAGTGTGCAACCAGGAACAGGCTGTTGTGCAACAGGAAATCCGCAGGCGCTACCGACAGCATCACACCGGTCATGCCACCGATGGTGAAGGTAAACAGGAAGCCCATCGTCCACAACATCGGCACGTCGAAACGCACGCGCCCGCGATACATCGTGAACAGCCAGTTGAAGATCTTCGCGCCCGTGGGGATCGAGATCAGCATCGTGGTGAGTGCGAAAAACGAATTGACGTCAGCGCCCGAACCCATGGTGAAGAAGTGATGCAGCCACACCAGGTAGGACAGAATCATGATCGACGCGGTGGCGTAGACCATCGACGAATAACCGAACAGCCGCTTGCCCGAGAAGGTCGGGACGATCTCCGAATACAGGCCAAACATCGGCAGGATCAGGATGTACACCTCCGGGTGTCCCCAGACCCAGATCAGGTTGACGTACATCATTACATTGCCACCGAACCCGTTGGTGAAGAAGTGGGTTCCGAGGTAGCGGTCCAGTGACAGCAGAAAGAGCGTGGCGGTGAGGATCGGAAACGTCACCACGATCAACCCGCTGGTGCACAGCGTGGTCCAGGAGAACATCGGCATCTTCATCAGTGTCATACCGGGCGCGCGCATCTTGACGACGGTGACGACAAAGTTGATACCGGTAAGCAGGGTACCCAGGCCGGACAGCTGCAGGCCCCAGATGTAGTAATCCACACCGGGCCCGGGGCTTTGCTTGAGTTCCGAGACCGGTGGCATGCCCAGCCAGCCGGCGTGCGAGAAGTCACCGATGAACAGCGAGGTCATGAACAACACCACGCCGGCTACCGTCAGCCAGAAACTGAAGTTGTTGAGGAACGGAAACGCCACGTCACGAGCGCCGATCTGCAGCGGCATGACGAAATTCATGAACCCAGCGATATAGGGCATCGCCACGAAGAAGATCATGATCGCGCCATGCGCGGTGAAGATCTGGTCGTAGTGGTGGGGCGGCAGATAGCCCATGTTGCTGCCAAACGCGACAGCCTGCTGCGAACGCATCATGATCGCATCAGCAAAACCGCGAAGCAGCATCACGGTACCGAGCACCATGTACATGACGCCCAGTCGTTTGTGATCGACGCTGGTGAACCATTCGTGCCAGAGGTAACCCCATTTGCGGTAGTAGGTGATCGTCGCCAACAGCGCAGCCCCTCCCAGGGCCACGACCACGAAAGTCCAGACTAGGATCGTGTTGTCGAGTGGCAGCGAACTGAGCGACAGGCGCCCAAGCAGAAAATTCCAGATTGCGGGACGGTCAGGCATGGTTTGAACCTCGAAAATGCGGATCAGTTCGTCGCCGCGTCGTGCGCGGGCGCCGTCATCGATGGATTGCCGGACAAGGCCTTGTCGGCGTCACTGCCGTGCGCTGCACGGATACTGTTGGCATCGATGGCCATTATCTTGTCCATGCACACCTGTCCCGGATCGACGCATCGGTTGAGAATGTGGTGGTAAAGATCTGCGTCAACGTGTGCGTAATAGTGCACCGGCACGGCTCGGCTAGGCTTGCTCAGCTGATCGAATGCCTTGCGATCGAGATCGCTGCCGCCAGCGCGTACCTTGGCGACCCACCGACTGAAATCCTGCTGGCTCATGCCGAGGAAGCGGAAGCGCATGTCGGTGAAGCCGTGGCCGCTATAATTGGAGGAGAAGCCTTTGTAATTGCCAGGCTTGTTGATCACGGCGTGCAGTACCGTCTGCATCCCCGGCATGGTGTAGATCTGCCCGGCCAGCGACGGGATGAAAAACGAATTCATCATGGTCGTCGAGGTGAGCTTGAAGTGAATCGGCATGTTGATCGGAGCGGCCAGCTCGTTGACCGTGGCGATGCCGTACTTCGGGTAGAAGAACAGCCACTTCCAATCCAGCGAGACCACTTCAACCTCCAGTGGCTGGGCGTTGGCCGCCACCGGATGCCCGGCACTGATGCGTGTCAGTGGGCGGTAGGGGTCGAGCTGGTGGGCGCCGATCCATGTCATGGCACCAAGCATGACAATGATCAGCAGGGGTGCGGCCCAGACCACGAGTTCCAACTTGGTGGAATGATCCCAGTCGGCGTCATAGTCGGCGCGCTCGTTCGACGCTCGATAGCGCCAGGCGATGACGCCGATGGCAATCAGTACCGGCACGATGATCAGCGAGATGAGGATCACCGAAGCGATCATCAGGTCACTCTGCTGACGTGCCACGTCGCCAGCGGGGTTTAGGAGCACCAGATTGCAGCCGCTGAGCATGAGTGCCGGCAACAGCAGCATCAGGCCTCGTAGACGTTTTACGGACATGGGTAGGCTTGGGGAGGGGAAGGGGAGCCGCGCAGTATAATACCGCATGGCAGAGGATTTCGATGCGACAAATTGTCCTCTGGATTGTTCGACGCAGCAGGGGCACTATTTGCAGATGTGCGTCGATGTGATTTTCGCCGCATCGACATGCATAATCCGGTCCACGCAAGGCGCTCAAGCCTCCTCCGATATGCCGCAAGGCCAGCATCGCACCCACGGAAGTATCATGTCGACCAGCTCTATCCAGTCCGCCGCGCAGTCACCCGTCTCCAAGTCTCCATCGGCAGCGCAGATTCATGCGCCAGATGTCACGCCTGGAGATATTTCAGTTGGCGTGGTGATCGGACGCATTTCCGAGTTCTTTGATTTTTTCGTGTTCGGCATCGGCTGCGTGCTGGTGTTCCCGAAAGTGTTCTTTCCGTTTACTACTGAACTCAACGGCATCTTCTACTCGTTCGCGATCTTCACGCTGGCCTTTATCGGACGCCCGCTCGGCTCGCTGTTCTTTCTCATGCTGCACCGGGAGTTCAGCCGTGGCACCAAGTTGACCGTCGCGCTGTTCCTGCTCGGCTCGACGACCGCAGGCATCGCTTTCCTGCCCGGGTACGATTCGCTCGGCATGCTGGCCATCGCCGCCTTGGCGCTGTTGCGCTTCGGCCAGGGTTTTGCCATCGGCGGCAGCTGGGACGGTCTGGCCTCGCTGCTGGCGCTCAACGCGCCGCGCAATCGTCGCGGCTGGTACGCGATGATTCCGCAGCTTGGCGCGCCGATCGGCTTCATCCTGGTCGCGGGGCTGTTCGCCTACCTGCTGCTGAGCCTGACGCCGAGCGAATTTTTCGCCTGGGGTTGGCGCTACCCGTTCTTTGTGGCGTTTGCGATCAACGTCGTGGCGCTGTTCGCCCGCCTGCGACTGGTGGTGACTCCGGAATATTCGACCATGTTGGAACTTCGCGAGCTTGAACCTTCGCCGGTCGGCGAACTGGTGCGCTCGCAGGGCCGAGCCATTACGCTGGGAGCGTTCGCGCCGCTGGCCAGCTATGCGCTGTTTCATCTGGTGACCATCTTCGCGTTGTCCTGGGCGTTGCTGTTCACCAAGCAGTCGGCGCCCACCTTCCTGCTGGTGCAGGTTGTCGGCGCCGCCATCGCGATCCCGTGCATGTTTCTGTCCGGGCGGATTGCCGACCGATACGGCCGTCGCATGACTCTGGCAGTTTCCGGTGTGCTGATCGCGATCTACAGCGGCTGGACCCCGCTGATGCTGGCCGGCGGTACGACCGAGGGTTACCTGTTCATCATCGTCGGCTTTGCACTGCTTGGCTTTTCACATGCCCAGGCGGCGGGCGCTGTGAACTCGAGCTTCCACAGTTATTTTCGCTATACAGGTGCGCTGATCACCTCCGACCTTGGCTGGCTGCTTGGCGCAGGCTTTGCCCCGCTGGTCGCGCTGTCGCTGGCGGTCTATCTTGGCGTGGGCTATGTGGGTCTCTACCTGCTCTCGGGCGCGGTGGGGACACTGGGCGCGCTATGGATAAGCCGTGCGGGCGGCTTGCCCAACGACTGAAGCTTCGCGCAAGCTCACGACGTCGATGGATGCGGTCTCGGCGGGCTGCGGCAGTGCAGCCCTGCTGGTTCGGGTTCGCGGGTACGGAATCCAGAAGCCTCGCAGGGGTCGAGGTGGCCGCAGCCTCATGCCGTCGCGGCTACGCCTTCGCGCTCACGCCAGGGTGGTATCCGGGGCCAGTGCACGTCGGCAGCATCGTTGGCGAGGAGCCGGGCGACGTCGCGCCGATCCAGGTGCGGTGCGAACTGCTGGATGAATTCCAGCATGTATTCGCGCAGGACGCTGTCACGACGCAGCACGATCCAGGTGGTGCATACCGGAAACAGGTGCTCGGCGGATAGCGTATGCAGGTCGCGGTCGCCATCCTGCATCGCCATTTCGGCCAGTACACCGACGCCGAGTCCGGCGCGCACGTAGGTCTTGATCAGGTCGGCGTCACCGGCCGTCATGGCGATTTGAGGGGTCAGGCCAATGGCATCGAAGGCGTGGCGAAGCGAGGATTCGGCTTTCAGCGAGGATTCATAACTGACCAGCGGCAGCGATGCCAGCTCGGCCAGGCTGGGGGGCTGGTCTCGCGCCGCCAGGGGGTGGCCGTGCGGGGTCACGATAACTCGCCGCCAGTGGTAAGCGGGCAATGCAATGCCGGCGGCAGGCGCTGCGCCGGCGGTACTGATGACCGCCAGGTCGACGTGGCCGGCCTGGAGCTGGGCCAGTACGTCGGCATCGCGGGTCGGTTGCAGATGCACCCGAACCTGCGGGTAACTGGCATTCAGCGCGGCGATCGCCGCGGGCAGGGCGAAACGCGCCTGGGTATGCGTGGTGGCAATACGCAATTCGCCGTGGGCCTGATTGCGCAGGTCGGCGGCGATGGCGCGAATGTTGGCCGCCTCGGCAAGGATGCTGCGTGCTCGCTCGATGACCTGTTCGCCGGCCCGGGTAATCGTGTCCAGACTCTTTCCCTTGCGCGCGAACAGCTGGAAGCCGAGTTCATCCTCGAGCTGCCGCAGCTGCTTGCTGAGTCCCGGCTGGGTGGCATGCACACGCTCCGCAGCCAGGGTGATGTTGAGACCCGAGTCGGCGATGGCAATGAGGTAGCGAAGCTGGACCAGGGTCATGGCAGGTTGGCTCTTGAGCGGTGGGTGGCGTGGAGGGCGTGAGGCCGGAGCCAAGTACCGGTTGCAATGAGCGATTCGCCGGGATCTGTTTTTTCGGCAAATATCTTATGGACGTCTATACGTCCATTGTTGCGTCATGTCAAGTTTTCGCCGTCGATGGGGGGGGCTCATAACGCGATGGCATATACGCCGCCACATAAATCATTTGTCGCGTAAAACGCCGGACCGTAGCGTGTCGTGGCCGTTCCCGGCTGCCTGCAGGCTTGCGTGATGAAGCTCTACCCGTTGTTTGCCGATCTGTCACAGCGCGCGGTACTGGTGCTCGGTGGTGGTGGGGTCGCGGAACGCAAGGTCGCTGGGTTGCTGGCGGTGCAGGCGATGGTGACAGTCAATGCACCGGTCTTGTCACCACAGCTGCGACGCTGGGTCGACGAAGGTCTGGTCGCACACCGAACCGAGGCATTCCAGGCGGACTGGCTGGATGCGGTGTGGCTGGTGGTGGCGGCCACGTCGGATCAGGCGATCAACCGCGAGGTAGCGGCCGCGGCTGCGCAGCGGCGTATTTTCGCCAACGTGGTAGACGATGCGGCGTTGTCCAGCTTCCACGTGCCGGCGGTGGTCGACCGTTCGCCGCTGACCATCGCGATCTCCAGCGGCGGCGACGCGCCAATGCTGGCGCGGTTGCTGCGCGAGCGGTTGGAAACGCTGCTCGATGAGTCACTTGGCGCGCTGGCTACGTTGGCGGCGAAGCTGCGCAAGCGCATTCGCCTGCGTTTCCCCGCGATGGCGGCGCGCCGGGGCTTTTATGAAAACCTGTTCGCCGGACCAGTGGCGGCGCTGCTGCGGCAGGGCCGTCCCAACGCGGCATGGGCGGCAGCCGAGCAGGCGCTGGCCAGCACACCGGTTGCAGCGGTGGGTTCGGTAGTCCTGGTGGGTGCCGGCCCTGGTGATCCGGGCTTGCTGACCCTGCGCGCGTTGCGTGCGCTGAACGAGGCCGATGTGATCCTGCATGACCGGCTGGTCGGCGCGGGCGTGCTCGAACTGGCACGGCGCGATGCCGAGCGGATCGAGGTCGGCAAGCAGGCCGGACGACACCACACCACCCAGGATGGCATTCACGCCCTACTGCTGGCACATGCGCGGGCCGGCAAGCGGGTAGTGCGCCTGAAAGGCGGTGATCCATTCGTGTTCGGTCGCGGCGGCGAGGAGCTGGAATGCCTGCGCATGCACGGGATCCCCTACGAGGTGGTTCCGGGCATTACCGCCGCGGTGGCCTGCGCCGCGTATGCGGGCATCCCGCTGACCCATCGCGAACATGCGCAATCGGTGCGCTTTGTCACCGCACACTGCCAGTCCTCGCGCGACACCCTGGACTGGGCGGCGCTGGCGCAGGAGCGACAAACCCTCGCGGTTTATATGGGCGTGGCGGAGCTGGGCATGCTGCAGGCACGCTTGATCGCGCACGGGCGTGCCGCCACGACCCCGTTTGCGCTGATCGAGAACGGCACGCGAGCCGAGCAACGCGTGGTCACCGGCACCCTGGCCCAGTTGGCCGACTGCGCCCTGAAACATGCAGTGCGGTCGCCGGCCTTGCTGATACTGGGCGCGGTGGCAGGTCTGGCCTCGTCGCTGGCGTGGTTCGGCGAACCGCCGTTGACCGCGACTGTAGAGCCCGACTCTGCGCCGGGGGCGCGCCGGCCGATCAACGATGCCGTGGAGGCACGAAGCAGCCTGCTTGCAGCGATCCACCAGGCCTGACGGTTTATTTCACAGGCGCCGGCGCATCATCGCCGACGCCACCGGTTTCCCGGAATATCAGGAGTACCCCATGATTTACGAAAGCATCCTCGACACCATCGGCAACACACCGATCGTGAAACTTCATCGGCTGGCACCGAAGCACGTGACGGTTTACGTCAAGGTGGAGGCGTTCAATCCGGCCGGCTCGGTGAAGGATCGCCTTGCTCTGGCCATCATCCTCGATGCCGAGCAGCGTGGCGCACTGAAGCCCGGCCAGACCGTGGTCGAGGCTACCTCGGGCAACACCGGCGTGGCGCTGGCGGCGGTATGCGCCGCGCGCGGCTACCCGTTCGTGGCGGTGATGACCGAAACATTCTCGATCGAGCGGCGAAAGCTGATCCGTGCCTACGGTGGCAAGGTGGTACTGACCCCGGCCGCTGGCCGCGGCACGGCCATGGTGGTAAAGGCGGCGGAGCTGGCCAGGAAGCACGGCTGGTTTCTCGCCAACCAGTTCGAGAACGAGGCCAACCCGGCCTACCACCGCAGCACCACCGGCCCGGAGATCGTGCGCGATTTCGCCGGCAAGCGGCTGGACTATTTCGTCAGCGGCTGGGGCACCGGCGGCACCATCACCGGTGTGGGTGAAGTGCTGAAGCTGGTGCGGCCCGACGTGAAGGTGATCGCCACCGAGCCGGAGGGCGCTGCTCTGCTCGCCGGCAAGGCGTGGCAGCCGCACAAGATCCAGGGTTGGAACCCGGACTTCCTGCCCAAGGTGCTCAATCGCGAGATTGCCGATGACATCGTGCTGGTCGACGACGTGCTGGCGCGCGATACCTCGCGCGCGCTGGCGCAGCAGGAAGGTATCTTCGTCGGCATTTCCGCCGGAGCCACCCTGGCCGCGGCCTTGAAGGTGGCCAGCGATGCGCCGGAAGGCTCGGTGCTGCTGGCGATGCTGCCCGACACCGGCGAGCGCTACCTTTCGACCTTCCTGTTCGAGGGCGTCAACGAAGGCTCGGACGAGGTCGAGTAAGCGCACTGTCGCCGCTCTCCCTGCGCTGGCGTGGGGAGAGGGCGAGGGCGTACCTGCCTGGAATCGGCAACGACACCGGGATCATCTGCCGCCTGTCGTCGCCTTTGACGTTGCCGTCGCCACTGCGCCCCACTGGCTGATCAGTTTCTCCCCCACGCTGGCCAGCGCGTGGATCGCCGGAAGCATTTCGCGGCCGAGTTCGGTGAGTGCGTATTCAGCCGACGGTGGCGAGCTGTCCAATACGCGCCGGGTCACCAGCCCGCGTGATTCCAGCTCGCGCAGGCGTGCACTGAGCACCCGTGCCGAGATGCGCGGAATGTCATGGCGCAACTCGCCAAAGCGGCGCGGTTCCGCGCTCAGGTACCAGATCACGTTCGGTGCCCACGCACCGCGCAGCAGGGTCAGGCTTTCAGTCAGCGGGCAGGCCGGCGGCGGTGCGGCGACCTTGCTCTTGCGTACGGGCAGGCCCATGCAGATTTCCGTTCCGGCTTTGCCGGTATCCGGGGAGATACCGCATTCTGCACTAACCTGCAGTTACATGGTATCCATCAGTAACTGATGGCCGCTAAGATTCGGTGTCCGACATCCCTGTCCTGTGCGGCACCTGCCGCTACGCGGTGTTCCGATTCGCCCCAACCCTCTGGAGAAAATCGCATGAAGCTCTTCTACTCCCCCGGCGCCTGCTCGCTCTCGCCGCACATCGTCGCCCTGGAAGCAGGCATTCCCCTGCAACTGGAAAAAGTCGATCTCGGGGCCAAGCGTACCGAAGGCAGCCAGGACTTCTGGCAGGTCAATCCGAAGGGCTACGTGCCGGCGCTGCTGCTCGACAACGGCGAGCTGCTCACCGAAGGCCCGGCGATCGTGCAATACCTCGCCGACCTGAAGCCGCAGAGCGGCCTGGCGCCGGCCAATGGCACGCTGCCGCGCTATCGCCAGCAGGAGAGCCTGGGCTATATCAACTCCGAGCTGCACAAGACCTACAGCCCGTTATTCAATCCGGCGACACCCGCCGAGGTGCGCCAGGAGCGCAAGGACTACCTGCGCAGGCGCTATGCACCGCTCGATGCCGTGCTGGCGAAGCAGGACTGGCTGCTCGGCGACCAGTTCACCGCCGCGGATGCCTACCTGTTTACCGTCACCAACTGGGCGCGCATGGTGGACCTGGATCTGTCCGAATTCCCGGCATTGATGGCGTTCCAGAAGCGCGTTGCGGCGCGACCGAAGGTAAAGGAGGCGATGCTGGCGGAGGGGCTGATGCAGGCGGCATAAGCCGTTTGGCGGTCATGGCGTGGAATCCTGCACTTGTGGCAAGGCGCAAAGCGGACCGGGGCCGGCATGTCCCGCGTTCCGCTGCTGCGTGGTCGACGTTGTGCCCTGTGACGCGTCGGTTTGTCGGTGGGTTGCCCCTTTTTCCCGTCCCGGTTTTCGCGGTGCTGGAACGTCAAGGCCAGTGCCTGCACACGCCCTGGTTGAGCACGGCTGGACGGAAACAGCATTGGCAGGAAGGCGGCCGGTTGGGCGCGGTCGGCAACACGCGCTACCGGATGTCCGGCCCTGATTCGGCCCGACATCCCGTTCCGATGTCAATACGCTGCCGCTACCGGCAGTGCACGGGTGCGGCGCAAGTGCCCCGGCATTGACGACGCGGTCGCCGCGCACGGGGACAATCTGCTGCATCGCGTGGGAGACCGCCGATAAACGTCACACAATTCATCCACGACGAAATGACACTGATCAGCTGACCCAACCCACAAGTCCGGAGCTCACGAAAAATGAAAGCAGTCGCTCTCACGCACTACCTTCCCATCGAAAACCCAAACGCGTTTCTGGACGTGGAGCTGCCCACGCCGGTGGCCTTGGGACGCGACCTGCTGGTCGCGGTGAAGGCCGTATCCATCAACCCGGTCGACACCAAGGTGCGTCGCCCCAAAGACCAGGTGGAAGAGACTCCCCGCGTTCTTGGCTGGGATGCCAGCGGCGTGGTCGAGGCGGTCGGCCCGGACGTCACACTCTTCAAGCCGGGGGATGAGGTGTATTACGCCGGCGATATTACCCGGGCTGGCTCCAATGCCGAATATCAGCTGGTGGACGAACGCATCGTCGGATTCAAGCCCACGCGCCTCAGCTTTGCCGAGGCCGCGGCGCTGCCACTGACAACGATTACCGCCTACGAGGCCTTCTTCGATCGCCTCGGGATTGATCGCGACGGGGCCGACGAGGGGCAGTCGGTGCTCATTATCGGGGCTGGAGGTGGCGTCGGCTCGATCGGCATTCAGCTGGCCAAGGCAGCCGGCCTGGTCGTCATTGCCACCGCCTCGCGCCCGGAAACGACAAACTGGGTCAAGACGCTGGGCGCGGATCACGTGGTCAACCACCGTGAGCCGCTGGTCGAACAGGTGCGTGCGCTCGGGTTTCAGCATGTCGATCACGTGGCGATCTTCAATGACATGCGCCATTGGGAAACCGCGGTTGAATTGATCCGGCCGCAGGGCGGGATCGTCACGATCGATGACACTCACCTGCCGATGCCCATGGCCGGCATGAAGACGAAGGCTGCCAGCCTGCATTGGGAGTTCATGTTCGCCCGCGCCATGTTTGAGACGCCAGACATGATCGAACAGCACAGGTTGCTGAACTATGTGGCGGATGAGATCGACGCAGGGCGCATTCGCACGACGCTCAGCGAAGTGCTGACTCCGATCAATGCTGAAAACATCCGCGCTGCCCACGCGCTTATTGAAACCGGACAGGCCAAAGGCAAGATCGTCGTTCAATCGTTCTGAGAGCGATTGTGCCGCCACTTGCAAGCTGGAATGGCGGCGGCATCAAGGTTTCCCGTCCCGGTTTTCCAGGCGCGATTTCCCAGGTTTCCAAAGGTTTGCATCGCATCGCGTCACGACAAAGGCGCGGTGAGCAGGTGACACTTCGGTCCTGAAAAGCACCTTGCCCTTCCACCCCGTGTGCATTTTCAGACGTCGGTCGCCAACCCTTCAGCCAGCCCTACATACCCACCCGGCGTCAGCGCCAGCAAGCGCTGCTTCGCGTCTTCGGGTAGCTCCAGCCCGGTGATAAACGTGCGCATCGACTCGCGGGTGATGCCGTGGCCACGGGTCAGTGCCTTCAACTGTTCGTACGGTTCGGGCAGGCCGTGGCGGCGCATGACCGTCTGCACGGCTTCGGCGAGCACTTCCCAACTGGCGTCGAGGTCGGCGGCGAGGCGCTCTTCGTTGACGGTGAGTTTGCCCAGGCCCTTGGCCAGTGACTCCAGTGCGACCAGGCTGTGGCCGAAGGCGGTGCCCAGTGCGCGCAATACGGTGGAGTCGGTGAGGTCGCGCTGCCAGCGGCTGATCGGCAGCTTTTCGGCGAAGTGGCCGAGCAGGGCGTTGCCGAGGCCGAAGTTGCCTTCGGCGTTCTCGAAGTCGATCGGGTTGACCTTGTGCGGCATGGTGGAGGAACCCACTTCGCCGGCCTTCAGCGTCTGCTTGAAGTAGCCCAGCGAGATGTAGCCCCAGATGTCGCGCGCCAGATCGATCAGGATGACGTTGGCGCGACGCACCGCGTCGCAGTA
Source organism: Rhodanobacter sp. (assembly GCA_004298015.1). Taxonomy (GTDB): domain Bacteria; phylum Pseudomonadota; class Gammaproteobacteria; order Xanthomonadales; family Rhodanobacteraceae; genus Rhodanobacter. The sequence goes on from SCSE01000082.1 coordinate 95,291, forward strand.
TTCGGCGATGCCGTCGTGTGGCTCGATCTGGGTGGTCCAGGCGTTGTAGTCGAGGCCGAGGCTCTCGACAAAGCGTTGTGAGAACGCGCGCCAGTTCAGTTCGGGGTAGGTGATGGCGTGGGCGTTGAAGTTGCCGACCGCGCCGTTGATCTTGCCGGAGATGTCGACGGCGGCGAGTTGCTGGCGCTGGCGCTGCAGTCGCGCCACCACGTTGGCCAGTTCCTTGCCCAGGGTGGTGGGCGAAGCGGTCTGGCCGTGGGTGCGTGCGAGCATCGGCAGCTTGGCGTGGCGGTGGGCCAGGGTGCGCAGGGCGTCGATGATGCGGTCGAACGCGGGTAGCAGCACTTGTTCGCGGGCATCGCGCAGCATTAGCGCGTAGGACAGATTGTTGATGTCCTCGCTGGTGCAGGCGAAGTGCACAAACTCCTTGGCTTGCGCCAGCGTGTCGTCGTTGCCGATCTTTTCCTTGATGAAGTACTCAACCGCCTTGACGTCGTGGTTGGTGGTGGCCTCGATCGCCTTGATGCGGCTGCCATCGGTAACGCTGAACTCGCTGACGATGGCCATCAGCTGCCTGACGTGCGCATCGCTGAAGGCGGGCAGTTCGCCGATGCCCTGGTCCGCGGCCAATGCCAGCAGCCATTCGATTTCCACCTGCACGCGGCGATGCATCAGGCCGAACTCGCTGAAGATCGGGCGCAGCGCCTCGACCTTGCTGGCGTAGCGACCGTCCAGCGGAGACAGAGCGGTGAGGGTGTGGTTGGACATCGGCGGGTTCCGGCAAGGCAAAACGGCATTTTACATGCTGGCGACCCGCCCATGAGACGTGTCGCCAGCACGACATGTGGTGGCCTATAGTCGGGCGATCTTTACAGCTTTGAAGGAGTATCACCATGAGTGGATTCCGCATCGAACACGACAGCATGGGTGAACTGCAGGTACCTGCTGACGCCCTGTATGGCGCGCAAACCCAGCGCGCAATCGACAATTTTCCGATCTCGGGCCTGCACTTGCCGCGCCCTTTCATTCGCGCGCTAGGGCTTGTCAAGGCATCGGCCGCCGAGGTGAACCTGTCGATGGGGCATCTTAAGAAGCATCAGGCGGCGGCGATTCGCAAGGCGGCGCTGGCGGTGGCCGAGGGGACGCACGACGCGCAGTTCCCGATCGATATCTTCCAGACCGGCTCGGGCACCAGCACCAACATGAACGCGAACGAGGTGATCGCGCACCTGGCGGTGCAGGGTGGCACCAAGGTGCATCCGAATGACCATGTGAACTACGGCCAGAGCTCGAATGACGTGATCCCCACCGCGATCCACGTCAGCGCCACGCTCACCTGCAGCGAGCAACTGCTGCCGGCGTTGAAGCACCTGCGCAAGACCATCGACAAGCGGGCGCGTGAGTTGCGGCGTATCCCCAAGACCGGTCGTACCCACCTGATGGACGCGATGCCGATCACCTTCGGCCAGGAGCTCTCCGGCTGGTCGGCGCAGGTCGCCTCGGCGGTCGAGCGCATCGAGGATGCGCTGAAGCGCATGCGCCGGCTGCCGCTGGGTGGCACCGCGGTGGGTACTGGCGTCAACGCCGATCCGAAGTTCGGTCCGGCGGTGGCGGCGCAGCTGAAGAAGCTCACCGGGGTGAGGTTCGAGTCGGCGGAGAATTATTTTGAAGGCATGGCGTCGCAGGATGTGGCGGTGGAGTTGTCCGGCCAGTTGAAGACGCTGGCGGTGGCGTTGATGAAGATTGCCAATGATCTGCGCTGGATGAATTCCGGCCCGCTGGCAGGCCTGGGCGAGATTTCGCTGCCGGCGCTGCAGCCGGGCTCATCGATCATGCCCGGCAAGGTCAATCCGGTGATTCCCGAGGCCACCGCGATGGTGGCCGCGCAAGTGATCGGCAACGATGCATCGATCACCATCGCCGGCCAGTCCGGCAACTTCCAGCTCAACGTGATGCTGCCGTTGATCGCGCACAACCTGCTGCAGTCGATCGGTATCCTCGCCAATGTGTCGCACCTGCTCGCCGATCAGGCGATCGCTGGCTTCACGGTCAACAAGGCGCGGGTCGAACAGGCGCTGGCGATGAACCCGATCCTGGTTACTGCGCTGAATCCGCTGATCGGCTACGAGCAGGGCGCCGCCATCGCCAAGCAGGCATACAAGGAAAAACGACCGGTTCTCGACGTGGCGCTGGAGGTCACCGGGTTGTCGAAGGACGCATTGAAGAAGCTGCTCGATCCGCTGACGCTGACCCGTGGTGGCATCCACGAGAAATAATGGCCGTGCTTGTAGGAGCCCACCCTGTGGGCGATGCTTTTCTCGTAGGCCGCGCAAGAGCATCGCCCACCGGGTGGGCTCCTACATGATGTAAACCTCAGCGGTGATGCGTGTCAGCGCGGCATTGCGCGATATGGTCGGTGGTGATTTCCGCGTAGGGACGAAATGCCGGCACCTGCAGCGCCAGATCATTCTGCGTGGCGCGCAGGCGATCGAGGCTGTCGCAAAACAGGGAAACGTCGCCCTCGATGCGATCCGCGCTGGCCCGGATATCCGCGTCGATCTTGTCCGGCTGGCCTTCGGACAGCCGCTTGGCGCCGTTGCCTATGGCCTGGCCGGCCGTGCCGACCGGAATGCCCTGGCTGCGCAGCTTGTAGGCCTCCACGTAGTACTGGCGGATCAGATCGTGTTGCGTATCGTTGAGGCCGACCGCCTTGCCGGCAATGCTCAGGTCGCCATCGGGGCTGATGCGGGCATTCGGCTGACCCGGTGCCATCACGTCGGCGATCCCGTCATGCAGGCGGATCACACCGGCGAGTTCCACGCTGCCGTGGCCGGGGCTGCAACCGAGCAGCAGGGCTGGGAGGAGCGACAGCCCGAGGTGGCGGAGAGAGGTCATCTTGATGTTTCCTTGTGGATGGACTTTGGTGGACGCGCTCAATGGGCCGAGTCGTCCTTGCAGTCCGTGCCTGCATCGGCGTGAATAATACCGGCATAGGGCCTGAAGGCAGGCAGGTCGATGGCAAGCGCATTTTGCGTCGCCTTGAGGTTGGCAATGTCCACGCAGATCTTGTTCGCTTCGGTGTCGACCTGTTTGGCCTTGGCGTCGACATGCTTGTCGATCTGGTCGCTGTCGCCGCTGGCAATGCTGGCGGCTATGCCCCGGATCGCTGCGCCGGCGACGGCGGCGCCGGCCTTGCCGGTGGCAATGCCGTGCTCACGCACGGCAAGTGCGGCGGTCGCATAGCGTTTGAGCAGCGCCTGTTGTGCCGAGGTTGTCGCGACGACTTTTCCGTCGACGCGCAGCTCGCCATTGGCGGAGATCACGGCATTGGGGGCATCGCTGACGTGCAACGTGACAACCCCATGCTTGACCCGGATGCCGCCGTTGGCAATCGAGGTGCTGCCGAAATCGCTCATCATCGAGCCGTTGCCGCAGCCTGCCAGCAGGCCGGTGGCCAGAAGTGCGAAGAACACAAGACGTAGTGGCATGAAAATTCCCCGGTGTGAAGTTTTCCCGGCATGCGGTGAGCGATGCCGAGAGACGCGCTGGCGGCAGTTGCGACGGATGGGCCGTTGCGGCCCATCCGTCGCGTCACTCAGCTATCGTCGCGCCAGCGGCGGAACCAGATGGCACCGGCGAGCAGGGCGGCTCCCGCCACCACACCGATCCACAGGTCGGGCGATCCCAGCAACTGGTAGGTCGTGTTCAGGTCCAGTGCGTGCAGGCCATCGATGTGGGGTGCGTTGTGGGGCGTGCCGCCGAACAGGCTGCCGGTACCGGGAAACACGCTGAACAGGCTGCGTTGCACGATGTTGGTCCAGAACCACCTGGTCGGCAGATGGAACAGACCCATGATGCCGAACCAGCTGATCAGCAGGCCGGTAGCGACCGGCAAGGCCACTGCCCACAGGAAGGGTTTGTTGCGTGCCCAGGCCGAGCAGAGCAGCAGCCAGCCGACCGAGGGCAGCGCCCACAACACATACAGCGGGATATAGCCGATCAGGTTGAACATCACCTTGAACGGATGCGCCAGCACCAGCAACTGCCATACGTTGACGCCATGGAAGGACAGCGTGATCGCCAGGATCAGCAACTGCAGCATGCCGACGATGATGCCCACGACGACAGCGATGGCCGGGGCCAGCACCGTGGCGCTGACCACCTTCGACAACACCGTGCTGGCATCGGAGATCGGCAGCGATTTCCAGAACAGGATGCTGCGATCGCGACGGTCGTCATACAGCGCGCCGAGGCAGTAGAAGAACACCACGAAGCCGAGTACCACGATCAGCAAACCCATCGCCGCGTACATCGCGACATCCAGCAGGATGCCGACCTTGCTCATGTCACCGCTATCCATCTCGGCGATAACCTGCGTGAGGGCACCGCTGGCACCGATCTGGATGCCGTGGCTGGCACCGAGCACCTCGGCGGTGATGATGCCCATGATGTTCAGCAGCAGAAAAATGCCGCCGGTGATGATCGGGGCCCAGAAGAAACCGCCCCGGTGTTCCCATAACTCGCGTTTGACGAGCCAGTAGAAGGTTTTCATGCGTAGGTTCCCTTCATGGTGGCGACGAACAGGTCGCTGATGGATGGTCGGCGGATTTCGCCCAGTGGTTCCAGCAGGTCGCGGCTGACACCGTCGAACAGGAAGATGCTCTTGCCGAACACCTGGCGTTCGTCGAGTGGTTTCAGCTGGCGCGCGGCATCGGCGTTGTCGGCGTTCACCATCACTTCGGCAAAACGCGCGCCGACCGCGTCCATATCGGCATCGAGTACGATTTTCCCATCGCGGATGAACATCAGGTCGGTGAGAATGTGCTCGACTTCCTCGACCTGGTGGGTGGTGACCACGATCGTCTTGTTCTCATCGAAATAGTCCTCCAGCAGGTTCTGGTAGAACTGCTTGCGGTAGAGGATGTCCAGGCCCAGCGTCGGCTCATCGAGAATCAGCAGCTTGGCGTCTATCGCCATCACCAAAGCCAGGTGCAGTTGCACGATCATGCCCTTGGACATTTGCCTGACACGCTGGCCTGCCTGCAGCTTGGTACGGGCCAGAAACGCCTCGCACTTGCTGCGATCGAAGCGTGGGTGCACATGGGCCACGAAGTCGACGACTTCGCGGACGCGGATCCAGCGCGGCAGTACCGCCACATCGGCGATGAAGCACACCTCGCCCATCAGCTTGTCGCGCTGCTTGCGCGGGTCGAAGCCCAGCACATTCAGCTCGCCGCTGAAATCGGTCAGGCCCAGGACGGCTTTCAATGCCGTGGTCTTGCCGGCACCGTTGGGGCCGATCAGTCCGACGATCCGGCCAGGCGGGATCTGAAAGCTGACGTCGTCCAGCGCCAGTGAGGTCTTGTAGCGCTTGCTCAGGCCACTGGCCGTGATCACCGCACTCATGATTGCTGCTCCTTGTTGGTGTCATCCCTTTCAGTGTGTGCTTCGCGCAGCAGTGTCTTGAGATCCAGCCCCAGCCGCTGCAGGCGGGCAAACACGACCGGCCATTCCTCGCGCAGGAAGCGCTCGCGTTCTGATTTCAGCAGCGCCTCGCGGGCGCCCTCGATGACAAACATGCCTAATCCCCTCCGTTTCTCGACCATTTGCTGGTCGACCAGTTCCTGGTACGCCTTCGATACGGTCAGCGGATTGATCTGAAATTCCGCAGCCACCTGGCGCACCGACGGCAGTGGATCGCCCTCATTCAGGGCGCCATCCAGGATCATCGCCACCACGCGCTGCTGCAGCTGACGATAGATCGGGATGCTGTCGTTCCAGGTGATGGTCATGAGTTATTCCTTGTTGGTGCGGCCGAACTTGTTGCCGAACGAATAGTAGGGCATGGCCAGTTGCGAGCCGATCAGGCTGAAGCCCTGGCGCGCGGTGGCGCGGTTCAAGCCACCGAGCAGCGGCAAGGTGACGATGCCTGCAACGCCGTCACTGACCAGCATGTCGGCGGCGCGCCACTCGTCAGCAGTCGGATACACGTTGACCGGGGCCAGTTCAGTGACCTTGATGCCGTCGATCCGCTCGATCGCCTTCGACGGCGCCGAGGCGGAAAGATAGATCACGCCAAGATTGGCGCTGGTGAGCAGGGCCGCAGCGATGCCGATGAGGATTTTGCTGGCTTTCATGGCAGACTCCTTTGGTGTTGTCGATTAGTGGTGTTGTAGTGAACTATAACACTAAATTTTAAAGTGTCAATGAGTGCTGGGCCCGCGGAAGACATGACTGATGACCTATGCGTTGCGGCACTGCGCCCGGGCATCCGGGAAGCTGTCGGAGGTTGGATCGGCCGCTTTGCGAATCCGCCACGACCATCGAGCCCCGCCCCCATTCTCCATTGCGGTTGCAGCTCGCCGCAGGCGCCGGATGTCAAGCATCGAGGCTGACAACCATCAATCAGCTTGGGTGACGATCACACCGCTATCGTGGGCGGCGCTCCGCCGGCAAAGGTGCTGAATGAAAAAGGCCAGCACGTCGGCTGGCCTTGCTACGGGGTGACGCACGGGTTGCGGCGACGCTGAGCGTAGCCAGTTGCGCACCCAGGTTGCTCAGTGCATGGCACTGTTCATGCCGCGCGGCGGGCGACCACCGTTTCGATCACGCCATGGGCCGACTTCAATGCTGCTTCCCTGTGTTCGTCGCTGACGGCGAGGCCTTCGGCACGAACGAATTCCAACTCGGGGATGCCGATGAACGCGAAGGCCGCGCGAAGGTACGGCTCCTGGAAGTCCATGGCCGCGGCGGTACTGTCCTTGCCGTAGAAGCCGCCGCGGCTGGAGGCGACGATCACCCGTTTCCCGCCCGCCAGGCCGACCGGGCCGGTAGCGGTGTAGCGGAAGGTCTTGCCGGCCACCAGGATACGGTCGATCCACGCCTTGAGCTGGCTGGAAATGGCAAAGTTGTACATCGGCGCCCCGATCACGATGACGTCGGCGGCGAGGAATTCTTCCAACATGCGGTTGCCCGCGATGGCGGCCGGGTCGGCAGCATCTGTCACTGGCGTCCAGTGCGGCAACGGTTCGGCGGCGAGGTCGCAGTGGCGGACGTCGAGGTCGGGCGTACGATGCGTGAGCCCCGCAACGATGCCGGCCGTAAGCTGGCGTGATACCGAGTGGCCGCCGAGGGCGCTGGAGTCGATATGCAACAGTTTCATGAGCGTGGGTCCTGAATCGAGCCGAATCGTCGGCGCCGGGATCACTATATGTTTTGAACAATGTGGTGATTAGATGGCAAAATCCGGATTTATCGTCTCTCAGGAGAAACAATCATGGCGGTGTTGAGCGGAGCCTTGCATGATCTCAATGACCTCTATTTTTTCGCGGCGGTCGTCGAGCACGGCGGTTTCTCCGCGGCGGGACGCGCTTTGGGCGTGCCGAAGTCGCGCCTCAGCAAGCGCGTGGCGCAGTTGGAGGAGCGCCTTGGCGTGCGCCTGCTGCAGCGGACCACCCGGCGTTTCGTGGTTACCGAAGTCGGCGAGCGCTTCTACACGCACTGCCGGGCGGTACTGGAGCAGGCGCAGGCAGCCCAGGATGCGGTGGACGAACTGCGCGCCGAGCCGCGGGGCGTGGTGCGCCTGAGCTGTCCGGTTTCGCTGGTGCAGACGGTGCTGGCCTACCTGTTGCCGGATTTCATGGCGCAGTATCCGAAGATGCAGGTGCGTGTGGTGGCGAGCAATCGCCGGGTCGACGTGATCGGCGAAGGCTACGATCTGGCGATTCGCGTTCGCAGCAAGCTCGATGACGATGGCAACCTGATCATGCGCAGTTTCGGCCAGTCGCGTACCTTGCTGGTGGCCAGTCCCGCCTTGCTGGACCAGCAGCGGCGACCGGGTCATCCGGAAGAGTTGGCCACCTTGCCGGCGTTGTCGATGCTGGAGCATGAAGGCGTGCAGATATGGGAGTTGATCGGGGCGGCGGGGGAGAAGGTCAGCGTGGAAGTGCAGGCACGGTTGATCAGTGGCGATTTTGCGATCCTGCTGGAATCCGCCCGGCGCGGCATGGGGGTGGCGCTGCTGCCGGAATTCGTCTGTGCCTCTGCCATCGCACTGGGTGAGCTGGAGGTGGTACTGCCGGACTGGAGCGTGCCGGATGGCACCATGCATTTTGTCTACCCGAGCCGACGCGGGATGTTGCCGGGTGTGCGTGCGTTGGTGGATTTTCTTGCTGAACGCTTGCCGGAAACCACCTTGCTGAGGCATCGCCAGTGCAAGCAACGCAAGCTGGACGCGTTGCCACCGACAAGTTGATTTTCTTGTGATGATCGATCGGTTACGCTGCCATGGAAACAGACCACTTATGGACATCCATACGGCTGAACAATAATGACGAAAAGCAAGTTGCCAAAAGTCGGTACCACCATCTTCAGTGTCATGAGCCAGCTGGCGGCGGAGCATCAGGCCATCAATCTTGGGCAGGGCTTTCCTGATTTCGAGCCACCTCAGGTGCTGCGCGATGCGCTGAGCCGGGCCATGAACGACGGTCGCAACCAGTATGCGGCCATGGCAGGTACTGCAGCGCTGCGCGAGCAGATCGCGCTGAAGACCGAGCGTCTGTATGGGCACAAGGTCGATGTCGACAGCGAGATCACCGTTACCTCAGGCGCGACCGAGGCGCTTTTTGCCGCGATCGCGGCCATTGTGCATTCGGGCGAGGAGGTGATCGTGTTCGATCCGGCCTACGACAGCTACCAGCCGGCGATCGAGCTGCAGGGCGCGCAGGCGGTACATATTGCGCTGCAGGCGCCGAGCTTCGCCGTCGACTGGCAGCGGGTGCGTGATGCGGTCTCGCCCAGGACACGGATGATCCTGATCAACAGCCCGCACAATCCCACCGGTGCGGTCTTGTCAGTGGCCGATCTTGACGAGCTGGCCGCGATCGTGTGCGACACCGATATCGTGGTGCTCGCGGACGAGGTTTATGAGCATATGGTCTACGATGGCGCCGTTCATCAAAGCGTGCTGCGGCATGCGGAGCTTGCCGCCCGCAGCATCGTCATCTCGTCGTTCGGCAAGACCTATCACTGTACCGGCTGGAAAGTGGGTTATGCGGTGGCGCCCAGGGCGTTGTCCGTCGAGTTTCGCAAGGTGCATCAATATTTGACGTTCTGCACGTTTCATCCGGCGCAGGCGGCATTTGCCGAGGTGCTGGCCATCCATCCAGAGCACTATCTGCAGTTGTCGGCGTTCTACCAGGCCAAGCGCGATCGCTTTCGCACCCTGCTGGAACCGTCGCGCTTCAAGCTGCTGGATGTGGCCGGTGGTTACTTTCAACTGGTTGACTATGCGGCGATCCGCGACGAAGACGATCTCGCCTTCAGCCGATGGCTGGTGGAGCAGGGTGGGGTGGCGGCGGTTCCGCTGACACCGTTTCATGAAAAGGCGCCCGGTACCCGGTTGCTGCGGCTGTGCTTCGCCAAGAGCGATGCCACCCTGGCGGCGGCAGCGGAACGGTTGTGCAAGTTGTGAGCACCCCAGCGTCCCGCCTGCAGGCGCTGCAGGTATCACTGGTGCAGGGTGCGACGCGGTGGCACGACGCACCGGCCAATCGTGAGTACTACGGTGCGCTGGTGCGGCAGGGTGCGGGAAGCGACCTGATCGTACTGCCGGAAACTTTTTTGTCGGGCTTCAGCAACGACACCCGGGCCAGCGCCGAGGCGATGGACGGCGGGAGTGTGGCCTGGTTGCGGGCGCTGGCTGGCGAGGTGGGTGCGGTTATCTGCGGCAGTCTGGCGATTCGGGAAAACGGTACGGTCTACAACCGCCTGCTGTGGGTGCAGCCCGATGGCGGTTTCATGCAATACGACAAGCGGCATCTGTTTCGCATGGCCGGCGAACATACCCGTTATGGCAGCGGGGTCGAACGCCTGATTGTCGAGCTCAAGGGCTGGCGGGTCCTGCCGCAGGTTTGCTATGACCTGCGTTTTCCGGTGTGGCTGCGCAATCGACGCATGGCCGAAGCACGTGCCGGCATGGAGTACGACCTGGCGTTGTTCGTGGCCAACTGGCCGGCAGCGCGGCGCCAGCCATGGCGGACCCTGCTGCGGGCACGGGCGATCGAAAACCTGAGCTACGTGATCGGGGTGAACCGGGTCGGCATGGACGGCAACGAGATTGCCTATGCGGGCGACAGCGCGGTGATCGATCCGGTCGGTGAACCGCTGCTCGAATGCGGTGCGCAGGAGCAGGTGGTGACGGTGCGTCTCGACCCGCAGCTGCTGCTGGCGCACCGGGAACGGTTTCCGGCATGGATGGATGCCGACGCGTTTTCACTCGATCCGGGCTGACTGTCGCTTGCGGCGGAGCCTGTGCGCGGTATGGCTATTCGGGTCTCGCTGAAGAACATTCGCGCACAAGCTGCGCTCCTGCGGTGTATCTTTTCCGGCGTGCCCGGTCAGAGTATCGCCAGCACGGTTTCCGGTGGACGGCCTATCGCGGCCTTGCCGTTGGCGACCACGATCGGACGTTCGATCAGTTTCGGGTGAGCCGCCATCGCCGCAATCAGGGCAGCATCGTCGAGTGCGGGGTCAGACAGACCCAATGCGCGATACTCCGCTTCGCCGGTGCGCAGCAGTCCGCGCGCCGGCATACCCAGTTGCCTCAGCAATACCGCCAACTCGGCTTCGCTCGGTGGCTGGTCGAGGTAATGGATCACCTCGACGCTGCAGCCACGTGCTTCCAGCAGGGCCAGTGTGGCATGTGACTTGGAGCATCGATTGTTGTGATAGATACGCACTGTCATCCCCTGCTGGGAGGCTGTCGGGTTTTCCGCATCGATGGCTTAGCGGTTTCCTGAGCGATTGCCACCACGGCCCGGTGGACGCCCACCCGCGGGTCTGCCCTGGCCCTGGCCCTGGCCTTGCGGCCGGGAGTTTCCTGGCGAACGGTTGCCACCCTGGCCTTGCGGACGAGCGGCCTGGCCCGGTCGGCCGGCAGGCGCGCGGTTGCCGTTGGCACCGCGTGATTCGCCGCCGTAGGGGCTGCCGCTACGCGTCCCCGATGGCTTGCCACCGGCGTTACGACGGTTGCTGTTATTGGTTGCCCCGGGACCGCCCCGGGGTGCGCCGGGGCGCGCTGTGCCGTCGCGGCTTTCGCCGGCAAACCAGGTGCGCACCGAGGGCAGTTCCTGGCCCGGTGCTACCCGCCGTCCCCGGCCTCCGCCGCTGCCGCGCTTTCCCGCACCGGCACCGCCTTCGGGGCGCACCACGTTGCCGTTGACTTCGGCGCCAGGACGACGCCCCGGTTTGCGGCCACGCGTGGGTTCGTCACGGATACGATCATAAGCGCGCAGTTCACGTCCTTCGTCCTGAGCCCCGGTCCAGGCACCCGCGCTGCCGCGCTCGGGCCGATATTCGGTGACATGGCGATTGGCACGGCGTTGGTGCAGTACCGGACTCAAGGTCAATACGGGCTGCGGCATGCCCAGCCCGGTGGTCTGGCGCAATTGCTTGACGGCCTCCGGATCGAGTGCCTCGCAGTCGCCGCGGCGCAGTGCGCGCGGCAGCTCGATCTTGCCGTAGCGGATACGCTTGAGCCGGCTGACCAGAAAGCCCTGCGAGTCCCACAGGCGCCGAACTTCGCGATTGCGACCCTCACGGATCACGACCCGGAACCAGCTGTGGCTGCCGCCGCGGCTGATCACCGCGATCTCGTCAAAGCGCGCCGGGCCGTCGTCGAGTACCACGCCAGCCTTGAGTCTCTCGATGATTTCGTCCGGTACCTCGCCGTGTACGCGGCACAGGTATTCGCGTTCCAGACCGCTCTTGGGGTGCATCAGCGCGTTGGCCAGCTCGCCATCGGTGGTGAGCAGAAGCAGACCGGTGGTGTTGATGTCCAGTCGGCCGACGGCAACCCAGCGTGCACCCTTGAGGTGCGGCAACTGCTCGAACACAGTAGGGCGACCCTCCGGGTCGTCACGGGTGGTGAGCACGCCCTCGGGCTTGTGGTAGACCAGCACCTCGGTGTCGTCGCGACTGTCGGTAGCGACCACGAACTGCTTGCCATCGAGCACCACGCGGTCGCCGGCATGCACGCTGGTGCCGATTTCAGCCGGTGTACCGTTCAGTTCGATTTCGCCGGAGTGGATGCGCTGTTCCAGCATGCGGCGGGAGCCGAGGCCGGCGTTGGCCAGTACCTTGTGCAGGCGCTCTTCGAGCGCCGCTTCGGTTTCGCTGCGTGGTTCGCGTTTGAGGGACAGAACGGTTTTTTGCGGCGCAGTCATGCGCGGTACTCCTTGGTATCTGGCGAGGCGGCGTCGGATTCGACGCCGGCCGGGTTCGCTGCCTCGTCGGCAGTGGTTGTCGGGTTTTCGGTACGGACTGGCGCGATCAGCGCGTCCGGGTGGCTGGTGTCGATGGGCGGCGATGCACGGTCGCCATCAACGGTTAGATCGGTATCGGTCTCGCCGGCGACGTGCAATCGGCTGATCGCGGCGACATCGTCGGTGCCGCCTTCAGCCTCCGGATCGATCGGAAGATCACGCCCCGGCGGCACCTTCAGCGGCTCTTGCTCGAAGCGCATCTGCGGGTCTTCCATGTCGCGGACAGCGGACAACGGTGGCAATTGATCCAGCGACTTGAGGTTGAAGTAATCGAGAAAGGCGCGGGTGGTGCCGAACAGTGCCGGTTTGCCGGGGACGTCGCGGTAGCCCACCACGCGGATCCACTCACGCTCCTCCATCGTCTTGATGATGCTTGATGACACCACCACGCCGCGGATTTGTTCGATCTCGGGGCGGGTGATCGGTTGGCGGTAGGCGATCAAAGCAAGCGTCTCCAGCAGGGCGCGCGAGTAGCGGCTCGGCCTTTCCGTCCACATCCGCGAAATCCACGGATGCACGTCCTGCCGTACCTGGTAACGAAAGCCCGAGGCAACCTCCTGGAGTTCGATGCCGCGGCCGGTGCAATCGTCGGCCAGGGTTTCCAGCGCCTTGGCAATCTGCTCGCGACCGACGTCATCGGTCTCGGCAAACAGGTCGCCGAGTTGATGAAGGGTCATGGGCTGACTTGAGGCCAGCAAGGCGGCCTCGATGACGGCTTTGAGTTGATCGGTCTGCATGGCCTTGGTCGGATGCCGGTTCAGTAGGTGGCGTTCATGGTGAAGACGATCCGATGGGGTTCGATTCGCCGGTGGGTATGGGTTCCATCGATGCCTCGATGGTTTCCTCAGGTTGAGCTGCCTTGGCTTTCAGGTAGATCGGTGCCAGCGGCGCCTCCTGGACGATTTCCACCAGCATCTCCTTGGCCAGCTCGAGCATGGCCAGGAAGGTCACCACGATGCCAAGGCGTCCTTCGCTGACGTCGAACAGGCTCTCGAAACGCTGGAAGCTCTGGTCGTCCAGCCGGCTCAGCAGTTCACCCATGCGCTGACGCACGCTCAGCGCCTCGCGCCGGATCGCATGATGTCCAAACAGCTCGGCCCGGTGCATCACATCCTTCAGGGCCAGCAGCAACTCATCAAGCTCCAGCGGCGGTGGTAGCCGGACCACGTGACGTTCACCCACGTCGGCATGAACCACCACGGTGTCGCGTTCAACCCGCGGCAGCGCCTCGATGTCTTCCGCGGCCCGCTTGAAGCGTTCGTATTCCTGCAGACGCCGTACCAGTTCCGCGCGGGGATCCTCTTCCTGGCCTTCCTCGGCCGGTGGTCGTGGCAACAGCAGCCTGGACTTTATCTCGGCCAGGATCGCGGCCATCAGCAGATATTCCGCCGCCAGTTCCAGTCGCATCACATCGCGCATCAGTTCGATGTAGCTCATGTATTGCCGGGTAATCTCGGCAACCGGAATGTCCAGAATGTCCAGATTCTGCCGCCGGATCAGATACAGCAGCAGATCCAGTGGCCCCTCGAAGGCCTCGAGGATGACCTCAAGCGCATCCGGCGGGATATACAGGTCTTGCGGCATTTGCAGCAGCGGTTCGCCGCGCACGATGGCCAGCGGCATTTCCTGTTGCTGCGGCACTGCCGCAAAGGCGTCCGGTGCTGCGGTGACCAGACTCTCGGACTGAACTGGCTCAGTGCTCATCAATGCATGTCGTCGGGCCGCGTCAAGCAGCTGCAAGTGCGTTCAAAACGAGCGAAACGATTTCAGCACCGGCAACTGCCGGGGAACGTCCGCACTCGAAACGTAGCGGTAAGGCGACGTTTCCGGATACCACCTTCACCTCCAGCGGACCCCTCACTCCAGGCGCCGTTGGTCCTTGCAGGCATGATGAAACCACGCATTGGTGTTTCGGTCAGGCGTGCCGCAGGTGACTTTCGTGCATGTCAGCCCAGCTTGCCAGCCGTGCCGGACGTCGGGCTGGCATGGCCAGAAGCGGCGGCGGCACGATCTGCGCAACAGATCAGAAATGCATCGGGCGGGCCGTTCGCGCTGCTGTAACTGACCGGCAGGCGTGTTCTCGGGACTCGCGTGGTTTGCAGAGTAACGGTTGCCTACTGACAAGTCCAGCCGTGCAACTGTGGCCCGGGCGATAGGTCCATACCCATACTATGGCGATCACTGGATCGGAGGCGCCAGACCCATTCCCGGTGCGCTGTGGCCAGGACGGCTCGAGAATGTTCGCGGCGGCGGGTCGAGCGATTTGCCGATGTCGTCACGGTACGAAGAGGAACCGTGCGTGATGTGACCTAAAATGTCTGTCAGATACTTCGCGCGGCATGCACCTACCCGCCGTATCAATGGCTGTTCGGTCTGAAAGGCAACTCAGCCAGCTTGTACCGACGCAAGGATCGAGGCTGCCGGTGTCAGGCCGGAAGCGCTCGATATGGAGGGGTGATCAGGGCTGTCAGCGGTCCTGCGAGGATCTCCCGATGTGAGGATGAGTCTGCCATGGGACCGTTCGCGAACACTCGATAGGTTGCCCCTGATAAATGGCACAGAGTTTGCTTTGCACCCTGCGACAAACCCAACAGTGGTGGCGTTGCTGCAGGCCGGGAGCTACCGGTAGAGATTTGCCGGTGAGCCAGGGTGATTGTTGGGTCTCAACGATGCGATGACCCTCGGGTCGAGAGTATTGAACAGTGGCGTTACAGGGTAATTTCAGAACGAGGGCACCGGGCATCGTTGCCAATGGCGAGCGCACGGGCTGACGGACAGGACCACGAATGATGATCGAAGACACGAAGCGGATTGCGGACAAGCCGGAACAGCTGCGGCCCGCACGTATGCAGATCGAGACGACGGTGCTGATGAGCCACCGCAGCGAATCGCATCCCACTGAACTGGTGGATATATCCGCTACCGGCGCGATGCTTCGGCGCCCTCTGGGCTGGTCCGGTGAAGTAGGGCAGCGCTGGATACTCGACATGATCTTCGGCAACAACCTGCATATTCATCTCGAGGCCGTCGTGGCCAGGATTTCCGATCACGATATCGGTTTCACCTACAGCCATATACCGGAAGACAAGCAGGTGCCGCTCTGGAACCTGCTGGGTGGCTATGCCGATATCCTGGAATACTGGCAGGAAGGTTGAGTCGACCTGTCATTCAGAAGAGCGGAGTCCTCTCGTTCCGCATCAACGAATCAAGGCCATTGACTGCAATATGCGTCGCGTTTCAGGGTTTGGCCTTGTTTTCGTTGCGCAGCTCCCGGCGCAGGATCTTGCCCACGTTGCTCTTGGGCAGTTCGGCGCGAAACTCGATCTCCCTGGGGCGCTTGTAACCGGTCAGGTTCTCGCGGCAGAACAGCTTGAGGGTTTCCTCGTCGAGATTCGGGTCCTTGCGCACCACATAGAGTTTGACCACTTCGCCGGAATGTTCGTCCGGGATCCCGACGGCAGCCACTTCGAGTACGCCGGGGTGTTGCATGACTGCATCCTCGACCTCGTTCGGGTACACATTGAACCCCGAGACGAGAATCATGTCCTTCTTGCGGTCGACGATGTAGAAGTAGCCGTTTTCATCCATCCTGGCGATATCGCCGGTATGCAGCCAGCCGTCGCTACCGAGTACCTTGGCGGTTTCGTCCGGGCGCTGCCAATAGCCTTTCATGACTTGCGGGCCACGAACCATCAACTCGCCGACTTCGCCGCTTGGCAGTGGCAGGCCTTCCTCGGACCAGATCGCCACGTCGGTGGAGGGTATCGGCAACCCGATCGCACCGTTGTAATCCTTCAGGTCCAGCGGATTGATGCATACGGCGGGCGAGGTTTCCGTAAGCCCGTAAGCTTCGGCCAGCGTGCAACCGGTGACCTTCTTCCAGCGCTCGGCGACGGCTCGCTGCACCGCCATGCCGCCCCCCAGCGACAGGTGCAGTCGGGAAAAATCCAGATCGGCAAATCCGGGCGTGTTGAGCAGGCCGTTGAACAGCGTGTTGACGCCGGTGATCGCGGTGAAGCCCGAGCCCTTCAGTTCCTTGACGAAGCCCGGCATGTCACGCGGATTGGTGATCAGCCAATTGAGTCCGCCCAGGCTCATGAAGTTGAGGCAGTTCGCCGTGAGTGAAAAGATGTGGTACAGCGGCAGTGCGGTAATGACCACCTCGTCGCCCTGCTTCACATGGGTGCCGATCCACGCACTGGCCTGCAGCATGTTGGCGATCATGTTGCCGTGCGACAGCATGGCACCCTTGGCCACGCCGGTGGTGCCGCCGGTGTACTGAAGGAAGGCGATATCGTCGTGGTCCAGGGTGATCGCCGGCAGATCGTGGGCGGTGCCACGGGTCAGGACATCGCGAAAGCGCACTGCCTGGGGCAATTGGAACGCGGGTACCATCTTCTTGATGTGCTTGATCGCGAAATTCATCAGCGCGCCCTTCGCCAAACCCAGCAGGTCGCCCAGCCCGGTCGTCACGATGAATTCCACATGGGTCCTGGCGACAACCTGCTCGAGGGTGGCGGCAAAGTTGTCCAGCACCACGATCGCCTTGGCACCGGAGTCTTCAAGCTGATGCTGGAGCTCGCGTGCGGTATACATCGGGTTGGTATTGACTACCGTCAGGCCTGCGCGCAATGCACCGAACAGGGCAACCGGGTACTGCAACACATTGGGCATCATGATTGCGATGCGATCACCCTTGCCGAGCTTCAGCACGCCGGTGAGATAACCGGCGAAATGACGGCTCATTTCATCGATTTCACCGTAGCTGAGGCTTTTCCCGAAATTGGCAAAAGCAGGCCGTTCGCGAAAACGCCCGAACGCTTCTTCGAGTACTGCCGGCAACGAGACGTACTGGTTGACATCAATCTGTTCGGCAACACCTGCCGGATAGTGATCCAGCCACGGACGTTCAATGCTCATGCTCGGGTTCCCTGTTTGTCGATGACCATGGGTTGATCTGAATTCGCGATGGCGACAGCGTCAGCGATGGGCCATGCTTGAGCTTCATTGGAGCATACGCTCGCGTATAGCAGCAAGCAGCGAGCGGGGAGATCGGCGGATGAAACGGTGCGCAAAAACTGCCATCGCATGGATCGGGGTCGTGGTGTGTGTCTGTGTCCTGGCATCGTGTCGGCATGCACCCGACGAGGCACAGATACGCGCGTCGATCGCTGCGGTCGCAAAGGCGGCACAAGCGGCCGATGCGGGTCGCGTGGTGGCGCCGCTCAGCAAGGACTTCGACGGCAATGGCGGGGAGTTGGACCGGTCGGCTCTTGGCAATATGGTCCGATTGCTGCGGCTGCGCGACGAGCATATCGGGGTGACGATGGGCCCGGTGACCATTGAGCATCGTGGTGAGCGGATGGTGAGCACTTTCGTGGTGACGCTGACCAGCACCGGCCAGCGGCTGCTGCCCGACCGGCTCGGGCTGTACCGGGTCGAGGCGGCATGGCGCCGGGAAAGGGGTGCCTGGCGCTGCTACTCGGCTCGCTGGAAGCGTTCTCTTTGAGGTCTCGGAAAGCCTGACGCTTTTCGTGGGTCGGCCCGGACAAAAAACGGACGCCCCGGCTGTGCGGGGCGTCCGTTTGTCGCGTTGCAGCTGAGGCTTACGCGGCTTTCTTGCCCGCCAGCTGACGCAGCACGTACTGCAGGATGCCACCGTGCTGGAAGAATGCACGCTCTTTCGGGGTCAGCAGCAACACCTTGACGGTGAACTCCTTCTTGCTGCCGTCGCTGGCAGTCGCCACCACCTTCGCCGTTGTGGCATCACCGCCATCGAGGCCGATGATGTCGAAGATCTCCTTGCCGGTCAGGCCCAGCGACCTGGCGTTTTCGCCGTCGTTGAAGCGCAGCGGCAAGACGCCCATGCCCACCAGATTGGAGCGGTGGATGCGCTCGAAACTCTCTGCGATTACCGCCTTGATGCCCAGCAGCAGGGTGCCCTTGGCCGCCCAGTCGCGCGACGAGCCGGTCCCATATTCCTTGCCTGCAAGCACCACCAACGGGGTGTTGTCCGCCTTGTACTTCATTGCGGCGTCGTAGATGGCCATTTGCTCACCCGAGGGCACGTGCAGGGTATAACCGCCCTCGACGTTGTCCAGCATCTGATTGCGGATGCGGATATTGGCGAAGGTGCCGCGCACCATCACGTCGTCGTTGCCGCGGCGCGACCCGAAGGAGTTGAAGTGCTTCGGCTCGACCCCTTTCTCGATCAGGAAACGCCCCGCCGGGCTGTCTTTCTTGATCGAGCCGGCGGGCGAGATGTGGTCGGTGGTGATCGAGTCGCCGAACAGGCCGAGCGCACGGGCGCCATGGATGTCCTCCACGGGACTGAGCTCCATCGTCATGCCGTCGAAGTAGGGTGGGTTCTTGATGTAGGTGGAGTCGTCCCACGCGAACAACGCGCCGTCGGGAGAGGCAATCTGGTTCCAGCGGCTGTCGCCCTTGAACACGTCGGCGTAGTTCTTTTCGAACATGGCCGGATTGATCGCGCCGGCGATGGCGTCGGAAATTTCCTGGTTGCTGGGCCAGATGTCCTTCAGGTACACCGGTTTGCCATCGCTGTCCGTGCCCAGTGCTTCCGTGGTGAGGTCGATGTCCAGCGTGCCTGCCAGTGCGTAGGCAACCACCAGGGGCGGCGAGGCCAGGTAGTTCATTTTCACTTCCGGGTGCACCCGGCCCTCGAAGTTGCGGTTGCCGGAGAGCACCGAGGCCACCGCCAGATCGCCCTCGCTGATACCTTTGCTGATTTCGATCGGCAGGGGACCGGAGTTGCCGATGCAGGTGGTGCAGCCGTAGCCGACGATGTAGAAGCCGATTTTCTCCAGCTCCTTCAGCAGGCCGGTCTTTTCCAGATAGTCGCTGACCACCAGCGAGCCGGGGCCGATTGAGGTCTTGACCCAGGGCTTGGCTTTCAGGCCTCTTGCCGCGGCCTTCTTCGCCAGCAGACCGGCTCCGAGCATCACCGCCGGGTTGGAAGTATTGGTGCACGAGGTGATCGCTGCGATCACCACCGAGCCGTCCTTGAGTTCAAAGTCCTCACCATCTTTGGTGACGCGAACCTCTCCGTCAGTGACGCTGTTGGCCTCGTTGCCGATAGCGGTCGCGCCGCCTTCGCTGGCAAAGCGGCCGGCATCGCCGTTCTTCGCCTGGCGGCTGCTGGTGAGCGGGCCCACCACATCATGGAAATTCTGTTTGACGCCTTCCAGCAGCACACGGTCCTGCGGACGCTTCGGTCCGGCCAGCGACGGCTTCACGTCGGCAAGATCCAGTTCCATCGTGGTAGTGAATTCGGCATGCGGGGTATGCTCGTCATGCCACATGCCCTGAGCCTTGGCATAGGCTTCGACCAACTTGATGTGGGCGTCCTTGCGACCGGACAGGTGCATGTAATTCAACACCTCCTGGTCGACCGGGAAGATACCGCAGGTCGCGCCGTATTCCGGCGCCATGTTGGCGATGGTGGCGCGATCGGCCAGCGGCAGATGCTTCAGGCCATCGCCGAAGAATTCGACGAACTTGCCGACCACGCCGAGCTTGCGCAGCATCTGGGTGACGGTGAGCACCAAGTCGGTGGCAGTGACACCCTCGGGCATCTTGCCCTTGAGTTTGAAGCCGACCACCTGCGGAATCAGCATCGACGAGGGTTGTCCCAACATGGCTGCCTCAGCCTCGATGCCGCCAACGCCCCAACCCAGCACGCCCAGGCCATTGATCATGGTGGTGTGCGAGTCGGTGCCGAATACGGTATCCGGGTAGGCCCAGCTCTCACCGTCCTTGTCGGCGGTGAACACGACGCGGGCCAGGTGCTCGAGGTTGACCTGATGCACGATGCCGGTGCGCGGTGGCACGACCTTGAAGTTGTTGAACGCCTTCTGGCCCCAGCGCAGGAACGAGTAACGCTCCTGGTTGCGCTCAAACTCGATCTCGACATTCTTTTCCAGCGCGGATGCCGAGCCGTAGGCGTCCACCTGTACCGAATGGTCGATGACCAGTTCGGCCGGTGCCAGCGGATTGATCTGGGTGGCGTCGCCACCGAGCTTGACCACCGCATCGCGCATCGCTGCCAGGTCGACCACGCAGGGCACACCGGTGAAATCCTGTAGCACCACGCGGGCCGGCATGAACGCGATTTCGGTCGCCGGTTCGGCCTTGGCATCCCACTGGGCAATCGCCTTGATCTCGCTGGAGGTGACATTGACGCCATCCTCGTGGCGCAGCAGGTTCTCCAGCAGGATCTTCAGCGAGTAGGGCAGCCGCGTGAGGTCGAATTGCTCGCCCAGCTTGGTCAGGCTGGCAAACGCATGCTGCTTGCCGTTGACCTCGAGGGTGTCGCGTACGGAAAAGGTGTCTTTCATGGGGAGTGCTCCTGGCTGATCCTGCGGCTGGGATGGCTGAAGCGCGCTGCTGTGGCGTGAGCAGCCGCCGTTTGCCTTTCCGGCAAATTGAGGGATTATCGCGCAAACGCAGGGTATCCGCGAACGGCATGAGGGCTGTTTCGATGACCGCTTGAGTCTCTCGCCGGTACCATCGACTCAGGTCACTCCATGCCATCGCGGCTAAACTGCGGATACATTTAGGCTCGATTTTCTGACCTGTAGGATGAATCCGATGTCTTTCACGCACAAATGCTTTTGATCACATGCAGCGTTCGATGATTTCGACGATGCTTTCGGCGGTTTCGCTGCGCGACCTCGCGCTGGTGCAGGCGGTGCATCGCCACGGCAGTTTCAACAGCGCAGCGCGTGCCATGCATATCAGTCCGTCGGGGCTGTCGCATCAGGTCCAGAAAGTGGAGCAGGCGGTGGGGGCGCCGCTGTTCGAGCGCGGTGGCCGGCGTATCGTGGCGACCGCCGGTGGCCAGCATCTGCTGCGCCATATCGACGCCGTGCTGGCGGCCGGCGAACACCTGCAGCAGGTGGCCCGTGCCGGCGTGGTGGCGTTCGGGGGCGAGCTGCGGCTGGGCTTGCCGGCTTCGTTGGGACCGTATCTGCTACCGCATCTGATCGCGCCTTTTCCGCAATATTTTCCCGGTGCCCGGCTGGGGATTTCCGAAGGCAAGCCGCGGGGTCTGCTGCGTCGATTGCAGGAAGCCGAACTGGATGCCGTGCTGGCTCCGATGGCGACGACGGTCAGCGGAATCGCTTCCCGGCCGCTGTTCTTCGAGCCTTGGGAACTGATGCTGCGAGCTGATCATCCGCTCGCCCGCCGGCGCAGCATCGCACTGGATCAGCTTGACCCCGCCGAGGCCACCCTGATGGCCGAGAGCCACGCGGACGGTCTCGAATGCGACGGCAACGAGCACGGGCATGTGCAGGATGTCAGCCTCGAAAGCCTGGCGGCACTGGTCGGTTTACGCGGCGGTTATGCGCTGGTGCCGGCGCTGGCGCGCGAGCGGCTGGCCTCGATGCCGAATATCGTGCTGGCCAAGCTCAAAGGGGCCGCGTCGGGTCGGGAGATTGCGCTGTATTGGCGCGACGCATCGCCATGGCACGATGACCTGCAGGGCTTTGCGGGCCTGCTGCGCAAGCTGGCCCGGCAACTGCCGGGCTTGCGCGTGAGAGGTGTGAAAACGTAAACAGTCGGCAAAAGCGCAATCCCTGTTGTGGAGCAGGCGCGCTGTTGCCGAACGACGGTGACAAAGCCATCGCGCGCAGGGCGCGCAATGGCCGATGGACAGTGCAGAACGGCCGGCGAGGACTCAACCGCGCGAGGCGCGCTTGCGATCGTTCTCGGTGAGGTGTTTCTTGCGCAGCCGGATCTCCTTGGGGGTGATCTCGACCAGTTCGTCGTCTTCGATGAACTCCAGCGCCTGCTCCAGCGAAAACTTGATCGCCGGCGACAACTGGATGGCGTCGTCCTTGCCCGACGCGCGCATGTTGGTCAGCGGCTTGCCCTTGATGACGTTGACCGTGAGGTCGTTGTCCTTGGCGTGGATCCCCACCAGTTGACCCTCGTAGACGTTGTCGCCTTCGGCGGCGAAGAGCTTGCCACGGTCCTGCAGCGGTCCCAGCGAATAGGCGGGTGTCGCACCGGCAGCGTTGGAGATCATCACGCCGTTCTGGCGCTTGGCGATCGAGCCTTCCGCCTTCGGGCCGTAGTGGTCGAAGACATGGAACAGCAGTCCGCCGCCCTGGGTCAGGGTGCGAAATTCGGTCTGGAAGCCGATCAGGCCGCGCGCCGGAATCTCGTAGTCCAGCCGGACCCGGCCTTTGCCGTCCGGCTCCATGTTTTTCAGTTGGCCCTTGCGCATGCCAAGGCGCTCCATCACGCCACCCTGGTGCTGCTCCTCGACGTCGATCACCAATTGCTCGATCGGCTCCTGCTTCTGGCCGTCGATTTCCTTGATGATCACCTCCGGACGCGACACGGCGAGCTCGTAGCCTTCGCGGCGCATGGTTTCAATCAGCACCGAAAGATGCAGTTCGCCTCGACCGGAGACGATGAATTTGTCCGGATCCGAACCTTCCTCGACCTTCAGCGCCACGTTGTGCAGGGTCTCGCGTTCGAGACGCTCGCGGATCTGGCGGCTGGTGATGAATTTGCCGCCGCTGTGGTCCTTGTTGCCGGCAAACGGCGAATTGTTGACCTGAAAGGTCATGCTGATCGTGGGTTCATCGACGGTCAGCGCTGGCAGCGCTTCCGGTGTGTCCAGGGCGCAGACCGTATCGGAGATGCTCAGGTCCTGGATGCCCGAGATGGCGACGATGTCACCTGCCTCGGCCTCCTCGACCTCGCGGCGCTCCAGACCCATGAAGCCCAACACCTGCAATACCTTGCCCTGGCGCTTCTTGCCGTGGCGATCGACGATGCTGACCGGCATGTTGGTGCGGACCTTGCCGCGCTGGATCCGGCCAATCCCGATCAGCCCGACATAGCTGCTGTAGTCGAGCTGGCTGATGCGCATCTGGAACGGTCCCACCGGATCCACCTCCGGCGGCGACACGTGCTTCATGATCGCCTCGTACAGCGGCGTCATGTCGCCTTCGCGGGCGGTGTCTTCCAGGCTGGCGTAACCGTGCAGCGCCGAAGCGTAGACAATCGGAAAATCGAGCTGTTCGTTGGTGCCGCCCAGACGGTCGAACAGGTCGAATACCTGATCGATCACCCAGTCCGGACGTGCGCCTGGACGGTCGATCTTGTTGACCACCACGATCGGCTTGAAGCCCATGTCGAAGGCCTTCTGTGTGACGAAGCGGGTCTGCGGCATCGGGCCATCCATCGCGTCGACCAGGATCAGTACCGAGTCGACCATCGACAGCACGCGCTCTACCTCGCCACCGAAGTCGGCATGGCCCGGGGTATCGACGATGTTGATCCGGTTACCGTTCCAGGTGATCGCGGTGTTCTTGGCCAGGATCGTGATACCACGCTCCTTTTCCTGATCGTTCGAGTCCATTACACGCTCGGTCAGCACCGTTCGCTCGGCCAGCGTGCCGGACTGCTTCAGCAGGCAGTCGACGAGAGTGGTCTTGCCGTGATCGACGTGGGCGACGATGGCGATGTTGCGCAGATTTTCAATGGACATGGAAAGCACTCGGGTGGCGCTTGCAGCCACCACGTGGGTTATCAGAAGGATTAACCCGTGGATTATACGTACTTGTGTGACAAGTTGCTGCGTTGTCGGGATAAAGTTCGTTTGCGCTCGATCAGGCGCGGGTGCGACAGCGCACGGCAAGCCAGGCTCGTCGGCGCCTGTCGACAATGGGGGTGAAGCCTCGCGAAAGGGTCGATCGGTGGTGCGGGTAGCCCGAACCGGCGCTGCCATGACGCTGCCCGGGTACTTCACCTGTCCGTCTGCGTGGCATCGGTGTCCATGGCGATCGCGTGGTGATGGGCTGATTCAGGCGCTACCTCGATCCGTGTCATGCCGCGATGGAGGGTCGCCGCGGAGGGGGGGTGTACGCCGCTGTCAGCCCGCCAGGGACGGGGCCAAACCAGATGCGACGCTGGAAATACCGACATCGGCATCAAGGAAGCGCGGCAACTCGATGACGGCAAACGAAGCTTATGACGGCAGATTGGAGCATCCCTGGCTGGCCTGAGCCGGTGGGAAGGGATTGAAATGCCGGGTGGTAGTGCGTGGAAAAGCGCGCCGGGCTGCTAGTGAAGCAGGTGACCCTGGCATTTTTCAACAGCTGTTGGTTGCGTCAGACGAGCGGGCCTGCTTATCTCTACATCTTGCGCGGGTGCAGGGGCGTTTCAGTCATGCTATGCGTTTTTGCTGGCAATCTGGCTGATAAGGAACCGGGAATGCGTGAAGTGGATTACGGTGAGGTGCGCGTCACCAGGCACCGCGACGGCGACGACCTGCTTAGTGGGGGGCTGGGTCTTCGTGGCTTGGCCGAGGCGCCGCTGCCTTTCCTTGATCCGGCGTCTCCTACCGCGGCCGAACTCCGTAAACGTGCTATCCATACCAGTTGGAGAGGTGTTGCTGATCTCGGGCCGTTGGGCGGTTACGGTGACGTCTACGGTGACGCGCCGGATATACCTGGCCGTGAATACCAGGCTTTCGCGAAGCTTCCCGGCGCGACGTTTCCTCATCGCGTTCTGTTGCAGTTGCCATACAACTTTGACCAATTGAAGCGCTGTCTGGTGGTCGCTGCGTCTTCCGGTTCGCGCGGCATTTATGGCGCGATTGCGTTGGCTGGAGCGTGGGGTCTACCACGAGGTTGCGCTGTTGCGTATACCGACAAGGGTGCCGGAGCCGGGTATTTCGACTATGCAGATAACAGTGGCGTGGGACTTGACGGTCGACGCGCGACACGAGGCAGCGTTCCACTTGAGTTCCAGCCTCCGCCGGCCCTACAGTCGGCGGGAATCGCTGTCAAGCATGCACACTCAGGTGACCATCCGGAGGCTGACTGGGGGCGACATGTGATCCAGGCAGCGCAATTCGGGCTGGCCATGCTCGATCGGGCTTTTCCGGATGAGGCGCCATTCACGGCCCAGAACACCAAGATTATTGCTACCGGTTTGTCCAATGGAGGAGCGGCCGTCTTGCAGGCTGCCGGACTGGAACGCGTGGCGTTCTCTGGCCAGGATTTTTTTGCGGGTGTCGTGGCGCTCGAACCAAACGTCTACGTGAGAGATCGCGGGCGACCCATGTATGACTATGCCACCGAGGCTGCCGTATGGTTGCCGTGTGCCTTGCTCTCATCGAAGTTCGCCACGACCCCGTTCGCCCGCAATGATGATCATTTACCCCCGCCCGCATGGCCGCGACGATGTGCGCGCCTTCGTGCGCAGGGTAAGTTGACAGGAGCTACAACCACGGAACAGGCCGAGCGGGCCTATGAGTATCTGCGTCAACGGGGCTGGACAGATGACGCAATGGTTGCGGCGGCCAGTACCACGGGGTTGGATCTGTGGCGGACGATTGCCGTCGGCTATGCGTCTTCTTATCTTCGCCGCGGCGCGACGGATATGCCTCGCGGCATCCGCTATACCGCACTCGATAAGGACGGTCGCCCGGGTGTTTCGGATATCGCTACACGGGCGGCGTGGTGGGCCGACAGCTCGGGAATCCCGCCGGACAACGGTATCGCGCTCTCCGGGGGTACCAGTGCTTCTGTCGACCCTCATGTTGAAACGCTTGAATATCTGCGCAAGCTGTGGACCGGGGATGATCCAGAGGCCAGGGTGCTGCAAGCCTGGGTGGCCGAGACAGCCGTGCGGGTACCTCGACGTGGCCTCCCCCTGGGGGTGGTGCACGGGGTCAGCGATGGTCTGGTGCCGCTGGCCTTCAGTTCGGAACCCTACGTGGCGTGGTTACGTGAGCAGGAACGTCAGCCGGTGTTCTGGAAGGTGCCTCACGCCCAGCACTTCGATGCCTTTCTTTCCCTGCCTCGTTTCGGTGAGCGTTACGTACCATTGCTACCTTACGGGTATGCGGCACTGGATCGATTGTGGTCGCATCTCTATGAAGGTGAGGCATGGCCATCGGAGATGGATAGCCCGGAAACCCGACCGCGAGGTACAGGACGATTGCAACGCGAGGCGTTGGGACTGCCATAAGGGTCACTGTCGATGAGTAAAAGACATCGTGCTCTGCGGCCGTCGTGGCCGTGGGGTATTCTTGGCAGCCCTGAGGCCTGTGTTGCGGCACGGCGTTGATTTCGAAACCAAGGATTTGCAATGACCATCCAAGTCACCTTCACCACCAACCGTGGCCCGATCCATCTTCGTCTGCACGAAGACAAGGCGCCGCTCACCGTCGCCAACTTCGTCAACCTCGCCAAGCGGGGCTATTACGACGGTCTGTCGTTCCATCGCGTGATCGCGGACTTCATGGTGCAGGGGGGCTGCCCCGAAGGCAGTGGCCGCGGCGGTCCCGGTTACAAGTTCGAGGACGAGTTCGATGCCTCGTTGCGCCATGACAAGCCCGGTGTGCTGTCGATGGCCAATGCCGGCCCGGGCACCAATGGCAGCCAGTTCTTCGTCACCCACGGCCCGACGCCATGGCTTGACGGCAAGCACAGCGTATTCGGCGAAGTGGTCGATGCCGCCGACATGGACGTGGTCAATGCGGTGCAGCAGGGCGACACGATCGAGAAAGTCACGCTGGAAGGTGACGTGGATGCCTTGCTGGCGGCACAGTCAAGCCGGGTCAAGGAGTGGAACGAGGTGCTCGACAAGCGCGGCTGAGGCCGTGGCGCCGATCGACGATAAAAGCTGCCGGTCTCGCGTCCATCGATCAAGAATGGACGCGAAGTTGTTTCCCTGATGACGGGCTCGCTGGTGCGGAGCACCAGGCAGGCGTCCCCGAAGAGGGAAGGCCGACGGTACCCTGGCCGCGGCCGCTCAACGGCCTGGCTGCCTGTTCGATACGCGGCGCCCCGGTAGCAAGCGTGTGGCTGGTCCGGGGAGAGCTGATTCATTTCCCTTGACCGATTTGTGCCGCTGAGCCGGCTGAGATCAGCGTCACTTTGGCTGGCTGCCGTCATCCAGTGGCCGCCCGCGACACGGCGCGACACCGCCAGGCGCAGCCTTGCCGTGACGTGATAAAATCGCGAACTTTGCTTCCTCTTTCCGAGATTTCCATGCCCCAGCTCGCCCAGCGTGTCGGCCGTGCCAAACCCAGCGCGATCATGGTGATTGCTGAAAAGGCGAAGCAGCTCAAGGCTTCCGGTCGCGACGTCATCAGCTTTTCGATCGGGGTGCCGAACTTCCTGCCAGGTGAGCATGTGTATGCGGCAGCGCGTGAATCGCTGTCGCACGATTCCGGCCAGTACGGCAGCAACCGCGGCGCTGATGCGTTGCTGGATGCTTTTCTCGAGCACCTCGAGAGGCTGGGTTTCAGCGGCTATACGCGTGCGAACCTGTCGATCGGCATCGGTGCCAAGCACGTGTTGTACAACCTGGCCGAGGCGCTGCTGAACGAGGGGGAGGAAATCTGTTTCGCGGCGCCGTACTGGACCACCTATCGGGACATTGCCGATATCGTGGGTGCCAGGGTGAACGTGATGCATTGCGGGGCAGAGCAGGATTACAAGCTGACGCCCGCCCAGCTTGATGCCGCACTGGCTCGCAAGCCCAAGGTATTCCTGTTCAACAACCCGTCAAATCCGACCGGCATGGTTTATAGCGCTGCGGAAACCGCCGCTCTGGCCGAGGTACTGGTCGGGTATCCGGACACCTGGATCGTTACCGACGACATCTACAACTCGATGGTGTTCGATGGCATCGGCTACCACAACTTCGTGTTCACCCGACCCGAGCTGCGCGAGCGGGTGATCTTCGTCGATTCGCTGTCCAAGACTTACGGCATGCCGGGTTGGCGTGTGGGCCTGGTGGCGGCCCCGGAATCCGTGGCCATCGCGCTGACGACGCTCAACTCCAACCACATCACCAGCTTGCCGGAAGTGATCACGGCAGCGGCGGTAGCCGCGCTGAGTGGTCCGCAGGACATCCCGCAGGCCAAGTGCGCGGAGTTTGCCGGCAGGCGCGACACCGTGGTCGCTGCGCTCAGCGCGATTCCCGGCGTGATCTGCCCGCAGCCGCAGGGTGCGTTCTATGCGTTTCCGGATATTTCGCTGGCGTTCGGCAAGAACCATCACGGCGCGAGAATCGACAATGACGTGGAATTTTGTGCGGCATTGCTGGAGGCCAAGGGCGTAGCCTGCGTACCCGGTTCCGCGTTTGGCGAGCCACGCGCGATGCGTATTTCCTATACCTGCCCGAGCGCGCAACTGGAGCAGGGTCTGGCGCGTATTACCGAGTTCTTCGATGAGCTGACCTGAATAACCCCTCTGTAGCAGCGCACCGTGTGCGCGAAGCCGTCGCTGCGGGAAAGGTTCGCGCACACGGTGCGCTGCTACGTGAATTGAATACCCAAGAAGGAGTCAACGTCCATGAAAGCCCCCGTTCGAGTTGCCGTTACCGGTGCTGCCGGCCAGATCGGCTACGCGCTGTTGTTCCGCATTGCTGCCGGCGACATGCTTGGCAAGGACCAGCCGGTGATCCTGCACCTGTTGGAGATCACGCCGGCCCTGCCGGCGTTGCAGGGCGTGGTCATGGAGCTCAACGACTGCGCGTTCCCGACGCTGGCGGGCGTGGTGGCCACCGATGACCTCAATGTGGCGTTCAAGGACGTCGATTACGCGCTGCTGGTCGGTGCCCGCCCGCGTGGTCCGGGCATGGAGCGCAAGGATCTGCTCGAAGCCAACGGTGCGATCTTCGGCCCGCAGGGCAGAGCGCTGAACGATCATGCCAAGCGTGACGTGCGGGTGCTGGTGGTCGGCAACCCGGCCAACACCAACTCCCTGATCGCACAGAAGAATGCGCCGGATCTGGACCCGAAGTGCTTCACTGCGATGGTGCGACTGGACCACAACCGGGCGTTGAGTCAGCTGGCCGAGAAAACCGGCACGCACAACACCGACATCAAGAAAATGATCATCTGGGGCAATCACAGCTCGACCCAATACCCGGACATCCACCACGCCACGGTCAACGGCAAGGCGGCGATGTCGCTGGTTGATCAGGCTTGGTACGAAGGCGACTTCATTCCAACCGTGCAGCAGCGCGGTGCGGCGATCATCAAGGCACGCGGTGCCTCGTCGGCGGCGTCGGCGGCGTCGGCCGCGATCGACCACATGCGCAGCTGGGCACTGGGTACGGCCGAGGGTGACTGGGTTTCCATGGGCATTCCCTCCGACGGTTCCTACGGCATCGCCCCGGGTGTGATCTACGGCTATCCGGTGACGGTGAAGGGCGGCAAGGTCGAGATCGTGCAGGGTCTGGCCGTCAACGACTTCTCGCGTACCCGCATGGATGCCACCGAAAAGGAATTGCGCGAGGAGCGTGCCGGCGTCGAGCACCTGTTCGCCAAGTAAGCGGGGCGACCTCGGTCGTCCTGTGATCGACCGGCAAAAGGTGGCCAAGGCCGCCTTTTGCCGGTTTGCCATCGGCGGTGGTCGGATACGAGCTCATGGATTGCCGGCTTCGGCCGCCTCGTCGTTGCGAAGGCGGGCATGGCGACGCGCATAGCGTTGCGCGATCAGTGGTCCGATCAGGATCTGCAACTGGTTGTAGCACATGATCGGGAGCACGATCAGGCCGAGCGCGGGGTTGCCCGCGAACAACACCTTGGCCATCGGCAATCCGGAGGCGAGGCTTTTCTTCGAGCCGCAGAATACGGCGGCGATTTCATTGTCGCGACTGAATCCGAGGCGGCGACTGAGCCATGTCGTCACGCTGAAAGCCAATCCCAGGACTGCTGCGCAAAAGACCACCGTGGCGACGATCATCCAGCTCGGCAGGTCGTGCCAGATGCCATTGCGCATGGCATTGGCAAAGGCGAGATAGACGATCAGCAGGATCACGCCCTGATCCACCCGGGGCTTGATCGCCGGACGGGCCTCCAGTAGCGATCGCAGCAGTGGACAACAGAGCTGCCCTGCCACGAAGGGCAACAACAGTTCCCACACGATATGGATGAGTGCCTGGGCAATAGGGAAGCTCTGCCGGTGGCCGACCAGCACCGTCAGCAGCAGCGGCGTCAGCATCAGTCCGAACACACTCGACAGCGCCGCGCTGCAGATCGCCGCCGGGACATTGCCGCCTGCCATCGCGGTGAAGGCGATCGAGGAGGACACGGCCGATGGCAATACCGCCAGATACAAGAACCCAAGCACCAGCGCGTCGGGCACGTTGGGTAGTGGCAGGTGGGTCAGTGGCACCAGCAGCAAGGGAAAGCCAAGAAAGGTAATGCCGAGCACGAAAAGGTGCAGCCGCCATTGGCCGATGCCGGCAAGCACCGCGTCGCGTGCGAGGCTGGCGCCGTGTACGAAGAACAACAGAGCCACTGCAGCGGTCGCCAGTGGCGACAATGTATGCAGGATTCCGGCTGATGGCGGTGCGATGCTGGCAATCGCGATGACGCTCAGCATGGCCAGCGAAAAACTATCGGGGCGGCGCATGATCGTTTCCCCGGCTGCGTGCCGCCGCCAGGGCCGGCGCGAGCATTGCCTGCACGGCGTGCACGGTGGCGTGGGTGTCGTTGTCGGCAATGGCCTCAAACAACTCGCGGTGCTGCTGCAGCGTCGGTGTCGGCAGGGTGCCGTCGCGCTGGGTATGCACGATGGTTCGTGCCCACTGGTCGCTGAAGAAGCGGTACATCGCCAGCAGCGCCTGGTTGTGACCGGCCTGCATCACCGCGAGATGGAAATTCGTGTCACGCTCGACAAAGGCGGGCAGGGTGGTTTCGGTCTGCTCCGGGTGCCAGTCGCCACGGGCCTCCAAATGGGCCTGGATGCGCTTCAGGTCTGCGGCATCACGTCGGGTGGCCGCCAGCCGCGCACCCTCCACTTCCAGCATCTGACGCACTTCCAGCCATTCGGCCAGGGTGGCGTAGTCCATCTGTTGCAAAAGCTGCGCTGGATCACGGCGGGTGATCACGTACGTGCCGGCTCCCTGTCGGGTTTCCAGCATGCCACCGTGGACAAGGGCGCGCACCGCCTCGCGCACCGTGTTGCGACCGACGCCGAGCTGGGCAGCCAGTTGCTCTTCCGTGGGAATGCGTTCGCCTATGGGCCAGTCGCCCCGGGCGATGGACTGGCGCAATTGGTCCAGCACCTGATCGGCGAGCGACGTTCGTGAGGTATGGGTCAGCGGCATCGTCAAATCATCCTATGACAGGATGATTTGGGAAACCGAGCGCACTGTCAAGTGCCTGCGCCGAGCTTGCTGGGACATGGGCCTGTGCTGTAAACCCGCGGTGTCGACGAGACCCGCGGGCCGCTCCCGCTGGCAGCCTGGTTCAGGTCAGTTGCCAACTGGCAGCGTTGCGCCGCCGGGTCGCTCGCACGAAAGTCGAATGCCTTGCTGCACTGCACCTGGTCTAGTGTGGTGTCGAACGTTGGGTGGCCCCTCCGGCACTCGCCCGAACCGGGGCCAGGGCCGATTGCCAAGGGAGCCACCCTTGGCGCCTTGCCCTGACACCTGAGCGAAGCTCTGAATGGGTCGCCATGCGGGCAACATCACACTAGTCTGGGGCAACCGCCGCCACCACAGGGACGCAACCATGCGCTACGAAGAGTTCTACCGGCAATCGGTCGATGAGCCTGAGCGGTTCTGGGCCGAGCAGGCGAAGCTGATCCACTGGGATACCCCGCCGCAGCAGATACTCGATCAGTCCAGGCCCCCGTTCCGGCGCTGGTTCGTCGGCGGCACCACCAACCTTTGCTACAACGCCGTCGATCGGCATCTCGCCGAGCGCGGCGAGCAACTGGCGCTGGTGGCGATTTCCAGCGAGACCGACACGACGAGCGAGGTGAGCTACCGCGTGCTCTATCGCGAAGTGAACCGCTTTGCGGCGATCCTGATTTCCCTGGGGGTCGGCGAGGGGGATCGTGTCGTCATCTACATGCCGAATATGGCCGAGGCGGTCTACGCGATGCTGGCCTGCGCGCGTATCGGGGCGATCCATTCGGTGGTTTTCGGCGGTTTCGCCGCACACAACCTGGCGTTGCGCATCGACGATGCCGAGCCGGCCTTGCTGATCTGTGCCGATGCGGGCAAACGCGCAGGCAAGGTGATTCCGTACAAGCCGCTGGTCGATGCGGCGCTGGCGGAGTCGCGCTCGCCGCCGCCGCATGTGCTGATCGTCGATCGCGGGCTCGACCCGCAGATGACCCGCGTCGGCGGGCGTGACGTCGACTATGCCCGCCTGCGCGCCGAACACATGAATGCCGAAGTGCCGGTGACCTGGCTGGAATCGAACGCGCCAAGCTACTTGCTGTACACCTCGGGCACCACCGGCAAGCCGAAGGGCATTCAGCGCGATGTGGGCGGTTATGCCGTGGCGATGGCACTGTCGATACGGACGATCTTCGACATCGCGCCGGGACAGGTGATGTTCTCGACCTCCGATGTTGGCTGGGCCGTGGGGCACTCATACAACGTCTATGGCCCGTTGATCGGTGGCGCCACCTCGTTGTTGTACGAAGGACTGCCGACGCGCCCCGACCCCGGCATCTGGTGGCAATTGTGCGAACGCTACGGGGTCCGCACCCTGTTTTCCTCGCCGACCGCCATCCGGGTGCTGAAAAAGCAGGACCCGGCATGGTTGAAGAAGTCCGACCTGTCCAGCCTCAAGTGGTTGTTCCTGGCCGGCGAGCCACTGGACGAACCGACCGCGCAGTGGATCACCGAGGGGCTCGGGGTGCCGGTGATCGACAATTACTGGCAGACCGAAACCGGTTGGCCGGCGATCACCCTGATGCCTGGTCTGGATCTGAAGCCGGTGAAATTCGGCTCACCGGGATTGCCGGCGCCGGGTTACCGGATGAAGGTGATCAACGAGGTCACCGGCGCCGAGGCAGCGGCGGGCGAAAAGGGTGTGCTGGTGTTCGAACTACCGCTGCCGCCAGGTTGCCTAACCACCGTATGGCGGGACGACGCGCGTTACCGAAGCAGCTATTTCAGCCACTTCAAGACGCTGCTTTACAGCTCGCTGGACTGGGCGATCCGCGATGCGGACGGCTATACCACGATCCTTGGACGTACCGATGATGTCATCAATGTGGCGGGACACCGCATCGGCACCCGCGAGATCGAGGAGTCGGTGGCCAGCCATCCAGCGGTTGCCGAGGCGGCGGTGATCGGCGTGCGCGACGAGATCAAGGGCCAGGTGCCGGTCGTCTTCGCCACACTCAAGCAGGACGCTGGCGAGGCGGCCGGCGGTATCGCCAGGGCGATGCAGCAGTGCGTGGTCGATCAACTCGGTGGCGTCGCAAAGCCGTCCCGTATTTACCTGGTCAACGCATTGCCGAAAACCCGCTCCGGCAAGCTGTTGCGTCGCTCCCTGCAGGCCTTGGCGGAACAACGCGATCCGGGCGACCTGTCGACGCTGGACGATCCGGCTGCACTGGACGAGGTACGTCGCGCGTTGCAGCACGGGCCCGATCAGGGCGGCTGACCGTTGTCAACCGTGTTCGGCGACCGTTTGTCGCCGCACCTGGGCGTCCACCACGGTGGCGGTGACGATGTCGCTGCCCACATTCACCGTGGTGCGCAGCATGTCGAGGATGCGATCGACGCCGATGATGATGCCGATGCCTTCCGGTGGTACGCCGAAGGTGGCCAGCAGCCCGGCGATCAACGGCAGCGAGCCCCCGGGAATGCCGGCGACGGCGACGGCGCTGAGCACCGCCAGCAGCATCAGCACCGCCTGCTGGCCGAGCGCCAGATCGACTCCGAACGCCTGCGCCACGAACAACACCACGCAACCCTCGAACAGCGCGGTGCCGCTCATGTTCATGGTGGCGCCAAGCGGCAGCACGAAGCCGGCGGTACTGGGCGACAATTTCAGCTCGTCGTGGGCCGTCGCCAGCGCGGCGGGCAAAGAGGCGCTGCTCGAACTGGTCGAAAATGCGGTGATCAGCAAGGGCCGTACCTGACGAAAGAACGCCAGTGGCGAACGGTGTGCCAGCAGCCGCAGCCACAGTGACATGGTGCCGAACAACTGCAATGCCAGCGCCACGGCACAGCCGACCACGAACACCGAAAGCGTCAGCAGGATATCCATGCCGACCTTGACGATGACGCTGTAGATCATCGCCGGTACGGCATAAGGGGCCAGTCGCAACGCAAAGCCGACGATGCCGGTCATGACTTCGCTGACCATGTCCAGCCCGGCCTGCAATCGCAGGCGCTTGTCTTCGGGCAGCTGAGTGGCGGCTGCGCCGACCAGGATCGCGAACACGATCAGCGGCAGCACGTCGCCGAGCGAACCGCGACTGTTGCCGACGAAGGCACCAAACAGGTTGCGTGGCATGAACATGTCCACCACCGTGGACAGACTCATGCCCGGCCGGGTCGCCTCGGCCTGGACCGCTTGCAGCGCGCTGCCACCGTATTCCTTCATCAACAGCTCCTGCGCGCCGGCGGCAAGATGTTGGCCGGGTTGCAGCAGATTCATCATCAGCAGCCCGATCGCCACGGCGATCAGCATGTTGGCGGTGAACAGCAGAAAGGTGCGTCCTGCCAGAGGCCCGAGTTTTTCGAGTCGGCCGAGCTGGGCCACGCCCGAGGCCAGCGAGGCGAACACCAGCGGAATCACCACGAAGAACAACATGCGCAGAAAAATTTGTCCGAACGGATCGAACACCGCGCTCGATATCGCCCGCATTGTGGTGAGCACCGACGGGAAAACCTGGCCGATGCCGAGCGTGATCACGGCGGCAACCACGCCGATGGCCAGGCCCCACAGGATGCGTGTCGCGAGAGGAGTCGATGTGCTCATACCGTGAATGTACGTGGCCGACGCGGTTTCGTCACGCAAGAAATTGCGGCGGCATCGGGCGGGATCGGGCGGGATCGCAGAAGGCACGGCGTAGTGCGCTAAAATAGGTCTTTTGGATGGAGGCGTCATGACACAGTCAGCATCCCCGGGCGCGCTTTTCCGTGCTGCCGTGGCTGAAGAGCAGCCGCTCCAGGTGGTAGGTGCGATCACCGCCTACGCCGCGCGGATGGCCCAGCGAACCGGCTTCAGGGCGATCTACCTGTCCGGCGGCGGCGTCGCCGCCAACTCACTGGGCATGCCGGATCTTGGCATCAGTTCGATGGAAGACGTGCTCACCGACATTCGCCGGATCACCGACGTCTGCGATCTGCCGCTGCTGGTCGATGTCGACACCGGTTGGGGCGGGGCGTTCAATATTGCCCGCACGGTGCGTTCGCTGATCAAGGCGGGCGCCGGTGCTCTGCACATCGAGGACCAGGTCGCCGCCAAGCGCTGTGGCCATCGTCCGGGCAAGGCCATCGTGTCGAAGGACGAGATGGTCGATCGTGTCAAGGCGGCGGTGGACGCGCGCAGTGACGAGCAGTTCGTGATCATGGCGCGTACCGATTCGATCGCGGTGGAAGGCCTGGAGTCGGCAATCGAGCGCGCCCAGGCGTGCGTTGCCGCTGGTGCCGACATGATCTTTCCTGAAGCGATCTACACCCTGGAGCAGTATCGCCAGTTCCGCGCCGCCGTGAAGGTGCCGATCCTGGCCAACATCACGGAGTTCGGCCAGACCCCGTTGTTCACCCGCGAGGAGCTGGCCGCTGCCGATGTCGACATCATTCTGTACTGTTGCGGTGCGTACCGCGCCATGAACAAGGCCGCGCTGAATTTCTACGAAACCGTGCGTCGCGACGGCACCCAGAAGGCTGCTGTGGCAAGCATGCAGACGCGCGAGGAGCTGTACGACTATCTCGACTATCACGCCTACGAGCGCAAGCTCGACGAGCTGTTTGCCGACGGCAAAACCGACTGACGCAGGCATTCCTTCACTGGCTGCGCCGGTTTACCGGCGCATCTATAAATGATCGAGGTTCCAACCATGAGCGAAACCACCCAGACCCTGCCCAAGGCCAAGAAATCCGTTGCGCTCTCGGGCGTGGCGGCAGGCAATACGGCGCTGTGCACGGTCGGCCGCAGCGGCAACGACCTGCATTACCGCGGTTATGACATCCACGAATTGGCGACCAAGGGCTGCTTCGAGGAAGTGGCTCACCTGCTGGTGCATGGCGTGTTGCCGACCTGGGCCGAACTGAACAACTACCGCGCCCGAATGAAGCGGTTGCGCGGCTTGCCTGCGCCGGTCAAGGCAGCGCTGGAGCTGTTGCCCGCAGCGACCCATCCGATGGACGTGATGCGTACCGGCTGCTCGGTGCTGGGGACGGTGCTGCCGGAAAAAGATGACCACAACGTCACCGGTGCGCGTGAAATCGCGGATCGACTGATGGCAAGTTTCGGCTCGATCCTGCTGTATTGGTATCACTTCAGCCACAACGGCAAGCGCATTGAGACCGAGACCGATGACGAGTCGGTTGCCGCGCACTTCCTGCATCTGCTGCACGGCAGGGCGCCGAGCGAGTTGC
Organism: Rhodanobacter sp.; assembly: GCA_004298015.1. Lineage (GTDB taxonomy): Bacteria > Pseudomonadota > Gammaproteobacteria > Xanthomonadales > Rhodanobacteraceae > Rhodanobacter. Next base: position 131,986 of record SCSE01000082.1, read on the forward strand.
ACGCGCAGGCGCTGGACAAATCGCTGGTGCTGTATGCCGAGCATGAGTTCAATGCGTCGACCTTCGCCGCCCGTGTGATTGCCGGCACCGGTTCGGACATGTATTCGGCGCTGACCGGTGCGATCGGCGCGCTGCGCGGACCGAAGCATGGTGGCGCCAACGAGGTGGCGATGGAGATCATCGCGCGGTATCGCGGTGCCGACGCCGCCGAAGCCGACATTCGCGCCCGCGTGGCGCGCAAGGAAATCATCATCGGCTTCGGCCACCCGGTCTACACGGTGTCCGATCCGCGCAACGAAATCATCAAGGAGATCTCGCGCAAGCTGTGCACCGACGGAGGCAACCCGACGCTGTTCGACGTTTCCGAACGCATCGAGCAGGTGATGGCCGAGGTCAAGAAGATGTTTCCGAATCTCGATTGGTTCTCGGCCAGCGCGTATCACATGATGGGCGTGCCTACGGCGATGTTTACCCCGTTGTTTGTGATCGCGCGCACCTCGGGCTGGAGCGCGCACGTGATCGAGCAGCGCGAGGATGGCAAGATCATCCGTCCCAGTGCCAACTACACCGGTCCGGAAGACCGATCCTACGTGCCGATCGACCGGCGCTGAGTTTCCTGCATGTAGCCACCGACGAAGGAGCCGGCCGGCTCCTTCGTCGGTTTTCAAAGACCGTGATACGGCAGCGTATCGTTGGCGACCTGCGCCGCCGGATACATGTTGAACGCGGGGCAGGGGCTTGATCTGGTCGGGGTAAAGCCGAGTCGACGCTCCACAGCGCGAACTGACCTGCGCTACGGTCTCAGTGCACTTTTTTACGGGCCTTGATCCTGCGTTGCGACCGCCACCAACCGGTGCCACAGATACCGACCACCAGCAAGATATCCAGCGCGTATTGCATCCCGCTGTGGAGCTCGAACCATCCGTGCACCCACCGATCCTGCGAAATCATTCGTCCGGCAGTGAAGGCGATGGCGCCGGCGCCGATATACATGATGACGGGAAAGCGCTCGATCAGCCGCAGGATCAGGGTCGAGCCCCATACCACCAGCGGCACGCTGACCAGCAGCCCAATGATGACCAGGCTCAGATGGCCCTTCGACGCGCCGGCGATTGCCAGCACGTTGTCCATGCCCATCAGCGCATCGGCGAGGATGATCGTGCGCAGGGCGCTCCAGAACGTGGTGCCAGCGCTGACGTCGGGGTCCTCGTCGCTATGCTGGCTCAGCAGCTTCCAGGCGATAGGCAGCAGCAGCAGCCCGCCGATCAGCATCAGGCCGGGAAGCCTGAGCAGGTAGACGACGACTGCGGTCAGTGCGAAACGCACTGCCACCGCGCCGAAGGTGCCCCAGAACACCGCCTTTTTCTGCAGTGCATGCGGCAGGCGGCTGGCCGCCATCGCGATCACGATGGCGTTGTCGCCCGCCAACACCAGGTCGAGCAGGATGATGGCCAGCAAGCCGGAGAGAAAATCGGGAGCGAAAATATCCATGCAAAAATCCATGCGCGTCGGACAATGCAGCAACCACCGACGCGCGCGGCCCGTGGTCACCACAAAAGTCTCGTTCGAAGCATGCCTGCCGAGATGACCGGAGCGAAGCGTCGCTCGTGTTGACGATCACCGCACCGAGGCAGGAGACCCGCCTCGGGAACTACTCCCTTTTGGGATGTGTAGTTGGATTGTCCGGGGCGGCGGCTTGACGGTCAAGCGACGCAACCGTGGCCAGTCGGCTAAAATGGCGGTTTTCCCGCCATGAGATCCGCCATGAGTGCGCACGATATCCGTTCTGCCGTCCGTCCCGATCCTGATCAGCCGCTGGTCGACATTGCCGACTATGTGATCGACCACCGGATTGATTCGAAGGAAGCCTTTGATACCGCGCGCTACATGTTGCTGGACTCGCTGAGCACGGCGATGCTGGCGATGAAATTCCCGGAATGCGTCAAGCATCTCGGCCCGCTGGTGCCAGGGGCCAGCTTGCCCGGCGGCGCGCGGGTTCCCGGGACCAGCCACGAGCTCGACCCGGTACAGGCAGCGTTTGCGATCGGTGCGCAGATTCGCTGGCTCGATTTCAATGACACCTGGCTGGCTGCGGAGTGGGGCCACCCTTCGGACAATCTCGGGGCGATCCTGGCGGTAGCGGACTATCTCAGCCGCAAGGCCGAACGCGAAGGCACTCCGCCACTGACTGTGCGCGATGTGCTGGGCTGGGCGATCAAGGCCCACGAGATCCAGGGTTGCTACGCGCTGCTCAACAGTTTCAACCGGGTTGGCCAGGACCACGTGATCCTGGTGCGTCTGGCTTCGACCGCTGTCGCCACGGCAATGCTCGGTGGCGACAAGGGGCAGGTGACCACGGCGGTATCGCACAGCTGGATCGACAACGGCGCGCTGCGTACCTACCGTCACGCGCCGAACACCGGGCCGCGCAAGAGCTGGGCGGCTGGCGATGCCTGCCGCCGCGCGGTGACTCACGCGATCAACGCGGTCTATCGAGGTGTGGCCGGCTACCCGTCGGCGCTCAGTGCGAAGACGTGGGGTTTCTACGATGTCGCGTTCAACGGCAAGCCGTTCGAGTTCGAGCGCCCGTTCGGCAGCTACGTGATGGAAAACGTGTTGTTCAAGATCAGTTTTCCGGCGGAATTTCACGCGCAAACCGCTGTGGAATGCGCCATGCAGCTTCATGCGGAGGTTGCCGGCAAGCTGGACCAGATCGAGAAGATCGTGATCGAAACCCAGGAAGCGGGTTGCCGGATCATCGACAAGACCGGACCACTGGCAAATTATGCCGATCGTGATCACTGCATCCAGTACATGGTGGCTGTGCCGTTGATCTTCGGCCGCCTGACGGCGGATGACTACAACGATGAGATCGCCTCCGATCCACGAATCGACGCCCTGCGCGACAAAATGGTGGTCAGCGAGAACCCGCAGTTCACCAAGGACTACTTCGACCCCGACAAGCGTTATATCGGTAACTCGGTGCGGGTTTTCTTCAAGGACGGCACGAGCACCGCAAAGGTCTCGATCGACTTTCCGATCGGTCATCGCAAGCGGCGTGTCGAGGGTATTCCGGTACTGTTGAAGAAATTCGAGGCGGCCATGCGCGGCCATTTCCCTGCCCATCAGGTCAAGACGATCCTGCAAGCGACCGAGCAACCGGCGCAACTGGATGCCATGCCGGTACACCGCTTCCTGGAGCTCTTCACGTTGTAAAGACGAGGTGAGTGAGAGATTAATTCCGTGGGTATCTCTCGTGGCGGATCTGGCTTGAAGCGGCCTGATTTTCGGTGCTCAAGGAAAAACGGCACCACGAGGCGTATGAAACACCTTAGCTATGGCATAGCGGAGTCCGAGGGTGGTCATTCCGGAAAGTTTCCTGAACGAACGCTCACCGGAGCGATTGATTGTCAAGCCGACAAGCGCGAACAGCTTAACGTTTTTGATACAATTGCAATCGCTTGCTAGTGGAAAACGCCAAGCCGGGGCCGGATGCATGGCTCCGAATGACGTGATTAAGTTCTGACGCGTGACTTCTGATCGGAACAGAATGGACGCTACAACCAAAAAAATTATGAGGAGACACCTGATGAAACGTAAGGGCTTGTACTTTCTGATTGCGCTGGCCCTGGGCGGCGTGGGTGCCGTTCATGCGCAGGACACCAGTGCTCCGGCCGACAGCGCCGGTACCAGCACGGTTACTTCCAGCTACGACGGCCGCTGGTACATCGCACCGACCGTGGGTGGTTATTACAACGACACCAAGCGCAATACGAACAGCCGCCAGTTCTATTACGGGCTGGGTGTAGGTCGTTTCCTTTCCCCGAACGCTTCCATTGATCTGTTCGTCGATCGCACCAGTCGCTCACGCGACAACGGTCCGATGGCGGGTGGCGGTCATGGCAGCAACGGCGACTGGGCCAACACCAATGTCGGTGCAGCAGCTCGCTTCTATGCGGGCGACTGGAACGCATGGCGTCCCTACCTGCTGGTCGGTGCGATGGGCAGCCATCATCAGAGCTCCTCGGCCAACGGCTGGTCGCCAGCTGCCGAAGTGGGTGTAGGCCTGTCGAAGACGGTATCGGACAGTTCCGATATCCGTTTCGAAGCCGGTTACCGCTACGACTGGGATAACAAGACCCAGCCATCCGTCAACGGCTACGGCGACTACTTCCTCGGCTTCAGCGTGGTTTCGCGTCTTGGTGCCCCCCCGGCTCCTCCGGCTCCGGTCGCAGCGCCGGCACCGGCGCCGGCACCGCCGCCGGACTGCTCGACCCTCGACAGCGACCATGACGGCGTCAACAACTGTCTGGACAAGTGCCCGAACACCCCGGCCGGTACCATCGTCGGTCCCGACGGCTGCCCGCAGAAGGTCGTCATCGACCTGCGTGGCGTGAACTTCAAGTTCGACTACCCGAAGAAGGGCCATGTCGACGCGAAGGAGATCGGCAAGGCGCTGGCCGTTCCGACCGCTGACTCGATTTCGATCCTGAATCAGGCTGTGGATACCCTGCAGCGTTATCCGCAGGTGCACGTGACGGTTGCCGGTTATACGGATTCGATCGGTACCGACAAGTACAACCAGTCCCTGTCGATGCGTCGTGCCCAGATCGTTTACGACTATCTGACCAGTCATGGTATCGACGCCAGCCGCCTGGAAGGCCCGATCGGTCACGGCAAGAACGATCCGATCGGCGACAACAGCACCGACGCAGGTCGTGCGCAGAACCGTCGCACCGAGTTGCAGGTTCAGCAGTAAGCTGTCTCGCAACACGTAAAAAAGCCCGGCCTCGGCCGGGCTTTTTTTTGGAAATGCAGCCGGGGAATGATCTGCCGGACAACGGATTTTCATCCATGGTCGCGGTGTCGCCACGGGCGACCGGGTGAGGGTCCTTGTCGTTGACGGCTTCAGCCCTATACGCTTGTTCGATGTCGCCACCCATCACACCCGTTGCCCGTAAGTCCGAACCAGTCTCGTCACCGCGACACGGTCTTGCGCGGGTATTGTCCAAGCTGGGGGTCTGCTCGCGTAGCCAGGCGGAACAGTGGATCCGGGAGGGACGGGTCAGTGTGGATGGACGCGTGCTGCGTGACCCCCATCATCCCACCCTGGTCGAGCGGCAGCAGGTGGCAGTGGATGGCTTGGCGGTGACGGCTGCCATGCGCTGCCACGTGATTTTCAACAAACCGCGTGGTCTGGTGGTCAGCGCGGCCGATGAGCAAGGCCGCGCCACGGTTTACAGTGCGCTGGCAGCCGCCGGGCTGCCCTGGCTGGGTCCGGTCGGGCGACTGGACAAGGCGAGCGAAGGCTTGCTGTTGTTGAGCAATGACACGATCTGGGCCGCCGGCATTACCGATCCGGCGATGCATCTGGACAAGACCTATCACGTGCAGGTGGCAGGCCAGCCCGCCTCGGAAAACCTTGCTGCAATGCGCGCGGGGGTGGCCGCCGACGGTGAGTTTTTGCAGGCCAAACGGATAGCGGTGCTGCGCACCGGCACCAAGAATGCCTGGTTGGAAGTGATTCTTGACGAGGGAAAAAACCGGCAGATCCGCCGAATGCTGGCGACGCAGGGTTTTGATGTGTTGCGCCTGATCAGGGTGGCGATCGGTCCTTTAGTGCTTGGCGATCTGGCGAAAGGGCAGTGGCGCCGGTTGAGCGCCACCGAGGTGAGGGCACTGGATGCCCGCAAAGGCAGCCGATGAGCCTTGGCGCCACCCTGAGATCCGTCCTCCAGCAGCCCTGTTTACCGGTGTCAGCCGTCGAGGACGCCCTGCTTCAGGCCCACCTTGATGAAGGCCGCGATGGCCTTGTCCAGATGCTCGCGGCTATGTGCTGCACTCATCTGGGTGCGAATGCGTGCCTGCCCCTTCGGTACTACCGGAAAGAAAAAGCCGGTGACGTAGATACCCTCGTCCAGCAAGCCAGCAGCCATCGCCTGGGCTTTGGGTACATCGTGGATCATCACCGGAACGATCGGATGCACACCGGGTTTGATGTCGAAGCCGGCCTGGGTCATCTGCTCGCGGAAGTAGCGGGTATTTTCCTGCACCTTGGTGCGCAAGTCGCCGGCCGACTCCAGCATGTCGAAAACCTTGATCGCTGCAGCCACGACATGGGGTGGCAGTGAATTGGAGAACAGGTAGGGGCGTGAACGCTGACGCAGCAGCTCGATCACCTCGGCCGGTCCGGTGGTGAATCCACCGAGCGCACCACCAAGGGCCTTGCCCAGGGTGCCGGTGAATATGTCGATCTGGTCCATCACGCCGTTGACCTCGGCGGCACCACGCCCGGTCTTCCCCAGGAAACCGGTGCAATGGCATTCATCGATATGCACCATCGCGTTGTATTGCCTGGCAAGCGCCGTGATCTTGTCCAGCGGTGCGATGAATCCGTCCATCGAGAAGGTGCCGTCGGTGGTGATCAACTTGGTGCGCGCACCGGCCGCGTCCGCCGCTTGCAACTGCGTTTCCAGGTCGGCCATGTCGCAGTTGGCGTAGCGGAAGCGTTTCGCCTTGCACAGGCGGATGCCGTCGATGATCGAGGCGTGGTTGAGTGCGTCCGAGATGACCGCGTCCTGCTCTCCCAGCAACGGTTCATAGAGACCCCCATTGGCGTCGAAGCAGGCGGCATAGAGAATGCAGTCCTCGGTGCCGAAGAAGGCGGCGATCTTCGCTTCCAGCTGCTTGTGCAAGTCCTGGGTGCCGCAGATGAAGCGCACCGACGCCATGCCGAAGCCATGGCTGTCCAGTGCATCCTTGGCTGCAGCGATCACCGCCGGGTGATCGGCCAGGCCGAGATAGTTGTTGGCGCAGAAATTGAGCACCCGGCGTCCGTCGGCGAGCGTGATTTCGGCCGACTGCGGCGAGGTGATGATGCGCTCGGACTTGAACAGTCCCTGCTCGCGAATGCTGGACAGTTCGGCGGCGTAGTGATTTTTGGCGGTGTAGGTCATTCGTTACGGGTCCCATGGCGGGGTTTGGGCGGTCGGAAGCAGGACTGGAGTACGTCTATGGCGCTTCCACACAGCTGGTTTCCAACGGCGTTTTCAGTAAAGGAAAGCGTCCGCGACAGCGAGATTCGATCACCTCAATTCCAGCTGCAGACGACCTTGCCGCACTGGCCGGCATCCATCAGATCGAACCCTTTCTGAAAGTCATCGATATGGATCTGGTGCGTCAACACTTTCTGCAGCGGAAATCCGGTCAGCAGCATCTGGGTCATCTTGTACCAGGTCTCGTACATACGCCGGCCGTAGATGCCTTGCAGGGTCAGCCCCTTGAAAATCACCTTGTCCCAGTCGATGCCGGCTCCACGCGGCATGATGCCCAGCATCGCCACCTTGCCACCGTGGTACATGCACTCGATCATGTCGTTGAACGCGCGCGGGTTGCCGCTCATCTCCAGGCCCACGTCGAATCCCTCGATGTGCAAATCCTTGACCACGTCACGCAGCGACTGGGCCGCGACGTTGACAACCCGTGTCGCCCCCATGTCGGCGGCGAGTTTCAGGCGATAGTCGTTGACGTCGGTAACCACCACGTTGCGCGCACCGACATGCTTGGCGATGCCAGCGGCGATGATCCCTATCGGGCCGGCGCCGGTGATCAGCACGTCCTCCCCGATCAGGTCGAACTCCAGCGCGCAGTGCGCCGCATTGCCGTAGGGGTCGAAGAAAGCCGCCAGTTCGGACGGAATCTGGTCCGGAATCGGCCACAGATTGGAGGCCGGCATGCTCATGTATTCGGCGAAGGCGCCGTTGCGATTGACACCGATACCGACGGTGTTCGGACACAGGTGCTGGCGGCCGGCGCGGCAGTTGCGGCAGTGCCCGCAGACGATATGTCCCTCGGCCGAAACGCGGTCGCCGATCTTGTAGCCGGTGACGCCGGGGCCGATCTCGACAATGCGTCCGACGAATTCGTGGCCGATGGTCAGGCCTGGCGTAATCGTGCGCTGACTCCATTCGTCCCATTTGTAGATATGCAGATCGGTGCCGCAAATTGCGGTTTTTTCCAGCTTGATCAAGACCTCGTTGGGGCCGACTTCCGGAATCGGCACCTCTTCCATCCAGATGCCTTGTTCGGGCTTGCGTTTTACCAGGGCTTTCATCAACTGGGGCATGGGGATATCCATTGACTGGCGTGTGAGCGAACGATGCAAGTCGCACATTATAGAACGCGCTCGCTTGCTGCTGACGACGGGGGGGCAGGATGCCGGGGTGTCGGCGGTATCAAGCAGCGAACGCTCGTTGGCCACTTGTCACAACACGCTGTCGAGGCCTGGGCCAGGACGAACGCCGAGCCATTGCTGGACGGGTGCCCGTACAATCCGTCCATGCCGATCGACTCACGCCCGCTGGCCATCTTCCTGATGGGACCCACTGCCTCGGGCAAGACGGCGTTGGCGTGCGACCTGCGCGAGCGATTTCCCCTGGATCTGGTCAGCGTGGACTCGGCGCTGGTCTATCGCGGCATGAATATCGGCACGGCCAAACCTGACGCCGCGACACTCGCACGCCATCCGCACGCGCTAGTCGATATTCGCGATCCGGCGCAACCCTATTCCGCCGCGGATTTTTGTACCGATGCGACGGCTGCGATGCGGCGTATCAGCGCCGAGGGCAGGGTACCTTTGCTGGTGGGTGGCACCGGTTTGTATTTTCGTGCGCTGCAACAAGGACTGTCCGATCTTCCCGAGGCGAATGCGGCGGTCCGCGCCGAGCTGTCCGCCGAGGCCGCGGAGCTCGGTTGGCCGGTCCTGCATGCGCGACTGGCCGTACTCGATCCTGCCGCAGCGAGCCGGATCGGCATTCACGATGCCCAGCGAGTGCAGCGTGCGCTAGAGGTGATCGCGTTGACGGGGCAGCAGCTGTCCCGACTGCAACACCGACGCAGAGCACGTTTTCCATGGCGTGTTCTGAAAATGGCGCTGTTTCCGGCGGATCGTGGCGTACTTCACGAGCGGATCGCACGCCGCTTTGATGCGATGCTCGAAGCAGGCTTCCTCGCCGAAGTAGGCGCGCTGCGCCAGCGGCTGGATCTGCACCCCGATCTGCCGGCGATACGCGCAGTGGGATATCGCCAGGCCTGGGCGTACCTGGAGGGGCTGACCGGCGCCGCGGACTTTCGCGATCGTGGCATATTCGCCACCCGCCAGCTGGCCAAGCGCCAAATCACCTGGTTGCGCAGCGAGATTGGTGCCCGCATGCTCGATCCGGACAGACCCTTTTTGCCAGCTGTCGCAAGCGATGCCGTGCAACAGTTCCTTGGAAATCGTCGGGAATCGTCTTCGACGTAAAGCCAGACTGACAGCTTTCGCATTTGTCCGTATTTGCCACCTGTTTGTCGCCGAGTTCGAAATCTCCTTTCATCGGGCATTTGAAAGCAGTTAACATCCTGAACATGTTGGTCCGGGGCGCCCTTGGCGTTTTTTACCCGGGCTCGTCCGAGGCAAGGGGAGAACAAGAAATGTCCAAGGGACAATCGTTGCAGGATCCGTTCCTGAATGCGTTGCGACGCGAGCGTGTGCCGGTAGCCATTTATCTGGTCAACGGCATCAAGTTGCAGGGCACGGTCGAATCGTTTGACCAGTTCGTCGTGTTGTTGCGCAACCAGGTCAGCCAGATGGTCTACAAGCATGCGATCTCAACCGTGGTGCCCAGTCGCAATGTACGCATCGGCAATGGCCATGACGAGCACAGCGAGCACGACAGTCATGCCGACGCGCCCTCCGGCCCGACATCCGCCGATGCTTGATTGACGGGACCTTTGCCCGCATAACATGGGCCTGTCCCCAAGAGGCCTCGGCCGCCCGTGTTTGATCGACAAAAGAAAGGTGATCGTGCGTTGCTGCTGCTGCCACATTCCCGTGGCCAGGGCGATGCCAGCCGCCGCGCGGACGAGTTCGCCGAACTGGTCCGGTCTGCCGGTGCCGAGGTGCTTGGCGTCGTGGCGGCGCGCGTCGAAGACCCCAGCCCGCGGTATTACGTAGGTAGCGGCAAGGCCGACGAGGTGGCTGAGGCGGTCCGGATGCTTGAGGCCGATCTGGTGCTGGTCGATCATCTGCTGACGCCGGTGCAGGAACGCAATCTCGAGAAACTGCTCAACGTGCGCGTGGTCGACCGGGCCGGCCTGATCCTGGACATCTTCGCCCAGCGGGCACGTTCGCATGAGGGCAAGCTGGAAGTCGAACTGGCCCAGCTCAAGCATCTGGCCACCCGCCTGGTACGTGGCTGGACGCATCTGGACACCCAGCGTGGCGGCGCCATCGGCAACCGCGGTCCGGGTGAAACCCAGCTGGAAACCGATCGCCGCCTGCTGGGTGAGCGGGTCAAGATGCTCGGCAAGCGCTTGCAGAAAGTACAAACCCAGCGCGGTCAGCAGCGCCGCGCACGGTTGCGCAATACGGTCCCGCGGGTCGCGCTGGTGGGTTACACCAATGCCGGCAAGTCGACCCTGTTCAATGCCCTGACCACGGGCGAGGTCTACGCGGCTGACCAGTTGTTCGCCACCCTCGACCCGACCGTGCGCAAGCTCGACGACCTGACTTGCGGTCCGGCCGTGCTGTCCGACACCGTCGGTTTCATTCGCGACCTGCCACATGACCTGGTGGCGGCTTTCCGCGGCACCCTGGCCGAGGCGCGCGATGCTGACCTGTTGCTGCATGTCAGCGATGCGGCTGACGAGGAGCGCGATCAATTGTACCGCGTCGTCGATGGCGTGCTGGACGAAATCGATGCCGGCGAGGTACCGCAATTGCAGGTGATGAACAAGGTCGATCTGGCCGGTGTCGTGCCGCGGATCGATCGCGATGCCGAAGGGCGTCCACAGCGGGTCTGGGTTTCGGCTGCCACCGGTTCCGGCATCGATCTGTTGCGTCAGGCGCTGGGCGAGCTGCTCGGCGGTGAACGGGTGCATTCCTGGTTACGCTTGCCGTTGTCGGCGGGGCGCCTGCACGCAAGGCTCAAGTCCGTCGGCGCGATTGCCGGTGAGACGGTGGATGAGCACGGCTGGCAACTTCGTATCGATGCGCCACGCAGCGTGATTGCGCCACTGAGCGGCGGGGATGCGACAGAGGTCCGATTGCTGCGCGAGTTGCTGGAGCCGGCTGTCTGATCCACCGTTACAGGGGAAGATTCCGGCAGGCTCTGCTAGAATGAAAGGCGTTTGTGCAACCAGCCTCGGCATGATGGTGCAAGCGTCACGCAAGCGGTTTGAATACTGAAATATGACTCCTCATCAATGTGTGTTCCGGCCCTGGTTGCCGGCCTCCCGCCAGCCTCAAGGAGACTGACCAATGGCTTGGAATGAACCCGGCAAGGGACCGCGCGATCCATGGGGCAGGGACCGCCAGTCCAGCGGTAAATCGCCGCTGGATGATCTGCTGAAGAAGCTCAAGGCACGCTTTGGCAAGACCGGGCGCGGCTCAGGTGGCATCCTGACGGCCGTACTGGTGCTGCTGGTGATCGGTCTGTTGTTCAGCAGCTATACCATCATCGGCGCCAGGCAGGTGGGCGTGGTGTTGCGTTTTGGCGAATATTCACGGACGTTGGGTCCCGGCTTTCACTTGAAGTTGCCGCTGCCGATCGAGTCGGTCAGGAAAGTCGAAGCCACGCGGGTGCGTTCGGTCAACGACAAGGTCAGCATGCTGACCCGCGATGAAAACATCATCACCGTCGATTTTACCGTGCAGTACCAGGTCGACGACGCACGCAAATACCTGTTTTCCCTGAATGATCCCGACGGCACCGTCCGTGCGGCAGCCGAGGCGGCGGTGCGCGGGGTCATCGGTGGCAGCGATATGGATACCATCCTTTCCGCCGCTGGCGCTGCAGGCGTCAGCAAGGCACAGCTGGCGCTGCAGAAGACCCTGAATAGCTACAATGCGGGCCTGCGGGTGAACGAGGTCAGTTTCCAGAACGTATCGCCACCGAAAGAGGTGAAGGACGCGTTCGATGATGTCAACAAGGCCCGTGAGGACAAGCAGAGCATCGAAAATGCTGCCCTGGCCTATGCGAACAAGGTCGTGCCGGTGGCTCGTGGCGACGCGGCGCGCATCGCGGCTGAGGCGAATGGCTACAAGGCCGAGCGGATTGCCCGAGCGCAGGGCGACGCCAGCCGTTTCGACCTGTTGTTGAAACAATACAAGGCTGCCCCCGAGGTGACCCGGCGCAGACTCTGGCTGGAAACCATGGAGCAAGTGATGGCCGGCAATCGCAAGGTGATCGATGGCACCGGCGGCCGAAACATCATCAACCTGCCATTTGGTCGTGCCGGTGTGCCGCCGACGAGGGGGGCTGACGCTACAGGTACTGTGAACGCGGCGGTGTCGCCATCGGCTGGCAGTGACGCCAGCAGCAAAAAGGGGACACAGCCATGACGAAGATCGTTTCCGCCATCGTCGTCGCATTGCTGGTCCTGCTCGGTCTCAACAGCATGTTCGTGGTGAATGAAGGCCAGAACGCATTGCTGCTGCAATTTGGCCGCATCGTGCGTAACGATTACAAACCGGGCCTGCACTTCAAGATCCCGCTGATGCAGCAGGATATGACGTTCGACAACCGTATTCTGTCTCTGGATGCGCCGCCGGAACGCTATTTCACCTCCGAGAAGAAGAGCGTCAACGTCGATTTCTACGTGAAATGGCGGATCGTCAACAATGCCCTGTACTACCGGGCGACCGGTGGCAATGAGCTGCAGGCGGAACAGCGGCTGACGCCGGTCATCAAGGACGCGCTGCGGTTTGAGTTCAATGCACGCACGTTGCAGGAGTTGATCTCCGGGGGCCGCGCGGACATCACCGAGCGGGTACGCAAGCAGACGGATGTCTCTGCCCGCAAGAATCTTGGCATCGCCGTGGTCGACGTGCGCATCAAGCGCATCGATCTACCCGACGAGGTCAGCGAATCGGTATACAAGCGCATGCGCGCCGAGCGGCTGCAGTTGGCCAATGAATTGCGCTATACGGGCCAGGAAGCCGCGGAGAAAATCGAGGCCAATGCCGATTATCAGGGCCAGATCCTGCGTGCCGACGCCAACCGGGATGCCGCCAAGGTGCGCGGCGAAGGCGATGCGCAGGCGGCAGCGATCTACGCCAAGGCTTACAGTCAGGACCCGGAATTCTTCGCTTTCTACCGGAGCATGGCTGCCTACCGGAAATCGTTCGAAGACGGCAAGGGTGTGTTGATCCTGAAGCCGAGCGACCCTTTCCTGCACTACTTCAGCGATCCATCACCGAAAAAATAGCCATCCTGCGGACCGGGTGACTTGAGCAGCGCTGGATCGCGAACCTGGTTACCGACGTCGCCCCGTGAGCGGGGCTGTAGCAACTCGAGCGAGCACATCATGGGCAAGTCAGTAGTCATTCTCGGCGCGCAGTGGGGCGACGAGGGCAAAGGCAAGATCGTCGACCTGCTGACCGAGCGGGTCAGCGCGGTGGCACGTTTCCAGGGTGGCCACAACGCTGGCCATACCCTGGTGATCAAGGGCAAGAAGACGGTCTTGCACCTGATCCCTTCGGGTATCCTGCGCGACGATGCGCTGTGCCTGATCGGCAACGGCGTGGTGCTTTCCCCGGCGGCCTTGATGACCGAGATCGCGGAACTCGAAGGCAACGGCGTCGAGGTGCGTTCGCGGGTCAAGATCAGCCCGGCGACACCACTGATCATGCCGTACCATATTGCCGTCGACAAAGCGCGCGAGATCGCGGCCGGCGGCAAGGCCATCGGCACCACCGGGCGCGGTATCGGTCCGGCCTACGAAGACAAGGTGGCACGCCGTTCCATTCGCGTGGCGGACCTGATGTACCCGCACGAACTTCCCGAGAAGATCAAGGCTGCGGTCGACTACCATAATTTCATTCTCACCCAGTGGCTGAAAGCCGAGCCGGTGGACTACCAGACTGTGCTGGACGATGCGCTGGCCTGGGGCGAGTACATCCGCCCGATGGTCGACGATGTCGCCACCATCCTGCACGACGTGCGCAAGGACGGGGGAAATATCCTGTTCGAAGGCGCCCAGGGTGCACTGCTCGACATCGACCACGGGACCTATCCCTACGTCACGTCGTCCAACACCACCGTCGGCGGGGCGCTGGCCGGTACCGGCGTGGGTGCCGGCGACATCGACTACGTGCTCGGCATCTGCAAGGCCTATGCGACCCGCGTCGGCAGTGGCCCGTTCCCGACCGAGTTGAATGACGACATGGGCGAGCGCCTGCGCAAGGTGGGCAACGAGTTCGGTGCCAGCACCGGTCGGCCACGTCGCTGCGGCTGGATCGACCTGGTTGCGCTCAAGCGCGCGGTGCAGATCAACGGCATCAACGGCCTGGCGATCACCAAGCTCGACGTGCTGGATGGCCTGCCCAGCATCAAGGTCTGCATCGCCTATGAGTACCGCGGCAAGCGCCGCGAGCTGGCGCCACTTGACGCGGACGGTTGGGACGAATGCAAACCGGTCTACCTCGAGTTTCCTGGCTGGGAGGAGTCCACCGCCGGTATCCGCGAATGGGAAAAGCTGCCACCCGCGGCGCGTGCCTACCTGCGTGCGGTCGAGGAACTCTCCGGTTGCCGTCTCGCGCTGGTTGCCACCGGGGCGGATCGCGAGGACACCATCGTGCTGGATGATCCCTTCGCCTGAATTCTTCCAGCAATATCTCGATAGCCCCGCGTTGCGGGGCTTTTTCGTGAAGGGCAGCTCTTGGCGCCGAGGGCAGGCACACGCTTCACCGTTCATGCGCGGCTCTTTGGACTTCCCGAGTATGCATTTGCTGCTTTTCGGTACCATGCAGGTCGTCGAAACCTGAAGTACCGGACCGTCCGGCCCGCCTCGCGGAGTCAAATACTTGTTATTGCTGTGGGGAATGCTCACCTTGCTGCTTGCACACATGGCTACGGCCAGCGAGGTGGTGCCGACGGGTGTTGAAACGCCCAAGCTGTTGGCTGTCGGGGTAATGGTGGTTGCGTTGCTCGCCACATGGCTGCGGGGCCGCCGAAGCCCGGCACCGGTGAGGTTGCTCTGGTGGCTGCTGAGTCTGGCGGTACTGATGCAGGTGATGTGGTCGTCGAGCAATCTGCTGATAGCAACCTACGGCGACAAGGGTGATTTGTTGCAGAAGGTCGGCCTGGTATTTTCCGGGCTTTACATGATCCCGTGCATGTTCTTGATCGCGCGCTCTTTCAACCGCAACGAGCCGCGCATGGTGATCTGGCTCGATCTGGGCTTGTCGGTACTGGTAGCGCTGCTGTTGAGCCGACTGGTCTTTCGCGTGATGGCCGACGTGGCGGGACCGGAACCGTCAGCCATTCTTCTGATCATCCACAACGTTGACGCCATCAATGTTTTGCTGGCCGCGATGGCAAGCCTGCGCATGCTTGGTTCGGCCAGTTCGCCGCGACGTCATTTCTACTTGGCGGCCAGCGGTTTTCTCTGGATCAATGCCCTGGTCGCAGCGATCTACAACCGCATCGAATTGCACGGTTTACCGTGGTGGTCCGGCGTGTTGATCGACATCCCGTATGTAGTGCTGGCGTTGGCCACTGTGCTGGAGGCTCCACCATGGTTGCAGCGGTACCGGCCATCGCGGTTTTTCGCCCAGGTGCTGGGTTCATTTGCACCGATCGTTCTCTCACTGGGCATACTGCTACTCGGTGTCAGCGTGTCGCGCGTGAGCTATGCCACCGGGGTGGCCGGGGCAATCATCTCGGTGGTGTTTTATGGACTGCGCGTGGCAGTGATTCAGAGTCGGACACTGGATCTGCAGCGGACGACGAGTCTCAGCAACCGGAAGCTGCAGCAGCAACTCGGAACCGACTCGTTGACAGGGATACCCAATCGGGCCGCGCTGGACGCGAGATTGCGGCGGGAGTTGCTGGATTCCCCGAAGGATGGCGCCGGTTGCTCACTGTTGATGATCGACATCGACTATTTCAAGCTGTTCAACGACAGTCAGGGCCATGTTGCAGGCGATCGATGTCTGATCGAGGTTGCCAGGTCATTGAGCGCCAGTCTTTCGCGCTCCAGTGATCTGGTAGCTCGCTACGGCGGCGAGGAATTCGCGGTGGTACTGTCCGATACGCCGGCTACGGTCGCGTCGGAGGTGGCGAGGCGGCTTGTCGACGCCGTCGATACACTGCGAATTCCACATCCGGCCAGCAGCCGCGGTTGGGTCACGGTGAGCGTCGGTGTGGCCGCCCACACGAGTGCAGCCACGACCGATATCGTGCCGCTGATCGAGGAGGCGGATCGAGCCCTGTACCGCGCCAAGAAAAATGGCAAGAACCGGCACGAAGTCGCTGTCGCATCGTTGGCTGCGCAATCCGGTATGTCCTGAGGGCCGTTGCATCGGTACCCTCACGTACTTTGGGGTGCCACCGCATCGAATGCGGCGCGCGCCCTGGCCGAAATGCGGGGAAGGCATCAGTCTGCCGGCTCCTTTCGTGACATGTTTCCGGGCGTGACGCGGGCGTCTACGCCTCCAGTTCATCCTTGTAGGCTTCGATCGGGATGCATGCGCACATGATGTTCTTGTCGCCGTAGACGTTGTCGACACGGGCGACCGGAGGCCAGTATTTCTGCGACTTCAGGCCGGGCAACGGGAAGGCGGCCAGTTCGCGCGGGTAGGCATGGGTCCACTCGCTGGCCGAGACCATGGTGGCGGTGTGCGGGGCATGCTTGAGCGGGTTGTCCTCGCGCTCCAGCTTGCCGTCCTCGATCGCGCGGATTTCGTCGCGAATCTGGATCATCGCGTCGATGAAGCGATCCAGTTCGTACTGTGATTCGCTTTCAGTGGGCTCGACCATCAGCGTTCCGGCCACCGGGAAGCTCAGGGTGGGCGCGTGAAAGCCGAAGTCGACCAGGCGTTTGGCGACGTCTTCGGCGTCAATGCCGGTATTGTCCTTGAGCGGGCGCAGGTCGAGGATGCACTCATGTGCGACCAGGCCATTGCGGCCGGTATACAGCGTCTTGTAGTGCGGCGCAAGACGCTTCGAGATGTAGTTGGCGTTGAGCAGAGCCACCTGACTGGCCTTGCGCAGGCCCTGGCTGCCCATCAGCGTGATGTACATCCAGCTGATCGGCAGGATCGAGGCACTGCCGAACGGCGCTGCCGAGACCATGCCGCCGGCATGGCCGTCCAGGAACTGCTCCTGCGTACGCGGCACTCGTCCATCCAGGGGCCGCGTCTTGGGCAGGAACGGGGCCAGGTGTGATTTCACTGCACACGGGCCGACCCCCGGACCGCCGCCGCCGTGCGGGATGCAGAAGGTCTTGTGCAGGTTCAGATGCGACACGTCCGAGCCCCACTTGCCGGGCTTGGCCACGCCGACCAGCGCGTTCATGTTGGCGCCGTCGGTATATACCTGTCCGCCGTGCGCATGGATGATCTCGCAGATCGCCACGATGTCCTCTTCGAACACGCCGTGAGTGGACGGGTAGGTGATCATCAGCGCCGCGAGGCGATCGGAATGCTTTTCAGCCTTGGCGCGAATGTCGTCGATATCGACATTCCCGTGGGCGTCGCACCGCGTCACCACGACGTTCATGCCGCACATCTGGGCGGACGCAGGGTTGGTGCCATGGGCAGATTCAGGGATCAAACAGATGTCGCGATGGGCTTCGCCGCGTGAGCGGTGATAAGCCCGAATCGCCAGCAGGCCGGCGAACTCGCCTTGCGCACCCGAGTTGGGCTGCAGGCTTACTTCGTCATAACCGGTGCATTCGACCAGCATGGCTTCCAGACTGTCGACAAGCTCCCGATAACCCTGCATTTGCGCTGCCGGCGCCAACGGGTGGATATTGCCGAACTCCGGCCACGTCACCGGGATCATCTCGGCGGTGGCGTTGAGCTTCATCGTGCACGAGCCCAGCGGAATCATGGTGCGATCCATCGCCAGATCCTTGTCGGCCAGTGCACGCATGTAGCGCAGCAGCTCATGTTCACTGTGGTGCGTGTTGAACACCGGGTGGGTGAGAAAGGCACTGCGTCGTTCGAGACCGGCGGGCAGGGCATCGGTGGCAACGGCATCCAGCGCATCGATGCTGTCGATCTCGATACCGAACAACCCCGCCAGCCGGATCACGTCGTCACGGGTGGTGGTTTCGTCCAGGCTGATGCCGACGCTGGCATCGTCGATTACCCGCAAATTCATCTGTGAAGCAAGCGCCCGGGCATCCAGTTCGGCGGCCTTGATGCCGCCAACCCGCAAGGTATCGAAGAAATTGTCAGCCACGGTCATACCCGCTGCCCTCAGCGCAGCGGCCAGAATCGTCGCGAGGCGATGGGTACGACGGGCAATCCGGGTCAGGCCTTCGGGGCCATGGTAGACGGCATACATGCTGGCCATCACCGCCAGCAACACCTGTGCAGTACAAATGTTGGACGTCGCCTTCTCGCGCCGGATGTGCTGCTCGCGGGTCTGCAAGGTGAGGCGGTAGGCCGGCTTGCCTTCGGCATCGACCGATACCCCGATCAGCCGTCCCGGCATCGAGCGCTTGTAAGCGTCGCGACAGGCCATGAATGCCGCGTGCGGGCCTCCGTTGCCAAACGGGACACCGAAGCGCTGGCTGTTGCCGACCACGATGTCCGCTCCCCATTCGCCGGGCGGGGCGATCAAGGTCAACGCCAGCAAGTCGGCAGCCACTGCCACCAGCCCTCCGCGGGCGTGCACTGCGTCGGCGAGCGCCTTGTAGTCGTGAATCTGGCCGAAGGTGTCCGGATACTGCAGGAGCACACCGTAGCTATCGACCGTGGCGGCATCGGCGTCTTCACCGACACGCAGCTCGATACCCATCGCGTCGGCGCGCGTCCTCAATACCTCCAGGGTTTGCGGATGCACGCCGCGGGAGACGAAGAACAGGTTGGATCTGGATTTTCCCGAGCGCTTGGCCAGGGTCATCGCCTCGGCCGCGGCGGTCGCTTCGTCCAGCAGCGAGGCGTTGGCGATCTCCATCCCGGTGAGATCGGCACACATGGTCTGGAAGTTGATCAGCGCCTCCATCCGGCCCTGCGATATCTCGGCCTGGTACGGGGTGTATGCGGTATACCAGGCCGGATTCTCCAGGATGTTGCGCAGGATCACGTTGGGCGTGTGCGTGCCGTAATACCCCTGGCCGATGAAACTGCGGAATACCTGGTTCTTTTCCGCGATGGCGCGGATCTTCGCCAGTGCCTCGACCTCGGTGATCGCCTGCGGCAATGCCAGCGGCGAAGGCGACTTGATCTTGCCGGGCACGATCGCGTCGGTCATCGCATCGAGCGACGGGTGGCCGATCACGGCAAGCATTTGCGTGATTTCAGCATCATTCGGGCCAGTGTGGCGTTCGATGAAAGCGTGGTGGTGCTCGAGATCGCGCAGGGAAAGGGGAGTGTTCTGGCTCATGAGGGACATCCGCAGACAACGTGCCGTGCCGCACGTGGGGCGCCCCTCTGTCCTTTTGCCTGAGAGTTTGGAAGTTCGCGGGTGCATTCCGCCAACTTCGTGCCCCTTCGGCGCCGGATCGAACCGGTCTCTCCAGAGTGTTGACGCGTGATGGTATGGGGCCTGAGCGATTACGGGCGTTGCGTCTTCGGCAGCGAGGCCACCCGACCCGGGTCGCCCGCTTCTCCCACCATGCGTTTACCGGGGCGATTATACAGAGGTCGCCGCAGGATCGCTGTCTGGCGCCGTATCACGGCAAGCGCGCCACCGTAAACACGGCGATGTGTACCGCTACGTGCAGGTCGGGCAGATGCCTGTGGCTAAAGATCACCCAACTTCTGCCGTTAGCCTGGTGTTCCCCGTCCGGGAAGATTTCGCCGGCGACTCATGATCGACACCTATCATTACAGCCTCGCCCTGCTTGCACTCGTTGTGGCAAGCACGCTGGCTTACCAGGCGCTGGATACCAGTGTACGGATAGCTGCGTCGCGCGAGTCTGGGTATCGCCTACTCTGGCTCGTGGTGGGCACGCCAACCATGGGCCTGGGATTGCTGGGCATGCATTTCGTGGCCATGCTGGCCTGGATGCCAAGCCCGGTTGTGGCATTTTACCCAGGATGGGGCGTGGCTGCGGGGCTTGCCGCCATGGTGACGAGTTACGGTTTGCTGCGCTTGGGTTCAGCGCCTTCGATGACACCGACCGACGTGACATTCGGCGCCTTTTCAGTGGGTGTCGCAGCAGTGGCGATGCACTATCTGAACCTGGCGTCTATCGGTATCTACCCTGGCTTCACGGAACTTTTCCTGCGCGTCGGGGTGACCGTTGCCTGTGGTGTACTGGCGTTGATCGCCGCCGTACGCATACTGCGCAGTATGCGTCACCCCCGTCGCGAACGATGGTTTTTGCGCCGTCTGCTGACGGCTATCGGCATGGCGGTGGTAATCAGTCCGCTGATGCATGTCGCCCTGGGGGCGGCGATCATGCCGCTGCATCTGGCACCCGCTGCCGGCGCCTCGTCCGAGCTGTTGTGGCTGGGCGGCACCGTCGGCTTCCTGAGCCTGTTTCTGATGCTCTCGGTAGTGGCGCTGTCGCATCATGGGACACGCTTGTTCTTGCGGGCACAACGCCTGTCAGGCTCGGTCGACCGGCTTCATGATCGTATCGAGCACCTGGCCATGCACGACCCGCTGACCGGGCTGCCGAATCGTTCGATGCTGGTCCGGCAAATCGATCATGCGTTGATTGATGCGAATGCCGGAGCAGGTCATCTTGCCGTGATTTATCTCGATCTGGATGGTTTCAAGACCATCAACGACACGCTGGGTCACGCGTTTGGCGACGATCTGTTGCGGGCGGTGGCGCAACGTCTGGAGATACATTTGCGCAGCGGCAGTCTTGCCCGTTTCGGCGGGGACGAATTTGTGGCGGTACTTGACCGCATGCGCAGCCCCGAATCGGCCCTGGTCATTGTCCAGCGGCTGATCAGTGCGATGCAGCAGGACTTTTTCGTCAACGGTACGGCCGTGCGTGTGACGCCCAGCGTCGGCTTGGCTTTCTATCCCCAGGACGGTGACAACGTCGAGGATCTGATAGCGCATGCCGACGTGGCGATGTATGGCACCAAGGAAGGCGGTCGCAACGGCTACCGTGTGTACGACGTCTCCATGAAGCAGCGGGCAACGCGGATACTCGCAGTCCAGCACGGGCTGCGGACTGCCATCGAAGACGGTTCGCTGTCATTGCATTTCCAGCCCAAGCACGATGGGCCGAGTGGTGTTGTCGTTGGCGCCGAGGCATTGGCACGCTGGCACCATCCGGAGCTCGGTGTGGTTTCGCCGGACGAATTTATCGCGGTGGCCGAACGTAGCGGTCAGATCGTCAAGCTCGGTGAATGGGTGATTCGCGAGACCTGTCGTCAACTTTGCGAATGGCGTGATCGTGGTCTGCCGGTGATTCGGGTCGCCATCAACCTTTCCCCGCTGCAGCTGAACCAGCCGGACATGCTGGAGATGGCCTGTCGCATCGTCAGCGATGCTGGCCTGGTGCCAGCTCAGATCATGTTCGAGATGACTGAAAGTCTGGCCATGCAGGACGCCGAGCGCACCACGGCCTTGTTGCGCGAATTCCGTGAACGGGGCTTTGATTTTGCCATCGACGACTTTGGCACCGGTTACTCCAGCCTGGCCTACTTGCAGAAATTCCAGGCTCGCCAGCTGAAGATCGACCGCTTTTTCATCCAGGCATTGGACCAGGGTGGACCCGAGGCCAGGGCGATCATCACGGCTATCATCGCCTTGGCCCATACCTTGAACATGGAGGTTGTTGCCGAAGGTGTCGAGACAGTAGCGCAAGCGGAGCAACTACGCACCCTGGGATGTGATCAGATTCAAGGGTTTCTGTTGTCCAAACCGATGCCGCCACTGGAGTTCGAACGCCGCTGCCTGACGCTCGACATGCGCATGCTGGAGGAGGCCTGAAGGCGCAACCAGGGTGCTGCCGGGCTATCCTTGAAACCCTTTCAGCTTCTTGCGGTGAGCCATGATTCAGCTCGAAGGCATCGACCACGTGGTTTTGCGTTGCATCGAGATCGAATCGATGCGGCAGTTTTACTGCGAGGTGCTCGGGTGTCACCTCGAGCGTCGGCAGGTCGGCATCGGGTTGCTGCAACTGCGTGCGGGCAGTTCGTTGATCGATCTGGTCAGCATCGACGGCAAGTTGGGCCAAAAAAAGGGCGGCGAGCCGAGCCGCGAAGGCCACAACATGGATCACCTGTGCCTGCGGGTGGCAGTTTACGATGAGCCGGCGATCCTTGCCCACCTGCAGGCTCATGGCGTGCGTATCGGAGAGCTGGGCTCGCGCTACGGTGCACAGGGCGAGGGCCCGTCGATTTATCTATTCGACCCGCAGGGGAATATGATCGAGTTGAAAGGGCCGCCGGCTGCCTCGATATCGCCGCACTGATGCTCGCGTACTGCCGCGGTCCATGGCCGGAAAATGCGCGGGTCAGCCGCAGGTGGTCGTTCTCAGGCTCCGAAAAGACGAAAGCCGCCATGAAAGGCGGCCTTCGTTTACAATTGGTGCCCAGAAGAGGACTCGAACCTCCACGGAGTTGCCCCCGCTAGCACCTGAAGCTAGTGCGTCTACCAATTCCGCCACCTGGGCAGGTGTCAC